>JAYGHB010000035.1:0-35571 GCA_034931985.1 Halotia wernerae UHCC 0503
TTTCATCCCCCTGTCTAAAGCACGAAGTACGCAACTACGGTGCTACTTCTCAGGGGCTTTCACGCTCCCGCTAAATTTTTGTAAACCTGCTCGTGTCACTTTGGTTGGTTACGAAAATACTGATTTGGGACGAATTACTGTACTAATTCGAGGAAATGTGGGTGAGGTGAATATGGCTGTAAATGCAGGATTGGCGGCGGTAGAGCAAGTTAATGGAGGCGAGGCACTGGGCAATCACGTTATTCCTCGTCCCCATGAAAATTTAGAATATGTTTTACCGATTTATCGCAGCGTCAATGTGGAGCAGTTCGATGCAGATATTCGGTTTCCTCCACCCCTATCAGCGTAAGAACTTAATATGGCATCCTTAATTTCCCGTATGCAGGCGGTACAGTCGCCAATTATTC
The DNA here is from genome assembly GCA_034931985.1 of Halotia wernerae UHCC 0503. GTDB lineage: Bacteria > Cyanobacteriota > Cyanobacteriia > Cyanobacteriales > Nostocaceae > Halotia > Halotia wernerae. The sequence goes on from JAYGHB010000035.1 coordinate 408, forward strand.
CCATAGTTGGGGAACTGATTAAAAACTCTCCTGGAACTATATCTTTAGGGCAGGGTGTGGTTTCGTATAATCCACCACCCGAAGCAATAGAACTTTTGCCCAAATTTTTCGCCGAACCCACGAATAATTTATATCAAGCAGTGGAGGGTATTCCTCCTTTATTGGCAGCACTAACAGCAAAATTGTCAAATTTTAACGGTATTGAAATTAACGGTGAAAACTGTATTGTGGTCACCGCAGGTAGCAATATGGGGTTTATGAATGCCATTCTGGCTATTACTTCCCCAGACGATGAAGTGATTCTCAATACACCTTATTATTTCAATCATGAAATGGCGATCGCAATGGCAGGTTGTCAAGCTGTATTAGTCAAGACAGACGAAAATTATCAACTGCGTCCAGAAGCGATCGCTCAAGCAATTACACCAAAAACACGAGCGATCGTCACTATTTCACCTAATAATCCCACAGGAGTTGTCTATTCCCAAGCCGCATTACACCAAGTAAATCAAATGTGTGGCGAACTTGGCATCTACCACATTAGCGATGAAGCATACGAGTATTTTACCTATAACCAAGTCAAACACGTTTCCCCTGGTGCGTTTGTTGGCAGTAGTGAGTATACAATTTCCCTTTATAGCCTGTCTAAAGCCTACGGTTTTGCTAGCTGGCGTATTGGCTATATGGTGATTCCCCAACACCTGCTTGTGGCTGTCAAAAAAGTCCAGGATACAATTTTGATTTGTCCGCCAGTAATTTCCCAGTATGCAGCTTTAGGGGCATTGCAGGCAAAAGATGATTATTTAAAAGAAAATATTGGTGCAATTGCCGAAGTGCGGCAACTAGTAATAACAGCCCTAAAAGAACTAGAAAGCCTATGTAGCATTACTCCTGCTAATGGCGCTTTCTATTTTTTCCTCAAAGTTCATACTCAGATGGATGCTTTTGAATTAGTCAAAAGATTAATTCAAGAACATAAAGTTGCAGTGATTTCCGGTACAACCTTTGGCATCAACGACGGATGTTATCTGCGAATTGCTTATGGTGCGTTACAAAAACATACTGCCAAAGAAGGTATAGATAGATTTGTACAAGGTCTACAAACTATATTGAAGAGTTAAGAGACACTTTGACTTGAACATCAAAGCCCTTTGGGCAGGGAAAAGCTTAAAGGTTTTTCTTTCCCCTATATCCCACCTATCAAAAAGTCTTATCTGTTTGCAGGAGGCTCCAGGCGATCGCCTGGAGGATTGGCAGGTACTCCTAGGGCATCTTTTAACTGTTGTTCAGTCACACCCAGCTTTGCTGCTGCTGCTTTCAAATCTGGGCGAGGCGGACGCTGATTCCTGTCACCTTGAGTAGGAGGATTAGCAGGTACTCCTAGGGCATCTTTTAATTGTTGTTCAGTCACACCCAACTTTGTTGCTGCTGCTGCAAAATCTGGGCGAGGTGGTCGCCGTTGTCCCTCTGGTCTTTGGTTGGGCTGTTGTGAAGCCTGGGCGATCCGATAGGATGGATTAGCGGCATTTACCTGATTTACCGATATCAAACCAAATGTCCCAGTCAGAACGGAAATTGCTGTTACGACTACTGCTTTATTAAGATTCATGGTCATTCTCCACAAGATAGGTTGTTGATATTTCTGATTAAAGTAGCTGAAAATTACAGTTCGCCCTACTTCTGAATTACACTTTTGTAATTTTTGTGCCTAGTACACTGCTCAAATCACACCATCTGAAGCCCAACATCAAAGGTTGCTGCATAGCCTTGTTCATTCTTGGTCAGCTTGAGCAACATTTGCTCGCCCCCACCTTGAAAAATTCCATCATTAGCATTCTTTTGTGTGCGCTGCCCCTTGCTGGCGTAAGGTGCTTGGGTGTATACGCGATCGCTGATTGTGTCATCAAAATATAGCTGGGATGTAAACTCGTAACTTTGCCCTGATGTCCTATTTGTGCGGACTTTAAAGTGAATATGCACAGTTCTACCTTGATACCAACCAGGGTAAATGGTTGTGAATTGGACATTTCCCTTCGCGTCGGTTACTTGATAGCCGCGTAAGAACTTTTTACCGACAGTACTAAAACTGCGGTCTGTCACATCCGAATAGATACCCAACGCGTCACAATGCCAAACATCCACGATCGCACTGACTAAAGGTGTGCAACCATTACTACCAACTTGAGAAACGTGCAGGGTGAGTTGTAGTGGTACGCCTTCTTTCACCGCACCATCCGCCGGATCAAAACGGATATCGGAACGATTCAGCTTCTCGTCTACGAAATACGGCCCTTCAGTTTGCTCTGGACTCACGACACAGGCAGGTGTAGATGATACTGTTAGTGCTTGTGTGGAATTAGACTTTCTGGGTATGCATCCCACTACAAATATTGCAGTTCCAGCTGCTCTAAATAAAGCCAGTGCTTCTCTTCGAGTTAAAATTCGACCTAATTGGTGATTGTTATTTTTCATGAGGTCTAACTTTCTTAGATGGGAATTTAAACCCGCCTGAAACTAAACAACGTATAGATGTTGCATTTTTAATTACGATCAACGATTATTCGGTCTTACTTGGTTATGATTTGCATCCCGATTATGAGGTTGAGGAAGACGCTTTTTCTGTTGTGGGCGGGGTTGACGATGTTTTATCTGTGGTTTTTCATTTGGTCTTTGCTGTTGTGCAATCTGGGGATTGCGATCGCGTGGTGCTTCGGCGATCGCCTGATTCACCGAAATCAAACCAAATGTACCAATCACAAAAGGAATCGCTGCTACTGCTAAGACTCTACGAATATTCATCATAATTAACCTCGAAAATTACTGTTGCTGACATTTCTAATTAATCCACCTGAAAATGACAGCTTGGCTACTTTGTTAATTACACTTTTGTAATTTGAGTTATGGGGTAATCAATCTAAAATGGAGCAATAGATAAAGTTATAAATAATTGTGAACGTTCTATTTGTCGAAGATGAAGCAAAAATTGCTAACTTTGTCCGGGCTGGACTGAAGGAGCAGGGGTTTATCGTAGACTACTGCGACAACGGTGATGAAGGATATCTGCGGGCATTAGATAACGAATATGATGCGATTGTTCTTGATATCATGGTTCCGGGAAAAGATGGACTATCAATTCTCAAACAATTACGGCGGGAAGGTCGCAATGCTCCGGTGATTTTGTTGACGGCTCGTAATGAACTAGACGATCGCCTAGAAGGTTTAAACTTGGGAGCCGATGATTACATTGCTAAACCGTTTTTTGTGGAAGAATTAGCGGCTCGGATTCATGCAGTTGTGCGCCGGAGTGTAGGCGATCGCCAAAATCTGCTGGCTGTAGGGCCAATCAAACTTGATCGCATCACGCGCGAAGTTACTTGCAATCAAAAAGCGATAGAACTCACCAGCCGCGAGTTTAATCTGCTGGAATATCTGATACGCTCTCCGGGACGCGTTTTCACTCGTACCCAAATCTTAGAACACATTTGGGGCTATGACTTTAACCCCAACACCAACGTTGTGGATGTATGTATCCAGCGCATCCGCAAAAAAATTGACCCCATCGATGAAGCCAGTTGGATTGAAAGTATTCGCGGTGTTGGCTATCGGTTTCGCAAACCAGAATCTCAATTGTGAAACAACTGCGATCGTTTCGACTCCGGATTGCTCTATTGTCTGCGGCTTTAGCTGGCAGTACATTAGTAGGCTTTGGTGCAGTTTCCTGGTTTCAGATTTACAATGCCAAGATTAGCCGCCTCGATGCAGAACTGTTAAATCAGTTAATGCGCGCTAGTCGTCCACCACAAAGAGAGCGATCTCTACGAGAGGCTGCGCCAACGCCTCTCCGCCCAGAATTACCCGGCTTCGGAACCAATACCAAAACCCCCATAGCGCTGCTAGTGCTTGATGCCGACGGTAACACAGTTATTCAATCTAACTCTTTACCTGCTGATATTGAGGTGAACCGTCTATTGCTTCAGCGTCTTCAATTAACACCTCTACCACCACCCCCGCCTAGAGAACGACCAAATCCACCGCCTTTTCGCCCGCTTCCCCCGCAATTTATTACTGCACAAACAGCAAAAGCAACTTGGCGAATTGGAGCCGCTAAATTTCCCAATACTCAGGTTGCTCTGGCTGTCAGCCTACAAGCTGTAAATCAAGAGATGGCTAGCATTCGCAATATCTTCCTCGTTTCCATACCTGTAGCGTTGCTACTCGTTGCGGTCGGAGCATGGTTAATTTCTGGTGGGGCGTTGCGTCCTATCGGTCAATTAACGAATGTAATTCAACAGGTAACAGTCAAAGGGCTAGATCAGCGGATTCCCATTGGCACAACTGATGTTGAGTTTGTCGAATTGATTCAGGTGTTTAACCAAATGCTGTCACGCTTAGAACGTAGTTTTACTCAAGCCTCCCGTTTCAGTGCTGACGCAGCCCACGAACTGAAAACTCCGCTGACCATTCTGCAAGGTGAACTAGAAAGAACTCTACAACAGGTTGACTCAGGAAGTGAAGTGCAACAGCGCCTCAGCAATCTCTTGGATGAAGTGCGCCGCCTGAGTGGAATTATACGGAAACTCTTGCTGCTATCTTTAGCAGATGCGGGACAAATGAGCTTGTATTTGGTGGAAGTGGATATTTCTGAATTGCTGATGGAGATGGTTGAGGATGTGGATATATTGGCTCCTCACTTGAGCGTCCAAACTGATATTCCTGCTGGATTAAAGGTACAAGGCGATCGCGATTTACTCATGCAAGTTCTGCAAAACCTGTTGAGTAATGCCATCAAATACAATCTTGCCAACGGCTGGATCAAGATTCAAGTCCAGCAAACTCAGACAAATCTCCGGATCACGATCGCCAATGCATCAAAAAATATTCCCAAAAGTGATCGCGATCGCCTTTTTGACCGTTTCTATCGTGGCGATCCGGCGCGTACCCGTCAGGTTGAAGGAATTGGACTAGGACTCAGTCTAGCCCGTGAAATTGCTCGCGCCCATCGGGGCGACCTCACCCTAAATTCTATATCTGACGCTCAAACCGCATTTACGCTGATATTGCCTGTGACTGATTTTACACAGGCAAAATAATCACAAATTCAGTGGCATGGGTTCATCGCATAGTCACAAATTCTTCAGCAGAAGTAGGATGGATTCCCACTGTGGCATCAAAGTTGGCTTTGGTCGCACCCATTTTAACAGCGATCGCTACACCCTGAATAATCTCTGCGGCGCTTGTTCCTACCATGTGCGCTCCCAATACCTTATCGGTAGTTTGATCGACTACCAATTTCATCATAGTTTTTTCGTCTTTACCAGCTAAGGTGTAGTACATCGGTCGGAAGCGACTCCGATAAATCTTCACCGCATCACCATATTGTTCCCTGGCTTCTGCCTCAGTTAATCCTACAGTTGCAGCTTCTGGTGTTGTAAAAATAGCTGTTGGTACATTTTCATAACTCATGATCCGAGACTTACCACCAAATAAGGTATCTGCTAACGCTCGACCTTCATTGATTGCTACTGGAGTTAAGTTAATGTTATTTGTACAATCTCCAACTGCATAGATATTCTCTTGGGCTGTTTGACTGTACTTATCAACAACAATTGCTCCATCGTGACGCTTGACTTTGGTGTTTTCTAAACCTAAGTTTTGGGTGTTTGGTTTGCGACCAACCGCCGCTAAACTTACTACATCAGCAACAACTGTTTCTTCAAATTCATCAGATTTATCAGATTTAGCATTCCCGCGGACTGTAACTTTAATTCCTTCTGCATCTTTTTCGATCGCAATCAGTTCGCTGTTGTGGATAATCTTAATGCCGTGATGACTCATTCCTGTTTGAATTTCAGTCCGCAAATCATCATCGAAGCCGCGCAAAATCTGATCACCACGAATCACCTGAGTAACTTTAGTTCCCATACCATTCATAATGCAGGCAAATTCTGAACCGATGTAACCTCCCCCCAAAATTACCATGTGCTTGGGCTGTTGTTTGAGGTGAAAAATATCATCGGAGGTAATGGCATGTTCAATTCCCAAAATGTTTGGCCTAATGGGATGACCACCAACGGCAATCAGAATTTTATCTGCGCTTACTTGGCGATCGCCAACTACAATTGTATGGGCATCCACAAATTTGCCGTGTCCCTCTAAGAGTTCCACCTTGGAGTTATCCAGCATTTTTTGATAAATCCCATTCAGGCGAATTACCTCATTGTTAACTGCCGTAATCATTTTTTCCCAATCTAGAGAACTTTTGACTGGACTCCAGCCATACCCTTGGGCATCTTCAAACAAATCAGGAAAATGAGAGGCGTAAACCATTAGCTTTTTAGGGACACAGCCACGATTGACGCAGGTTCCGCCTAGTCTGTCAAACTCAGCAATCCCCACCTTTGCACCATATTCTGCGGCTCGTCTGGCGGTCGCAATACCACCGGAGCCTGCACCAATTACAAATAGGTCAAAATCGTAACTCATGTGTCCCTCAGGTTGAGATGTTTTGTAGAGGCGTGACATTGCCAGGCCTCTACATAGTATTGATAGCGTGTAAATTATTTAAATTCTGTCAAAGTTAAAGCTTCGGCTTCGCTCAGCTTTAACGTCGAGCGAAGCCGAGACGTTAAACAGCAACGGCGGTCTTAGCTTCTTTGAGGTAAGACAACATAGTATCCGCATCTGAGACTTCAAATGGATCTGTGGGGCAACTATCTTCAAAGCCTGGCTCAATGAACATTTTTTCAATGTTGCCGTCATTAACTACCATTGAGTAACGCCAAGAGCGCATCCCAAAACCCAGGTTAGACTTATCAACTAACATCCCCATTTTACGGGTAAACTCACCGTTGCCATCAGGGAGCAAGAAAACATTCTTAGCATTTTGTTGTTTACCCCACTGGAACATCACAAAAGCATCATTCACAGATATACAGACTACTCGATCAATCCCTAAAGCTTGAAAATCTGCGTAGAGTTCTTCATAGCGGGGAAGGTGTGAGGTGGAACAAGTGGGGGTAAAAGCTCCAGGTAGTGAAAATACAACAACGCGCTTACCACCGAAAATTTCTTGAGTAGTGATATCTTGCCAACGGTAGGGATTTGCTCCACCAATGGATTCATCACGAACGCGGATTTTAAATACAACGTTAGGAACTTTTGTGATCATAGCCATATTAACCTCTTAATTAGTGGGTGTGTTAGCTTGTGGTGGCGTTTTACAGCTCGTAAATCAGAATAATTCTGATTTAATAAATATTCAATAGTTATAAATACTTAAATATATTTATTAATCAAACATGATATTAATTTATTCCTAGTATAGACTATAATTAGGCAACATATCATCCAATGCAGCAGCAAGTATGCAGCAACAAGCAAACGCAATTGTTCAAACCTTAAAGTCTAGGGGTTTGAGGGTGACCCCTCAGCGATTTGCGGTCTATGCAAATTTGTTATCTCGTGCCGACCATCCTACAGTTGAACAAATTCTGACCGATCTCAACAAAGATTTTCCCGTCTCATCCCAGGCGACTATTTATAGTTCTTTGCAAGCGTTACGAGAAGTGGGTCTGGTGCGGGAAGTGCTGCTAGAGGAAGGGGTTTCTCGCTATGATGCCAAAGTCGAACCTCATCATCACTTCTGTTGTCGCCAGTGTGGTGCCATTGAAGACATCGCTTGGAGTAATTTTCAGTGCATAGAAATGAAAAATCTGCGCCCTGGTCTGCGTGGTGAAACCTATGAAGTTACAGTTCAGGGTTTGTGCGATCGCTGTATAGTTGAGTAGCGATCGCATTATTTGTATTTTTGAACAGAAAAATGTTGAGCGCAGTCCCTACCCATACTGAAGGTTGGGTAGGGTAAGCGAAACTAGTATAAAAAGCGGAGCAACAACTTATTCTGGTTTTTCTTGATTTTGGACATACTCAATAAGCTTGTCGAGGGGTGCTTGTGCGCCAACGCTGATAATTGCATAAGATCCCGACCAAAATTGAGCCTTCGTCCCCCAGAAATTCCATCTTTGGTGTCACCGCAAAATCGTGGAGTTAACACAACAAAGATGGACTGAATTAGGTGGAAAGGTAGTTTTTGTTAATCCCAAATACACCAGTGCTTACGCTTTCGACGGGAGTGGAAAAGTTAGAAGGAGTAAGATTAATTACTCCCTTGCTGTATTTAAAAATGGCAAGCAGTACAACGCGGATCTCTCTGCTTCATACAACATCGGTGCTAGATATTGGTATGCGGTGATAATGGGAGACAAAACCTTTTCTAGAGTGTTCGTAGGCAAAAGTCCCAACGGCACACTGAGAACGCCAGTAACTCTGGGAACGTTGAGAAGTCTAGCTTCTTAGCGAATGAATCCCCAACTAAGCCTCACGGCTTTAGTTGGCGGTGCGTTCAAGATTAACCATGCGTTGAGAAATAGTTTGGGTCAACAAGCGGAACAGGGGAAAGGTTTGAAAGTCTGTTGGTGTCCGGGTTTTATGATCAGTTTATGTCCTAAACTAACTGGCTATCGCTATAAATCATACCGAAACTTTTGAAAGCATGAATGTCAGGAGCAGTAATGTTTTTAGTTTATTAATTTTGATTGAGTGCTTTTTGTAAAGTCAGCAATAATTCATTAATAGTGTAGGGTTTGGATAAAAAGTTAGTCACACCAATATCGGCCAATGCTTTTAGTTTATTGCTGGACATTAGCCCGCTTGTGGCAACAATTTTGACTTGGGGGTTAATTTTTTTCAAAGTGCGGATAGCAGTTAAACCGTCTAATGAAGGTAACATGATATCTATTAGTACAACACTGATTTTATCTGCGTGTTGAGCGTATTGCGCGATCGCCTCAATACCATCGCTAGCAGTTAGAGTTTGGTATTGGTGAGTTTCTAGGGATGTTTTGGTAATATCCACAATCGCTGACTCATCATCCACAATTAAAATAAGTTCTCCGTGTCCTAAAACTGGTCTGGCTGCTTCTATGCTGAGTGTTTCTGTTCCTCTGACTGCTGGTAAATACACCTTAAAGTAAGTGCCATTTCCTACCTCACTGGAAACATTCATAAAACCACCGTGGCTTTTAATAATACCCAATGCAGTAGAAAGCCCCAAACCTGTACCTTGCCCTACCTCTTTTGTGGTAAAGAATGGCTCAAAAATTCTATCTAAAACTTCAGCAGGAATACCAACCCCCGTGTCTGAAACAGTAATCACTGCGTATGGCCCTATCTTGGCTTCCAGGTTCATGCAAATATAATTTTCGTCAATAAAGAGATTTTCCCCAGAGATGGTTAAAGTACCACCATTAGGCATAGCATCACGGGCATTAACACACAAATTCATTAACACTTGGTGGAGTTGAGTACTATCTCCAGAAACCAGCCATAACTCTTGCGGGACATCGATAGAAATTTCGATGGATTTAGGGAACGTCTCTTTCAGAATTTTGGCAACTTCTGTAATTAAGTGTCTGATTTGCAAAGTGATGTGCTTACCTTCTACACCCCGTGCAAATGACAAAACCTGCTTGACTAAATCTGCCCCACGTCTAGCATTAATTTCTAAAATCTCTAATAGATGTTGAGTTCGTTCATCTGCATCGGGAAACTTTAGCGGTAACAGTTGCGCCCCTGCTAAAATCGGTGTCAGGATATTGTTGAGGTCATGGGCAATACCACTAGCTAGAGTACCAATACTTTCCAAGCGTTGGGCACGAAATAATTGTGCTTCTAATTGTTTCTTTTCGGTAATGTCTGTATCTACAGAGAGAATTGATTTGGGTTTTCCCCCAGGATCGCTCACCAAACTCCAACGGCTAGCAACTAATATTTCTCTGCCAGTTTTGGTAGCTTTTGTTAACTCGCCTTGCCAGTTTCCTTTGGTGATCACATTTAACAAAGCTGCTTCAAATTCTGGAGAAGGTTCGTTAAATAAAACTTCGCTGGCATTTTTACCATAAACCTCGTGAGCTTTCCAGCCATAGAGATTTTCTGCGCTTTTGTTCCAAAAAAGAATTTTATTTTCTAAATCGCGCACGCAAATAGCATCAGTAGTGACATCTAATAATGCTGCTTGTTGGCGGATTTTTTCTTCAGATAGTAAGCGATCGCGCTGTGCGGCTTGACGTTCGCTGATGTCGATGCTAGCACAGGTGATGCCGATAATTTCTTGTGACTCATTCCGTAATGGTTCGACGGTCAAATCGTAATATTTAATTCCTTGGGGAGTGGTGATCGATACTTCCTCTCTAGTACCTATACCGCCGATCAACACACTATGTTTGATGGCAGTTAGACGTTCAGCGTCTTTATTTGGGATCAAATCTAAATCATGTTTGCCCAACATTTCCTCAACTGTCCACCCAGAAATGGCATTATAAACCCAGGTATAATGTAACTCTTTGTCTTGGTTGAAAACAAAAATCGGGGAGTTTTTTAAGGCAACCCGAAAGCGTTCTTCACTGTGTCGCAGTGCCTCTTCGACGCGCTGACGCTCGATCGCATAACGCATAGAACGCACTAACAAATCGCCCGTGACTTGTCTCTTGACTAAATAATCCTGCGCTCCTTGTTGCATTGCCCGGAGTGCTAAAGTTTCATCATCTAAACCTGTTAGTACAATAATGGGAGTTGCTTTCGCCTGACGAGTCGCCCTGACGAAAGTTTCTATTCCCTGGCTATCAGGTAAAGAAAGATCTAACAGCATCACATCAAAGCTGTTGTTAACCAAGCAGTCAAGAGCTTCAGAGAGTCGCTCAACTGGCTGCAACTCCACCCTGACAGTAGTCACTTCCTTTAATAACTCTTGCAATAAGAAAACATCACCAGGGTTGTCTTCAACCAACAATACTTTAATGAGTTCACCTGCCATTGCCATTTGTTACTCCGGTGGCAGTTTTACGATCGCAAACCAAAAATCTTCTATCGACTGTACAATTTTAACGAACTGATCGAAGTCAACGGGTTTGGTTATATAACAGTTAGCAGCAAGGTTATAGGCTTTGAGAATATCTTCTTCTGCTTGAGAAGTTGTTAAAACAATTACAGGAATTCGCTTGAGAGCAGCATCAGTTTTAATTTCTGCTAATACTTCTCGACCATCTTTTCTGGGTAGATTTAAATCGAGCAGCACAATATCTGGATGTGGTACTTTAGCATATTTTTCCTGTTTTCGCAAAAATGCCATTGCCTCCACCCCATCTTCAACCATATTCAGGTTAACCGAGATTCTGCTATCTTCCAGGGCGATTCGCGTGAGTTGAGCATCGCCAGGATTATCTTCTACTAACAAAACCTCAATAGGCATAATTGCTGATGTGTTATTCACTATTATTGACCGACCTGGGGGCTAGGGATTAGAGAAGGGAATAAGAGTAGGGGGGAAGTGAAGACAATACCTTGAATTTGTACCATCTAAACCTCCGGGGTACTCCCACCACAGTCGCAGACTTGGCGGTGACGGGGGATAGGAGCGCTAGCTGAGTGGGGTTCAATACCTCCGAAGTTAGCAATAGCAAGGGTTTCATGGTATAATCGAAGTAGCAGAGTAGCGGTAATACGCACTGCTAAACTACCGAACCTTGAAAACATGGTATGGGGTTCTAGACCTGAATCGTGGTCTAGGTAAAATCGTGTGCGATCTGAGGTTGAACATACTAATTTTTAATTTGTACTTGTTCAAAACGGCGGTATGGACGTATCGTTGCTGGCTGTGGAGGATACTGGAATGCCAGTCCTATGAATCAGCAAACTCTGACTGCGAAGTTAGATGCTCCTGCTACATTGCTTGCAATTAGCGGCGAGAGTCGTCACAATTCTTCTATCTTGCTTGTCAGCTTTCTAATCCCCAATCCCCCGCAAAGCGGTTTGACCTGCTTGGTCTGAAATAGTGAAGTAGAAAGTTGAGCCTTGACCCTGTTTCGACTCGACCCAGATCTGACCGCCGTGGCGTTCTATAATTTTCTTACAAATTGCCAAACCAATTCCAGTACCTGGGTACTTACTTCTACCATGCAAGCGTTGAAAAATGACAAAAATGCGTTCTGCATATTGGGGTTCTATACCAATTCCATTATCGCTCACTGAAAACAACCATTCATTCGTTTGATTATTGAGTGAAGAATGCTGAGTGAGAAGTTCTCTTGTTGCTTCCCTATTTTCCTGCTCGTCTTCTCTTATTTTTTTTACTGCTTTAATATGAATTTGTGGTGGTAATTCCCTACGGAATTTAATTGCATTACCTATCAGGTTTTGAAACACCTGTGTTAGTTGGGTAGGATCAGCCATCACTACAGGTAAAGGATCATGGGTGATGAGCGCGCCACTCTCTTCAATAGCAAGCTTGAGATTAGCGATCGCTCGTTTAAAGGCTGCTGTACAATCGACTAGCTCGAAGGGCTGTCCACGGGTACTGACACGGGAATAGTTCAACAAATCGTTAATTAGAAACTGCATCCGCCGCGCCCCATCCACAGCATAGTTAATAAACTCTTCCGCGCTGCTGTCTAGCTGGCTTTTATATTTGCGCTCTAGTAGCTGTAAATAACTAGTTACCATCCGCAACGGCTCTTGCAAATCATGGGAAGCAACATAGGCAAATTGCTCCAATTCAGCATTAGAACGCGCTAGTTCTTGCCGTTGACGGGTTTCTTGTTCTAATAGTTGTGCTTGGGATAGAGCAATTCCAATCTGGTTTGCTAGCTGTTGCAATAACTCCAACTCAAAGTTGCTCCAATGTCGGGGTGAAGTACACTGGTGGGCAATTAGCAAGCCCCAAATATCTTCTTTGACGAGAATTGGTACAACTAAATTAGCTTTGACACCAAACTGCTGAAGAAATGTCCGATGACAGTCTAGGATATTCGCATATTTAATATCTACAATCGCACTGACTCTTCCTTGAGGGTATTTTTCCACATAATCTTGCTGAAAGCAGGGATCGAGAATCCCTTTTCCTAGAACTATAGGCCAACCGGGTAGCACCGCCTCTTGTACTACTGTTCCTGAACCATCAGCCCAAAATCGAAAAATCAACACTCGGTCAGCTTGGAGTAATTTTTGTACCTCTGTAACCGTGGTTTGCAGAACTTCTTCTGGTTGTAAAGATTCACGAATTTTCAGAGTGATTTCTGCAAATAGTTGCGATCGCAGGTTTTGCCATTTTGATTCTTCTTCTGCACCCTTGCGATCGGTAATATCTAGTGTCACACCAATCATGCGAGTGGGATTACCATCAGCGGAGTAAATCCCCAGACCTCTAGCTAACACCCAATGAACACTGCCATCAGGCCAAATATTGCGGTACTCTGTTTCATAATCGCACTTGTTCTTAAGAGCTTGTTTGACGACATCTTGTATGTAGGGGCGATCGTCAGGATGAATACATGCCAGTAGATCATTGTATGAACATTCCGCTTCGGAAAGCAAACCAAAGTTTTTTTTGCATTGGCTGGATATAGACAACTTTCCTGTTTGCAAATCGAGTTGCCAAGAACCAAGTTTAGCAGACTGAAAAGCTAGTTTCAGTTGTTGTTCGCTTTCTCTCAAAGCAGTTTCTACTTGTTTATGCTCAGTAATGTCTCGTGTAAAACACCGTGTATGCATAAACTTACCATCTTCCCAAAACACATTTGAGTGAATCAGAACATGGCGAATCGAACCATCCTTGCATCGAAGCCGAGCCTCATAATTTTGTAATATCTCATTGCTGCTCAACCTTTGCAAAATATCATTGATGACATCGGGATCAGCATGAAACTCAGTCATAGAATGTCCAATATACTCAGAATGCGTGTAGCCTAAAAGGTCTAATTCTGCTTGGTTTGCCCAGACAATTGTGCCATCTGCTTGTACCCAGTGCATCCCTACAGTGGCATTCTCCACAAAATCACTCAGTTCTTGCTGACTACGTTGTAGTAATGCTTCTGTTTGTTTTTGTTCCGCAGAAACACGGTACACTTCAGCTAAATTTCGCCTTAGCTCTAGTTGACTAATAACTTGACGACCGAGAGCTAAAAGTGCATCTATTTGTTTTTGGTTCAGTTTTCGTGGAATGTGGTCAATCACGCAGAGAGTTCCTAACATATTTCCCTTGGGGGTGATTAATGGTACGCCTGCATAAAATCGTATATAGGGGTAGTCAGTTACCGCTGGATTCATGGCTAACTTTTCGTCAGCCAACGTATCCGGAACTACTACGATATCTCGTTGCTCTTGGCAAAGGTAAGATAAACCTACGTTACGGGGCATTTCTGGTACATCCAGCCCCAGTTTTGCCTTAAACCACTGACGATTTTCATCAATAAAATTTACCAAGGCTATGGGTGTACCGCAAATAAAGGCAGCTAACTGGGCAATATCGTCATAAGCTTTTTCGGGTTCAGTATCTAGTATCTGATACTGGCGCAGAGCTGCAAGTCTTACCGCTTCGTTATTATTAAAAAATTCAATTTTCATCAATGTTATTTTTATTAAAAAGTTGTAAATAAAGGTTTAGTAAGTATTCTAGATGCTTAACGACTGGCTTAATCTTTAGTTAGATTACAGGCTAAGGGCAAGACAACCATGTTTTTTGGGAGGTAACTTTTATTGTTGATGTTGCCAGGATCAGTACGTAGTGACCAGATCAAAGCGATTTGTAAGGTATTAAATAGCGCTGCAACAAACCAATGACAACTTCTGGTGTTTCTAAATGTGGTAATACTCCTGTATTCGTGATCGCCTGAAAATTTTGAATTGCATCTATATTTAAGTTAGCCAAACGTCGCCCTAATTTAATACTGGTAAATTGTGCCTTCTCACCCCAAAACATGACAGTAGGAGTTTGCAATTGTTGAATGTACAAACTCAAGTCAAAATAAAGATCGCCCCGCAAAAATGCCAAAGCCGCAAACTTAGCATTCGGTTGCTGTGCAGAAGTTAAATAAGCTTCTACCATTTCTTGTGAAACTCGTTCTGGTTTAGCAAAGAGAAAATTTTGCAAAAAGTTTCTGACTGCAAGTGCATTTTCAGCGCCAAGAGCATAAATTATATTATCCAATAAAGGCGTATTGATAATGGATAGTGGAAGTCTGCGTCCAGCACCTTGGCCAAAATCATCAAACCCAGAAGGACATACCAAAAATAATGCTTGGAATAATTCAGGCTTGTTAATAGCTAGGCGGATAGTTAAAGCAGCTGTTAGAGAAGAAGCTACTACAGTTACAGGTTGAGGACAAGTCTGGGTAATAAATTCTGCGATCGTAGTCAGATAATCGCTAATTTGGTAATCTCGGACTGGATGAGCAGACTCTCCCCAACCGATTAAATCTGGGGCTAGTATGCGGTATATAGGGGCAAAAGCTGGGTAAATTTTAGACCATTCATACGCTGATGCTCCACCACCAAAGTTATGCAGGAATAATAATTGGGGCAAATCTTCAGTAGTAGCATTTAACCAAGGTGCAGTGGTTTGTGTATAGTAAACCATTGCTCCCAAAGATGTATGGATGATTTTATGCCCAAAGCCAGGAGGTTGAAACTGAAGCATAAAATTACATATTAAAGTGTGAAAACAGAAAATTTCATCATTTATCCTGCTTTTGATCTCCTGTAATGTGAACGAGTTGATTGAGGCGATCGCCACTAATTTGATAAATTGTTGCAAAACCAATGACAAAACGACCTGAGCTAGGAGTTAGCTGAAAAATCCGAAAGTCGTTCAGACCACGCAAAAGCTCAATAATTTCGCCAAAACGCTGGTGAAATTTCTCGACAATGCTATTCCAAGCTTCAGTTTCACGTTCTATCAAAGTAGCTGTACAATCAAAATTCAAACGGCGACGAGCAAAAATTTGCTCACTTTTAGCTTCATCATCAATAAATAAAACACTTACTTGAGGATTGGTATGAAGATTTTGGGTATGAATCGCCAATCCACTGACGTAAATATAGATATTTTTGGCATCATCAATCACAAAAGGAGCATAACTAGCATTGGGTATTCCTTGCGGGTTAATAGTGCTAATGATTACACTGCCCAATTCTTGAGGAAAAGTTTCATATTCAGCTTGAGCTTTTTCAAGTTGGCTCATAGGTAAATTTCTGTTTGATTAATAGCACTCATAAGTATCCTAACGTTCTTGAGCAATAGGATGAAAGAAAAAAGTAGTATTTTAAACGCAAAGGTACGCAAAGTTGAGCGCAAAGGTACGCAAAGGTTTAATAGTGGCTATTTTTCGCTTACTTAAGAATTAGTAACTGTTTCGTTATCATGTAATAAGAAGAAATTTTATGAGGACGCAGTTGTGAGTGACAAAAATCGTTCTCAATGGGACTTAGGTAGGTTTATTGAAACTTTGACCTATTTTGAGGTTATTCCTTTGCTTAACTGGGTACAACAGTTAATTCCAGGTTGGTCTAAGGGAAATCAAGATAAACCCAAAGGGGGTAAAAACGTGGGTGTAATCCTGGTAGCTGGTGCAACTGGTGGTGTCGGTAAACGAGTAGTGCGGCGACTAGTGGAAAGGGGTTATAATGTGCGATCGCTTGTGCGAAATATAGACAAAGCGCGCTCTATTTTGGGTGATGATGTTGGCTTAGTAGTTGCGGATATTACTCAACCAGAAACATTAAATTCTGTAGTTATGGCTAATATTCAAGCTGTAATTTGTTGTACAGCAGTGCGTGTGCAACCTGTAGAAGGAGATACAGCAGATAGAGCCAAGTATTATCAAGGCGTTAAATTTTACCAACCAGAAATTGTTGGGGATACTCCCGAAAATGTGGAATATCAAGGGGTGAAAAACTTGGTACAAGCAGCCGCCAAATATCTACCCCAAGCGAATGAAAAAATTATATTTGACTTCACCAATCCCTCCGCAGAGTTAAAGAATACCTGGGGTGCAGTCGATGATGTTGTTATGGGCGGCGTAAGTGCTAGTAATATTCAATTATTAGAAAATACAGCTGTATTTACAGGTAATGTCTCCACTGCGAACTCTGGCGGATTTGCTTCAATTAGAACCAAAAATTTTGATCCACCTTTTGATTTATCTAATTACGAAGGTTTAGATTTGCGTGTGAAAGGCGACGGTCAGCGTTATAAAATCTTTCTGCGGACAGATACAAAATGGGATGGTGTTGGCTACAGCTATTCTTTTGATACTGTAGATAATACTTGGATAAATATTCGCGTTCCTTTTGCAGATTTGACTCCCGTATTTCGGGCAAAAGTAGTTAATGATTGTCCGCCGATTGAAACTAGCAAAGTTAGCTCATTTCAATTGATGTTGAGCAAGTTTGAATATGATGGCGTTTTAAATCCCAAGTTTTCGGCTGGTAATTTTGCTTTACAAGTCGAGTCACTTAAAGCTTATGGTGGGGAAGTTTTACCACAGTTTGTTCTTGTTAGTTCAGCAGGTGTGACTCGTCCTGGACGACCTGGAATTAATTTAGATGAAGAACCACCAGCAGTCAAGTTAAATGACCAGCTAGGAGGGATTTTAACATGGAAATTAAAGGGAGAAGATAGCTTAAGAGAAAGTGGTCTGCCTTATACGATTATTAGACCTTGTGCTTTAACTGAAGAAGCAGGAGGTAAGTCATTAGTATTCGATCAAGGTGATAATATTAGAGGCAAAATCAGCCGCGAGGATGTGGCAGAACTTTGTGTGGAAGCGCTACAACAATCAAAGGCGTGTAATGTTACGCTTGAGGTAAAAGAAGGTGAAAATAGTATTAACTCCATCAATTGGTATCAACTATTTTCCCTCTTACAACCCGATCAATAAAATTAGCAACAGGGGATGAAGAGATAGGGATGTAATTTGTCTACTCTATCTCTACTAAAGGAGCAATTGAAATGTTTCGCAGATTATTGTTCGCCGCAAGTTTGGTAATAGTTATCTGGATGGGGCTATTGTCTAACAGCGCCTCATCGCAGCAAGTCGAATCACGTATTAACAATTTAGAAGCGGACTTTAATCGGATCGAATCACGCCTCAACCAAATAGAGGCTCAATTAGGGCAAACTCGCCAGTCTCCATCTTCAAAAAGAACAACATTAACACCGCGATCGCCTGGCTCTAGACGAAGTTTATCACAGTCAGACCGGATGTTTGACCGACTAGCAACTTTGGTAGTTGAATTAAAACAACAAGTCAATAATTTAGAAAAGCGAGTTTCTAAATTAGAATCATAATTGATATTTCCCAGATAATTTATATGACAATAAAGACCAAGGAATTAATCACTTATGAAGGCGGATGTCACTGTGGAGCAGTCCGCTTTCGAGTGGTGGTTGAAGACCATAAAGTAGATGATTGTAACTGTTCAATTTGCACAAAAAAGGGCTTTTTGCATTTAATTGTGCCGCAAGAGCAATTCACTTTACTCAAAGGTGAAAATGAATTAACAACCTATAGATTTAACACAGGAATTGCCCAGCACAAGTTTTGCTGCACTTGTGGAATGCATCCTTTTTATATTCCCCGCAGTCATCCTGATGGTATTGATGTGAATGTGCGGTGTTTAGATGGTGATGTGATCAAAAACTTTCAAATTGTGCCTTTTGATGGGCAAAATTGGGAGACGAATATTCACACGCTACATTCCTGATTGCAGAAACTCATAACCTTATTTAACCAACGGTATTTATCTTTGTAAGACACAAAAGTTAACCCCGTACATAGTCAGGGCGGCCGCATCTTGTCAACAAGGAAATCCTATTTTCAACAAAGCTCAGGTTAATCGCATTAAACCATACTTATTGACAAAGATTTAGGTGATCGCTTTGAGGCTGGAAAAATAAATCAAACGAGAAATACTGATTTTTTCTTTGGTTCTTAATCTTGGTTGCGATCGAGAGTACTTTAGCTATCTATTACTTTTAATAGATGTCAACTGCTAGAAAAATTTTACTTCTTTCAACGACTTGATTTCGGCTGATGGTTAAGAGGCTTGCAGCACCTTCTTAAGGAATTCGGAGACGTTTATTTACCTTGCCATGATCCGGATCATGGTGAGGCGACTGGCATAAAATTTGACCCTTCAAAACTTTTTAAACACCCTCTAAAGCCGATTGAGAGCCAAGAAACTGCGAAGGGTTGTTACCACAAGTGCAAAAATGAAAATAGCTAAGTTGACAGAATTGAAGATATTGTTACTCAACCCATACTTGCTAACAAGCAGCTTCGTTACAACAGCTGTCACTGCGATGGTGATTCCTGCATAGAGCAAATTGTACCCCCCTGCACGATTTGCCATATACCAGATTCTTTCACTTGCGAATGTCTTAGCAACTCGAAACCCATACCAAGCATTCGGTGGAACTTTACCAAGAATGAGTGGAAGACTCATAGCTATAAAGAGGAAACCAGCAAAAAGCCAAAGAGGAAATGTGTTTCTCCCCATAACAAAAGTTCACCTTAGTATCTAAGTAGATCGTATAGCAAAAAAATCCACTTCCTGACAAAAGTCAAAAACAATTACCTATGCATTATTCACATCTTTCGTAACAAAAACGTGAGTTCGACGGATTTTATGGGCTATAAACCTTGTAAATCAAGGATTATTGAAACTAAGGCTGATAGCAAATCTCAATGATTAGTTGAGAATAAAGTCAATAACTGACTGATATAGAAATTACGGAAAGCAAGCAATCTCTGGCTATTCTGCAACCAACCTTGTCCGCTTCCAAATAGTTCCAGAAAAAATTGGCTCATTGTTAGATGAAGCGATTAAAACCGGAGCTACAAGAATTGATGGTGTAACATTAGTCGCATCGGATGAAGCGATCGCTACTGCACGAAAACAAGCAATCAATGCCGCCTCGAAAGACGCTAGATCTCAAGCAGATGCGGCTCTGGGCGCTTTGGAATTAAAGCAACAGGAAATTGTCAACATTCAAATTAACGGTGCTAGTCCACCTATGCCAGTCGCAATGCAGATGAATGACTTGATACAGAAAGCGGCTCCAGCAAATTTATCTAATAATACATCTATTGTTGCTGGAGAACAACGGATAGAAGCTTTTGTGACGCTGCAAGTTCGCTATCAACCTACTGTTCGGTAATCGTTTTGCGTAAACTAGAAATAGTTTGAGCGCAGATCATCTTTGAAAGCACTTGATACATTAACTAATACCGAGTTACTAGCCTGGATACAGCAAGCTATAACTCAAACTAAACAAGGGCAAATTGCCGATCGCATCCCACAGTTGGCTTTAGCTAATCCTCGTTGGTTTGCGGTTAACATCTGCTGTGCATCTAATCACATTCATCAAGGGGATACAGCTTGTATGTTTCCCCTCATGAGTGTAGTTAAACCGTTTTCTTTTCTCTATCTGCTGGAATACCTAGGAGCAGATACAGTGTTGCAGTGGATTGGCGTTGAACCATCGGATGCTGCTTTCAATTCTTTAGATCAATTAATTGCCGATCGCGGTTTCCCCCGCAACCCGATGATTAATAGTGGGGCAATTACCCTTGCTGATAAATTACCAGGAAAAACCGCTAGTCATCGCACCCATAATTTATGTCAATGGTTAAACCAATTAGCAGGTTGTAAATTATATTTAGATGAGGTCATGCTGGCTTCGGTACGCGTATCTCGTGCGACTGCTAACCAAGCGATCGCTAATTATCTTGCCGAAACAGATCATCTAGAAAATCCTGAGACAGCCCTTGACACTTATGAACAAATATGCTGTCTTTCGGGACGAGTTGAAGATTTAGCTTTGTTGGGAAAAGTCTTAGCCTATAATAACGGTTCTATCTCTGCACAAAACCGTCAAATTGTCAATGCTGTGATGTTAACTTGTGGACTCTACGAAGCTTCTGCAAAATTTGCAATTCAAATTGGTTTACCGATGAAATCTGGCATTGGTGGTGGACTTTTAGCAATAGTACCAAATCAAGGAGCGATCGCTTGCTACAGTCCTGCCTTGGATAATATAGGTAATCCCATAGCTGCGATCGCTTTTGTTGAAGCTTTATCGAAACACTTACAGTTAAGTATCTTCGACTAAAGATATCAGAACTTTTAGGAGGATTGACTAATGTTGCTCGAACTGAGGCGATTGAGTATTCCACCAGGGCAACGAGTGCTGCTTCATGATGTCAGTTGGCAAGAATTTGAGTTGATTTTGGGCGAGTTAGGAGAACATCGTTCGGCTCGTGTTGCTTATGACAATGGAATTTTGGAAATCATGACTCCTTTGCCTGAACATGAGGACGACAAAGAAATTATTAGCGATTTAATTAAAGTTTTATTGGAAGAGTTGGACATTGAGTTTAGAAGTTTAGGCTCAACAACATACAAAAAACAGTCGATGCTGCAAGGAATTGAACCCGATCAATGCTTCTACATTCAGAATGAACCAGCCATTCGCGGTAAAAAACGACTTGACTTAACAGTTGATCCTCCCCCAGATTTGGCTCTAGAAATTAATATTACATCTCGTACTCATCCCGATATTTATCAAGCGCTTGGTGTTCCTGAACTTTGGCGATTTAAGCAATCAAGCTTACAAATCAATGTGTTGCAAGATGGAGAGTATGTGGAGAGTGACATCTCCCGACGCTCATCGCAAAGTGATAGAGCGCGGGCTTCTCAGTGATTCCTGCTATTGCATCGGACATTTCCTGAGCTTTGGTTTTACGTCCCCGTGATGCCCCACCGGAGACAACGTATCGAGTTTGTGTTTGCGAGAAAACTTGTGAAGAAATTACTTTCTACTCCCGGCTCTAGCCCTTCATCGTACATGACGACTCTCGCTAGTCGTTCAGAGGCATTCGAGCTAGACAGCAAGGCGGGAAGCCCTGTAACACTAAGCCCACTTTGGCAGGTGAGTCAATTCTACCATACTTGCTTGTTGCCCAAGAATTTGCTCGTCTCGTCGTCGGTGTCTGACCTGTTAGCTTATCTGCGACACGCTGCGCGAACGCCAAAGCGGTCAGACACCACTCCTTGACTCGCTCGCATTCTTCCCGACGCTCGGCTTCGCCAGAGCGCGGGGCTGCTGCTGCAATTGCTCAAACAAGCGCCTTACTCCCAAATTTGCCACTGAAGGAGGTGATTCCTCGCTATCTAGAACAAAGCAAAACGATGGGTCGAAATGCCGTGATGAAAGCTTTTCGACAGTGGCTCAAGAGTTTTTGCTGAAGTGAAAGGGAACAGGGAAAACTAAGTCGTCCACCGGGGGGAACCCCTTTCATTGGCGGTTGTGCGTCGCGCCAATACTCATTTCCTCCTAATCTGCAACTTGGGTTGGCGTGGGTGTAGTTTCTGGTATGGGCGAAGCCATTGGACTGGGACGACGCTGAAAATATTTACTAAATCTTGATGTTGGAGGTTGAGTTACTTGTTTTTCAGGAACTTCGGTAGTTTCAGGTGTGGGTAATACCTCTGGCTGTGGTTCTGTTGTTGTTTCTGGTAGCTGTAGAGTTGGTTCTGGTACAGCTGGCTCAATGATCTCAGGTAGTGTAGGAGGTAAGTTAGGAGATGGTTGAGCGCTAGAGCGAGGACGACTGTTAAAAAATTTGCCAGATTTTGGTTTTGTTGGTTCTGGAACTTCAGTAGTTTCAGGTGTGGGTGATATCTCTGGCTGTGGTACAGGTGACTCCAAAATTTCTGAGGGAGTAGTAGTTACATTAGGAGACGGTTGAATATTAGGGCGAGGACGGTTAAAAAATTTGCCAAATCTTGGTTTTTCTGGTTCGGGAGTTACTTTTTGCGGTAATTCAGTTGCTTCAGGTGTAGGTGTTATTTCTGGCTGTGGTAAATCATTTGACTGTGTTGGAGGTATTTCTGGAACTTCTGTTTCAGGAATGGGCTGTGGTTCTGGTGTTTTTTCAACAGTAGGTACTGGTATTTTTTGAGTATAATTTTGATCTACAATCCCACGTACTTCCTCAACTTGCAATTCTCCTCTAACAATTCTTGAGAGAGTATCTTTGCCCTTTGGCTGGTAATTGATTAGTCTGACTGTCGTGTTAAAGGCATTTTTGACAGGATTTCCTTGATTATCCAGAAATTCTAGTTTTACCCAGTTTTTACCAGGCTTAAAGCCTTTAAGATATACTGCTTGCCAGCGATCAAGAACGAAGCTTTCACCATTAATCGTGCAGCGGATGCGCCAATCGCCAATTGGGTCGTTGAGATTGTCTTGAGCGACAAGGCGCAGGGGAGCATTCGTTAGGTAAAAGTCCAGCATAATCGGTTCTGCACCATAGTCGCCTTTAGGACGACTGTAAGTTAATACGGGCAGGGTCTGATCAGGATTATTATCATCAGTTTTGGTAACAATATGAAATGTTGTCTGAGCGTAAGCACCTTCATTTTTAAAGCTTTCATGCCAAGGACGAGAGGCAAAAACGCGCAGGGTATGAGTACCTGGAGATAAGTCTGGCAAAACCAAGGGCTGATTTAAATCGTAAACAGCCATATAAGGTTGGTTGTCAAGAATGACATGGAGATGGGGGCCTAATTCCCATTGTGGGTCTTTAAATATAGGTAGATCTTTCACCTGAAAGCTGACTGTGACTGTATTTTCTGGAAGAACTTCATCAGCTTGAGGTGTAACTATTGTGACTTGTGGCCGATAAACTTCTAAGGTTGAGCGCAATTCCTGAAGAACATCGGGTGGAGAAACTTCGGAAAATTGCTGCGAAATCTGGGAATTCTGTGGAGGCTTTTTTCCATAGCCAAGGGATACTTCTTGGCTTACAGCTTTTTTACCACAACTGGTCAAACTTAAGATTAAGACTAGTGTGACTAGCCACCTAAAAATAGTGAAACTCTTAGGAAAGAGCTGATCTAAAACTTTCTTCTGCCAAGAATTCATGCCTTACACCCAATTATAGTCTTCAATAACTGACAGATTATTTTTGCTTAAACTGTCTATCGCACACCATAGGCCAAAAGATGAAACCTTCTGGCTTTTGCTTGCTGCATACCAGGGTTATTGCGGAAATAGTAATCCTTTTTACAATTCTTACCAACAAGTGTTTTCATAAACATCAAAATTATCGAAGAATAAGGGTAACAAAAGTCAAAACTCTTTGTGCATCGAATTCAAACTATAAATTTTACGAATTGTTATCCTTTGTAAATTCTATGAATAAACTATTGACTTTTGGAACATAACTTTAAAGTTAAAAGGCAGATTAGACAATAATTTCAGGGATTTTGAATTATTGTTAAAATGTGTCTAACAATGTACAAGTTAAGACCCTATAATTCAACGAGAAACAACTCTCCACATAGGGTCTTAATCGCTGCTCTAGAAATTTTCTGGAGGAGGCGGCTAAAATTAACATTGTGGTATTCATGATTCCTCATTCCTGATCAAGAGAGGAGGTCGAATGACAATCAGTCCTCCGGAGCGAGAGGAAAAAAAGGCCAGAGTCATCGTTGATAAAGATCCGGTTCCCACTTCCTTTGAGAAATGGTCACAACCGGGGCATTTTGACAGATCTTTGGCCAGAGGTCCCAAAACCACCACCTGGATTTGGAACCTGCACGCACTCGCCCACGATTTTGATACACATACAAGCGATTTAGAAGACATCTCCCGCAAGATATTTGCAGCCCACTTTGGTCACTTAGCTATAGTGACTATTTGGTTGAGCGGGATGATTTTCCACGGTGCTAAGTTTTCTAACTACGAAGCCTGGTTGACCGATCCCTTGAACGTTCGACCCAGCGCTCAGGTTGTTTGGCCTATTGTTGGTCAAGACATTTTAAACGGTGATGTTGGCGGTGGTTTCCACGGCATTCAAATCACCTCTGGTTTGTTTCAAGTATGGCGTGGCTGGGGTATTACCAATTCATTCCAACTGTACTGCACCGCTATTGGCGGCTTGGTACTAGCAGCCTTGTTCCTATTTGCTGGTTGGTTCCACTACCACAAGCGCGCTCCTAAACTGGAATGGTTCCAGAATGTGGAGTCGATGCTAAATCATCACTTACAAGTGCTGTTGGGTTGTGGTTCCTTAGGCTGGGCTGGACACTTGATCCATGTGTCCGCACCGACTAACAAGCTGTTGGATGCAGGAGTTGCCCTTAAAGACATACCCTTGCCCCACGAGTTCATCCTGAACAAAGACTTGTTAACGGAACTGTATCCCGGTTTTGCTGCTGGTTTAGCACCTTTCTTCACCTTGAATTGGGGTCAGTATGCTGACATCCTCACCTTCAAGGGTGGTCTAAACCCAGTCACAGGTGGCTTGTGGATGACAGATATTTCTCATCACCACCTAGCGATCGCGGTACTGTTCATCATTGCTGGTCACATGTACCGTACCAACTGGGGTATCGGTCATAGCATCAAAGAGATCCTAGAAAACCATAAAGGCCCCTTCACAGGGGAAGGTCACAAGGGTCTTTACGAAAACATGACCACTTCCTGGCACGCTCAGTTGGCAACTAACCTGGCCTTCTTGGGTTCCCTGACAATCATCATCGCGCATCACATGTACGCGATGCCCCCTTATCCATACTTGGCAACGGACTACGCTACGCAGCTGTGTATCTTCACTCACCACATGTGGATCGGTGGTTTCCTGATCGTTGGTGGGGCTGCTCACGCTGCCATCTTTATGGTTCGGGATTACGATCCAGTTGTTAACCAAAACAACGTACTGGATCGGGTGATTCGTCACCGGGATGCGATCATCTCTCACCTCAACTGGGTGTGTATTTTCCTTGGCTTCCATAGCTTTGGACTGTACATTCATAACGACACAATGCGTGCCTTGGGCCGTCCCCAAGACATGTTCTCCGACACAGCAATTCAGTTGCAACCAGTATTCGCCCAGTGGGTGCAGAACTTGCATACCCTAGCTCCTGGTGGCACTGCTCCCAATGCCTTAGAGCCAGTTAGCTATGCTTTCGGCGGTGGTATTTTGGCTGTAGGCGGTAAAGTGGCAATGATGCCTATTGCTTTGGGTACAGCGGATTTCTTAATCCACCACATTCACGCCTTCACCATTCACGTCACCGTTTTGATCCTGCTCAAAGGTGTCTTGTTTGCCCGCAGTTCTCGTCTGATTCCAGACAAGGCAAACCTAGGCTTCCGCTTCCCTTGCGACGGACCTGGTCGTGGCGGTACTTGTCAAGTATCTGGTTGGGACCATGTGTTCCTCGGATTATTCTGGATGTACAACTCCATATCGATTGTGATTTTCCACTTCAGTTGGAAAATGCAGTCAGATGTTTGGGGAACTGTAGACGCAGCTGGTAATGTTACTCACATTACTGGTGGTAACTTTGCCCAAAGTGCCATCACTATCAACGGCTGGTTGCGTGACTTCTTGTGGGCGCAAGCTTCACAAGTAATCAACTCCTATGGCAGCGCGCTATCTGCCTATGGATTAATGTTCTTAGGCGCTCACTTTATCTGGGCATTCAGCTTAATGTTCCTGTTCAGTGGTCGCGGCTACTGGCAAGAACTAATTGAGTCCATTGTTTGGGCACATAATAAACTGAAAGTAGCACCAGCAATTCAGCCTCGCGCTCTGAGCATCATTCAGGGTCGGGCTGTTGGTGTAGCTCACTACCTCCTCGGAGGAATTGCTACTACCTGGGCATTCTTCCACGCACACATCCTTTCAGTAGGGTAGCAATCAGCAAAATTTTGGATTCAGGATTTTGGATTGAATCTAAAATCCCGAATCCAAAATCGAACTGATACCTGATGGCTAAAGGTCAGAGGATTTATCAAACCTATGGCAACAAAATTTCCCAAATTTAGCCAGGATCTCGCACAGGATCCGACTACTCGTCGGATATGGTATGGGATCGCCACAGGCAACGACTTTGAAAGCCACGATGGCATGACTGAAGAAAATCTTTACCAAAAGATTTTCGCCACTCACTTCGGTCACTTGGCAATCATTTTCCTGTGGGCTTCCAGCCTCCTGTTCCACGTAGCCTGGCAAGGTAACTTTGAACAGTGGATTAAAGATCCCCTTCACATCCGTCCAATCGCCCATGCGATTTGGGACCCCCACTTCGGTAAACCTGCTATTGAAGCTTTTACCCAAGCTGGCGCTAGTAATCCTGTAAACATTGCTTATTCTGGTGTTTACCACTGGTGGTACACCATCGGTATGCGGACGAACGGTGAACTGTATACAGGTTCAGTGTTCCTGCTATTGTTGGCAGCATTGTTCTTGTTTGCTGGTTGGTTGCATTTGCAGCCCAAGTTCCGTCCTAGCCTCTCTTGGTTCAAGAGTGCTGAACCCCGCCTCAACCATCACTTGGCTGGTTTGTTTGGTGTCAGTTCTTTGGCTTGGGCTGGTCACTTGATTCACGTTGCTATCCCCGAATCTCGCGGACAGCACGTAGGTTGGGATAACTTCTTGACCACCGCACCCCACCCAGCAGGTTTAACACCTTTCTTTACAGGTAGCTGGGGTGTTTACGCTCAGAACCCAGATACCGCTGGTCATGTATTCAGTACATCTGAAGGTGCAGGTACGGCGATTCTGACTTTCTTGGGTGGTTTCCATCCTCAGACAGAATCCCTGTGGCTGACTGATATGGCTCACCACCACTTGGCGATCGCAGTGATCTTCATCGTTGCCGGTCACATGTACCGCACTAACTTCGGAATTGGTCACAGCATCAAAGAAATGCTGAACTCCAAATCCGGTTTAGTACCCGGTAGCAAGAGTGAAGGTCAATTCAATCTGCCTCACCAAGGTCTTTACGACACCATTAACAACTCGCTGCACTTCCAGTTGTCCCTAGCTTTGGCGGCACTGGGAACCATCACTTCTTTAGTGGCGCAGCACATGTACTCTCTGCCTCCCTACGCATTCATTGCCAGGGATTACACAACTCAGGCATCGTTGTACACTCACCACCAATACATTGCTGGCTTCTTGATGGTTGGTGCTTTTGCTCATGCCGCCATCTTCTGGGTACGTGATTACGACCCCGAACAAAACAAGGGCAACGTACTAGACCGAGTGTTGAAGCACAAAGAAGCGATTATCTCTCACCTCAGTTGGGTATCGTTATTCTTAGGTTTCCATACCTTGGGCTTGTACGTACACAACGACGTAGTAGTCGCTTTCGGTACACCTGAAAAGCAAATCTTGATTGAGCCTGTGTTTGCCCAGTTCATTCAAGCTTCTCACGGTAAAGTATTGTATGGTTTAAACACCCTACTGTCTAACCCCGATAGCGTTGCTTACACAGCCTATCCTAACTACGGTAACGTTTGGTTAGGTGGTTGGTTGGATGCAATCAACAATAGCACCAACTCGCTTTTCTTAACGATTGGCCCTGGCGACTTCCTGGTACACCACGCATTCGCTTTGGCTATTCATACCACCACCTTAGTACTTGTTAAAGGTGCTTTGGATGCCCGTGGTTCTAAGCTGATGCCCGATAAAAAGGACTTCGGCTATGCCTTCCCTTGCGACGGTCCTGGTCGTGGCGGTACTTGCGATATCTCCGCTTGGGACTCTTTCTACCTCGCTATGTTCTGGATGCTCAATACCATTGGTTGGGTAACTTTCTACTGGCATTGGAAGCATCTAGGTGTTTGGCAGGGTAACGTTGCTCAGTTCAACGAAAACTCTACGTATCTCATGGGCTGGTTCCGCGACTATCTCTGGGCTAACTCTGCTCAGTTGATTAACGGATACAACCCCTACGGCGTGAATAACCTGTCTGTCTGGGCTTGGATGTTCTTATTTGGACACTTAGTTTGGGCTACTGGTTTCATGTTCCTGATCTCTTGGAGAGGTTACTGGCAAGAGTTGATTGAAACCCTTGTTTGGGCGCACGAGCGCACTCCTCTAGCTAACTTAGTTCGCTGGAAAGATAAGCCCGTTGCTCTCTCCATCGTTCAAGCTCGTTTGGTAGGTTTAGCTCACTTCACTGTTGGCTATGTTGTGACCTACGCAGCGTTCTTGATTGCCTCCACGGCTGGTAAGTTTGGTTAATTGGGCTGCTAGTTTTGTAGGTAAGTAATAAAATCCCCTGCCACAAGGTAGGGGATTTTTTATATTTAATTTTTATCGATTTTCAAAGCTTTTTTTAAGTGTTTTTTTCGGTATGTCCTTGATAATTTCATTGCAAAAGGGAGATATTGTCTTGGTTCCATTCCCTTTTACAGATTTAACTGGAACAAAGTTACGTCCTGGTTTGATTTTATGGGTTGATCATGCAGGAAATGATCTAACTTTGTGTTTTATTTCTTCTCAACTTGATATCAACTAAAAGAGCGATCGCTTGACTTACGAAACAGCCACTACACAGTTTAAACTTTTTGGTTTGCCTCAACAAATCTAGCCCCTAGCCCCTTTTCCCCACTAGAAATGTCAGCAACAAAAAAGAGGTCTATCTTGACCTCTTTGTAACTCCCTAAAATAATTTTCGGTCTATATATAACAATTACAGCAATCCTGCATTAGTACCTTGTTTACCAGTTGCTAGTTCCACTTTAACGATTTTGCCACCCATTTTTTGAATCCGTTGCTGTTCCCGGAACCAGCTATCGTAAGGAACAAGCTTGGTGAAGTAGGTATTTTGCAATTCGCGTTGAGTGCGAATCCGGCTTTGGCTAGGAACGCAAGCAGTAATTTTAAACAACCGCGCCATATCTTAAATCTCCTGTGGTTATTGTGAAAACTTTTTTATTTCAAACAAAAATGGGAGTGCATATTTTATGCAAATTCTTAAGTTAACCACTCCAAGGCTGGAAATCAAATGTCAATACTAGACTGCTAACACTTATCACTGAAATATTCAATAAAATAAGCGACAAAACCTTCTAGCACTCACAGTTGATTTCCAGACCTTAATAAATTCGCACCTAATGTCTTAAGTGCAAACTAACTCTTAGCTCAAGCCAGAGGAGATATAGTCTAAGTAAACACCCATTTCTTTACCGGCGTCAGGACCTACCAAGCTGGCTGTTACTTCTTTGATTGATTGGATAGCTTGTACGGTAGCACCGACAGGAACACCCAAGGAGTTGTAGGTTTCCTTTAAGCCATTCAGCACGCGCTCATCCAGGATAGAAGAATCGCCAGCTAACATAGCATAGGTAGCATAACGTAGGTAGTAGTCCAAATCGCGGATGCAAGCAGCATAACGGCGAGTTGTGTACATGTTACCACCGGGACGGGTGATATCAGAGTACAACAGGGACTTAGCTACAGCTTCTTTGACGATCGCAGCTGCGTTAGCGCTGATTGTGCTAGCAGCACGCACGCGTAGTTCGCCAGTTGCAAAGTAGCCTTTGAGCTTTGTCAGGGCAGATGAATCTAAATACTTACCTTGAACGTCTGAAGAGTTAATGACAGCGGTAATTGCGTCTTGCATTGTTGTTATTTCCTTATTTCCAACCTTATTGCAATACTTCTGTTTCAGCAGGGAAACAACTTGAGCCTACTGCATCGCACCGACTAAATAGTCGAAGTAAGCGCCAGCTTCACCAGAGTCTTCACCAGACAGCAGGGAAGCAGAAACATTCTTCATAGCGGTGACACCACCGGCAACAGCGTCAATAGGAGTGCCGAGGGACTTGTACATTTCACGAACACCCACAACACCAATTTCTTCGATGGGGGTAACATCACCAGAAACGATTCCGTAGGTGATCAAACGGAGGTAATAATCTAGGTCACGTAGACAAGTAGCTGTCATTTCTTGACCGTAAGCATTGCCACCAGGAGAGACAACATCAGGGCGCTTTTGGAAAAGTTGGTCGCCAGCTTGCTTAACAATCCGTTCGCGATTTTCGGTCAAAATTTGAGCGATGCGGAGGCGACGCTCACCACCTGCAACAAAGCTTTTAATCCGATCCAGTTCGCCAGGGCTAAGATAGCGGGCTTCTGCATCAGCATTCACGATAGACTTCGTGACGATACTCATTAATGGATTCCTCCAAAACTAATGAAACCAGAATTTTGATTAAATCAGGTGCGACTGTAATTTGGCTGAGCGTAGCTCTGTGTTCTCTTTTTTGAGAGACATACAGTTGAATGACTGCTATGGCTATTTTGTTAACAGCGTGCTTCAGTCAATCCAAGTAAACAAGCTTTCAAATTCAGTTACCTATCCGCAAACATTTTCCGGCATTCTGTTGAGCATTTATGACTGCTCTTAATACTTTGTAATATTCTTTTTCAGATTTACAACCACAACTGCCATCTGAAAGGTAGTCAAAAACCGATAGTCAATAGTCTAAAACTATTGACTATTGACTAAGTAATGTTTTGCGATCGCCGCAGACAATCAAACTAGACTCAGATTCTTCAGCCTAGTCAGCAATAGATGAGATGCGTTGGTAAGGCACCACATCGCAACCAAAGTAGCGGATATACTCTGGGCTATTGACGATCGCTTCTACAACATCTCTTAAACTGCGATCGCTCAACAACTCACTGTACTGACTAATTTCGCCTGGAGTAGTTGGTGTACGCCCTAACAAGTGACGGAATAGGAACTCAATCACTTTGGCTTGGGGATAAGGCGTATAGAACCGTTGGCGATATATTTCCGAACTAGCTAGTTCACGGACAAACTCCCGCACAGAAATTTCTCCATTCCCCAGTTTGTTGTCTAGTTCAGTACAGCGGTAATCATCAGGAACCTGACCGCTAAATACATCCAATACCTGACAGTAAGCAGCGTTGAGTACCTGTTGGATTTCTGACTCGTTAGCGCCTACACTCAGGCGGTAAATACGTGCTGCTTGGCGGCGGCTCGTATCTACACCTACTTTCACAGATTGTCCAAAATCGTTGTTGTAAGAACGACCCAATTCCATAGACAACGATTTGCCATTGTCGTCCATAGCTAAATCTGCTATTGGCGTATTGCTACCATTGATGCTCGACTTCACTGGCTCAAAGCTAGGTACAACCACATCATCATTTTGTTTGGTTAGTTGGTTGTACAGCTTTTCCGTATTCGGGAAGTTAGCCGCAGGTAAAGTCGGGAAGCGTCGATAAGGCACCGTATCTTCACCAAATACTTGGCTATACTCTGCACTATTCAGCAAGGCACCAATAAAGGCACGAATACCTTGAGTTGCCAAAATCTGGTTATATTTACGGATTTCTGCTTGGTCAATTGGTGCGCGTCCTAGGAAGTGTTTGGTTCCCAACTCAATGACTTTCGTGTTGGGATAGGGTGTGTAGAATTCTTTCAGGTAGAGACTTGAGTAACCCAAACCTTCAATAAATTCCTTAACGGTAATTTCACCGTTACCCAATTTACTTTCTAGTACCGTAAATTCGTTTTTGATGATGTAAGGTGCAACATCGCGCTCGAAAATCTGGCGATAAGCAGCATTAATCAAAATTTTGACTGCAACTTTATCGCTGGTATTAGCCACCAACTTGAAGACTTTGGTTTGTTCTCGCTGCTTACTAACACCTTGATTGATCCGGAACTGAATATCTGGTTCTGTCCGTGTTTGGGTTACTGTACCTAGTTCCACAAACCGTAGTGCTTCTTGTTTCTCAACTTTCGCAACGTCTTCACGAATACTACCAACCCGCAACTGCCGTAACCCCACACCCGCAGGAGTTAAATACCGTTCGTAAGGAACTGTATCTTCACCAAATGCCTCACTGTACTCCAGACTATCCATGATGGCATCAACCACCGCGTAAAAGCCTTTCTTGGAAGCAATGTCAAAATACTTGTTGCTTTCTTGACGACCGTAGGTAGGACGACCTAACAAGCGGCGGTGAATGTACTCGATCGCTTTACAAACATACAGCGATGTCCAGTACATCTGACGGAATACATCCGACTTAGCTAAAGCCCGAACAAACTCCCGCACCGAAATTTCGCCGTTTTCTAGCTTAATTTCTTGCACTTTCAGGCGTTGACCTTCGTAAAGATCGCGACCAAAAACTTGCAAGTAAGTCGCCCTGATTACAGCTTGGGTTGAGCTTTCGGAGAATTTAACACTGGTTCCTGCTTGAGACTTCTTACCTCTAGTACCAGGAAGTTGATCTAACCGGAACACCTTCGGCCCTAGAGAACCAGGAAACTCTCCCCGTGCCTTGGGATTACTATTTTGGTTATTAATTCCCGGCCCTTGGTGAATCAAGATCCGCTTGGTATCCTTGCCAAAAGGTGCTGGACTGCTGCTGGGGTTGCGGGTTTCTTTCGGGAAAATTGCCCCAAACTGAATTTCCAACGGGTCATTACCAGAACCATAGGGATGCTGATCTGGTAGTGGCTGTTCGTAAGCAGCAAAAGTGGTAATAAACTGAGGTATTTTGCGGAAAGGCGCACTATAGTTAAACAGGTCTTGCTGCGGTCCCCAGTTGCGACATTCTTGGGCTTCTTGACCCAGACCCCGGAGATACGGGACTGTTTCTTCACCAAAGTAATCGGCGTATTCGTCAGAATTTACCAAAGCATCCACTAAGGCTGCTATACCACCATTGGAAACAATCGAGAAGTATTTTTGCACTTCTTCTCGGCTACTTGGCCCCCGTCCCAAAATGTGACGGAAAGCTAATTCGATAACTCGGCTATTAATAAAAGGCTGGTAAAACTGTTTTTGGTAAAGAGGAGATTTTGCTAAACGACGAACAAACTCTTTCATTGAGATGTCGCCGTTCTTCACTTTGGATTCTAAGTCAGATATCGATAAGCTATAAGCACGGCTAATATCGCGCTCAAAAATTTGCCGATATGCTGCTTTGATTACCTCATTTTTTTCGCTGGTTGATAATCCAGGCTTCATGACAAACTTCGGCCGCCGTTCTGACGCATTAAAGTAAATCTGCGGCAGTTCCAACCCTTGTTGGTCACTAGAAGGACGTTGACGTAGTTTGTTTGAAGGTGTAGCTGCTCCAAATTCGGTTAGCAACACATCCATGTACTGAGACACAATTTCTGTAGCCTCAGCATCTTTGCGGAAATAGGAAAGCGAAGCTGCTTTAATTTCCTGCAAAGCTACCAGCGTTGCTTCGCCAGAGCAAGCATTTTCAATGATTTCCCGCAAACCTCTTGTATTCACTGCGATGATGTTGGAGTCTCCAGCAACGATCGCATAAGTTGCATAGCGCAAGAACCAGGATAAATCCCGTAAGCTCTTGGCCATGTTACTTGGGCCATAACGGGCAACATTAATTGGTCTAAAGCCTGGAGGTGTTGGGCCGCTAGGAGATGAGTTAAAGATTGAACGTAAATTTTCTAGAAACCCACCACGGCTTTCAACGTAGGTTACGGTTCCCAGTTTCATTCCTTGTTGAACATCCATATCGCCACTACCAGCACTGGCCATGGCCAATTCTGCTTCTTGGGGCTTTTCTAAAAAAGCCATTGGCGAACCACCGACAAATATCCGATTAGCAGCCCTAGATACAATAATCTCGGAATTTTCTGTGAGCGTCTGAGCAATTTCTAGACGCTTTGCACCAGAGGCAAAATAACTTGCCAATTCATTGAGTTCACCGTTTCCTAAAAAACGATCTTGCTGCTCCGCTTGGGTAATTGTCGCTACAGCTAGGGTTTGATATAGTTGCGGACGCGCAACAGAGCTTCCTCCACTCGCCTTAACACTCATCGGATTTGTAAAACTCCCATCATAATCATTTATGTGTTAAGTCTGGGTCGCTTTGAGGCTTGACACATTGGTGTGTCTATGCTTTATGAGCTTGAGAGTATTGCCTGCAAAACTGCCAGTAAATTAACCCAGTTAGCTTTTAGATTAGAACGTTTTGCGTTTATCCTGGTGATTTATTAAGAAGTATGTAGAACCTTGAGCTTGGATACACCAAGTCTAGGAAGTACATACTCTGATTTGGCTGAGACAAAATCTAAGTTTTGTAACTAAGCAATAGGTTAAGCATGGTCTAGATGCCGAAAACCTCTATTTTGATGTTTGTGTCAGTGTTCACCCTACGATTATTACAAAATCTTGGTTGAAACCAAATTGCCTTCAGTAATGTCAGTGGACAGTAGTCATTAGTGGATGTTAAGTTATTTTTGTTACTGGCAAATGAATTTGAAGAATTTGCAATAATTTCAAAAATGCCAAATCCAAATATTGCCAAACTAATCAATGCGATTTTTGATTAAGTGTATAGCTTGGAGTTTACATAAGCGTTGTCAGTAAACAAAGGCACGCAATCGCTAATATCCCTCTTCTGTCACTTTCCGGGTATTCTGAATAAGAGAATAAAAAAATAAA
>JAYGHB010000036.1:0-31715 GCA_034931985.1 Halotia wernerae UHCC 0503
TCCTTCTCTTAATCGGCCATCGTTTCGTCTAGCGGTCTGGGGTAGGGCATAGAGCAAGAACTCGTAGATTTCGTCTCCCAATAGAGATTGGACATTAAGGGCAGTTATTTCTCTGTCTACACCAGAACCCATAACCCATTCGGAATAATGGTTTGGGGCTAGTTGATTGTTGTTGTCAGCGTTCGTCTCTGACGTTGCCGCAGGCATCGCAGTTATATCAGTCATGATTCCCTCCGGTATTGGAACACATGAAAAAGTCAGCAGCACTAAAGGCGTACTGCTGTGATCGTTTCTTCAAAGAAACTCACTTAAATCTCAGCACCAAGAATAGATGTGCTATTAGTTATGGGGTCAGAGTTAATTACTTATCAGCCGCAAGCCGATGTGGATGAGTGTAGGTGCGTACTTTCGTCTGATCACCAGGCATCGTGTTTAAAAGTCTTTCAATCGTAAACCTTTCAAGAGTTGCGATGAGGGTGACTTCAATAATGGTTTCATCAGGCGACAGCAGCATTAATAGGTCTACTTCTGGGTCTAGTGTTCGGATTCTGTAACTTAGTTGCTTGTTTTTAACGACAAGCTGCCTGTAATCAACCCAGGTGTCACAAGTAATTACAATGGCTAAACCAGAAACAATTTTGAAGCGATTAACTTCCCATGCCCCACTCGGTCGTCGTAAAAATCTTGCTGCTGATAAAACACTTCGCAACTTGCTGTTGGAAAACGAAAGAACAAAATGTCTAATCCATGCTTCTAGTTTCTCCATCTCGGTTTGATTCGGGGTGAAGCAGGGGTTAGTGGGGTTCGGATTTAGTAGATGATGTTTTGATTTGACCATAATTTAACTCCTTTGATTGGTTTTGCACAAGCTTGTGTAACAGATAAATAGCAAGCAGTTTTTGTGCTATTTGGCATCATCTACTTGCCCCCGTATGCGGTCGAAAAGTCAAATTGATACGTGTCCTAACTACTTTGTTAGTTTTGGGAACTTGGTGAAGGTGCGTAGACTGACAGCCTCTTTGCATCACAAGCAAGCTGCCGTGTTCCAGCCAAAAGTCCGTTGTCCTGCCATTTCTCGGTTTAATTTGAAACTTGCGAAGACTACCCAAACTGACTGAGGCGATCGCTGGATTAAGTCCCATTGATTCTTCATTATCTGCGTGCCATCCAATTGAGTCTTGTCCTGTGCGATACTGGTTGCCAATGACGATACGGAAGTTATAGCCAGTCAACGCAGTGATGCGATCGCGTATTGTAGACAGAGTGTCTGTCCAAGTCAGGG
Source organism: Halotia wernerae UHCC 0503 (assembly GCA_034931985.1). Lineage (GTDB taxonomy): Bacteria > Cyanobacteriota > Cyanobacteriia > Cyanobacteriales > Nostocaceae > Halotia > Halotia wernerae. The sequence goes on from JAYGHB010000036.1 coordinate 1,283, forward strand.
GTTTCAGAAACACGCTGTTGGAGTACAGGTAATTACAACCTGCATCACCGTAAATACATTCCAGGCGAGGCACAGGGATAATTTTCCCCAGCATTTTGATTTGATTTTGTCGCCATTGCAGTTGTAGGCAGTGTTGGTATAACTCGTTGGCTTCTTGGAGCGTCAAGAAGCCGGGGTAGTAAGTGACGGGTAAGACTGGTGAAGATTCGGGAAACAGATCGAGTTGTTGCATGATACTTTTCTCTATCAATTAGTTTTGGTTGGCACAAAAAACTTCGATCAGCACACTTTCGGGATATAAACCGACTTTTCCAAATCGTGGATCATTTATGCGTTCAATTCCGATGCCCTGCTTTCGACACAAAGCGCTTGCCTTTCTTCCCTTCGCACTCGCTTCTTTGACGGTGTAAAGACACGCCATCTCTTCAACAATTCCAGTCTCTTCATTAGTCCACTTTTTGTTCATTTTAAACCTCCAATATTTCATTTATTGACTGATTTTGGTAATGAATTTCCCCGTTTCTGATTACAACTGAAACAAGCCAGTCTTAAGTTTTTAATCTTGTTATTTCCGCCTCTTGATAATGGAATATAGTGATCAATTGTCAATGTTTCACAAGTCAATTCACAACTACACCAGAAACACCGCATTCCATATTTGGCAATCAGATGTGGTCTTTTGTTTCGTTTTTGGCTGGTGTATAAGCGCTTGTATCGGCGAGGCGAGTCAACCTCTGTTGTAGTAGTTACTCTTGCTAAGTTCGTCATAGTTTAACTGAGCTTGTAGAAGGATGTTCTTTAACGATCCGAGCGCTAATCGATTCAAAATCGGCTTGATAAATGTTCATGTCAGTCAGCATTTCTCCACTGTTGTAAAGGTCGGTAATATGCTGCTTGATTGCCCATTCATTCAACCCATCTGGAATATCGATATGTGCTTCAGATGTGATTTTTTCAACAACTGTAACGATGACTCTCATAGTTTTTATTCCTTTATGTACTTGAAAATTAGTAGGGCAACTCATCAGGAATTGCCCGTTAGCTAATTACCGTTTTTTGCCCTGTGGTATTACTGCTTGATTCTGTGGTTGCAATGATGCCCGTGCTTCACCTTCCGAAACTGGGAGTAATGCTGGTGTAGCCTTGTTTGCGTTATCTGCCCAGCGCTCGTAAGTCTCATTTGTGACCCAGTGGAGTGTTGCCCCAGATTCTGCACCACTACGAATTAACTCCGCTGCTTCTAATGCATCCTTATCAAAATCAGACTGAGGATTACGATAGCTCCACTGAATAAACCAATACGTTCCCAGCGCTCCTTCTACTTTCTGAAACTCAGCGCAGAAGATGTAATTTCGTAATACACTAGCGATCGCTTCATAACAGAACTCTTTTGGATCTCCTGGCATTCCCGCCTCACACCACTGTTGAAAGGCGCGATGGGCGAAATGGTTGTAGAGACTGGCGAATGAATCTTTACTGCGACGATGCATCAAAAAGCAAAGCAGCATCGAAGCTGGCCCTTTAAATTGGTCTTTGAGTTCCCCTGCTACAGGAATTACCCACAGTTCGGTGAATGGTTCGTTACTAAAGTTTTCATTGATTGTGAGAAGACGATCCGGGCGTGAAATTGCGATCGCAAAGTCAGCTTTATTGCCTTTGAGATAACCCCCTGCTTGTGCTTCTAAAATGGTGAGTTTGGGAGGACAATCGAGAAGAAATTGCCCGTATTCCTTAGCACAGTTTGCTTGTAACTTTGGTTGCGAAGGGGGGATGAGAAAGACGCTGTTGTTAATTTTGATGGTTTCCATGATTAGTTTGTGTTGGTGAATACTGCGTTATGGTGATAGCTGTTGTAATGTGTTAGCTAGAAAATCGTGTGCTTTTAAGCGTCTGGATGAACATCATTCAGGCGATTACTTGTTGTTAGCAAAAGTCTCTGGCATAATCGAAGACTGTTGATTATCTTCTAGCTCTTGCTTCAGATAGGAAAGTGCAGTTTGGGCATCACCAACTGTTAGGTCTGGGTAATACTCAATTGTTATAAAATCGGGATGTTTGGCAATCTCGCTAAGGATGAACTTTGCCGCATCAACTAACGTGTACAAATTGGGAAGAGACATGATTAATTACTCCTAAAATTAGTTATCTTCAACGACTGACAATAAAAACCCGTGACCTGTATTTTGTACCTGGACTAGTTTTTGATCCAGCAAATATTGAATAATCGTTTGTGAAAACTGGACACGGTACAGAGGAGCATAACCACCACAGCGAAGGAGTGAATGCATCAGTCTGTATGAGGTACGCTCCACATAGTTATCAACAGACTTGGGCATTGATGCGACCTCCTGTGACTATAGATAGCTGCTGAATTAGGGATTTTATCTGATTCTGATGACAGTCAATTTCTGCTTTGATTTGTGCTTGTAATTCTTCTGGAGATAGCAGGGTAAGTTCATCTTCCAAGTAATGGTGTACTTCTTCACTGTGTTTATTGGGTGAAACTGTGTAACGCCATCCTCCGCCAAATTCTTCAGCAAGGAAAGTACCTTTTTGGTAGTAAGTCAAACCAACAACAACGCCTTTTGTTGTAAGTTGCCCGAAGGTAAACCGAGGATAGTCCCAACCGTGGGGAATGCTGATTGTGGGTTGCATAGATGTGATTGGTGAAAAGATTTATTGAAGTTGGACTACGCTGCTAGAGATTTGCTTGCCCTGGATTTTCCGGCTAATTTCATGAAGTCATCCAGCCCAATTACTGCATTCAACGGTTTGGCATACTGAATCTTGTCTACTTCATTTGACCAGTAGGTAATGTGCTGAAAAACTAAACCGATCATTGAATCAGTTTTGTAGACGCGATAAATTCTGGGGCAAGCTCCATTGACATACACGAGTTTGTAGCCAGAGATTTGAACGATCTCTGCATTTGGATTTGTTGGCGGCAAAAGTATCTTTTCGCAGCATTCGCCCCAATCATCTGCTTGAAGTGAGGGTACAGTTGTTGTAACGTGTGCCATGATTAAGCGATTTATTGTGGTGAGGTGGCGATCGCACATACAGCAGATCGCCTTTTTCTACTTCAGGACTACGCTGCTACTGTTTGCCTTACTCCCAGCAATGCAGCGATCGCAGTTTCAACACTGGGAACTATGTGACTACGCCCTAATTGATTGCGTCGGCTGTACCAGTTGTCTTCGCAGTTGCATCCAACAAAGCCGATGCGTTGGCGATTCATGTATAAAGTGGTGCTGAACGAAACCCAATCTACTTGCCCGTGGGTTAAACCGAATTTCGTACAAGCTGCTTCGAGTTCATTGCTGAGGCGTTCGTTACGTTCCCTTGGGGTTTCTGGTAGTGTTGCCTTAACTTGTGCAACTCTTGTAGCGAACCAGTTGCGGTCGAATGGTAGCCGTCCACCGTCCACAAACTGCACCCATACTGTAATTCCGGCTTCTATCCAGATAGTGCGGATTGATTCGGGTTCCACTTCGATAATCTCGCTAATGATGCAGCAGTCACGAGATGTCAGGGGATCTTGAGTGGGGGCGACGGTTTCAGCTTGGGTGGAAATATGGTGGTTTAGTTCGGCTTGGGCTATTGCTTGGTTGTCTTGGAAAATAGCCGATGCTTGCTCTGTATAGGTTGAATAGGTCATAATTGATATTCCTGCCTCGACAGGGGTTAGGTTTTCACAAAGGGCGATCGCTTAGTTGTCCAGACTGGGGCGGTCGTCTTTTGTTATGTACCTATACTACTATTTTCGTTAGTAACAATCAAGCAACATCTTGAATTTTTTGAGGTAATTTTACTAACGGGCAACCCAAAAAATCTTCAATACTAATAGAAAGTGCTTGGCATATACCTTCTAGCTTTTCAGTAGAAACTGTAGGTGCTGAATTTCTTGGACTTGATTCTGGGTATTCTCCGCGCTCTAAATGCTGAATTAATTGATAAGCACAGCCAGCGCGTTTAGCTAGAGACTGCATAGACTCTGCGCCTCGCAGTATCTTTAGTTTCCTGCCCAATTCCTTGTTCCATCGAATAGACGCAATTAAGCTTTTATCGATAATCATTAATTCATTACCCAGTTCACCAATTTGATTAGTAGACATGATACATTTAAATTACTAATTTAATTAGTAGAAAAAAACAAAACCACCCAATCAAAGTATGACCGCGATCGTTCGCAGTCTTTGCAATGCAATTAAAAAGGAAGTGAAAAAGACAAGATACATTCCCAAAAAATTGCTAGGGGATATTCAGGAGGCAGAGTAGCTAAACACCCAGATGTAGAGATATTGCGATTGTTGGGTGTTGCAGTAAGTTCTAGTAATTTATTAAAGGATGAGCAAATAAATCCTAGTAATAACGAACTAGCAGAGATTAACCCGGTTAACTGGCGCGATGTCTAACGGCAAGCCACTTTGCGTCTACGCCAACCTCATCGTTTAGCACAGTTGTCCGCTAAACCTCAACCCAAGGTAGTGGCTGTATAGCAATATTTAAGGAGCAAGGGAATTCCTCTTGCTCCCCATTCCTTTTTCTACGAAGAAGCTGATGTGTAACTTACCATTACTTGGATCAGTTTCTACTGTTGAACCCACACCGAACACCTCACGGATTAAATCAGGTTGTAGTAAATCTTGAGGCGTTCCTACTGCTCTTATTGTTCCATTATTGACAACATAAATGTGATCGCAATAACTAGCAGCCAAATTCAAATCGTGCAACGCTGCAATAGTAGTCACACCCAACCCCTTCACCAGTTCCAAAAGTTCTAACTGATAGCGAATATCAAGGTGATTAGTCGGCTCATCAAGAATCAAAAACCGTGCTTGTTGAGCGATCGCACGTGCAATCAACACCCGTTGTTTTTCTCCACCAGAAAGGGAAATGAAATTACGTTCAGCAAAGTCATTCATTCCCACCTGCACCAAAGCATCAAAGACTATGGAGTGGTCTTTTTCTGTCTCACGGTCAAACAAACCTTGATGGGCATTACGCCCCATTAATACCATCTCTGCAACAGTAAAATCAAATTCAGTAGATGCTTCCTGCAAAACAACTGCGGTAGCTTGTGCCATTTCACGGGCACTCAAATGCCAGATATTCTTTCCATTGAGGATTATCACCCCACTATCTGGCTTAAGGACACGATACATACATCTGAGCAAAGTTGACTTCCCACTACCGTTAGGGCCAATCAGCCCGACAAACTCACCCGACGACACTTGCAGATTGATATCATGCAAAATTTGCTTTCCTTCAATACTCCAGGATAGGTGTTTCACCTCTAACTCCATTTTCCACCCCCTTTACCTTGCATCAACCAAATGAAAAAAGGAGCGCCGAAAAGTGCCGTAATAATCCCAATGGGCAGTTCCTCTGGGGCGACAATGGTACGTGCTAGGACATCTGCCCAAATTAAGAAAATTCCGCCCAGCAGCAGACTCACAGGTAACACCCGGCGATGATCTGAGCCGACGAGGAAACGGACGCTGTGAGGAATCATTAGTCCAACAAAGCCAATGACACCACTGACAGCAACTATTACACCTGTTAATAGTGATGTTACTAAGAATAACTGCTTGCGGAAGCGATCAGTGTCAGTTCCCAGAGTCCGCGCTGTTTCTTCACCGATGAGGAGTGCATTTAGCGATCGCGTCTGGAGTAACAAATACCCGATTCCCAAGAATAAAGCCAGCACCGGCAGGATTAAGTCTGTCCACGTTGTTCCCGAAAGTCCTCCCAATAACCAAAACAATACTCGTCGTGTGGCTTCACCACTTCCAGCCTTGATAGCCAAGAAACTCGTTACCGCCTCAAATAGAGACGATACTGCTACACCAATTAAAATTAAGCGGGTGGAGGAGAGGTGTCCTTGTCGTCGTGCTAAAAAGAAAACAACAAAAAATGCTAACAGCGCACCAAGGAAAGCCCCAAAAGACAGGGCATACACACCAAAAAAGGAAAAAATACCAAATAGGATAACTAAAACAGCACCCACCGACGCGCCAGAGGAAATACCGAGAATAAAGGGGTCAGCTAAGGGATTTCGCACCAGTGCTTGCATGATCACACCAACCACTGATAGTCCAGCACCCACAAAAAAAGCCAATAGCACACGTGGAAAGCGGATCAGCCAGACAATTTGAACTTGTGCTTGCGTCCAGTCTCCTGTAACTTTTGGAAACACTTGGGATAGAGCTATCTGCCATACTCTCAAAGGAGGGATAGGCACTGGCCCAATCATTACCGCCAACGTCAGAGAAACCAACAATATTACAATCATTGCTACCATTAGCAGCTTGTAGCGTTGCTGCTTATTTTTTCTCAATTGCTTTGGGAATAAATTTTTCATTGGTCATTTGTCAGCACTTTTAGAGTCAATGAATTGATGGAGGAGTAACTTTATCATAGTTTTGAGTTGCACATAAAAACTGAGGGAGTGATAAACTTTAAAAAGTAAAAATAAATGTAAATAAGATGTCTATTTCTTTAACACCTGAACAAATTCAGCGTATCCAGCAGCAACTCCATACAGGTCATTATACCAGTGCTACCGAGGTAATCGATCAGGCATTAAAACTCCTAGAAGCCAGCACGGAAGAGCCTCGGCGCGGTGAGAAAATGCTAAAACTGTTTGAGGAAACAGGGTTTCTTGGCTCACTACCAGATGCTAATCCAGACCTTTCTAGTAATTATAAATCCATTATTTATACCGAAATTGGATCGCAACATGATTCTTGCTGATACAGGATTCTTTGTCGCTATTGCCAGTACAAAGGATCGATATCATTCTCTAGCAATTGCGGACCTGGAAACGATCAATGAGCCAATCATTACTACTTACCCAGTTATCACTGAAACTTGCTACTTACTATTAAGAGAAGCAGGTAGCAAAGTTCCGCCCAGATTTCTCAGGAATTTCATTGAAAGCAAAGACTTGACTATATTTAATTTAGAAATTATTCATTTACAGCGAATTGCAGAGTTGATGGAAACCTATAGTGACATACCAATGGATTTTGCTGATGCTTCTTTAGTAGTTCTAGCAGAACATCTTGGAGAAGGGCGAATTCTCAGCAGTGACAGGCGAGATTTTTCGATATATCGGTGGCAGAACAGCCGTCGATTTAGTAATTTGATGTTTGCAGATAGTTAAGAATATTTTCAGGAATTATGAAACAATTTTCCTTAACATTAGTTATTGGGCATTGAGCATTAGGCATTGATTATTTTTCCCTCATCCCCTTCATCACTTAAACTTCTCTGGATATAAAGCCTCTGCTAACTGCCTCACCCCTGCGACATTCCTAATTCCTGGCATCGTGTAACTAAAACCGATGACAATAAATTTATCTTGTTGCACTGCTTTTAACTGAGAGTAAGCAGGGTTAGATTTAAGTAATCGACGCTTCTCTTCGGCAGATGACCAGTTAGCATTAATGAGAACAATCACATCAGGTTGACGTGCAATCACATCTTCCCAGTTAACTGTTACCCATGCTTTTTTTTCTTGGATATCTTTAAAAATATTTTCTCCACCAGCTAACTCAATAATATGATTGGGCATTCCCCAATTAGAAATAGTTACAGGAGGATCTTCAGAATCGTACCAAAAAACGCGCTTTTTGGTTGTCACTTTCCCTAGCTTTTGTTGGGTTGCTTGAAGTTGCGATCGCAGTTGCACAATTAAGTTTTCTGCTCGTTGCTCTACTGCAAAAATCTGCCCGATTTCTCGGATTTCTTGATATAAATTCTCCATTGTCACGCGCTCAGGTCTAAGTTCTGGGCGATCGCATTCAATGGGCAACAAATAAGAAGAAATACCTAGTTTTAGCAACTCTGACTGTGATCCAAGTGCCTCTTTGGCAAAAGCGCTTTCCTCAGTGGAGAAGACAAAATCCGGCTCAACCCCCAAAAAAACTTCCCGTGACGGGTACTTTGGCGCTAATACGCGAATTTGGGAATATGCTTGTTGGTACTCTGGCAAAATCGGATTATCCAGGTAGGCTGTACCAACCATCTGCTTTTCTAAACCCAGCGCTAGCATCACCTCCGTCGCCGATTGCATCATGGTGACAGCGCGTTGTGGTGGTTGTTTGTAGGTAATCGTCGAATCACAGTTTTTAAGTGTAAATGGGGTATATGGTGTTCCATTAGAGGTAGTATAAGTTGGGGCAGTGACATTTCCTGCACACCCTGAAACCATACTCAGCATCAGCACTCCTAAGACTGCAACAAAAGGTTTAAATATCCAGATCCGGCGATGTAGTTTACTCACACACAACCCTCTTCAAATCCTCTTAATACAACAAAATCGTAACGAATTAACTTCAGAAAACTCTGCGCTCCTCTGCGCGTACTTTGCGTTCCTTTGCGTTAAAAAATTTTTACCTAATAATCAAAACTCAACTGACACTGTTCCTAACACCGTAAACGGAGCCGTAGGGTCAATACTATACCCATCAACCTCATAATATTTAACATTAGAAATATTCTTGAAATTGACTGCAAATCGATAATTTTGCCGCCGATAAAAGATAGAAGCATCCGCTCGTAAATAACTTGGAAGTTGAAACGTATTCGGTAAATCCACCTCCTGCTCCCCAACAAAATACAATCCAGCACCAAATCCTAATCCCTGTAAACTACCACTTTGCAGTTCATAAGTTGTCCACAATCCAGCGCTATGTTCTGGGACACCAAATAATCTGTCTCCTACAGGAATCACATTATCTTTTGTCACTTCGCCATCAATGTAAGCATAGTTGACAATCACTTTCCAACCTGGTGATATTTCACCTGCAATATCTAATTCAATACCTCGACTGCGTTGTTCTCCGGTTTGGATACTAAATAAATCGTCTACTGGGTCTGGTGTTAATACATTCTGCTTGGTAATTTGAAAGAATGCCAAAGTTGCAGAAAGTTTATTGTCAAGAAAATTCTGTTTCACCCCTACCTCAAATTGCTGGGTAGTTTGCGGTTCAAATTCTTCAGTTGTCCGACTTCTGGCTTGAAATTGGGGAGAAAAACCATTAGACCAATTGAAGTAAAGCGAAGTAGCATCGCTTGGTTGATATATAACTCCAACTCGCGGCGAAAATCGAGTATTTGATTGTTTATCGAGAATATCGCCACTCACACGGTCTTGACGACTGTAATCATTAAAGTCCAAGCGACCACCTAATAAAACTTTGAAATTAGGTGTAAGTTCAATTAAGTTCTGCGCGAATAAACCAACATTCTCGGAGACAATTTTTCGACCAAAGGGAGAACCACCTTCTACAGGAATAGGAGTTCCACCATATTGCGGGTTAAAAATATTTATTGGTAGTTCAAGGTCTGGGGCAAAAATGTAGTTAAATAAATTTCGGGCTAAATCCACTCCAAACAGCACATTATGGCGAATAGAACCAGTAGAAAACTTGCCAGAAATTTCGTTTTGCAGGGTGATATTTTCGTGTTCCTCATCAGAAGCGTAAAAAGAACGGTCTAATGTCTGACGATCTTCTCGCAAAGAACCAGGAGATACCTGTCTTGCGTCATTCAAATTAGCACTGAGGACATTAAATCCTTGGCGAAATTTCCAGTTGTCGTCAAATTCGTGTTCTAATCTATAGGTTAATGAGTTAAATGTCACTTCCCCATTAGCAAAGTTGGGTTCTCCTAAAAATCGATTGCGCCCAAGTTGGAGAACTTCTGGCTCAATGGGAAAACCATTATCAAAAACAAAGTTATATTTCTGGTGTTCGTATTCAAAGGTGAGTTTAGTGCGATCGCCTACTTTGATCTCTACCACAGGCGAGATAAAAAAGCTGTCATACTCGACAAAATCACGAAAACTGTCAGAACTTTCATAGGCGACGTTCAAACGGTACAGCACTGATTTATCATCTGTCAGTGGCCCACTAATATCTAAAGTCGGACGCAAAAATTTATAACTTCCATAAGTTACACTGGCGCTGTAGTAAGGCTCTGCAAGGGGCTTTTTGGTAGTTGTATTAATAACACCACTTCCCCCAGCGTACTGTGTTGGACTTCCACCATAAAGTACCGCCGCCGGCCCTTTGAGAATTTCCAACCTCTCGATATTAGCCACATCTCGCGGACTAAAGTAACCATAATCGGGAAAGCCATTGCGTAAAGTTTCAAAATTGGTGAGAAACCCACGCACCCGAAATCCTAATGACGACAATCCCCCGTATCCCCGTTCTGGTTGTACACCACTAACGTTATCCGCCAATTCCGAAAGACGCACAACATTTCGATCCTCAATCACCTGACGAGGAATGACTTGAATTGATTGGGGAATATCCCTGAGTGGTGCATCTGTCCTTGTTGCAGTGCTAGCATCGGGTACTGAATATGTATCGCTCTCCCCTGTCACTGTCAGTTCAATCGGTTCATTTGCATCAGCTGATGGTTGAGTTGGCGGTGTTTCACTACTTGGTTGAGATGTATCCGGCGCTTGTGGTGTCGAAGATGTAACTGGCGTGACGACAAAAATTAAACCTGTATCACCGTCGTCTAACTCGACTTTTGGGATACCTCCCTCACCCGTTACCGTCACTCGGATACTATTTGTATCTACATTAGTAATTATTACTTCGCTAATTCCTGCAACAGGCTTGTCTTGACGGAAAGAACTATCACCTGTCAATTGCAGTTGAGCGTTGGGGATATCTGCAATAAAGTTATTGTTTTCCCTCTTGATGGTGGTTTGTAACTTGTCAGATGTAGAAGTTTCTAAGAGGATTTCCAATCCGCTAGAAGTTGGGTTCAGGCGCACTCCTGTTACTACTATGACTTCAGTCTGTTGATTCTGCTGCACTAGCCAGTCCTTAACATTGGTGTAGGGACGTGGAATATCACTCAGTTGGGGAATCTTTGTGATAGGTGGTTCTGTTGACTGGGCTTTTACAGGCTGAGTCCCTAACACACAAATAGCTCCAACAATCCCTAGATAGATCATCTGTCTTAGTTTCAAAATTTTCCTCCACACCACAATATTGATGAAATCAAGCCACACCTAATTACATGCGATCACAATACGCTGTTTATTTTCAAGTGCTACAATAATTAATTAAAAATAATTATCAATTATTTATGTTCACATAAATAACAACACTTGAAAAATGCTATACCAACCTCAGCCACTTTTTTCAGAATTCTCCTAAGAGCAATCATTTATATCAAAAATTAACCCTTTGAACATATCAAAATGGTAAAAATTAAGCACTACAATAGCAATATTAATAACTCAAAATTTGCTTTGATTGAGATTTTATTAGACTTGAATTGGATAGCCTGTACATGAAAATACTTTTTTTATCCGCTACTCTAAATTGTTTGTGCAAAAAGTTTATGAATTCATTAAATCTTGTTATATTTAAGTATTCATATACATACTTTTGAAATAAAACTTAGTACAGCTTGGCGCAAATGAACTTACCATTATTAGCCTTTAAGAACCTGATTTTAGCCCTAGAGAAGGGTAGATGTATTTACGTTGTACGGTACTATAGGTCTCTAAAATTGGCTTTTATTTTCTTTGAATGCTTCGTAAGTTTTATTTCTACTAGATTACTTTTATCACAATTAGACTATCAGGTTATTACTGAGAAATATACTTTATATAAGTTATATAAAATTTGACAAGTTGTCATATATATGTTTTTTTTATTTTTTAGATAGAAATAAAATGTGTAGGATTACCTGAAAACATGGCTACGCATAGCTTTTTCCTGTTTGGAATAAAAATATTCATATTGATAAATGTTCTATAGGCATAATAAAAATGCTATTTTGTCTATTTTAAATATTGTTTTTATATAGCAAGATGCTTGACAAGAATATAAAATTAATGATAAATATCTTTATTAATCTTAAATATAGTTGAAAAAAATTCAGAATTTATTTCAATAAATAAAGGCTTTAAACGCGATGGCGTAACCGCCCAGCGTAGCCGATCGCACTTAACACAACTAAACAGTTTGGCTCCACATAGGTTGTATAAATGGAGTGACATAAATGGGCAAAAACTTTTCCGAGCTACCGAGGGAATTCACCTCGTTGGTTGAACTTCTTCATTGGAGAGTGGTTCTGAAACCTGAGCAAAAGGCTTATTCTTTTCTACTAGATGGAGAAGTAGAAGCATCGTATTTGACTTATGGAGAACTAGATCGCCAAGCTCGAAGCATTGCTGCCCTACTTCAAAGTTGTGGAGTCAAAAGTGGAGAGCGTGGACTACTGCTCTACCCACCTGGTTTAGAATTCATTGCTGCGTTTTTCGGATGTCTTTATGCTGGGGTAATTGCAGTTCCGGCTTATCCACCCCGACCGAACCAATCCCTGTCCCGACTCCAGGCTGTTGTGGCAGATGCAGAGGCTGCGATCGCCCTTACCACCACAACTGTCTTTGCCAACATTGAGCGACAATTCGCCCAATATCCGAATTTACAAACTCTGCGGTTGCTGACTACTGATAACATTACTAACGACTTAGTAGATTCATGGCAGCAGCCATCTATAAATAGCGATCGCCTCGCCTTTTTGCAGTATACTTCCGGCTCTACGGGTACACCTAAAGGCGTAATGGTGAGTCATGGAAATTTGCTGCATAACGAACTTGTAATTAAACAGGCGATGCAGCACACAGAAAACACCCTTTTCGTGGGTTGGTTGCCCCTGTTTCATGACATGGGTTTAGTCGGGAATCTGCTCCAGCCCTTGTACTTGGGGATACCGTGCATACTCATGTCTCCTGTGGCATTTCTGCAAAAGCCCTTGCGGTGGCTACAGGCGATTTCGCAGTATAAAGCAACAACTAGCGGTGGCCCCAACTTTGCCTATGACCTGTGTGTTCGCAAAATTACGCCCGAACAACGAGCCACCCTGGATTTAAGTAGCTGGGAAATTGCTTTTAACGGCGCTGAACCGATTCGGAAAGAAACTCTAGAGCAGTTTACCGCTACCTTTGCTGAATGTGGCTTCCGGCGTGAGAGTTTCTATCCTTGTTACGGGATGGCAGAAACAACGTTGATTATAACTGGTGGCAGCAAATTAGTTCCACCTGTGTTATTGCCAGTTCAGTCGGCGGCACTGTTGCAAAATAAAATAGTTCCAGCCAGTCAAAATGAAACTAGCTTACAGACTATAGTCGGTTGTGGTCATGCCTTACAAGATTTAAAGATTGCCATAGTTCATCCTGAGACTCTAACTTTTTGCCAACCTAATGAGGTGGGTGAAATTTGGGTCGCAGGGCCAAGCGTCACCCAAGGCTACTGGAATCAGCCAGAGCAAACAGATTACACATTCCGAGCCTACCTCAAGGATACTCAAGACGGGCCTTTTCTGCGGACAGGAGACTTGGGCTTTTTGCAGGAGGGAGAGCTATTTGTCACAGGTCGCCTGAAGGATTTGATCATTATTCGGGGTCGCAATCATTACCCGCAAGACATTGAATGGTCGGTAGAAAAAAGCCACCCATCACTGCAACCTAGCGGTGGTGCAGCCTTTGTCATTGATGTTGGTGGTGAAGAGAGATTAGTTATTGCTCAAGAAGTTAAGCGCGGTTTCCTACGTAATTTGGCGACTGAGGAAGTTATTGGGGCTATCCGTCAAGCAGTAGTAGAAGAACATGAACTGCAAGTTTATGCAGTTTTACTCCTCAAACCAGGTAGTATCCCCAAAACTTCTAGCGGTAAAATTCAGCGCCATGCTTGTCGCACTAGTTTTTTGGCAGGAAGTTGGGAAAATTTGGCTAGCAGTGTTTTAGGGGATCTGAAAAACCTCTCTCCTTGTAGGAGAGAGGTTTTGAATTCTCCCCCTTCCCTACAAGGGAAGGGGGCTGGGGGGTTAGGTTTCGCGTTAGCTTTTCCACATGACGTAAAAAGTCAGGCATTAGAGCTGCAAGAGCGTCAGTTACAGTTAACTTGTTATCTTCAGCAGGAAGTAGCTCAGGTTCTCAAACTAGTTCCCTCACTCGTCAATCCACAGCAACCCTTAAATACTGTGGGACTCGATTCGTTAATGGCAATAGAACTCCAGCACGCCATTGAAACTAACTTGGGTGTAGTCTTACCGATGACTAGCTTTCTGGGGGGTTTCAGTATTAACCAACTAGCAACCTTAGTACTTGCTGAATTAACAAATGTTTCTTCTGTCCCAAAAAGCGCTCCAGCCGAAGTTAATGAGACTGTCACTGAGTCCCCTCTTTCCTACGGTCAACAGGCTTTGTACTTTTTACACCAGCTAGCACCAGAGAGTCCTGCTTACAATATTGCTAATGCTCTGCGTATTCATGGCGAGCTTGATATTTCTGCATTGCATCGAGCATTTCAGACTTTAGTGGAACGCCATGCAATTCTGGGCGCGACTTTCACAAATGTTGACGGACATCCTATACAGCGACTGCATAAATATGTAGAGGTCTGCTGGCAACAAGAAGATGCTGCAATATGGAATGAGGAATTTTTGAGCGATCGCCTCTTTAAAGAAGCATACCATCCCTTCAATCTTGAGCAAGGCCCCCTAATGCGGGTGAGTCTGTTGACTCGCTCACAAACGGAACACATTCTTTTACTTGTTGTCCACCACATCGTCGCCGACTTCTGGAGCCTCACCATCTTGGTAGATGAGTTGGGAACACTGTACCAAGCCCAAAAGAACAATACACCTGTGACTCTACCTCCTTTGGTCTGGCAGTATACGGACTATGTGCGAGAACAGGTTCTAATGCTAGCGAGTCCAGAAGGTGAGCGGCTGTGGAGTTACTGGCAAAAGCAGTTGGCAGGAGAGTTACCTGTGTTAAATTTGCCAACTGACCGTCCGCGTCCCGCCATTCAAACCTATCAAGGAGCTTCTTCTAGCTACCAGCTGAGTGCAAAATTAACTCAAGAGCTACAAGACTTCAGCCGCAAACGTGGAGTTAGTCTCTACATGACCTTGCTAGCAGCTTTTCAAGTGCTGCTTTATCGTTACACAGGTCAAGAAGACTTCCTAGTGGGTTCCCCCACAACAGGTAGAAGTCGAACTGATGCAGCAGCACTGGTAGGGTATTTTGTCAATCCGGTAGTATTGCGATCGCCTTTGGTGCTGCGCTCCGCGCAATCGCCTTTATCAGAGAATCCCACCTTTGATGAGTTTCTCATTCAAGTACGTTCCTGTGTATTGGATACTTTTGATCACCAGAACTACCCCTTTGCCCGACTGGTTGAGCAACTACAACCAGTGCGAGACGCCAGTCGTTCACCATTATTTCAAGTGATGTTTGTTTTGCAGAAAGCGCATCTGCTCAATGAAGAAGGTTTGGCAGCCTTTGCATTAGGGGAAACAGGAGCAAGGATAAAATTAGGGAAACTAGAACTAGAGTCCCTAGTCCTGGAACAGCGAATTGCTCAGTTCGACCTCAATCTCATGATGGCTGAGGTGGATGAGACATTATCTGCTTCTTGGCAATACAACACAGACTTATTCGATGCTGCCACTATTACGCGGATGGCTGGTCATTTTCAGACTTTACTAGAAGGTATTGTTGCCGACTCACAGCAGCATATCTCACTTCTACCACTCCTCACCGAATTAGAACAGCAACAATTATTAATCGAGTGGAATGGTACTCAAGTAGATTACGCCAGCAAACCTTGTTTCCATCAACAATTTGAGGCTCAGGTAGAGCAGACACCAGATACAGTGGCGGTAGTATTTGAAACACAAGAACTCACTTATGCCGAATTGAATCGACGAGCCAATCAATTAGCACATTATCTGCAAACTCTGGGAGTAGAGCCAGAGGTGTTGGTTGGTATTTGCCTGGAGCGATCGCTCTTAATGGTAGTGAGTATCTTGGCGACTCTCAAAGCTGGAGGAGCTTACGTCCCTCTAGATCCCTCCTATCCTCAAGAACGTCTGGCTTTCATGGTGGAAAATGCCCAGGTTTCAGTGTTGCTGACTCAAGAGAAATTCCTTGCAGCTTTGCCTGAGCATGGGGCGCAAGTGGTCTTAGTGGACAAAAACCAGGAGATTTGGGCTAGTAAAAGTGGGGACAATCCAGTTAGCCCGGTGACAGATGATAATTTAGCTTATGTGATTTACACCTCCGGCTCGACTGGCAAACCAAAGGGGGTAATGAACACCCATAGAGGAATTTGCAATCGTCTATCTTGGATGCAGGAAACTTATCAACTGACAACGGTAGATAAAGTGTTGCAAAAAACACCCTTTAGTTTTGATGTCTCCGTTTGGGAATTCTTTTGGCCTTTGACTACCGGAGCGCGTTTAGTGGTAGCTCGTCCAGGAGGTCATCAAGATAGCTCCTACCTTGTTCAGATAATTGCCCAGGAACAGATCACCACGCTGCATTTTGTTCCCTCCATGTTGCAAATTTTTCTTGAGGAACCTGGGCTTGAGGTGTGTCAATGCTTGAGGCAGGTGATGTGTAGTGGTGAAGCCCTACCTTTGAAACTACAAGAACGATTTTTTGCGCGTTTGGATGCAGACTTACATAATTTGTACGGGCCAACGGAAGCTGCGATCGATGTTACGTTCTGGGTTTGTGAACGTGAGAGTGGTAAACACACTGTTCCCATTGGTCGTCCCATTGCCAATACGCAAATTTATTTGCTAGATAATCACTTGCAACCAGTACCTATCGGTGTACCGGGGGAACTACACATTAGCGGTGTGGGGTTAGCGCGGGGTTATCTCCATCAACCAGAATTAACAGATATTAAATTCATTGCCAACCCCTTAAAAGGAAGCAGGGGAGGAAGGGAGCAGGGGAGGAAGGGAGCAGGGGAGGAAGGGAGCAGGGGAGCGAAGGAAGATCAATCTGCAAACTTTGATCGCTTATATAAAACTGGGGATTTGGCACGCTATCTGAGCGATGGCAACATTGAATATTTGGGACGACTTGACGATCAAGTTAAATTGCGGGGGTTCCGGATTGAGCTAGGAGAAATTGAAGCGGTACTGAGTCAACACCCAGCATTGCGGGAAGTTGTTGTTTTGATGAGAGAAATTGAGAAGAAGGAACAGAACCGAGATTTCACACCACTGGTTGACGTAGAAAATTCATCAACAATTACTGGTTTGCGTCGCTTACTCAAGGGAGAATTGGCTAATTCTCAGGCAGATTTTAGGAATCAGCAATTAGTTGCTTATTATGTCACCCGTCATCAACCAGCACCTACTACTAGCGAATTGCGTCGCTTTCTCTTAGAGAAGCTTCCCGATTACATGGTTCCGGCGGCTTTCGTCATACTGGATGCACTGCCTTTAACGCCGAATGGTAAGGTAGATCGCCAGTCTTTACCAATTCCTGGTAAAGTCAGACCTGAATTGGAAAAAGCTTTCGTAGCACCTCGCACTCCTATTGAAGAGGCATTGGCAGAGGTTTGGGCAGAGGTGCTAGACATTGAACAAGTGGGCATTCACGACAACTTTTTTGAGTTGGGAGGAGATTCGATTCGGAGCATTCAAGTGCTAGCTAAAGCCACTGCAAAAGGTTTAAGCTTCTCCTTAGCGCAGATTTTCCAGCATCAGACTATCGACTCACTAGCACAAGAAATTACCTTTGTCGAACCCAGTGCTTTAGTAACTCGGAAAACAGAGCCATTTAGCCTGATTTCCCAGGCAGAACGGCAAAAGTTACCCAAAGATGTAGAAGATGCCTATCCTTTGGCTAGGGTTCAGGCTGGGGTGATTTTTCACAGTCAGTCCATGCCTGATGAGCCGATGTACCATGATATTTTTCTTTACAATTTGCAGGTTCGTCTAGACATTGAATTGTTTCAAAAAGCTCTACAGCACGTTGTCGATCGCCATGCTATTCTGCGGACATCCTTTGATCTGACTAACTTTAGTGAACCCCTACAGTTAGTTCATCAACAAGTTACTGCTCCCTTTCACGTAGATGACTTGCGCGATTTCTCACCAGAGCAACAACAACAAGTACTTTCCACCTGGATAAAAGCTGAAAAACGACGAAATTTTGATTGGTCTTCCCCGCCATTTATTCGCTTTTTCATTCACCGCCTTACAGAGCAGTCCTTCTATCTAACCTTTAGCTGTCACACTTCTATTCTTGACGGCTGGAGCAAAGCTTGTTTGCTGACAGAATTGCTGCATCATTATTATGCTCTGCTCAACGGTAAAAGCGATGCCATTGAACCAGCCCCAACCATAGCTTATCGAGATTTTGTTGCGTTAGAGCGTTCCACATTGCAATCGCCAGACTCTCAAGATTTTTGGAGGCAAAAATTAGCCGATTGTGTAACGACGAGAATAGCCCGTTGGGTAGGGCTTCACCACAGCACAAATACCCCGGAAATTGGCTTTTTAGATGTCCCCATCTCCCCTGAACTTTCCGAGAAATTGCAAAAACTGGCCCGGTTAGCAGAAGTCCCCCTCAAAAACGTCTTGTTAGCTGCACACATCAGGGTGATGAGTTTGTTGAGTGGCGAGAGCGATGTCCTCACAGGGCTTGAGTCTAATGGTCGATTGGAAGAAGCTGATGGAGAAAAAACTCTGGGAATCCATTTGAACACGGTTCCCTTACGTTTGCAGCTGATGGGTGGAACTTGGCTAGAGTTAGTGCAGCAGGTTTTTGCAGCTGAACGAGAGTTGTTACCCTTTAGGCGTTATCCCTACGCAGATTTACACCAACTTGTTGGTCGTCAGGCTCTCCAGCCCCTAGTTGAAACTGTTTTTAATTACACTAACTTTCATGTTTATGAGAGTCTGCAAAGTCTCAAAGGTTTGGAAGTTTTAGGAGCGAGGGGTTTTGGTGAAACTCATTTTACCTTGCGGTCTGAATTTAATCTCAATCATGCCTCAAATTGCATACAACTCGATTTAGAGTGCGACTTGACACAGATAAGTCATGCTCAGTTAGAGACTATTGGCAGTCATTTTAGAGAAACACTAACGGCAATGTCTGCACAGCCGTTGGCACGTTACGAGTCTCAATGTCTTTTGGGCGATCGCCAACGGCAAATGTTGCTCGGAGAATGGAATAACACCGCCACTAAATATACCCAAGACTGCTGTATCCATCAACACTTTGAGGCTATGGCAGCACAAAATCCTGATGCGATTGCGATCGCCTTTGCCGATGAACAACTCAGCTACCAACAGCTAAATCATCGAGCTAATGCCCTAGCTCATTACTTGCAGCGTTTAGGAGTAACTTCTGATGTGTCGGTGGCTCTTTGTGTCGAGCGTTCTTTAGAGATGATAGTGGGAATTTTGGGAATCCTCAAGGCAGGAGGAGCCTATGTACCTTTAGACCCAACATATCCCCAAGAAAATCTCGCTTTTATACTGAAAGATGCTCAAGTGCCAGTCCTGCTGACTCAGGCACGGCTAATAGCAGATTTACCTACCCACACAGCTCAAATTGTCTGCCTAGACTCAGACTGGCAGATCATAGCGCGGGAGAGTCCAGAAAACCCCAGCAGTACAAGAACATTAGAAAACCTCGCTTACATTATTTACACATCAGGCTCCACAGGTCAACCAAAGGGAGTACTCGTTACCCAGCAAAACTTAGTCCATTCCACCCTGGCACGGATTACTTATTACTCAGAACCCGTTACCAGTTTCTTATTAATTCCCTCCTTTGCTTTTGATAGTTCAGTAGGTTCCATATTTTGGACATTGTGTCAAGGAGGTAGGCTGGTGCTGTTAAGAGAAAATTCCCAGAGGGATATTTGGGAATTAGCCAAGTTGATTGTTCAACATCAAGTTTCACACTGGTTGAGTGTTCCCTCACTCTACAGCGCTCTTTTAGCACACACAGATATAACTGGGCTTGACTCTTTGCAAACAGTTATTGTTGCTGGGGAATCTTGTTCTACAGAGTTGCTTGAACGCCATCATCAGTTACTACCTTATACATCCTTATTTAATGAGTATGGCCCCACAGAAGCAACAGTTTGGAGTAGTGTATACGATTGTCAAAACCATGATTTGAAAAATCCTGTGCCAATTGGTCGTCTAATTGCCAACACCCAGATTTATTTACTGGATTCTCATCTGCAACCAGTACCAATTGGTGTATCTGGCGAAGTTTATATTGGTGGTTTAGGTGTCGCGCGGGGTTATCTCAATCGTCCAGAACTAACTATTCAAAAGTTTATTCCCAACCCTTTTAAAGGAAGCAGGGGACCAGGGGACCAGGGGACCAGGGGAGCGAAAGAAGATCAATCAGCAAACTTTGATCGCCTTTATAAAACTGGGGATTTAGCGCGTTATCTTCCAGACGGTAACATTGAGTTTTTGGGACGCATCGATCATCAGGTGAAGATTCGCGGGTATCGGATTGAACTAACGGCGATTGAGGCAATTCTACTCCAACATCCTGTTGTTCGGGAAGCGATCGCCACACTTCTAAAAGACTCAGGTAGCAAATGCTTAGTCGCCTACATAGTACTACAGCAAAGACCAGCACCTACAACCAAGGAATTGCGGAGTTTCTTGCGGCAGAAGTTACCAGAATATATGCTTCCTACCACCTTTGTCATCTTAGAAGAATTGCCATTGACACCTAGTGGCAAAGTTGATCGTCGCCGTTTGCCAGCACCTGAGCAGGTACAATCCGACGAGGAAAAAATGGCTTATACTGCACCCCGCACGGTAGTAGAAGAGGTGTTAGCTACAATCTGGAGTCAAGTTTTGGGAATTGGGCAGGTGGGTATCCACAACAACTTTTTAGAGTTGGGAGGTGATTCGATTCAAAGTATTCAGGTTGCGGCTAAAGCTTATGAAGCGGGGTTGAAATTCAGTATCAATCAGTTGTTTGCATATCCAACAATTGCAGAGTTAGCAACAGTTGTGGAGACAATTTCCGTTCCCCAGGAGGAAGTTCAGCCCATTGCTAATTTCGTGTCCACAGATACGCCAAGCTTTAAACCTTCAGACTTTCCAGAAGCTGAGTTAACTCAGGAAGAACTAAATAAGCTTTTTTTGAACAACAGGTAGAAAATTCAAGGTATGCAAGCTCAAAATATCGAGGACATCTACACACTTTCGCCGACGCAACAGGGTATGTTGTTCCACATCCTCTCGACTCCAGATTCGAGGATGTATGTGGAGCAAACAGTATGTACCTTGCAGGGAACTCTCAACACTTCAGCTTTTGAGCAGGTTTGGCAGCAAGTAATAGACCGACATCCGAGTTTGAGGACAGCTTTTGTATGGCAAGGTCTGAATCAGCCAGTTCAGATAGTACACAAACAAGTTAGGCTAGCGATCGCGCAGTATGATTGGCGTGAGCTGGCAACGACCCAACAGGAAGCACAACTACAAAGTTACCTGGAAGCAGACCAAAAAAATGGCTTTGATTTGGCTCAACCACCCTTAATACGGCTGGCTTTAATTCAGACAGAGGTGGATACTTACCAATTTATTTGGAGCATTTGTCACCTAGTCTTAGATGCGTGGTGTGTGAACACAATCCTCAAAGAATTTTTGTCTTGCTACGAGGCACTTTGTCAAGGTCGGATTCTCCAGTTGCAACCAAGCCGTCCTTATCGAGATTACATCAGTTGGCTGAAACAGCAAGATTTATCAGAGGCTGAGGTCTTTTGGCGAAAATATCTTCAGGGCTTCACAACACCAACTTCTTTGACAGCAGATTGGAAAAGTCAACAAGAAGGTTTCAATCAACAACAAGTCCAACTTTCGCTAGCAACCACAGAAGCACTTAAGTCTTTAGCGCAACAACATCATTTGACCTTGAACACCTTATTACAAGGGGTTTGGGCTTTGTTATTAAGTTATTACAGCAATGAAGCAGATGTGGTGTACGGAACCGTTGTGTCTGGACGACCACCAACATTATTAGGGGTTTCCTCTATGGTGGGACTTTTTATTAACACCCTACCAGTGCGCGTACTCGTGTCTGGTGAAGCTTCGCTTTTATCTTGGCTGAAAGAACTCCATTCCCAGCAGCTTAGTATACTTAGATACGAATGTACCCCCCTAGTTCAAATCCAGAAATGGAGTCAAGTACCTCCAGGGATACCTTTGTTTCAGAGCATTTTGGTATTTGAAAACTCCTCAGCCAATATTTCTAGTTTACCTACAGGAAACTTGAGAATTGATAATGTTCGCTCTTTTATCAACTCTAACTATCCTCTTGTTCTTTTAGTTAAACCTTGGTCGCAGTTATCGTTGAATATATTTTATGACTTACGTTGCTTCAATAAAATGACAGTAACTAGAATGTTGAGTCATTTGTCAGCGCTGCTAAACAATATAGTTACAAATCCCCACACTACACTGGGAACTTTAACCCATAGTATTGTCGATATTGAGCAACAGCAACTACTAGTTGAATTCAACAATACAAAAAGAGATTATGTGAATGACAAGTGTATCCACCAATTAATTGAGTCACAGGTAGAACGTACTCCAGAAAATGTAGCGGTGGTGTTTAAAAATCAGCAATTAACTTACCGAGAATTGAATACCAGAGCCAATCAACTAGCACACCGTCTTCAAGCTTTGGGAGTTGAACCCGATGTATTAGTGGGGATTTGCGTAGAACGCTCTTGGGAAATGCTGATAGGTATACTAGGCATTCTCAAAGCTGGAGGAGCATACGTACCAATCGATCCAATGTATCCCAAGCAGCGATTGAGTTATATGCTGGAAGATTCTCAGGTATCAATAATATTAACCCAAGAACGGTTGGTGAAAAATTTACCTGATATTGGAGCGCAAGTGCTTTGCTTAGATACTCTTTGGGATGCAATTGCTCAAGAAAGTGATGAAAATCCCAAAAGTGAAGTGAAGACTGATAATCTGGCTTACTTAATTTATACTTCTGGATCTACAGGAAAACCCAAAGGAGTGCAGGTTACGCATCAAAACTTAGTTTACTCGACGACTGCTCGGATTTGTTATTATGAGCAACCTGTTACAGGTTTTCTCTTAACTTCACCTTTTGCTTTTGATAGCTCTGTTGCAGTGATTTTTTGGACACTTTGTCAAGGGGATTTCGTCTCAGTTTTACCGGAAAATTGGCAATTAGATATTAAACAGATTATAAAGGCGATTGCTCAACAACAAATTTCCCATTTATTATGTCTACCATCTCTCTACAAGCTGATTTTAGAGCAAGCCCAATCACAGCAATTACTCAGCCTAAAAACTGTAATTGTCGCTGGAGAATCCTGTCCAAAAGAGCTTGTTAAGCAACATCGTGAATTATTTCCCCAGACACACTTATTTAATGAGTATGGCCCAACAGAAGCAACAGTTTGGAGCAGTGTATACAATTGTAAAAATCATGATTTAAACAATTCTGTTCCCATTGGTCGCCCAATTGCTAATACTCAGATATATTTACTAGATTCTCATCTTCAACCAGTACCAATTGGTGTATCTGGAGAGATATATATTAGTGGTTTGGGCGTAGCTAAAGGCTATCTTAACCGCCCAGAATTAACTGCCCAAAAGTTTATTCCTAATCCATTTAGCGATGAACCAAAGGCACGCCTCTATAAAACTGGAGATTTAGGGCGTTATCTCCTAGATGGAAACATTGAGTTTCTCGGTCGTCTCGATCAGCAGGTTAAGATTCGCGGGTATCGGATTGAGCTACCTGAAATTGAAGCCGCTCTGAATCAACACCCATCTGTGCAAGAAGCGATCGCGATCGCCCAAGAGGATATCGATGCTCACCACCGTTTAATAGCATATATTGTCCCACAAAAGGAGCAAGTACCCACAGTTGATATCCTACGTAGCTTCTTAAAAAATTTCTTGCCAGAATATATGCTGCCTTCAGTGTTCGTAATGTTGAAGGCGCTACCACTAAATCCCAATGGCAAAGTAGACCGTCAAGCGCTTCCCATTCCCGACCAAGAAAGACCAAATCTGGAAGCAGTATTTGTCCCACCTAGCACCCCAATCGAAGTAAAACTGGCAGAAATTTGGTCACAAGTTCTTAGTGTCGAAAAAGTGGGCATTCACGACAACTTCTTGAAATTAGGAGGAGATTCTCTTCGCAGCATTCAAGTATTATCTAGAGCTAATGATCGAGGATTAAGTTTCTCTTTACAAGAGTTTATCCAACATCCGACAATTCACGAACTTTCCCAAGCGATAAAGACAAATGAGGAACTGCGAATACCTGCAATACAGCCAGTGTCTCGTGAGCAATACCGTATTTAAACATCTTTGGAAGCGCTATCAATTAATTACTAAGGGACTTACAAGAAATAAATTATCCATCTTGTGGGGTGGGCAACATGAGCGCCCTAAATCTGGACGGGTGGGGACACCCATCCCACAAGAAAATTTGGGATGTTTTTTATTTGTCAGTCCCTAATGCGTAATGACGCTCTTACCTCGATCATCCCAGTTTTTCAAAAATTCACGGTACTGATGCAAAAACCCTTTACAACTCTCTTACCTTCGTGTCCTTTATGTCCTTCTCCCTTGGCGTTAGCCTCTCCCTTTGGGAGAAGGGGAGACGCTAACGCGAATGCGGTTCGTTTCCTCATTCTTTTATTCCTATCTTCAGACAGGATAATAGTAAATTTAAAATTGGTAGTCAACAAGATAGTTCAAGTTTAAATTCCCAACTAATTCAATTACGAATTACGAATTATTTTAATGGTTTCTGAAATTCACAAAAAGGATTTATGACAGAACAACTATTTGTTTTTCCTACATCTTTTGCCCAGCAACGACTGTGGTTTTTGCATCAACTAGAGCCGAATAGCTCAGTGTATAACCTGCCCTATGGGTTGCGAATAAGTGGTAATTTGAAAGTGGAGGCTCTACAACAGGCTTTTGAAACCATCGTAAATCGCCACGAGATCCTGCGTACTACCTTTACCACGGTGGATGGAAATCCGATGCAAGTCATTGCCAAAAGCCGACCAATTGTCATACTTGTAGTGAATCTCAGTGAATGGTCGCAAGTAGACCGCGCAGCCCAAGTCCAGCGACTGATTACCAAGGAGGCAGAATATCCCTTTGACCTGGCACACGATTCGTTACTGCGTGTCACCTTAATACAATTAGGTGATAAAGAATATCTGCTGTTGCTAACGCTACATCACATCATCTTTGATGGTTGGTCGATTGGGGTTTTCATCGGAGAATTAACAGCGCTCTATAAAGCTTTCTCTACTGGAACTGCTTCGCTACTTCCCGAACTGCCCATACAGTACGCTGACTATGCCATCTGGCAACGAGAGTGGTTGCAAGAGATGGCACTTAAAACTCGTTTAGACTACTGGAAACAACAGCTAGCTGGTTCCCTGCCCGTTCTGGAACTACCCACAGATCATCCAAGATTAGCAGTCCAGAACTTTCAAGGTGCAACCGAGTCTTTTTCATTGTCTTCTGATTTATCGCAGGCACTCAAGCAGATTAGCCAGCAAGCAGGAATCACTTTGTTTATGACTCTGTTGGCAGCATTCAAAACATTACTCTACCGCTATACAGGAGAAGGAGACATCATAGTAGGTTCACCTACTGCTAACCGCAACCGCCCGGAAATCGAAGGATTGATTGGGTTCTTCGTTAACACTCTTGTATTGCGTACCTACCTGGGAGATAACCCCAGTTTTCGGCAGTTGCTTTTACGAGTACAGAAAGTTACTTCAGGGGCATTTGACCATCAAGACTTGCCTTTTGAGAAGTTGGTAGAAGAAATGCAGGCGGAGCGCAGCCTCAGCCATACGCCCCTGTTCCAGGTGATGTTTGTCTTGCAAAATGCACCGATGCCACCCTTGGAGTTGCCAGAATTGATCCTGAATCCTGTGATGGTGGATAGCAAGACAACAAAGGTTGACCTGTCTCTATCGATGACAGATACGCCGCAGGGATTGATGGGGAATTTAGAATACAACACTGACCTGTTTGAGGCAGCCACTATTAATAGAATGGTGGGGCATTTCCAGACAATGCTTGAAAGCATTGTGGTTAATCCTGACCAAAGTCTCAGTGATTTGCCAATCTTGACAGAATCAGAACGACAGACTCTGTTGGTAAAGTGGAACAGCACAAAAACAGAAAATTTGCAAGACTTGTGCATTCATGAATTGTTTGAAACTCAAGTAGAGCAAACACCGGATGCCGTTGCAGTCGTCTTTGGAGAGCAACAGTTAACATATCGGGAACTGAACGCCAAGGCGAATCAGCTAGCGCGTTACTTATATTCGCTTGGTGTCAGACCAGAGGTGCTGGTGGGCATTTGCGTAGAGCGATCGCTTTTAATGATCATAGGGCTGTTGGGCATCCTCAAAGCTGGTGGGGCTTATGTACCGTTAGATTCCGCTTATCCTCAAGAACGCTTGACCTGGATGTTGTCAGATTCACAGGTATCAGTTCTCTTGACTCAAAGCGATTTGTTGGTAGGACAAGAGTTTGGTGGACTGTATGTAGTTAGCCTGGATACAGACTGGGAAGTAATTTCTCACGAGAGTGAAGAGAATCTCGTCAGTGGTGCGACACCAGAAAATTTAGCCTATGTCATCTATACGTCAGGTTCTACAGGAAAACCAAAAGGAGTGATGATTCAACATCAGTCTTTAGTGAATTTCATTGAGACGGCAATTGTTGAATATGGGTTTACCGAGCGCGAGAGTCCTACGGACACGCTGAACGCAAAGCGCTCCCTTCGGGTACGCGAACGTGTACTACAGTTTGCCTCTATCAGTTTCGATGCGGCAGTCGAAGAAATTTATTCCTGCCTCATCTCTGGTGGTACCCTCGTACTACGTAGCGAACAGATGTTAATTGATACACTTAATTTCCTCAAACAATGTCGAGAATGGGAAGTTACGGTACTGGGTTTGCCAACTGCATACTGGCACCATCTAACTTTTGAATTAACGACGATACAGCTGAGGCTACCTGAATCATTGCGCTTGATAATGATTGGAGGAGAGCGGGTACTTCCGGAACGAGTAAAAATGTGGCAAAAGTATATAGGTGATTACCCCCAATTATTCAACCGATACGGCCCTACAGAGGCAACTGTAGTAACAACAATTTACAAGTTACCAAAAGCCAGTTTTTCTTTAGACAGTACATTGTCAGGAGTACCCATTGGAAAGCCTATTCCTAATGTCCAAGTGTACGTGCTGGATAAAAACTTACAACCCGTGCCCATCTGCATCAAGGGCGAACTGTACATTGGCGGCGTTAATCTTGCACGAGGCTACTTAAATCGCCCAGACTTAACTAAAGAAAAATTTATTCCCAACCCTTTTGATAAGTCAAAAAAGAATAACCGCCTTTACAAGACTGGGGATTTAGTGCGTTATCTCGCAGACGGCAACATTGAGTTTCTTGATCGTATTGATAATCAGGTGAAGGTGCGCGGCTTCCGCATCGAACTTGGAGAAATTGAAGTTGTGCTGACTCAACACTCAGAGGTTAAGGAAGCTGTAGTCATGGCTCAACAAGACGCTACGGGCAACCAATACTTAGTGGCTTATGTGGTTCCCACTTCAAAGTCAGTTCCGAAGAGCAGTGAACTACGCCGCTTTCTCAGGGATAAGTTGCCCGAATATATGCTGCCAAAAGTCTTTGTGGTGTTAGAAGCACTACCACTTACTCCTAACGGTAAAGTAGACCGCAAAGCGTTACCAATAGCTGACCAAAACTGCCATGATGATGACACAATTTATGTAGCACCACGTACATCCATTGAGGAGCAGTTAGCGATAATTTGGTCTCAGTTACTTGGTCTGGAGCAGGTTGGCATCAACGACAACTTCTTCGAGTTAGGCGGTCATTCCTTACTACTGACTCAGCTGATTTTTCGAGTGCGAGAAACTTTCCAAGTAGAACTACCCTTGCGTAGTCTGTTTGAAATGCCTACCATAGCTAGCCTAGCTGGAAGTATTGAGATGGTTGAAAACACAGGTTCTAATACTATTGGCGGGAAAACTGTTGCGGAACTGCAAGCCGAAGCCGTCCTTGATCCTACAATTCGTCCTGAAGCTATCCAAAGGGAGTATAAAACTGAGTTAGTTAGTATCTTCTTAACTGGAGCCACAGGTTTTGTCGGAGCTTTTTTACTTGATGAACTTCTCCAAAAAACTCAAGCAGATATCTATTGCTTGGTACGTGCTGCTAATGCTGAATCAGGCAAAAATAAGCTCTGCAAAAACTTGGAAATGTATTCACTTGGGAACGAACATTTCAGTTCCAGGATTATCCCAGTTTTGGGAGATTTATCTCAAGCATTTTTTGGACTTTCTGAGGCACAATTTATACTACTAGCAAATAAGATAGATGTTATTTATCACAATGGTGCTTTAGTTAATTTTGTTTATCCATACGAGCAGCTGAAGGCGGCTAATGTTCTCGGAACGCAGGAAGTCCTGAGATTAGCAAGCTTAATCAAAGTCAAACCTGTGCATTACGTTTCTACCCTTTCTGTTTTTCCTGCACAAAGCGATTCGGAAGTTCAAGTATTCCGAGAAAAAGACTATTTGGAACACGGTGAAATTCTCGAAAGTGGTTATGCTCAGAGTAAATGGGTGGCAGAAAAGTTAGTAGCGATCGCACTTTCTAGAGGGCTTCCTGTGACTATCCATAGACTGGGAAGAATCACAGGCAATAGCAAAACAGGGGTCTGGAATACAAATGACTTTATGTGCCGCATGATTAAATGCTGTATTCAGCTTGGTAGTGTGCCGAAAATTGATGGTTTGGTGGACATGACCCCTGTAGACTACGTAAGTCAAGCGATCGTTTATTTATCTCAGCAAAAAGAATCAATCGGAGAAGTTTTTCACTTGCTCAATCCCCACCCAATTAAACTAGAGGAACTGATGGGGTGGGTACGTTCTTATGGTTATTCACTGCGGCTAGTTGCATACAATGAATGGCGACAAGAGTTGATAACTGCTGCAAAGCATTCTCCAGATGCGACGTTGTATTCCCTTTTGCCTTTGTTTCCGGAAAATAGATCCAACAATCAGATATCCATCGAAGAGAGTCTTGCTCAATCAAGAATGACACAGTTCGATTGCCAAAACACGCTTGATAAGCTGGCAGATACTTCTGTTGTATGTCCTGCGATCAATGACGAACTTCTGAAAAACTACTTCTCTTACTTCACTCATCATGGTTTCCTAAATCACCCACATCTGTAGAATGCGAATATTTACCCTGATCTGGCTTGGGCAGCTTGTCTCATTTATCGGCTCTGGGCTGACTCGATTTGCTTTAGGTGTCTGGGTATACCGAAATACTGAGTCAGTCACGCAATTTGCCCTGATTTCTTTGTTCGCAATACTGCCAAGCATCTTGTTGTCACCCTTAGTTGGTGTGCTTGTAGATCGCTGGAACCGACGCACTTGCATGATACTTAGTGATGCTGGAGCAGGACTGAGTACGCTAGTTATTGTGCTGTTACTCTTGGTTGGTCGGCTTGAAGTTTGGCATATCTACTTGGTTGTAGGAGTTAGTTCGACCTTTAGCGCTTTCCAGTGGACAGCCTATGCTGCTGCTACTACAATGCTTGTCCCAAAGCAGTACCTTGGTCGTGCCAGTGGTATGCTGCAATTTGCAGAGGCAACTTCACGACTGCTTGCACCGATGTTAGCAGGTGTGCTGGTTGTGACTATTCAGATTCAGGGCGTAATCTTGATCGACTGCGTTACTTTTCTCTTTTCTCTGGTGACTCTGCTACTCGTCCGCTTTCCTGAACTGAAAACTACCACAGAGAATGAAGTGAAGCAAAGTTGGCGGTTGCGGGAGTTCACCTATGGATGGACATACATCACTGCTCGCCCCGGACTACTGGGATTATTGATTTTCTTTGCTGCCATTAATTTCTTAATCGGAGTTGTCAGCGTACTAGTTACACCACTGGTATTAGCTTTTGCTACGGCTAATGTGCTGGGTACGGTGCTGTCTATTGGTGGAAGCGGTATGTTGGTTGGTGGTTTAGTGATGACCGTTTGGGGAGGTCCGAAAAACCGTATCCTTGGTGTGTTTGGTTTTACCCTATCAGGTGCATTGTCCATAATACTTGCAGGGCTTAGACCTTCTGTGCCGGTTTTCTTTGCAGCTGCTTTCATCTACTATTTTGGGGTGTCGATGATTAATGGCTGTGACCAAGCCATCTGGCAGAGCAAAGTTGCACCCACTGTTCAGGGGCGAGTGTTTGCCGTGCGAAGTATGCTCGCTTTGGCATCACTACCGCTTGCTTATCTGATTGCAGGGCTTTTAGTCGATGGAGTTTTCGAGCCATTACTTGCCCCTACAGGGTTATTAGCCGGAAGTATTGGCAAGTTTATTGGAGTCGGTCGAGGATATGGTATTGCTTTGTTGTTTGTTGTGGTGGGAATTTTGACTATGATAGCGATCGTTTTCGGCTATCTATAGCGGTTCTTGCTTGAGTGAAGTACAAAAAAATGGGAAAATGATAAAAGCC
>JAYGHB010000037.1:0-31033 GCA_034931985.1 Halotia wernerae UHCC 0503
GGTTGGTTTACTCACTGCTGCTACTACTGTACTTCAGAAGACTGATAACCGCTATGCCGTCAAGCCTTTTAATGTGTAATAGTCAGTTAACTGCGGTTAGCTGCAAATATTTATGTTATACATGTCAAATTTTAGTCTGTTGTAACTAAAAGTAAAATTACGTCAGTAAATCAAGATTTTCGAGTCAATAATTATGGAGCCAAGTCAGAAACCTCAGCGCCGCGCCGCTGAGCACGAGTTTGAGGAATCTCTCGACCAGTTAGAGGATATTCTCCAAGAAAATTTAACTGAGGATGAAGAGGTAGCAAAATCGCCTACCAGTAGGGCTAAAGAAGCCGAACTCAGTCAAGATTTGACAGCTATTGATTTAGATGCTTTTGAAGACGCAGTTGCAGATATTGAAAAATATTTGGATGAAAGAACCAAATAACTGGGGGCGACCTGTTCATCCCTATTACCCATTTTGTTTATTTATGGGGATTATTAATTTTTAATTTTTAATTCCCCGTACCCCTCCGGGGAAGCAAGCTACGCGTAGCGTCTTTGCAGGAGAAGGGGTTGACTCTTTTGCCGCTGGGCTTCATACAACATTAAAGCAGCTGCGATCGCTACATTCAAAGACTCTACTCCTGGACTTAAGGGAATTTTCACTTGCTTGTCTGCTAAAGTTGCTAAGTCTGAGGATAACCCAGCGCCTTCATTTCCCAGTAAGATCAAACTGGGTTTTCGCCAGTCTACTTCCCAATAAGTTAAACTTGCACTGGGCAAAGTTGCTACTATTTGCATTCCTGACTGCTGACAATGTTGCACTGTAGCTGGGAAATCTTCGCTAACTGCCATTGTCAAGCGGAACCACTGGCCAGCAGAAGCACGTAAGACTTTGGGGTTATCTAAATCTACACTATCGCTACTGAGCCACAGTCCCGACGCGCCAGCCGCCGCCGCAGTGCGAATGATTGTACCGAGGTTTCCTGGATCTTGAATGGTTTCCAAGGCTAAGACTAAACCAGTAAAAGGTACTTGAGTTGAAGAATCGCTACGTTTTGCTGTTGCAACTACACCGTCTGGTTGTACTGTAGTAGCGATCGCCTGCAAAACTTCCCCACTGACAATTTCTGAGCGATCGCATCGACTACAAGCTTCTTCCCATAATGAGGGGTGGGCTGTTTGCCATTCTGGAGTACAACAAAGCGTTACTAACGGATAACGCACCGCACAAGCTTCTTCCAACAAGTGCGTTCCTTCCAACAAAAATAATTGCTGCTTGTGTCGCTCTTTCTTAGAGTGCAGCTTGCGGATTTGCTTAACTAGAGAATTTTGTAAGCTGGTTAACACGATTTTATATTTTGGATTTGAGATTAACCCAAAATTGAGATGCGGAACCCGGGACTTGAACCCGGAAGCCTTGCGGCACTAGAACCTGAATCTAGCGCGTCTGCCAATTCCGCCAGTTCCGCTGACATTTGTCTTTATTGACAATTTTGCATTATTGCTTAATTATGGACGTTTGTCAAGTGCAATCACCATGCGCGCCTTGTATAAGCTTGTATGAAAAGGGTGTAGGGGATAGGGTGTAGGGTGTAGGGAACCCCATACTTAAAAGCAGGGGTTTCAAGTAAGGACGCTGTATTTTTTGTACTACCGTATCTCAAAATACATTTTTTCTTTTTTTCCATACTTAAAAGTAGGGGCTTGTACCTGTAGGGTATGGGACATTTCATCTTTCCCCTACACCCCACACCCCACACCCCATACCCTGTTTGTGGTCAAATTTCTTTACAAGTCATGCGGAAAAAGAACTCCAAGCGTCAAGATCAGCCTTGGAATCAATATATTAAACAACATACTCGGCATTATATCGAAACTGTATTTAGTAGTATCACTTGTGTTTTCCCAAAATCAATACATGCAGTCACTTATCAAGGGTTTTTACTTAAGCTACAAGCGTTCATTTTTTCTTTTACTCTTCAACAAGCTTTTATTGAATAAGTAATTTATACAACTGAAACTTATTTAAGTAGCTGAACAGTTGTAGCAAGTTAAATGCCCGGTGACGCGTAGCGCCATTGCCACCTTGTTGCAGGCGTTCGCATGATTTGAATGGTAACAAACACACATTCGTCGATAACCCGCAACTTGGGTTAATAGCGGTTGGGTTTTTTAACCCCATTCCTAGTCCATAAAAAAACATCACAGTGGTTTTGCTGAGTATTAACTATTGCTAAAGTTGTATACTTAGGTATTTGTTTTCTTGGGAATTATCAAATGTCTATCAGGCTTGCTATTGCTTGCTTTCAGGCTTTAGTTGACATCTCAAAAAAATTTATTACTGCCAGATGTGATGCCAAAATGTAGACAAACCAATTCTTTACTGTAGAATCAAAACCAACTTCTAACCTATAAAATTACGTATTTTTTTTGGAGGTAGGCTTATTAATCCTTCTAGCAGCTTACCAGATGCCAAGCTTTCTCCTGAAGTAGACTCCTCAGTCTTACAAATTTGGGGTGGGCATCCTTTGCGAGGTCATGTGAAAATTAGCGGGGCTAAAAATTCAGCATTAGTAATCATGGCTGGAGCCTTGCTGTGTTCGGGAGATTGTCGTATCCGTAATGTTCCTTTATTAGCGGATGTGGAGCGCATGAGTCAGGTTTTGTCAGCTTTGGGTCTTCGCTTAACACGACAAGACGACATTTTAGACATTAATGCTAGCGAGATTACCACCTCAAAAGCTCCCTATGAACTAGTTACCCAATTGCGAGCAAGTTTTTTTGCCATCGGTTCAATTCTGGCAAGACTGGGTGTAGCACAAATGCCATTACCAGGCGGTTGCGCAATTGGAGCCAGACCAGTAGATTTGCACGTCCGAGGGCTGCAAGCAATGGGAGCTGAAGTGCAGATTGAGCATGGCATTTGTAATGCCTATGTTCCAGGTAGTAGTAGCAGATTAAAAGGGGCCAAAATTTACCTAGATACTCCCAGTGTCGGAGCAACGGAAACGTTGATGATG
The DNA here is from genome assembly GCA_034931985.1 of Halotia wernerae UHCC 0503. Taxonomy (GTDB): domain Bacteria; phylum Cyanobacteriota; class Cyanobacteriia; order Cyanobacteriales; family Nostocaceae; genus Halotia; species Halotia wernerae. The sequence continues at coordinate 3,009 of JAYGHB010000037.1, forward strand.
GCTGCTACCCTAGCCGATGGCGAAACAATCCTCGAAAATGCTGCCAGGGAGCCGGAAGTAGTCGATCTGGCCAACTTCTGCAATGCGATGGGAGCTGAAATTCAGGGTGCGGGTACGAGTACAATTACAATCGTTGGTGTCTCCAAGTTGCACTCTGTTGACTACAGCATTATTCCCGATCGCATTGAAGCAGGAACGTTCTTAGTGGCTGGAGCTATCACTCGCTCAGAAATTAGTCTGTCGCCAGTGTTACCAGACCATTTAATCCCAGTGATTGCTAAACTGCGGGAAATTGGAGTGACGATCATTGAAGATGGGACTGAATGCTTACGCATTTTGCCCACAGACACTCTCAGAGCCACGGATATTGAAACCTTGCCTCATCCAGGTTTTCCTACAGATATGCAAGCACCATTCATGGCTTTACTGACATTGGCAGAAGGTGACAGCCTGATTAACGAGTCTGTATTTGAAAACCGCTTACGTCATGCTTCGGAGTTAAATCGTTTAGGAGCAGATATTCGTGTTAAAGGTAACGCTGCTTTTGTTAGGGGAGTGCCAATATTATCGGGCGCACCAGTATTAGGTACAGATTTGCGAGCATCGGCAGCCTTAGTATTAGCAGGACTAGCAGCTGAAGGAGAAACTACCATTCAAGGATTGCACCACCTTGATCGCGGCTACGATCGCCTCGATATAAAGTTGCAACAATTGGGAGCGAGAATTTTGCGTGTGGGCGAAGTGCCAACAGATGCAGAGCTTACTCCTAGTGCTAGTAATTCTCCATCATCGATTTCGACCTAGTGCAAGAAGGCAGGAGGCAGAAGGCAGGAGGCGGAAGGAATACTGGTTGTTTCATAAGCTTTTTAACCTTTTTCAACTGGATAGTTATTTCCGCCATGCTGCACTAGTAGTCTGTCAAGGCGACTTTGCTGGGTTAATGGTAAAAAATCCAGATATTTTCTCCCCCTGCTTCCCCTGCTTCCCCTGCTTCCCCTACCTTCACCCGTCATTTTTGGGTTGACAGACCACTAATAACATAGGTGGGCAAAGCCCGCCCTACTTATCTCTCGTTATACTAACTGTGGGAGGCTGTTGATATTTCGTTTTTCCAGCTGGCTACATCATGTCCTTGTTCAAAACCCCGCTAATTGGTTTAAAAGCTGACTCATTTCGTCATCCCTTAGATTTAGAAGCAACCAAATCTCTCAAGCAGATACCAGGTCTAGACTTAATGGTGAGAAATTGGCTAGGGCCAATGGCAGAGCAGATTTTTTATGTGGAAAATATTGCTTCGAGTATTCTAGTAGGTGAAAAACAGCTGCCAGATCTCCACACGTTGTTGTTAGAAGCCTGCAAAACTTTAGATATAGAACCTCCCCAATTGTATGTCCGGCAGCATCCGGCTCCTAATGCTTATACTTTTGCGATGCGGGGTAAGCAACCTTTTGTTGTGTTACACACTTCTTTGATTGATATCCTCACACCAGAGGAAATTCAAGCAGTAATTGCCCATGAGTTGGGGCATCTCAAGTGTGACCATAGCGTTTACTTAACGCCTGTAAACTTGTTGGTGTTAGCAGCGGCAATTGTACCAAATGTAGGAGCCTTCATTGCCCAAGCTATACAAGCGCAACTTTTAGAATGGGTACGCTGTGCTGAGTTTACCTGCGATCGCGCCGCCTTGTTAGCAACCCAAGACCCCAAAGTTGTAATGTCTGTGTTAATGAAGTTGGCTGGTGGTTCACCTACTTTAGCACCGCAACTTAACCTCGATGCCTTTGTTGACCAAGCTCGTGCTTACGATGATATTAGCAAGACTGGAATCGGTGAAATGGTCAAAGAAGCCCGTACTTCTCAATTAACGCATCCAGTACCAGTGCTACGAGCAAAAGAAATTGACCGTTGGGCAAGCAGTATAGAATATCAATCTGTATTGCAAAATCATGGTAAGAAGAACACCGACGAAGCTGCACCTACATTAGGTTGGCAAAACTGGTAAATTTACCAAAGAGCAGGGGAAGTGTGGGAAGTGTGAGAAGTTAAGACTTTTCCCCATGCCCAATGCCCCATGCCCAATGCCCCATGCCCAATGCCCCATGAGGTATTTTTAAATGAATGTTTCTATCCGTTTATTGCAAGCGAACGAGTTAGCTACTGCTGATCACGTTTTTCGGTTAGCCTTTGGTACATTTGTAGGACTACCTGAGCCAGCTGAATTTTTTGGGGATGGTGCTTACATTTCTCACCGTTGGCAAACTGATCCCACTGCGGTATTTGCGGCTGATGTAGATGGAAAAATTATCGGTTCTAACGTAGTTACGAATTGGGGAAGCTGTGGCTTTTTCGGCCCCTTGAGTGTTCATCCTGATTTTTGGAATCAAGGAGTAGCACAACGTCTCATTGAACCTGCGATCGCCTGCTTTACTCAATGGAACACTCAACAGGCAGGACTATTTACCTTTGCTCAAAGTCCCAAACATCACGCACTATATCAAAAGTTTGGTTTCCGGCTGCGGTTTCTGACTGTGATTATGACAAAACCAGTCCAGGAATATCAGTCAGTACCCCAAGGCACTAAATATTCCCAAATGAGTGAGGATGAACGGACACAAGGAATCAAAGCCGCCTATCAACTGACTAATTCCATTTATGAAGGGTTAGATGTATCACAAGAAATTCAGACAGTTGAGGCTCAAAGCCTAGGTGATTCAGTCTTTTTATGGGATGATGCAGGTTTGGCAGGATTTGCAGTTTGTCACTACGGAGCCGGTACAGAGGCGGGTAGTAATACTTGCTTTGTCAAATTTGGCGTAGCGCGATCGGGAACTCATGCAGGGGAATGTTTTGAAAAATTATTAGATCTGTGTGAAGAATTGACCGTAACACAAAAAATGACGCGTTTGGTTACCGGGGTAAATACCAGTCGAGATGAAGCTTACCACAGGATGCTGGCTCGTGGTTTTCGCAGCGAAAGAATTGGAGTAGCAATGCATAGACCCAATGAACCAGCATACAATCGCCCTGATGTTTTTGCATTAGATGATTGGCGATAGTAGCATTTAAGCTATAGGAAAAAGAAATTCTATGAAAGCTTACGAAATTCAAAGTAATGCAGGGATTGATGCTCTAACGTTAGTTGATCGTCCTAAACCCCAACCCGCAGCAGGTCAAGTTCTAATCAAAGTTAAAGCAACATCCCTAAATTACCGCGATTTGCTGGTTGCTGAAGGAGCCTACGGCGCTGGACAGAAATATCCCCTCATTCCTATGTCTGATGGCGCGGGAGAAGTTGTGGCGGTGGGTGAAGGTGTCACACGATTAAAAGTAGGCGATCGCGTGGCTGGTATCTTCTTCCAAGACTGGATTTATGGCTCTTTAACTAAAGAAACCATGAAGTCGGATTTAGGAGGCGGTATCGATGGGATGCTGGCCGAATATGTGGTCTTAAATCAAGACGGTTTAGTAAAATTACCCGATCACCTATCCTACGCTGAAGGCGCAACTTTGCCCTGTGCCGCCGTCACAGCTTGGCACGCTCTGGTAACAAAAGGCAATATTAGCGCAGGTGATAGTGTTTTGTTGCTTGGTACTGGCGGCGTTTCGATTTTTGCCCTCCAGTTTGCTAAGCTCAATGGTGCTAGGGTGATTGTCACTTCTAGCAGTGATGAAAAATTAGCACGAGCTAAAGAATTGGGTGCTGATCAAACAATTAACTATAAAACAACGCCAGATTGGGAAAAGCAAGTCTATCAACTAACTAATCGCATTGGTGTAGATCATGTAGTGGAAGTAGGTGGTGCAGGAACTTTACCCAAATCGTTACAAGCAGCCCGAATTGGGGGACGGATTAGCTTAATTGGCGTCTTGTCAGGCAGGGGGAATGAAATTGACCCCATGCCCATACTCTTCAAAAGTTTAGCAGTGCAGGGAATTTATGTAGGTAGTCGAGAAATGTTTGAGGCGATGAATCAGGCGATTACCCAACATCAACTCCAGCCGATTATTGATAAAATTTTTCCTTTTACGAAAGCAAAGGAAGCTTATTCTTATCTTAAAAGTACTGCTCACTTCGGTAAAGTTGTGATTCAGATGGCGTAAAGCCCTTCTCCAAAAGGAGACGCAACACGAACGGGCATGGCTGCGCTTACCGCGTAGCGTGTCGCAGACAAGCCTTTACGCCAGTCGCTCATGGGAAGCCACTGCGTTGCGGAGGTTCCCTCCGTTGTCGCAAGTGGCGTGGAGTTTTTATTCAATAGTTAAACTGTGAATCAGGTGCTTTATAATAAGATTATAGAATTGTTAGATAAAATATTATCCTGATAAATTCCTCTTTAGCGAATACACCTTTTGACATAAGATTAAATCTTTAATCACCTTATGCCTAGAGCTGCTTTTTCTAAAGTCACCTAGCTTAAGGAGACTTCTAATGTCATTAAATAAAAATTCCTCTCAGCAGGGAGGTAATAAGCTGCTAGCAGCTTTGCCTACCAGTGAGTATGAACGTCTTGCGCCTCATTTGAAGTTAGTTTCGCTCTCTATTCAGCAAATTATTTACGAGCCGGGAGAACCAATCACACAAGTTTATTTTCCTTATCAGTCAGTTATCTCCATTGTTAACAGTATGGAAGATGGCTCGACAGTAGAAGTCGGTATAGTCAGTAGTGAAGGCATGGTGGGTATCCCTGTAATTTTGGGTGGTAACACAACAACCACAAGAGCAATTGTGCAGATTCCTGACAGTGCTATGCAGATAGATGCAGAAATAGTTAAAACCGAGTTCAATCGGGGTGGAGCGCTACAAAGCCTACTGCTATGCTACGTACAAGCTGCATACACTGAACTAGCACAAGGGGCTGCTTGTAACCGTCTTCATACCCTAGAAGAACGGTTAGCTCGTTGGCTACTTACAGTCACCGATCGTTTGGAATCAGAGAATTTTCCGCTTACTCAAGAATTTATTGCCCAAATGCTGGGTGTACGTCGCTCCGGTGTCACGGTGGCTGCTAGCACCCTGAGTCGAGCCGGAATGATCCGCTATAACCGTGGTCATATTAGCATCTTGAATCGAGAGGCTTTGGAAGCAACTTCCTGTGAATGTTATCGGGTCATACAAAATGAATTTGCTCGGTTAGTAGGCACTTTGCCAGAACGCGATCGCGGTTAAGTCTTTTTGAGTTCCTACGTACGAAATCGGACAGACGCTTGCTAGTTATAGATTTAACCTAAAAGATAGTATGCATTTTAATACTCTAAGAGGTTAGACTTATGTATAATAAATCTACCAGTATTGATGGTCTACGCTTGCTTGTTGTAGATAATGATGCTGATACTAGAGAAATGCTCCACATCCTGTTTAATTTAGAGGGAGCAGAAACTAGGACTGCTGCATCAGCAAGTGAGGCTCTAGAAGTAGTGTACGATTTTAAACCAGATGTCCTAATCTGTGACCTCTACTTATCAGATGAAATTGGCTACTCATTGCTTCCGAAAGTCAGAAATATAGAAGCAGCGCAAGGGAGATATACTCCAGCTATTGCTGTGACGGGATCTACTAGGGAAAAAGACCGCGCATACGCCTTTGCCGCAGGCTTTCAGATGTATTTATGCAAGCCTATGAATTTAGATGAGTTAGTCAATCAGGTTGCTAGTCTTGCTAGTGAAGCTGAATCTAAGCAATTTGCCTAACTGATGATCGCTACAGTATAGCAGGGGACAGGGGAGACGCTACGCGAACGGGGGGAAAGGTTTGAAAGTCTGTTGGTGTCCGGGTTTTATGATCAGTTTATGTCCTAAACTAACTGGTTATCGCTATAATTTGCGATCGCTACTTAACCCTCTTATGTCACTCTCGGAAAGTAATAATCGAAGCAAGATTCTGAAACTTTGATTGAGCCAAGCTTTGAACCTTTATTTTCTAACAGTAACTAAAATTTATAGCCAAAACTCAGAAATTAAAGCCTTGAAAGGCTCTCATCTATTGGGTTATCCCAAACTGACAAAACAGGGTTAAAATACTTGTATAGAACTCATACTTTATTTTTGAAATAGGCGTAATACCAATTCTATGTGAGACTGCACATAACGCCCGCAGGCTAGAAGCCTGGGGCTAAAGAAACAAAGCCTGCACAAGCAGGCTAATTATATGCAGCTTCATATAAAAACGGTATAAGGTGTGTTAGTAAAGCCTAATGCACCCTACATATACTTAGAATACTTAGATTTTTTCAAAAATTAAAGCGACCACTAAAAACCTTTAATTATTGACGTCGTCCTACTTAATTCTTCCCAATAAATTAAAAAAAATCAAATACAACTACTGATTTAGTTGCTATTTTTTGCCTAGTTAATGTTAAAATTGTTTTATTTTTTTTTGAATTTTGTATTTTAACATGAAAGTTTTAACTAATTTATAAAAACTGATGTCTACACTATGAAAATCAGAAGTGTTGAATCTTAGGAAGAGATTAAATAAAAGTGCCATAAATTGATAGAATCTAAAAAGATATAGACAAAACTTTATCAAAGTATGCGCTTAAAGAATTTCCCAGAAGTAGTCAAAAAAATATTGAAACCATTGCCCAAAAAAGATTAGCCAGTCCTAGACACATTCTCATTTGTATCCGTGTGGTTACAGTATGTCATGGATAAAAGTGTGGTGAGTATGAGAGATTTATTCCAAAGACTAAATAATCAAGGGATAGATTTAAAAATATCAAATTTTTCTCAGGCCAGTAAAAAGAGAGATACTCAAGTATTTTCGGAGATAATAACTGAATTAAACAATCAATTGAAAAAGAGAAAAGGAAAGGAAGAAACCCAAGCATTATTTCCTATAGATTCAACAATTATTACATTAACAAGTAAATTATTATGGAATCAAGGATATCATCAAGTAAAACTATTTTGTGGGTTAGATAGTTTGACTTCAGAAATTGGTGGAATGGTGATTCATTTTGGACAAGGACATGATCATAAATATGGACAGGAAACGGTAGAAGCAATTCCATCAAAAGGAGTAGGGATAATGGATAGAGGATTTGCATCCTCAGAAAGAATATTGGAATTAAAGGAACAAAAAAATAAGGCTTTTGTTTTAAGAATTAAAAATAATGTCACTTGGGAAATGTTAGAAAATGGTAATTGTAAAGTTGGTAAAAATGAAAGAGAAGTGGAAATTAGAGTAGTAGCATTTTGTGATATAAAAACTAGAAGTGAATTTCGTTTAGCAACCAACTTATTGAATGAAGAAGAAGAGCAAGTTAGTAATCAAGAGATTATGGAAATTTACATACAAAGATGGCAAATTGAATTGCTATGGAAATTTTTAAAAATGCACCTAAAGTTAGATAAACTTATAACAAAAAGTGAGAATGGAATTAAAATTCAAATAATGTGCTGTCTCATCGCTTATCTGATGTTACAACTAATAGAAATACCCCAAGAATTCGGCAAAACTTTATTAGATAAACTTCGCTATCTACAGTCATATATGTGTCAGGAAATAAGTTATGTTCATTGGTTTAGAAAACTTATTTGGATCAGATGAAAATAGCACTTATAGGCTAAGTTTATTTCAATATGTAAAGTTTTATTACGCCATTCAACACTTCTGTATGAAAATATTTTTAATGGCAATCCTAAAAAGGTATTCAAAAGTTTAGAAGATAATTATATTCAAACATCTTAATAAAAGTGATAGTATTAATTAGCTTAAGGAAATATCCGGATATCAAAAAATATGAGCGTATTGAGAAGTAAATTAACAGTGCAATGTCTGACTGCAAGCGACTCTGCCACTAGATCGCAAGTCAACCATTGAACTTCCTTTGCGCCTATGCACTAAATTAACTATAAGGAAATATGTTAGTTTTTATTTGAAACTTAGTTTTTTTTGTATCTTTTAAGACAGCTATAACTATTTAACCACTGTTACTAGCTTTACTTGCATCCATTGATACAAATAGTTAATCCAGGATACTTGCCATAGTTTTAGATTTGGGTTTGTTTTTGCTTTTTTATTTGCTACTTAAGGCTTTAAAGTTTGTAGCAAACTGCAAGTTGCAACTTAGTTTGTCTCAAATGTAGCACTAAGTGTTGACAATCCATCAATAATCGAATAACAAGGTGGCAGCATCATAAAAAAAGGCGTTAATACATCCCCGCCAAGAGACTAAGTAACGCCCTTCGAGAGAGTTAATACGGATAACATAATCATGACACAAAATACTGATTACAAAGCTGCCAACTCAGAAACTCAGTCCGGCGCTTACAAAAAGCGTCTTAATGCTTGGGCGATCGCTCGTTTACTTCCTAATGCACAACGCGAAATTGTGGCTCACTTCCGTACCCGTTCCGATGCCGATGGTTATATGCAGCACCTCATGCAAATGAAACCTAATGCTTCTTTCATGGTTGTTTTTGATTGTAAACCCGAAGAAGTTGCGATTTAGAATGTTAAAAAAAAGAGCCATTTATTTGGGTATCTGGGCTTCTACACAGTGTGAAAAAAACTAATCTTAGTTGCTGAGAAGCTATCAATTTAATTCTCTTTTCGTGACATAACTCTCCGCGCCGCCTCTTTGCGGTGTGGGGATTTTGGTAAATGGTCAAGATGCGATCGCATTGTTCAATCAAAAGGAAAACTTCGCCTGACAATAACTTATCCCAAACCGAACAGCTTCGCGATCGCAGGCAATAATTTATGAGCCGCTTCAACCAGTGAAGCAACAGCAGGTAAACCTGTAAATAGCCCTTTCAACATGGTGATTGCTGTTTTTGCTGTCTTTTGCTTAGTAGATTCTTGAGGATTTTGACCCGCTTCTGCTAAAGCTTTTACTTGTTCTAATGCTTCAGCTTTCTCTTCTTCTGGCAAATATGAAGACTGTGTGATTTCTTGGTGCAACTGCGATAACAATTCTTTAATTCCTGGTTTATCTGCTTCTGGCGCATCAGGTAATTGATTGAGGGCAATACTCACATTACCACTGATAGTTCCCAGATTAGCAACAGAACTATTCCCAGCGATACCGCTGACATTACTGCTACCTTGAATATTGATGCCGCTGATATCAGACATGATAATATTTCCTTGTGTATAAGATTTAGGCTGCCCAAGTGCAGTTGTAATCATATTTTCTAGATTACGAATGCGATCGCTTCTTTCTATAAGTAATAATTGCTGACTCTGGGATAAAGCTTTGAGTTGATTATAATCATCAAAATATTCTGCACTGAGTTGAGATTTATTGCTACTTGCGGCGGTTTTAGCTCGAAGTAAGAATTTATCATTGCCGCGTTTCTCCATTGCCACGATTTCTAACTCGGCTTCGGGATGGTTTTCTGCAAGTTTTTTGAAGGCGATCGCAATGGCGCGAGGGTCAACGCCTTGATTATGATATAGGTCGAGGGTGTCAAAAATTGGTTGGATAAAGTCGGCAAAATCCCCGTCCTTAAATTTCTCTTGTTTATTATCAGGTTTGCGGAGGGGATCAGGATCTTCTCTGGTGGGTAAGTGCATGAAGACATATTCACACCTCACCCCATGCAATTTAGTTTCTCTCGTAATACCCCAATCTTCAATGAATGCACCAGTGAGAATTGCACCTGTTAAATCAGTTGCGTCTAGTTGCGTTTGCTTCAACTTTGCTGTTGACAAATCGGCATCGACTAAATTTGCTTCACTTAGATCAGCACCGATAAAGCTGACATCGACTAAATTTGCATTACATAGATTGACACCTCGTAACGATAGACCATCAAAGTTTTTGTTTTGTCCTTCTCTTGTAGTTACCAATTGTCGTACTAGTGAGGTTTCTAGATAAGTTTTCCAAACATTAGCAAAATCAAGCTTTTGGGCTTGGAACCAGCAAGTGCGAGTCAGATTAGCATTTGTAAAATTAGTGCTTTTGAGTATCGCTTGAGTAAAATTAGCATCTGTTAAATTAGCATTACGAAAACTAGTGCCATCTTCACTACCACATGCAATAGCAATCATCCGAATGTAGACATACTTTTCATCTTCACTTAAAGTTCGCAGGCTCATATAAAGTGATAATCCAACCGTCGCCACTGTCGCAGTTGCTGCCCCATATCCGACTAACGCTCCTGCCTTGGTATACACTACTAAAATTGCAGTTATAGCTGCTATTACAGCTGCTGCTATGGTTGCTACCATAGCCACTCTGCCCTCAAGTGCTGCCACCACCACAACTACAGTTACAATCACAGATGCTGCCAAAGATGTTGACATAGCCCCCATTCCAGTTAATGCTGCTCCTAAAGCTATAACTATTAGAGCCGCTAAGACACTTTGGCGGATGGTGAAAAGAAAAATAAAAAATACCGTCAATATTATGATTACAGCTATACCAGCAGGATCTTTTCTACTGATGAGCAGAGATATTGTATCAGCACCAAAGTATGGAAAGAAAAACCCTGATATTGCCGATACAAGTAATGAGGTTAATACCAAAATAATTACTGAACTTGATCGCAGTCCAGCTTTGGCATGACTGAAATTTGCCCCTGTCAGGTTAGCACCGTTAAAGTTTGCCCCTCGGATGTCGGCATAGCTAAAGTTTGCACCCGCAAGGTCTTTTCTACCTTTAAAGTTGCGTCCTCGAAGATTTTGACCAGAGAAGTCTAAAGCCATGTGTAATTTTACAGGGTTGAGCAAATTCTACTACATGCTTAAACCTGTAAATTCAGAATTACACAATGTCATTGCGAGCGAAGCGAAGCAATCGCAAGGGCTGGGATTGCTTCGCTTCGCTCGCAATGACTGTAAATATTTTTGTCTAAAGTCCAATATATTATATTCGTTTAGGTTCAAAGGCTCATCGTTGGAGTTCAAAGGTGCAACGTTGGAGTTCAAAGGTACAACGTCGGAGTTCAAAGGTGCAACGTTGGAGTTCAAAGGCTCATCGTTGGAGTTCAAAGGTGCAACGTCGGAGTTCAAAGGCTGATTTAATTTTTGTGCCTTAGTGCCTTTGTGGTTAATAAATCTTCAACCACCAAGACACCAAGTATTTTTAATTGACATACCTCCTCTTCCTGAAGGATAGAGGATTCCTTAACACTTCACTGAGATGTGCTACCGAAGTAGTCTTACCTTCTCTCCATGTTCGTTTAAAGTCTCTCAATGCCCTATGGCGACTTTTCTAACTATAACAAAAGCCGTTCTAGAAGGACAGGGCTTGTATCCCATTATTTTAAGTCAGGCAAGCATTTCATCTCAAATTCCAGCAATAATTAAATTATTTCAGACTTAACATCATCATGGTTACGCTGCAATTCAGACAAATTCGAGTCCTCCCAGGACAACGAATAATACTAGAAGATGTAAGTTGGCAGGTATTTGAAGCAATTCTCAACGAATTAGGAGAGCATCGCGGAAGTCGAGTAGCATACAGCCAAGGAACGCTAGAAATTATGGCTCCGTTACCAGAACATGAACGAGCGAAGGTGATAATTGGAGACTTAGTGAAAGCGTTACTAGATGAACTCGATCTAAATTGGGAGTCTTTAGGTTCAACCACCTTTAAGCGAAAAGACAAAACCGCAGGTATTGAACCCGATGATTGTTTTTATATTCAAAACTATAGGCTCATGATTGGGAAAGACAGGATTGACTTAACTGTTGACCCTCCTCCCGATTTAGCAATTGAAATTGATGTCACATCTAAAACCCAAATTAGTGCTTACGAGGCGTTAAAAGTACCTGAAATTTGGCGTTATGAAAACGGCAAAATAGAAATTAATTTGTTGCAAGGTGAGCAATATATCAAGTCTCAGACAAGCTTGATATTTCCTAACTTCCCTATAATTGAACTCATTACCCGATTTGTAGAAATGGCGCGAACAACCGGAACAAGTTCAGCACTTAGAGCCTTCCGCAAATGGGTAAAAGAGCAGATTTGAGGCATTAGATTTTTGTAGGATGAATTGGGATTTTTGATCAAAGCGAAAGGTAGATTCTTTGCGCCTTTGCGCCTACTCTGCGAGTTCCGCCTTAGCGGTATGCATGAGGTAAAATCATCTCCTCAATGAGCAACACATTGACACTACATCCAACTTTAGTTGAGCAATGTGAGAAAATAAAGTAAACATCAAAGGTAGATTATTATGAGGCGAGAATTTAATGTGATTATTGAACGGGATACAGATGGTTACTTTGTCGCTTCTGTCCCAAATCTTCCTGGCTGTCATACCCAAGCTAAATCTTTAGATGAGTTGACCGAACGCATTCAAGAAGCCATCGAACTCTGTCTAGAATTTGAGGAAGAACAACAGGAATCACTAGACTTTGTGGGTATCCAGCGAGTTGTGGTTGAAGTATGAGCAAATTGCCAAGCGTGACAGGACGACAAGTCATAGCAGCTCTTGGTAAAGTAGGTTTTGAAGTTGCTAGAGTACGTGGAAGCCATCATATACTGATACACATTGACGGCCGTCGAACAGTAGTTCCTGTACACTCCAGTGAAACAATTGGTCGTGGTTTGCTGGCACAAATCCTGCGTGATTGCCAAATAACTAACGAGGAGTTCAGGATACTTTTATAAAGGTTAATGATTTTAGATTTAGCATCGTACTATACCTAATATTTGCATCGAGAAAACTGGTTGCAATCTTGAAAATACTGTTAAGCGATCGCTAAGAATATGCTAAGTAGAATTAAAAACAACTGACTATTGACAACTGACCCGCGCAGCGTCAATAAATTCATACCGTAGTGTCCAAAATCATCAGTTTTCCTTATATATTCTGGTGCTAACCATTAGCGGGATCAACTTTAATCTGTTAAACTAAAGTTTCTCCGTTGCCAACATACTAAATCTATTTTAGATATGTTACGCAGTAACCTTTTGCAGGTTAACCGAGAAAAAGATAACGTTTAGGAATGGCTTCATGACAAGATTAATTTGGTATCCTCTTATGACTTCTTTGCTAATAGGAGTAACAAGTCACTCAGACATTACTCAAATTCCTGGAGATCATGTGCAGATGGAACTAAATTCTTCACAACTGTTCCCTGAATTAGAAAAATACACCAATCAGACAATTTCTCAGGCTATTAGAGAAATTGACGAGAAGACTGCCCTTAATTCAGTTTGGAAGTTGCCACAGGTGCAACGCAAAGCAAAAGAAATTGAACGACTCTCTAAGGGTAGTATAAAAGTTGCAGCGATCGTCTATGGTTCTCCTACTCCTGATGAACCTTACTACAAAATTAGAGTCTTTGAGGATGAGCCAGATCATAATACAACAGTTTATTGGTTTCGCGTCTTGAGTACAAGTGGTGTTATTGATGTTCTAGATGTAATAGATAACAAATACATCACCTTGGAAGCATGGAAAGAACAATTAAAACGCTAAAACTACCTGAAATTTTGAAAAAACAATTTATAAATTTGCCCAATCAAACCAATGTCTGAACAAAAGCCTCTAAATCCTTGGAACTACAAACCTTGGTGGTGTCAGCCTTGGTCAATTCTACTCACAGGCGTGACACTAATTAGTGGAAGCTGGCTACTATTTAAGACCATTTGGCTAACAGTGCTGATTGCAATTCCTCTATTGGTATGGATGGGTTTTTTCTTATTAGTTTGGCCTCAACTAATTATCCAAAGCGGCATCCTCGATTCATCACATCCAAATTCATACAAAATACTGTTAAATAAATGAAAAAGTTTAATTCGTAGCGAGTTATCTGCGCCCCTTTGCGCTTACCTCTGCGTCCCTTTGCGTTTAAATTTCAACCCTCAATTTGTTCTTCTACAATTTGGGTAATTGTGCTAGGCTGCACAGTCGCTAATAATTCTTCTTTGACTTGCCGTTGTTCTGCTGCTGATACTCATAAACCAATTTTACGGGCATTAGTTCTGTACTCAATTAGCTCATCTTCTGCCATTTTCAGTATTCTTTCTCGCTGCGCCATTTTGCATTACATCCAAGGTTTTGATATAACCATTATCCTGAAAATATTACCTGTTATTAACGAAAACGGAGCATTTAATGGCACAATCCCAAAATTGAAATCTAAAATTGAATAGGGAAAACAATATTCTCATTAGCAATTACGCACTTATAACCAGAGCATATACTTGAGAGGTAATACAGATGGTTACGGTATCTCAAAACACTTTAGCTCAATCTTCTAAAGAGCGATCGCTTATTCTCTGGTTTGATGAAGTTGGGATTGCTGACATACCCCTAGTTGGTGGCAAAAATGCATCATTAGGGGAAATGATTCAACAACTGACACCTCAAGGCGTGAAAGTTCCCACCGGATTTGCCACCACTGCTTATGCTTATCGTTATTTCATCCAATCAGCGGGATTAGAAGCAAAGTTACGCGAACTATTTCGGGATTTGGATGTTGAGGATATTAAAAATTTACGACTCAGGGGGAAAAAAGCGCGATCGCTGTTGATACATACGCCATTTCCTGTAGAATTGCGAAATGCGATCGCCGCAGCTTACGAAAGTCTATGTGAAAAATACAACACAGACACAGATGTAGCAGTTCGCTCCAGTGCTACCGCCGAAGACCTCCCCGATGCTAGTTTTGCTGGACAACAAGAAACCTACCTCAACGTTGTCGGTGCAGAAGGAGTTTTAGCAGCTTGTCATAAATGTTTTGCTTCCCTATTTACTGACCGGGCTATTTCTTATCGCCACACCAAGGAATTTGACCACTTTAGCATTGCCTTGACCGTGGGTGTGCAAAAAATGGTGCGTTCAGATTTAGCAACCTCTGGGGTAATGTTTTCCATCGATACAGAAACTGGTTTTAAGGATGCTGCATTAATTACAGCCGCCTACGGTTTAGGAGAAAACGTTGTTCAAGGTTCCGTTAATCCAGATGAATATTGTGTTTTTAAACCAACTTTAAAAACAGGGTTTCGCCCAATTATCGATAAAAAATTGGGCAGCAAAGAACTGAAAATGATCTATGATGACGGCTCGAAATTCACAAAAAATGTCTCTGTATCAACCGCAGATAAAGGTAAATTTGCCCTTAGTGATGACGAAATTTTACAACTGGCACATTGGGCATGTTTAATTGAAGACCATTATTCCCAAGTTCACGGTATTTACACCCCAATGGATATCGAATGGGCAAAAGATGGAATTACCAATCAATTGTTTGTAGTCCAAGCACGTCCTGAAACCGTCCAGTCGCAGAAAACGGGAAACGTGTTGCGTAGTTATCGCCTGTTGTTGGGGAATAAAGAATGGGGAATCGGGAATGGGGAAAAATCTCACTCACTTCCCGCTCCCAACCCCCTGGTAACAGGACGCGCAGTCGGGGAAGCAATTAGTCAAGGTAAAGTCCACCTAATTTTAGATGTACGCAAAATTGAGCAGTTCCAAGCCGGGGACGTGTTGGTGACAGAAAGAACCGACCCTGACTGGGAACCGATTATGAAACGAGCCAGTGCAATTGTGACTAATGCTGGTGGGCGTACCTGCCATGCAGCGATTATTGCACGTGAATTGGGTGTACCTGCGATCGTGGGATGCAGTAATGCTACAGAAGTATTGAAAACTGGTCAAGAAGTGACGATTTCTTGCGCCGAAGGGGAAGAAGGCAAGGTTTATGCAGGTTTATTGCCGTTTGAAGTTCAAGAAGTTCCTCTAGAGAACTTACCCCGCACCCGCACCCAAATTTTAATGAATGTCGGTAATCCCCAAGAAGCCTTGAGTTTATCTGCCATTCCTAACGATGGAGTGGGTTTAGCACGGACAGAGTTTATCATTGCTAACCAGATTCAAATTCATCCAATGGCGTTGATTCATTTTGACGAATTAAAAGATGAATTTGTCAAAGCTAAAGTTGCTAAAATTACTGCACTTTACGCAGAGAAATCCCAGTATTTTGTAGATAAATTAGCCCAAGGTATAGGAAGAATTGCAGCGGCATTTTATCCCAAATCAGTGATTGTGCGAATGTCAGATTTTAAAAGTAATGAATATGCTAATTTATTAGGTGGTCAACAGTTTGAACCCGACGAAGAAAACCCGATGCTGGGCTGGCGGGGCGCTGCGCGTTATTATGACGAAGGCTATAGAGAAGCTTTTGCCCTCGAATGCGAGGCTATCAAACGGGTACGGCAAGAAATGGGTTTGACTAATGTGATCCCGATGATTCCCTTTTGTCGGACTCCTGATGAGGGGCGTTTGGTGTTAGCAGAGATGGCAAAAAATGGTTTACAGCAAGGTGTCAATAACTTACAAGTTTATGTAATGTGTGAATTGCCCAGCAATGTAATTATGGCTGAAGAGTTTGCTGGTGTATTTGATGGATTTTCCATTGGTTCCAATGACTTAACTCAATTGACACTGGGAGTAGACAGAGATTCGGCATTGGTGGCGCGATTATTTGACGAGCGCAGTCCAGCAGTCAAACAAATGGTGAAAATGGTCATCCAAACTGCGAAAAAGCATAACCGCAAAATTGGTATTTGTGGACAAGCACCCAGTGATTATCCAGAATTTGCCCAATTTTTGGTTGAACAAGGAATCGATTCTATGAGTCTGAATCCAGATTCGGTTTTAAAGACCATGCTGGAAATAGCCAAAGTCGAACAGCAAACTTGAGGCAATACTTGTTGTAGTTGTTTCTAGGAGGATTTAGGCTCTACAAGAAGCAATTAAATTTGCTACAATCACAACTAATTCTCCTGGATCAACTGGTTTAGCAACGTGAGTGTTAAAACCCGCTTCTAAGGCACGGATACGATCCTCACTGTCTCCATAGGCGGTTAAAGCGACTGCGGGAATTTGTCCAAGTTTATCGTTTTTCAGTGAACGTACCTTACGAATCAAGGTATAGCCATCTTCGCCAGGCATAGCAATATCACAGATAAAGACATCAGGTTGCAACTTTAGTAGCGCTTCTAGTGCATCAACTGCTGATGCAACCGCTACGACAGTGGCTCCATCTGCTTCTAATACGGTAGTGATGTAAAAGCGGCTATCATCATCATCGTCAACTACGAGGATGTTTAAGCCTGCAAGAGGGAGATGAGGTTGCATAAAGTCTCCATTGATATTGGTAAATAGAGAATTACAACGAATAAACTATTGGTTTATCCTTAGTAACTATACCAAAGGTAATTTTACTGCGATCGCAGCAACTTTTCTGAGAAAATAACTCAATCTCTTTAGTCAAATTTCCTTTTTTGGCTAATTACTCCCTGGCGTTTCTAATTATTGCCTGAGGTCAATTTTATATATGTTGATGTTTTATTACATTTATCAATCTCACTTCATGAAATAGGAATTTAATGCGAAAATTTTATTTGCATATATAATTATCATCCTAGAGCTATACGCTATATGATGTATATTAACCTCACACTTCTACACTCGAATTAAAGGCTGTCTTAGGCTCAGACATACTTGTAATTATTGGTATTAAAAAGTGAACAGCAACGATGATATTACCATTCCCTTCCAAGTTGACATTACAAACTGTGAACGAGAGCCGATTCATATTCCTGGCTCAATTCAGCCACATGGCATTCTTTTAGCGTTAAAAGAAGCAGATTTAACTATCCTGCAAATTAGTCATAATATATTTAATTTCTTTGGTCTTAATCCCGAACAGTTACTAAATCAGCCTTTAAATAAGTTAATTGAACCTGAACAAATTAATTTCTTGCAAGATTGTTTATCTCAAGAAAATTTATCATTCGTTAATCCAATTGAATTTACCATAAAGTCTGGCGATAAAACTATACATTTTGATGGGATTGTTCATCGTTCTCATCAAGTTTTGGTTTTAGAATTGGAACCTGCCTTTTCAGAAAAAGATAACGCATATTTTAGATTTTATCACTTAGTAAAACAGGCTATGTCTAAGTTGCAGGGTGCAGCCACTGTCACAGAACTTAGTCGTATTCTGGCTAAAGAAGTTAAAAAAATAACTGGCTTTGATCGGGTGATGGTTTATCGACTTGATAATAATTGGAATGGCATAGTTATTGCTGAAGAAAAGCCAGAATATCTCACTGCTTATTTAGGTTTACACTACCCTGCTTCTGATATTCCTAATCAAGCCCGACAACTTTATAGCCGAAACTGGCTAAGGCTAATACCCGATGCTAGTTACCAACCAGCGGCAATTGTGCCTGTAAATAACCCAGAGACTGAGCAGCCTTTAGATTTAAGCATGTCGGTATTGCGGAGTGTCTCGCCTTTCCATGTTGAGTATATGCACAACATGGGTGTGAAGGCATCAATGTCAATTTCCATTATGAAAAATAAAAAGTTATGGGGACTAATTGCTTGCCATCATCAATCACCTAAATATGTACCTTATGAAATTCGCAATGCCTGTGAATTTTTAGGACAAATGACATCTCTAGAGCTGGGTAATAAAGAAGATAGTGAAGACACCGAATATAAGATTACATTGAAATCTGTCCATAGCAAGTTAGTTGAATTTATGTCGGCAGAAAAAAACTTTATTGAGGGTTTAATTAACTACACACCTAATCTACTGAATCTTGTGAATGCTCAAGGAGCAGCAGTCTGTTTTACAGGGGAATATTTTACCGTTGGTAACACTCCAGAAAAACAGGATATGCAAGATTTAGTGGAATGGATTTATCAAAACTTGCATGAAGATATCTTTTACACTGATGCACTTTCACAAGTTTATCCAGAGGCAGAAAAATTTCGAGATGTAGCTAGCGGTTTGATGACCTTTTCTTTTTCTAAAACTCAAAAAAACTATGTTTTGTGGTTTCGTCCAGAGGTGGTGCGAACTGTAAATTGGGGTGGAAACCCCAATAAACCTGTAGAAGTAACAGTAAATGGGGGATTACGCTTATCACCCCGCAAATCTTTTGAATTGTGGAAAGAAACAGTGCAGTTAAAGTCGTTACCTTGGAAATCTTGTGAGGTGGATGCAGCAATGGAATTGAGAAGTGCGATTATTGGCGTGGTGCTGCGGAAAGCAGATGAACTAGCACAGCTAAATATCGAACTAGAACGCAGCAATCACGAATTAGATGCTTTTGCCTACATTGCTTCTCATGATTTGAAGGAACCACTACGCGGTATTCACAATTATTCCAATTTTCTCATTGAAGACTACAGTCAAACCATAAACAATGAAGGTAAAGAAAAGCTCAGAACTC
The DNA here is from genome assembly GCA_034931985.1 of Halotia wernerae UHCC 0503. Classification (GTDB taxonomy): domain Bacteria; phylum Cyanobacteriota; class Cyanobacteriia; order Cyanobacteriales; family Nostocaceae; genus Halotia; species Halotia wernerae. Next base: position 22,163 of record JAYGHB010000037.1, read on the forward strand.
TGATTCGTCTCACCCAGCGCATGGAGGATTTAATTGATTCATTACTGTATTTTTCGCGTTTGGGCAGAGTGGATCTCTCAATGCAGCATACTGATCTTAATAGTGTTGTCCATCGCAGTTTAGATTTATTGAGCGCCCGGATTGAAGAGATGGAGGTAGAGATTCGCATTCCTAGACCGTTACCAACAGTGTATTGCGATCGCATCCAAGTAGGCGAAGTTTTCAACAATCTAATTGCCAACGCCATTAAATACAACGATAAAGCCAAAAAATGGGTTGAAATTGGTTATCTTGACCAGCCAGATCCACCTGTGATATTTTACGTGCGAGATAACGGCATTGGTATTCGAGAAAAACATTTTGAAGCGATTTTCCGCATTTTTAAACGACTGCACGGGCCGAGCAAATATGGTGGTGGAACTGGGGCAGGATTGACCATCACAAAAAAAATTGTGGAGCGACATGGAGGTACAATCTGGGTGGAGTCAATCTACGGCGAAGGTAGTACTTTCTATTTCACGTTGGAGGAAGTGGACTAGTGCCGCAAGGCGGAAGTCAAAAGTCAAAAGTTAAAAGTCAAAAGACTTAAACAGCGTAAGCTTTTCATTGATTTGGAATGGGTGGTTTATTTCCGCAGCGTTGTACTAGGCTCCTTGCAGAAGTCCAATAAACGCAGATAAATAATTGGGCATAAAATTCAACTTTGTTTTCCAATGCCCCATGCCCAATGCCCATGAACGTAGTTCCGCAGTATCTACTAAACCGATGATTGGTAATATCGCCCAAACTTTGCTAGTAATTGAAGACAGCGATGAAGATTTTGAAGCCTTATGTCGAGTCATGCACCGACAAGAGGTTGTCAGTCATGTCTTTCGCTGCACTGATGGTGATGAAGCATTAGACTATCTCTACCGCACTGGCTCTTATCAAAATCCCCAAACTGCTCCTCGTCCCTCAATTATTTTGCTCGACCTCAATTTACCAGGAACCGATGGACGGGAAGTCTTAGAGCAAATTAAGCAGGATAAAAACTTGAAAAGTATTCCTGTAGTTGTATTTACTACTTCTTCTAATCCTAAAGATATTGAAATATGTTACCGACACTGCGCTGTTAGTTATATCCTAAAACCAATCGACATTAATAGATTAGTACAAACTATTCAAACCTTCATCACTTATTGGCTAGACATTGCGATTCTCCCTGATGCTGTTAGCAAGTAGTCATGGTACAACCGCTAAGCATTTTAATCATTGATGATTCTCCCGAAGACCGCCAGGTTTATCGTCGTTATCTGCTGCAAGATCAAGAATACAGCTACACAATTCTCGAAGAAGAATCGGGAGAGGGAGCTTTGGCATTATGTCAGCAGTTTCAGCCTGATGGCATTTTATTAGATTTTTTGCTGCCAGATATGGATGGTCTGGAATTTTTGACAGACTTAAAACAGCAGCCTCAAGCAGCTATGCCAGCTGTAGTCATGTTAACAGGGTATGGCAACGAAGCAGTAGCTGTGCAAGCAATGAAAATTGGTGTCCAAGACTATTTAGTTAAAGGACAGACAACAGCCGAGCGTTTGCTTTCTACTATTCACTCAGCCATCAAAAATACTCAGCTACGTCAAGAACTGCAAAAAAGTGAGGAGCGTTTCCGCACCTCGGTTGAGAATATGCTGGACTGCTTTGGTATTTACTCAGCCATGCGGAATCAGACGGGTGAAATAGTAGACTTTCGCATTGATTATGTGAATGCTGCTGCTTGCGAATGTCATCGACTGACCAAAAAGAAGCATTTGGGTCAAGGGTTATGCCAAATCTTACCTGCTTATCGAGAAAGTGGTTTGTTTGATGAGTATTGCCAAGTTGTAGAAACAGGTAAACCATTAGTCAAAGAATCCCTGATTTACACATGCATGTATGGCAAGAAGCAGTTAAGTAGAGCTTTTGATATTCGCGTTACCAAGATGGGAGATGGCCTAGTCGCTTCTTGGCGCGATGTGACTGAAAAAAAACAGGCGGAAGAGCGATTACGGGAGAGTCAGCAATTTATCGAACGCATAGCCGACACAACTCCAGGGATTTTATACGTTTATGATATTGTTGAACAGCGCAATGTCTATATTAATGGTCAAGTCGCTGAACTACTTGGCTACACTCCCCAACAAATTCAGGATATGGGAACAGATTTCCTGGTTAATCTAATGCATCCTGATGATTTAGCGGGATTTGTGGAGATGCACGAACGATTTTGTTCACTTCAAGATGGTGAAATTTTTGAAAATGAGTATCGAATGCGACACGCTAATGGAGAATGGCATTGGTTTTGTAGTCGAGATACTTTATTTACCAGGAAGGGTGACGGTTCGCCGCACCAGGTTGTCGGTACAGCCTTTGATATCACCCAGCGCAAACAGATAGAAGAACAGCTACGCTTAAGCAACGAGCGTTTCCAGCTAGCAGCAGCGGCGGTTAATTGTCTAATTTATGACTGGGACTTAGAAAAAAATACGGTTGATAGAACTGAGGGACTAACTAGAATTTTGGGCTACTCCCTCCAAGAGGCAAAAGCAACCCATGAATGGTGGAAGGATTTGGTTCATCCTGACGATAGAGCGCTCCTAGATAAGCACTTCGGTAATACTTCTGCTCATCAAAATCACTACACCGCTGAATATCGAGTGCGTCATAAAGATAACCATTATCTGTATGTGCTGGATCAAGGAGTGATGACGCGCGATATCAATGGGCGGGTGGTTAGGGCAGTTGGCAGTACAACAGATATTAGCGAACAGCAAGCTGCGCTGCGAGAACGCAAGTATGCTGAAGCAGCCTTACGTGAAAGTGAGGAACGCTACCGTTACTTATCCAATGCCATGCCTCAACTTGTCTGGATCTGCAATATTGACGGGGAATTTGAGTATGTTAATCAACGATGGCAGGAATTGACTGGGCAAACAATTGAGCAGGCAATGGGGTTTGGTTGGATGAAAGTTATCCATCCTGATGACATCCAACCAGTTAAACACCAATGGATGGCAGCCTTGAGAAGAGGAGAACTTTATGAGCAAGAAATCCGCTATCAAAGTCATGACGGCAACTATCGCTGGTATTTAGCAAGAGGTATACCTATTAAAGATGAGCAAGGAAATATTATGCAGTGGTTTGGTACGAGTACAGATATTGATGATCGCAAGCAGTTAGAAACCGAACGCAATCAGCTTTTGCAACTAGAGCAAGCCGCCCGCGCTGAGGCTGAAGCCGCTAACCAGACTAAAGATGAGTTTGTGGCTATGGTAGCCCATGATCTGCGATCGCCACTACATGCCATTCTCGGCTGGACAGAGATGCTGCAAACTCGGAAATTAGATGCAGTCACTACAGCCCGCGCCCTAGAAACCATTGAGCGTAGTGCTAAGTCTCAAGCAAAACTCCTCGAAGACTTGTTAAATATTTCCCGGATGCTGCGGGGCAAATTACAGCTAGAACTCAGCCAAGTCAATCTATTTAATATTGTGAGGATAGCGATTGAAACTGCTTATCCATCTGCAAATGCCAAGAATGTTTGTTTAGAATCCATCCTTGACGAGTCAATACCACCCATTACTGGCGATATCAACCGCTTGCTACAAGTATTGGGCAATTTACTTTCTAACGCTATTAAATTTACCCCACCAGAGGGACAGGTGGAAGTCAGATTATTTCGCAGTGGTGCTAATGCCCAAATCACGGTGACTGACACAGGTATCGGCATCAAATCAGAGTTTCTGCCCTACGTTTTTGAACGTTATCGTCAGGGACATAGCATTCAGAAACAAGGGGGTTTAGGATTAGGCTTAGCGATCGCCCGTCATTTAATCGAATTACACGGTGGTACTATTCAAGCTACTAGCCCCGGTGAAGGACAAGGAGCTACTTTTACAATTAAGTTGCCGTTGTAGCAATGTTTTCACAATACTATTAGTGTCTCAACAATTAAGAGTTATTTTTTTATGATTTTACGGAGCTAAAATAATAGAAATCTTGTATAAATTTTAAAACTAAGTGTTTTTAACACAGGAATTTTACCCAGAAAAATTAAACTTTAAATCATATTATAAAAAACTTTTGTAAGAGTTCTAATCTATTGATGAATAATGATATTATCGCGGTTAATTTCAATCAAATAATGTTGCTCAAACAAGCTTGACAGTTGTAATAAATTCTTTGTAAATAATTCCAAAAGTTCAGCGTTTGTAATATTACCCGTAGTTACTAAAAGTAACTTATAGGGTTGTTTGTTAATCAAAAAAGAATCCAGAAAATCACTATATTTAGTTATTACTATGCGCTCTTGCTGCACAGAAATAGTGTTGATTTCAACATCTGTAGTTGCATTTTGTAGAGGTAAATCTCTAGTGTGAATGGTATTGTATCCAGCCAGTTGCAGAAACTTAACTAATCGAGTCGGTAACTGGGCATCAACCAAAAATTTCACCGTGCTACCTTATAAATGCTTTTAACTTGGGTCAATCGAGTTGCAAACACCAAAGCTGCAAAAATATCTGCTCGTTCTAAATCCTCATAATCTGCCAAAATTTCATCAGCAGTCATACCAGAACTTAGCAACTCCAGAATCAACTCCACTGGATAACGGAGTCCACGAATACATGGCTTACCATGACAAATTTCTGAATTAATGGTTATGCGTTGCAGCAAATTATTTTCCATGTTTAACTTTCTCTAGAAGTCTTACTGCCTTAAATACTTGTCGTATCTATAGCAATCCGCTTTGATTTGGAGAACTTACTTGCGTAGCTAGGTAACTCTTAACAGTCCCAAGTCTTTCCTGTTTGTTTGTTGCCTACCTATTGCAAAAGGTACTTTTGCAATAGGTCTAGTTGTGAGTTGCGGAAAATTATTGAAAGTAGCACTGAAATTTTGCACGTTGCTAAACGAGATACATCGGCTTAAATCCCAGAGTAAGCAAAGAAAAGAGTTATGAGCTTTGAATTTATTCATAACTCCTAACTTAATTATTCCCACTCAATGGTTCCAGGCGGCTTAGAGGTAATGTCATAAACTACACGGTTAACGCCTTTGACTTCATTAACAATTCGGGTAGAAATCGCTTCTAGAACATCGTAAGGAACTCGCGCCCAATCAGCGGTCATACCATCTTCGCTCTTCACAATCCGCAAGACAATCGGATAGGCGTAGGTACGTTGATCGCCCATAACGCCGACACTGCGAATCGGTAGCAATACAGCAAATGCTTGCCAAAAATCGTGATACAAGCCCCGTTGATTAATTTCTTGCCGTACAATCAAATCGGCATCGCGTAAGATGTTCAACCGTTCAGATGTGACTTCTCCCAAAATGCGAATCGCCAAACCTGGGCCTGGGAAAGGCTGTCGTTGCACGATTTCTTCTGGTAAACCAATTGATCGCCCAACTTTGCGGACTTCATCTTTAAAAAGTTTCCGCAGAGGTTCTACTAATTTAAAGCGTAGGTCTTTAGGCAATCCACCGACATTGTGATGACTCTTGATTTTCACCGCTACCCGTTCACCAGTTTGGGGATCAACATTGGTGTCAGCAGATTCGATCACATCTGGATAAAGAGTACCTTGAGCTAAATAGTCAAAGTGACCGAGGCGTTTAGATGTTTCTTCAAATACCCGAATAAATTCGTGGCCGATGCGACGGCGTTTTTCTTCAGGATCTGTAACACCATCAACCTGAGCTAAGAAGCGATCGCGGGCATTGACATATTCTACCGGAATGTGAAACTGTTCTTGGAAAAGCTTCAGTAACCTCTCTGGCTCTAATTTCCGCATAAAGCCTTGATCGATAAATACACAAGTCAACTGATCCCCGATCGCTTTATACAATAAAAAGGCTAGGGTAGAAGAATCTACTCCCCCAGACAAAGCCAAAAGTACCCGCTTTTCCCCAACTCTGGCGCGAATTTCTCGAATTGCTTCTTCTACAAAAGCCGCTGTTGTCCAGGTTGGTTCACAGTCGCAGATATGATAAACAAAGTTGCGGATTAAAGCCAGACCACCAATAGAATGCACCACTTCTGGATGAAACTGCACACCGTAAAGTTTTCTTTCGTGGTCAGCAATGGCAGCGCAAGGGGTATTCTCTGTATGAGCTAGCAATTCAAATCCTGGCGGCATTTTCGTTACTGAGTCTCCATGACTCATCCACATGGTGGTGCCATCTTCGACGTTAGTCAGCAAGTCTGTGGGATCATCGATATATAATGATGCTTTGCCATACTCACCTCGATCAGCTTTGGCTACTTCCCCGCCGAGTTGACTGACCATGAGCTGCATCCCGTAGCATACACCCAGAATGGGTATTCCCAAATTCCAAATTTCTGGGTCACAATGGGGAGCGTGATCACCATAAACCGAGCTAGGGCCACCAGAGAAGATGATACCTTTAGGATTTAATTGCCGTAAATGTTCAGATGTAGTGCGATAAGACAGAACTTCAGAGTATACTTGAGTTTCCCGAATGCGGCGGGCAATCAATTCAGAATACTGAGAGCCGAAGTCTAGAATCACAATCATTTGACGATCAAGCCGCCCCAAAGGTTCAAGTGTTTGAGGAGCTTGTTCGGTTAGTAGAGTCACCGCTGTATTCATGATCGGGGGAGTTTGGATGTAAGGTAGATAGTTGCTTTGTGATCTAAATAAACACCACTTACCTGCTTGGTTGGGCTGATAAATGGTAAGTAAGTCCCCTACAAACGCGTGATAGAGCGCGTTTGCTTCGCCAATCGTTCTGGCATGGTATTAGAAAGAATAACTTAATATTAAAGTGGCTATTGAAAAAGATATGTATTGGGATTATTTATGATTATTCATAATAACTTAACATAAATTTTCAATCAGGACGCAGCCAGTTTTGCTTTTTACGATAATTTTGCGATCACGATCAAAGAGAATAGAACCGCAGATTGTCGCTGCTGTGCCTCTAGTGCTATGGCTTTGAATGTATTCTTGGGAACGGGTATCGATAGCTTGGGCGATCGCACTATAAACTTGATTTACCCAATCACTACCAATTGTCGCATCTAGCGATCGCAAGTATGTTAGGGCAGCTTCAGCTGTAGCACTATGAAAAACGACTTGAATATCTGCTGAATTTAAATTTACTAAGGCGCAGTGTGCAGCTAGAATCTCTCGGCGGCCATCAGCCAAATGGTGATGGGTGTGAAAGATCCCTCCAGCTAATTTTAACAGTTTGCCATGATAGCCAAACAATAAGATTTCTTTAACACCGAGGGCATCAGCTTCTACTAACATTGGCCCTAGCCAGTTAGCAGTTTTGACTAATTGCTCAGAATTAATGCCGAGTTTGCGCGCTAAATCTAAGCCATTTTCCCCGATACAGAAGACTAAACTCTCAAAACGGCTGGCTTTGTGTTGTAATTCGCTACGAAAAGTGTCTAACTGATCGGGTGTACTTAACGGTTGAGAAATCCCCGTTGTCCCTAATAAAGAAAGTCCTTCAACAACACCAAAGGCAGAATTAGAAGTGCGAACAGCCAGCGATCGCCCTGACGGTAAGATAATCGTGACAGTGATTTTTTCTCCTGCTGCTAGCATCCTGGACAAGTTCTCTTTGAGCAATCTTTGAGCATAAGCATAAATCGCTGCTTTCCCTTCAGCATTTAACTGTTTCCCAATTCCTTCTCCCCCTTGAATAATTACTGCTTCCCCGGTTCCCCCTGCTCTCCCTCTCCATTCCACTAACGCCCAAATTGGTGTATTTCTAGTCAGGTCGAGATTATCACCTGGGTCACTACGGGTAATTGCCAAAGCTGCATTTTCAGATAGTCCTGCTACTTGTTCAATTGGTATTTCTACTATTTGGGCTGGTTCAATTAGATCTACCGACGCTGTACTTAAGGGTTGGCGATGGCGTAACCAGTGTAATGCTGCAACAGCAGAAGCACAGGCAAAAACGGGCAGGGTGTATCCAGAACGGGACATTGGGAAAAGTCGATAGTTAATAGTTGCAGACAGCAATTCAGACCCCAATTGTAGCTTGCTTTAGGTAACGGCATATCTGCTGCGATCATTGGTTGATCTTAAGGTAGCCGACTACGCCATTTTTTTGGATCTTGAGAACAATGGAAAACTGCGTAGACAATAATCGTGGTGTCCGAATGCTCATAGAAAACAACATAGGGGAAGCGCCGAACTACAGCCCTTCGATAGCTTTCGTGAACTACCTGATACATCCCTGGATTTCGCCGGATGAATTGAATACAAGCATCGACACAATGAAGAAACTCTTCACCTAAACTAAGTTCCTGTTCTTTATACCAGATATAAGCCTGAGCTACATCTTGTTCCGCTTCTAGCAGAATAATCAGATTTCTAAGCACCATGCTGAACGCTACGAATGCGCTCCTTAGCTGCTTCCCATGAACTACCTAAGTCAGTATTTTGTAAATAAGCTGCTTTTCTCTTAGCCAATTCTTCTTTTTGCCAATCAAGCACAGGAAGTTGTTCTGGAACTTGAGCAATGCTGTCCCATAAGTCTTCAACAAGCTGCAATTTTTCCGAGATGGTTAACTCAAAAATCTGAGTGAAATCTGTGTTCATAAAAACCTCGCTCAGCAACTAGCCATTTTGTTCTAAGTCTATCACTGGCAAGAATGTACATTTTGGAGTGCTAGCGACCTACTCAGAAGACTTACGCCGTTCTTGTCCGAGGCGAACCGCTTCATCAAAGGTAGGATCGTTTTCAAAGCTACCTGCAACTTTTAACCACCAAAAGGCTTGGTTTTGGAGAAACCCAGACAGCATCTGTTTCATTTTAGGACTTACGCACGCTCTACCAATTCTTCTCTACGAGACGCTGCGCGTTGGC
>JAYGHB010000038.1:0-30329 GCA_034931985.1 Halotia wernerae UHCC 0503
TTCAAGACATGAGGAAGCATCGTCACTTTGAAACGCCTATTGAAAAACGCAAGCGCAAAGAAATTGCCAAGCACAAGCAGAGTAAAAGACGTTTCCGCACTTAAGGAATGACATAAATATAAATGAATGCCCTTGTAGAATTTATGAGGGCTTTCCTTATGGTTTTTGACACAACTAAGCAAAAATTAAGCAACAATTTTTTTTAACTTACTCCAAAGCCAGATTTATCAAAGCTTTTGGCAGCCAATGCTGTTTTGTCATCTTGCTCGGTCGAAGCTCCAGAAGCCCTTACCAGTTTTAGTTCCTCAGTTTTTGCAATCTTTTCCGCAAGTGAATAGCCGATTTTTGAACAGATACCTTTGTATAACTTCCCGTTTTTTGGAGGCGATTCAATAGATTATTCTCAATACTAGCGGTCTTAGAATCCTGAGAAAATATAATCCAAATATCTTCATAGTTCTGAATACTATACTCTAGCTCTTCTAGGTTGCTATCTTCACCCAAAACAACAACCATTGTTTCGGGAGCTAGTTCGTAAATGGCTGAACCTGGATCCCCGCGGCCATAGCCTTTGCCAACTACCACGACATTAGAAGATGACGAAGAGGCTTTGATGGTTCTGGCTAGGCTTCGTAGATTGCTTCCTCCCTGAGCAGGACTTCTTTCCAAGCCCCAGTTAATGCCAGTTAGTTGGAGTCCTAAGAAGATTGGTAAGAGAAATTTTATTAGACGTGGTTGAGAAGAGATAGGTCTTGCGATTCCATAAGTAATTATTACGGCTAAAGCTGGTCCAGCAAATAATAGATATCGAGGACTAATAAGATTTTTATTAGACAGGAAATCTAGTAACATAACGCCTATTGTCGGTGCAACAGCAAGACCTAGAAAAAGCACCAAGAGTTTTCGATTTATCTGTGAATAGTAACGTCGGATATAACTAATAGTAATTCCTATTAGGATAATTAGTATTAAAATAAAAATTCCTGCAAAAACTAAGTTGAGTTCTATGCTTGTAAATATTGGTGTCCATATAATCATCAAGTTCATCTTCAAAATCTTGACTATTTCTGGCAAAAAACCGATAAAACCCACGTTTTGCCCAGGTCTTGCGCCTAGTTGTTTGAGAAAAGATGGAAATCCAATTAAGCAGATCGATACAGTAACTAATAGGGATGCAATTGCCAGTAACTTTGATCTAGACCAAAGATTTATCAGAAACCATAAAAGAATAATAGATACTGGGAAAAGAGTTAAGTAATTTGTTTGAAAAGCTATCCCACAACAGATTGCCATAACTATGGAGTAGACTACGAGGCGAGTTCGATTTCGGTTTTTTGCTTCACTAGCAAGATATGCAAAAAGAGTTCCCGTTCCGATTAGAAGTGAAGCCAGTGCGTAAGGACGCGCATCATGTCCAGCATAAATGGCACCTGAAGATATTGCAAAGACGAGACTAGGAACAAGGGGACGCTCTATTTTTCCAGCCTGTAGTAGCAGATAAAGTACCACTACAGTTCCGATAGAACAGACCAGTGAAAAGATACGAGATGTTTCTATAGAAAAGCCTAGCCAGCGTCGCCAGAGGGATAAAATCCAATAGTAAACTGGTGGATGGACATCTGTCTGGCGTAAATCTTCGGCAATCTGGCTGAGAGTTGGAGTACCTTTGAATTGATTTTTAGCTGTGCTAGCAAGTTCAGGCTTTTGTGGCCAGGAGGGTCGGGCGTTACCTGCCGTTTCCAGTAGCGTGATTGCTTCATCATACCGAATTGCGGGGCTGTAAACACCAGGTAGCCTGACTCCTATTGAGATGATTAATAGAATACCCAGAAGCCAAATTTTATAGTGGTTAAGACGAGAAATTATTTTCATATTTGAAGCTGGACTTTAATTTAATTCAACAGCCTAAACAAAAATGCCTCTCAAATGCTCAAAAAAGAAATAGAAGCACGAGGTTGTCACTAGAGCCAAACGCCACGATAATGTACAAGTTTTAGGTAGTGACACCATAACAAATTCTTAATGAGCGAAAGTTGCATTCAGTATTAAACATCTGTTACTTACTGATTTACTAAATAATTGGATGTCCTAATATTTTGAAAGCGTTTATTGAAAGATTCAGGTATAAAGCCGTAGTGTTCTCGCACTAAATAAAGTGGACGTTCCTTCACCTCATCATAGACACGACCAAGATATTCACCAATAATGCCTAGACTTAGCAGCTGCACTCCTCCTAAAAAGAGTACAGCTACCATTAAAGAAGTATAACCAGGTACATCAATTCCTAAGAATAAAGTCCGAATTACTAAAAAACTAGCGTATAAAAATGAAATCAACGATAGAGCAAAACCAGCATAGCTCCAAACTTTCAATGGCAGAAGACTGAATGAAGTAATACCATCAATGGCAAAGTTCCAAAGTCGCCAATAATTCCACTTAGTAACCCCTTTATAACGTTGGGGGCGATCATACACTATTGATGTTTGCTTGAACCCAACCCACGCAAACAAACCTTTCATAAAACGATTGCGTTCAGGTAATTGCTTGAGAGCTTCAACCACGCATCGATCAAGCAAACGGAAATCGCCTGTATTGGGAGGGATTGGAACATGGCTCATGTGGGTCATCGTTTTGTAGAAAGCATTAGCAGTAAAACGCTTAAGCCAACTTTCTCCTCGACGCAAGCGACGAGTTGCATAAACCACATCATAGCCTTCACGCCATTTGGCTACTAATTCCTTTATTAATTCGGGTGGATCTTGCAGATCTGCATCAATAGGCACTACTGCATCTCCCGTAGCATAATCAATACCAGCCGTGAGAGCTATTTCTTTACCAAAGTTACGAGATAAATTAACCACTTTTATTGCAGCGTTACGGCGATGATGCTCAATCAAATACTCTAGAGTATTATCTCTACTGCCATCATTTACACAGATAATCTCATAACTCATGTTCAAACTATTTAGTATTGTTACTAATCGCTCGAACAAGTAGTTTATGTTGGGTTCCTCGTTATACATAGGGATTACCACAGACAGTTCTATATTGTCTTTATCTAGGAGCATTTACAAGACCTCGCATTTCACCTAACACTAAAAATGGATGAATAAACTCAATTTCAACCCTTGTGCTTGATCAAGAAAAATGTTTAGCGATTTTGAGGATCTGTGTGATTTGATGCTTTTGATGACTTCAAAGCTTCAATGCTTTTCTTGGGAAAAGTGCGACGATGGCGATACCAAGTAGCTGCTGCAACTAGCATTCCAGTTAATGATAAAGCTCCCATCAATGGCAAAAAATCACCTGTTCTCAGAGCCTTCAAACCGTAACTACCCAGAAGTACAAAAGGTAGGACACCAGGAACAGTGCCCAAGGCTGTACCTAGAACATAATCCTTAAAGCTGACCGAGGTTAGCCCTGCAGTAAAATTCACCAGACCGTATGGCATGATTGCTACTAAGCGAATAGCAAATATGTAGAATAATCCTCCTCGATATACCTCAGCATCCATTGCTTGCCACTTTCCAGCTAGTCGTTTGGCTACTGCCTCTCGTCCGACAGTACGGGTAAAAGTGAAAGACACTATTGCAGCAATGATTGCTGCAAGGCTAGTCCAGAGAATCCCTAGCACCGGACCAAAAATTGCACCGCCAGTCAAATTAAGTGCAGTGGAGGGCAGAATCAGCACAGTTGCCACAATATACAGGAAAATATAAATAATAGGTGCCCAGATACCAGCAGACTTGAGCCAAACTTCGATTTGTGTTGGATCAATGCCTCCAACTAGATATATTGCTAGTCCAGTCACAATAATGCAGACAATTGTAACCAGGAAAATAATAGGTGATTTTATCACTGCCCACGTTACGTATAGATTGTAAATCTTTACAAATACCTTACATGAAACAGTTTTCTTACTGATTAAAAGACAAGATAGTTTATAAAACTTTTATATAACCTGGCTTTAAATGAGGTTTAAATAAAGCACTTAGATCTGATTCGTAAACAAAAGCTCAAGTAGCTAATCGGTAACTTCTCAAGCACCTAACACAGTAAGGGATTCCACGTTGTTAGGATTTGGTGGAATTGACAATTGAAAGTACTTCTACCTCTGCAATGAAGTATTGGCAGAGATAGAAGCTCCTCAACGCTCGACACGGGTCTATGAACTTGCGCCAGCTTCAGCAGCATCCACAAGGAGTTGCTAATAACTTCAAAGAAAAGAAGGCCAACGATTCTATAAATCGCTGCCTTCCTCTATAACTCCCTCACAATTTTAGTGAAGGTAAAAATCTGTTAATCTACAGGATGCCCCAGAAGTGTAAAACTCCTTTGCCAGAAAAAACTTCCAGTAGAACGACAGATAAAAAACCAATCATTGCAAAACGACCGTTCCAGATTTCGCTTTGAGGAGTAAAGCCCAAAGGCGAAGTATTTGGATTTTGTGAAACCGAAGGCGTAGTCTTTTTAGCGTCTGGCATAAATAATACTCTCAGTTTCTATGTGGTAACAGTTATAACTGCATGTAACGTAATGTAACAGATTTTCCAGAAATTGCCACATTCAGTAATAAGCATAGATCTGGCAAAAAATTATAATAATATAGCTATTGCAAGGTAGGTTAGGACATAAACTGAGCATACAACCCTGACACCATGAGACTTTCAACGCCTCGGCACTTCGACACCGCTCAGTGCATCGCTTTGCTCGGCGTTGATCCTGAGTTTCGACTGCGCTCAACTGCCGCGTAGCCGTAAAGCCTGCGGCATAGCTACGCTTAGCGTGTAGCGTCTCTTAGAGTAGGGTTAAGTCTATCCCCTGTCCCCTGCTATATTCAGTGTATTTGTTAATCAATGCCAGCAAAAAAATATTGAAGAATCGCAATGGTTCAATTTGCTCCCAAACTTCTAAGTGTTGACGAATTTATTAATCACTATGGCGACAGCGATCGCTATGAGTTAATTGATGGTGAATTAATCGAGATGGAACCAACAGGGCCGCATGAGCAAGTATGTGCTTTTATTGGGCGAAAACTGAATGTAGAAATTGACCGTCAAGAAGCATCTTATTTTATTCCCCATCGGTGTTTGATTAAACTTTTAGGAACAGATACAGCTTTTCGTCCCGATGTGATTATATTAGACCAAACTCAACTTATTAATGAGCCATTGTGGCAGCAAGAACCTGTAATTACATCAGGAAACTCAATTAAATTGATTGCTGAGGTAGTTAGTACAAACTGGCAAAACGATTACGCTCGTAAAGTTGAAGATTACGCCCTTTTAGGAGTGGCTGAGTATTGGATTGTTGATTACCTAGGTATCGGTGGCAGAGAATATATTGGCAAACCCAAACAGCCAACAATTACAATTTGTACACTACAAGCAGACGAATATCAAAAACAGTTATTTCAAAACAACGATCAACTTGTTTCTTCAATCTTTCCCAACTTGCAACTAACGGCACAACAAGTTTTTGGGCATGGAGCATAGGGTATAGGGCATGGGGCATTGAGTATTGGACAAGTCTTAACTTCTTTGCTTCCCCTACCTCCCCTGCTCCCCTCTGCCTGCTCTGCTGTCTAAAGGTCTTCTACTACATCCTTTAGAAATTGAAGGTGGTTCTTAGCGTACCAATTATTGCATCTTCGTTATTGTTAGCAGTTTGACCAGGATTGGTCAACCAAATCACACCAGGGGTGATGGAAATGTTATCGCTCACACGGTATTTGTAGAAGCCTTCAATGTGATAGGGTTTATCACTACTGACATTTCCTAGATATGGTTGTGCGCCTGCGAAAATTCCTAAAACGTTGCCCTTCTTACCAAAGTCTGGCAAAGCTACCCCAACTCCGTAACTCCAAACTTCACCGTTGTCATTAGCACCAAAGCCTGTGATGTCGCTATAAAGTACAAAGCCACTAATCGACAGTTTGTCACTAGGTCTAAAAGCAGCCTCCAAACCATAGGAATTACTGTTGTAGGGATTGCCAGCAGCAACAAAGTTGGCTTGAGATGTACCGACTACAGAACCAGTGACTGAGCCTGCATCAAATAAAGCACTGCCTCCACCATGATACCCGTGTACGTATGTGGCAGCTAAGGTAATGCGATCGCCTACGTTCAAATTCAACTGTCCTAAAGCTGCATAATTACCCTCGAATAAACCTGAACCTGCAACCGGACTATTCGGTTCAGATCCAAAATAGCCCAAGGTTAATGAAGGCTTGAAGGTACTACCGCCACCAAAGGCTAAGTTAACGCCGATTCCTGCACCACCGCCAATCCGATAGATTGGGCTTTCGGAGGCAAAGGTAGACAAAGCACCGTTACCACCATCAAAATCTTCAAAGTATGGATTAACAGTAGGAACATAATCGCTGTGAATACCTCCGGTAGCTGCAACGTAAACTTGGGAGTTGCCTAAGGGGAAGTAATATGACAACCAATCGATAATGGCATTGTTATCGCCAGGAGACAAGTTAAAGGTTTGGGTTCCCTCAAATGTACCACCTGGCAAAGTTAATGTGGGGGCGTTACCAGCGGCAATCCGAGTGTGTAAAGTGTCTTGACCTGTAAAGCTGGTTTGTAAATCTAGACGTACCCTATTTTGGAAAACAGTGTTGTTATCGTCGTTATTACCAAAGCCGTCGGTGACAGCAAAAATTGCCTCACCTACTAGTTTCGTTGTAGTAGAGAACTGATTTGCTTCTAATTCAGCAGTCCGTGTTTCTAGAGAATCTACTCTACCGCGCAGAGTTGCTAATTCGGCAGAAAATTCTTCTTGCAAACGCTGTAGGGTTGCCAAATCTTGTTTTGTGACCAAATCACCAGTTGCTGTCGCAATCAGTTCATTAACTCGATCTAAACAAGCATTCAAACCAGCAGCAAATTCATAACGGGTTAATGCTCGGTTGCCACGGTAAGTACCATTGGGGTATCCAGCAATACAACCGTAGCGTTCAACTAAAGACTGCAACGCTTGAAATGCCCAGTCAGTTGGCTGTACGTCAGAAAACTGAGAAACTGATGTGACTTGAGACAGTGAATTTTGGTTTTGAGCTTCACTGCTGTAGTTTTTTACTTGTTCTAAGACGTTATTTTCATCAGGTTTGGCTTGGGATAGCAAGTGTTGATTAACTTGGGGCTGTTTTGTGGGATTGGCAGCAACTTTAGAGGAATCTGTGATTTCAGCAGCCATTGCACTAGCCGAAACAAACACAGTTGCACCTAAAACCAATGGACTTAGGCCTAGAGTTTTCCACAATAGATGATGAGACATTTTTCCGTTTTCCTCACACACTTTTTCGTAACTTTTGACGCGATCGCTGTTGATACTATACTCCGTGCGATCGCTTGATCTTAATAGAGTCTTATTTCATATTTTTACTGTGATGTCAAATCTGCTTTTCCCTTGAGTAGCTATATTTTGGTGATTCCCAGGCTTTATATTCCGAATTTTCCCTCAAATTGCAATTTCCTAAGTGATCTCAACCAGCCGTCAGAGACGCTGCTTTTTATACTTTATTAAACTTAAAAATGCATCTTAAGGTACAGCCGATGATCATAAAAGTAACAAAGGTAACAAAAAGTCATGTTACATAATTCCAGAGGTAGAAGCTAGCGGCAATTTTTCAATAAATATATGGATGGGACGCGGGCAAAATGCCCGCACTACAATAATTTTGGGAATTTCCCTATTCCCTGTTCCCTTTTAGTTTAAATAACAATGACAATCTGGCTTCTCAATTAATGACTCAACTAAGGCATTTAAAGAAGTAGCAGCTAGCAAACCACCGCCTAAAGTCCCTGCAATGGTGATAAAGGGTATATCTTGTTGCATAAGCTGTCGCTTGGCTGCGGGAGCGTGACTAAAACCAATGGGCATCCCAATTACTAGTGCTGGCTGAATTTGTCGCTGGTTAATGGCTACACACACTTCTAATAGCACCGAGGGCGCATATCCAACCACCAGTATGCAGCCTTTGCTAACTTGCTGTAATTTTTCCTGCCATTCCTGACGCTGCCAAAATTCCAGTTCTGCTTCTATGGCGGTGGTGACATGGGGATTATCAATCAAAGTTGTAACTTGACAGCCCAAGTGAGCTAATCTAGTTTGATCTAAAGCTGCCGCAACTGTGGGGATATCGACAAAAATCTCACAGCTTGATTTGAGGGCTTCACGACTAGCAGCGATCGCTCCTTGACTCAACCTCACAAACGATACCAAACTCACATCACCACAAGCTAAAACCAACTGCGAAATCAAGTGTTGTTCAATTTCGGAACGGTCAGACAAATCAGGTAGCAAACGTTGTAAAGATTCTGCAAAAGCTTCTGAATGACTATGAACTTCTGCATCCAAGCCACTCCACAGTTGATCTAGTCCTCCCAATCCGACTTGGGTTTCTACTTCCAGTAATTTAAGTTGAGCCAGTACCTCAGCTTGTATAACTTGACAATGGCGATCGCGTCCTAATAATCCTTCTAGTGCTGATGCAGTTTGCCGCAGTTGGGCAATTTGCTGGATTACGGCTCGATATTGCTGCTGGAGTTGTCTCATCAAATTTACGGTTGTGTCTGCTTCTGGTTCCACCTCTAGAATGTGGCGAATATGGTTGAGTTGGAACCCTTGCTGTTTCAGTGCCACAATCCGTTGCAGTCTGATCACATCCTTTTCTGTGTAAAGGCGGTAATTGCTAGGCGATCGCACTGGTTGGGGTAGTAGCCCCAATTGATGGTAATGCCTTACCATCCGCGGAGTTAAATTGCCACCTACCGCATCACTAAGTTCTTTGATGGTCAAGCAACCAGCATTCATGATTTACTCCAACAACGGCAAAATTTTTTGTAAATCTTCACAAACTGCCTGAAGTAATGGCAGAGCTTTTTCTCTAAACCTTTAACATAGAAACACTCTGTGATTAAATTGCGGCTGAACGAGCCTCGTCTACCTTGAGGGTGGTTCCTGTAATAAACTTGGCATCATCTGAGATCAAAAAGCTAACCGTTTTGGCGAGTTCTGCATAGGTAACTGGACGACCCCACATCAAATCATCAGGAACGTTCCAACCTTCTAATTCCTCAAGGCTATCGGCAACAAAGAAGGGAGCGATCGAGTTCATGCGAATGTGATCAGCCCGATATCGCTTGGCATAGAGTTTGGTGAATCCTTCCATTGCGGCGCGAAGTGTGCCACTGAAAGGTGTTCCTAGCTCTGGTTCTTGAGAATCGCAAGCGGAAATATTGACGATTGCACCGCCGCCTTGTTGACGCATCGGCTCTGTCACCAGTTTTGCAATGCGAACCACACTCAAAAACAACATCTTAAAATTCTCGATCCACATCTCATCAGAAATGTTGAGTAAATCAAGACGGGGTGGATCGCCAAAACTATTTACGACCGCATCAATTCGACCAAACTTACTCAATGTAGTCTGAACTAATCGCTCTAAATCTTGCAGGTTAGACATTGAACCTTGCACAGCAATTCCGCCAAGCTCTTGTGCTAAATCCAAAACACTTTCACTCCGCGCTATCAATGCAACCGTATATCCTTGAGTTGCTAACTCCCGCGCACATCCTGCACCAATTCCACGACTCGCCGCCGTTACAATTACAATTTTTTTTGCATTCATCTTTTTACCTCCATTAGTTAACCTAAAATCAGGATAACTTTATTCGTTTCCAAAGAAATTAAAACATAGTATTGCTACACTGGCTACAGTAAAAAATAAGATAGAAACAAATCATAAAAGCTATTTTCAAAAAACGCTAAAAAAGCGATTTTTCAACTGATAAGTTAATGGGCTATTTAAACCATGAATGATGGAGAAATTACAATTAGACCCAAACCTGAAAACCGCGAAATGGCTTGTACAATTATAATCTGCTAATTTTTAATAAAAATGAATTCCGGTTCTATCGATCCCCTTATGAAGATTTAACACTAAAGTGCCAAGATAATATGTATATATGGCAAAAAGAAACAGCATGACTACAGAACAACGACTAGACCATGTTGAGGATGATCTAGCAGCAGTAAGACAACTACTAGCATCAGCAGCTACCTATGCTGAATCAGCCAATAGAAAACTAGATCGAGCAGTCAGCAGACAAGATGCCACTGATGTCCAAATTGCCCAATTACTGGCATCACAAACAGCTACGGATGCCCAAATTGTTCAACTACTGGCATCGCAAACAGCGACGGGTGTCCAAATTGCCCAATTACTGGCATCGCAAACAGCGACGGATGCCAAATTAGACCAAATGCCCAGCAGGTTGGATGAGTTTATCTTTCACACACAGCGAATATTTAACCAACAGGCAACGGTTTTGGAACGTGCAGATGGACGTTCTGAGCGTTTGGAAGCCATTATCAATCGACTTGACCGAAATTATGAAGAGCAAAAATTCGAGTTTCGGGAGTTTCAACACACTACTGGCGCGGCTTTGGAGCGAATTGACAGAGTTTTGGACTATTTACTACGGCAAGAAGGGGATGATGCAAGATGAGAAAAATCATATAAACATCGAGCATTCAGCTATCCTTGACATTAACATTAATGTCAAGGTTTAGCGTGAGAGAAGTCCCAACTTAATCAACTCTCATGCTCTACCCCCAGCGCTTTACACAATTCACCAAAGAACATGCAGATACCTTAGCAGCCGTGGTTTGTGGATTTTTGCTGTTTCTCGGCTGGTTTGCCTTGCATCTAGGTTGGCTAGGCTGGGCAATGCTGCTGTTACCCGCTGCTTATGTAATTGGTGGTTACGAAAGCGCCCGTGAGGGACTAACTACCCTGTTCAAAGAAAAGGAACTGGATGTAGACTTGCTGATGATTGTGGCAGCCCTTGGTGCTGCTAGCTTAGGTTTATGGCGCAGGGAATACCATTTAATTATTGATGGGGCAATTTTGATTCTCATCTTTGCCATTAGTGGCGCACTAGAAGGCTACGCCATGCGACGAACTGAGCGTAGTATTCGTAGTTTAATGAGTTTGACACCAGACACAGCCAGGGTTTTACTTGAGGGGCAAGAAGAAATGCTACCCATCAACCAGTTAAAAGTGGGGGATGAAATTGTCGTCAAACCAGGCGAACTAATTCCTACTGATGGGGTGATTATTTCTGGTTACAGTACCCTTAACCAAGCTGCGATTACTGGTGAATCTTTACCTATAGAGAAAACCATAGGTGATGAAGTATTTGCAGGTACACTTAACGGTTATGGTGCGCTAAAACTCCAGGTACACAAACCAGCATCAAGTAGTTTGATTCAGCGTGTGATTCGCTTAGTAGAACAAGCACAAACAGAAGCGCCTCCTTCCCAAGAATTTGTCGAATTGTTTGAACGCAAATATGCGCGAGTAATTGTGATAGCTGGGGTGTTATTGGCAATTTTGCCCCCTTTTATTTGGGGTTGGGACTGGGAAACTACAATTTATCGTGCTTTGACTTTTTTAGTTGTAGCTTCTCCTTGTGCGCTGATGGCTGCAATTATGCCCACATTACTTTCGGGAATTGCCAATGGTGCCAGACAGGGGATTTTGTTTAAAAATGGAGCGCAGTTAGAAAAGATTGGCAAAGTTCAGGCGATCGCGTTTGATAAAACTGGTACTCTGACAACAGGACAGGTGCAAGTATCCCAGGTAATTGCTAGTAGTAATTACTCGCAGACAGATGTATTAAAAGCAGCAGCAGCTTTAGAATCTGATTCCGAACATCCCATTGCTCAGGCAATTGTGCAAGCGGCTGGCGATTTAAATTGGATACGTGGCGTTGAGGTACAAGCTATACCTGGACAAGGAATTACAGGGATTGCCAACAACCAGCAAGTGATTGTGGGGAATGTAGCTTTTGTACAGCAATATGTTAGTCAGTTACCAGAAAAATTAAAAGACTTAATTGCATCCTTAGAAGAAGAGGGGAAAACCGTTGTTTGGGTAGCGCAGGAAAGTAGACAAGATGGGTATGAGATCATGGGTGCGATCGCGATTGCAGATATACTCAGAACAGAGGCAGCATCAACTATTACTTGTCTGCGACAAATGGGAATTGCAGAAATTGTCATGCTCACAGGAGACAACCAACGAACTGCTGATAGTTTTGCCCAAGCAGTGGGTATTGATCGAGTCTATGCCGAACTTTTACCCGAAGATAAACTAGATGTGATTCGTAGTTTGCAGAAACAATATCAAACTGTGGCAATGGTAGGAGATGGCATCAATGATGCACCCGCCTTGGCTCAAGCATCTGTGGGTATTGCGATGGGAACAGCAGGTAGTGATGTGGCCTTAGAAACGGCAGACATTGTGCTGATGGCTGATAAGTTAGAGAAGATTGCCACAGCGATTAAATTAGGCAGGCGATCGCAAGCCATAGTCAAACAGAATATAGTTGTAGCCCTAGGGTTTATTATGATACTTGTAGTGGGTAACTTTCTAGGCAATGTTAACCTACCCATTGGTGTAATTGGGCATGAAGGTTCTACAGTATTAGTTACTCTGAGTGGTCTGAGATTGCTAAAGTAACAGGGAACACTTCGACAAGCGGTAGTTGAGCGCAGTCGAAACTCAGTGCATCGCGGGAAACAGGGAACAGTTTTACCCCTATAAAGTGCTACTTTGAGATCATCTGCCAATTATTTCAAACAGCCAAAGCAGAACTTTTCAGTGGAACAAGTGCTTTGTGCAGAACACTGGGCTTCGCACTTAGATACACTTCACGATGATTTTTCTCGTTATATCCAACAATAACAGCCCCTATGGTTATGCCAATGTCAGGATACATCTGTTCATTCATCTCTCCCTCATCTAAAAAGTCAGGAATCTTAATTAAGCCTTTTACTAAGGATTCACCAATATCTACAAACACTCCAAAAGGAGCATGATATTCAACCTTGCCCTGCACAAACTGACCCAGTTTGTACTTAGACTTGATTTGCTCCCAATTTTTACTATCCATACTGTTACTGTGGTTTGAGAACTCGCGGAAATTGGTTGAGGATGGGAAACATAGTCACAGGAATGACTACTTCAATACGATCAGATCCGTCTTTCTCATCATAGCGACACTCGAATGACTTGAAATATTGGTTGTAGATCGTTTGGTCGATTGAAACTTCAATAACCCCCTCTTGATAGCTTTGATTGAACTCTTCGGCAATGCTTCTGTCATTGGGGCCAGCAAAGTAGCAATTCCCATCAAAGTAGGGAGGATTGTAGGGAAAATCGATTGGCTGGAACCCTTCTTTCAGTAATTTCTGACCTTTGCTCTTCTGAGGAGCTTTATAAAGTTTAATAATTTGGACAGATTCAGACTGAATTGGCTGCATTTTTGGAGATATTAATGCTTAAGTATTAATTACTCTTAATAATCTGGGATTGCTAAGTGAGATATCTTTTTTTAGGGTAGCAACATAACCTGCGATCGCTCTCAATAGCAGAAGTGGTAAAGTTTGAGTAGAAACAAGTTTTTAATTTCCTGGTATCAAAACAAACTAAGTTGAAGACCAGCGATTACTAATCTCATCATAAAATTTTGCATCGTAAGATCGTGTTTGTAACACTACTGGTGCAGCAATGCCGTAACCAAAGATGAGAGCTTGTTGGCTAGAATTGAGCCTGGACATCATAGAACGTAAGCTTTGATTGCCAGCAACATCAGTAAATATTGCATCAATATCTTCATTATTAAGAAAACCAGTAATACGAGTACCAAGCTCAGACATCACTTCTTTATCAATCCTTGAGGGATATCGCTCTACAACAAATAAAGTGATGTATGACTTCCAAGATTGACGAATAAGAGTGTGAAAAATATTATGGCGAACTGTGTTGGAGTTTAGCAAGTGATGAGTATCTTCAATGGTTATTACTAGTCGGCGGGGTGCAATGTATGGGAACCCACAGTTTTAGGTCGGGAATTAAGCGTAATTCTGCCTTACATTGGCAAGAACAAGCATTCTGGCTTTCAAGTGAAATGGAGTACTGATGTAATTGTGCTGCTTCAATACCAGATAGAGTCAGATGCCGATTAATGTTTTATGAATTTTTAGTTTCAGGAGTAAATAAATAAAATTTGTTTGCTCCTAAATGATGTGTCAAACTACAACTGCTTCAGCTACAGCCCCTTGCATTTTATGCATCGCATCAATCAAACTTTGCAATTGTTGGTCGGCTTTCATCACTGCTAAACCGCGCACTGTAACCTTACCAGGAGAGTAAACAAAACGCGTTTTGAGATGTTCTGGTAAGTTCGCTGCTAATAAATTCCAAGCAGGTTCTTCCATTGGGGTTTCTAAAATAACATGTTGTTTGTTTTCTGGTTTAACACGGCTAAATCCTAACTTTTTCGCTAATTGCTTAAGTTCCATTACCCGTAACAACTGATTTGCCGGCACTGGTAAAGTACCATAACGATCGCTCCATTCAGCAGCAATTTGAGTTAATTCTTCTTTGGATTTAGCTCCTGCTACTGCACGGTATGCACTCATCTTTTGGTCTAAATCGGGGATGTAATCAGCAGGAATAAATGCTGTGAGATTGAGGTCAATTTGAGTATCATCAACCTTGGGAATTTCTTGACCGCGAATTTCTCGAATTGATTCTTCCAACATTTCCATATACAAATCAAAACCGATCGCATCCATTTGACCGGATTGTTCTGCACCTAGCAAGTTACCCACACCTCGAATTTCCATGTCGCGCATCGCTAACTGATAGCCAGAACCGAGTTGAGTAAATTCTTGAATCGCCCGCAACCTTTGCCGTGCTGCATCAGATAACGTTCTTTGCTTGGGATAAAATAACCAAGCATGAGCTTGAATCCCCGCACGTCCCACACGACCGCGCAATTGATACAGTTGTGATAGACCAAAGCGGTGAGCATCTTCAATTAAAATAGTGTTGACGCGGGGAATATCCAAGCCAGATTCAATAATTGTTGTACATACCAAGATATCTGCGTCTCCATTACTGAAAGTCAGCATAGTTGACTCTAACTCGCTTTCATCCATTTGCCCGTGGGCGATCGCAAATTTACCCCCTGGTATCATCTCCCGCAAATTGGCTGTTGTCTCTTCAATGCCTTCAACTCGTGGGACTACATAAAACACCTGTCCGCCTCTGTCTAATTCTTGACGAATGGCACTACGGATACTTTCTGAGTTCAGCGGCGAAAGATGAGTTTTAATCGCTCTTCTAGTGGGGGGTGGTGTAGTAATCAAACTCATTTCCCGAATCCCTGACAAAGACATATACAGAGTACGGGGAATGGGAGTCGCAGACAGGGTAAGTACATCAACTTGAGTTTTTAGGCTTTTAATTTTCTCTTTTTGGTTGACCCCAAATCGCTGTTCTTCATCTACCACCAACAGTCCCAAATCACGAAATGATACACCTTTACCCAAAAGTTGATGTGTACCGACAACTATATCTAATTCACCTGCTGCTAGTCGTTTTTGAATATTACGGCGTTCTTCAGCGCTGCGGAAGCGATTAAGTAAGCCAACGTTGACAGGGTAAGGAGCAAAGCGTTCTTTGAGGGTGTGATAGTGTTGCTGGGTAAGGATAGTTGTAGGTGCTAAAAGTGCGACTTGTTTTCCAGAAGTGACAGCTTTAAAAATAGCGCGAATTGCCACTTCTGTTTTGCCAAAACCAACATCACCACATACCAAACGATCCATTGGGCGATCGCTTTCCATATCTCGTTTCACATCTTGCACAGCTTTTAGCTGGTCTGTTGTGGGTTGGTAGGGAAAAGAATCTTCCATTTCCTCTTGCCAAGGCATATCTGCGGGATAGCAAAAACCTTCTTGTTTGGCTCTTGAAGCATAAAGTTTTAGCAAGTCCACCGCCAACTTTTTGATCGCTTTGCGGACTCGGTTCTTAGTATTATCCCAAGCTTTACCAGTCATCTTATGAAGTTCTGGGGCTTTATCGCCATTGGCGCGGAATCGGGATAAAGAACCTACTTGGTCAGCGGCGACTCTGAGTAAGCCATCGGCATATTGTACTACCAAATAATCACGGGTTTCATTGTTAATAGTTAGACTTTCTAACTTAACAAATTTACCAATCCCGTGGCTTCTGTGAACTACATAATCGCCTGGACGTAGTTTATTGGGGTCTACTTGCTTAGACGTAGCTTGGCGACGCTTGCGAATATAGCCAGGTGTCGCTAGAGAATGTTGCCCATAAAATTCGCGATCAGTGACGACTACCAAGCGGAACGTCGGTAAAATAAACCCTTCGAGTTCCGCCAGACCGGAATATTTCAAGGCTACTGGTATATGGTTGATATTGAGCTTGTCAATGGCTTGGTAGTCGCGGGGATTGGGGATAAATTGCGCCGGACAATCGTGTTCTTGCAATAAAGAAACAGAACGGGAAGGTTGAGCAGAAATCAACCAGATAGAAAAATTGCGATCGCGTTCTTGTCTAAGTGTTTCTGCCAGCTTACCAAATTGATGCGGCGTAACTGGTACAGACCGACTCGCTAAATTAATCCCGCTATTTTCTTCTGCTAATTCCGATAAATATAATGTTTTAAATTTAGCAACATCAGCTAAACATTCGTCAAAAGACCGATGAATTTTTGGTAGTTTTAGAGAAGTCAAGTTAGACTCTTCCCCATGCCCCATGCTCCATTGCTCTTCAGCATTTTCCACCCAGCGATCGCTATGAGCATGACATTGTTCTGGTTCGTCAATTGCAATTAAGGTATTTTCGCTTAAGTAGTCTAATAAAGAAGCTGGTTTTTCAAAGGCTAACCCTAAAAAGCGACGGCTACCTTCTAGTAATCCTGAGTTTCCAGTATTAAGTTCTGAATCAGCATCTAACTCAGCCGTTAAAGCTTGAAATTGGGGATTATTTTGCAGTTGATCTGCAAAAATCGCAGCAAAGCTAGTAGGAGTTAGAACAATTTGGTCAATTTTGTCAACAGCAGAACGTTGAGTTGTCGGGTCAAATTCTCTGATTTTTTCGATTTCGTCGCCAAACCATTCCAGTCGTACTGGCAACTCCGATGAAACTGGGAAAATATCAACAATATCACCGCGCCGACTCCATTGTCCTTCTGTTTCCACCAAAGGCACTCGTTCGTACCCCAAAGTCGTGATTTTTTGGCTGAAGGTATTGAGGTCAAATTCCATCTTTGGCTTCAAAGTAAAGCAAAAGGGTGTAAAGGCTGCTGGAGGTGGTAGATGAGGTTGAAGCGCCCCAGCCGTGGCAACAATGGCTGTAGAGAAGGATGAATTTTCTTTGTTTTCATCCTTGAGAAGGTCTGCTAAAACCTGCATTTGTCCCCAAGTCATTTCCGTTTCGGGGTCAAAAGGTTCATAAGGAGACGCTTCGGAGGTGGGATAAAAATGTACAGTTTGCCATCCCATCATCTCCAATTGTGCGTAAACGCGTCCGGCTTCCTCTAGGGTTGGCACTACTACAAACAAATTCTTGCCTGAATTTTGCGCTAGTGCCGAAGCCACCAAACCTTTAGGTAAGCGAGAGATGCCATTTAACCGTAAATCTTGCTGCCGATTTAGTTTGGTCAGGAGTTCAGTGCTGAGTGGCGATCGCGCCAAGGCACGCACAATAGAAGAGAAGGCCATAAGTTTTACTACAAGGGGAAGTCGTTGCCAATCAGAAAATCTAGAGGCAGTTGCTATTCACCATTTTAAAAGTGTTAACAGCCCTCTTATTAATTCTGTGGAAGAATGATATTTAATCAATAGACTCAAAAACTAAGACTACTACTTTATGCATACTCAAGGCATTTATAGCAATACCTCTAATACTAGATACTAATGATTAACTCAGTTCGCTCTGATCAGCGGCAACTCTAAATATGTCCTCCATCACTTTTGAAATTTTAATCATTTTGGTATTAATTATTGCCAACGGCATTTTTTCGATGTCTGAGATGGCGGTTGTCTCGGCACGGAAGGTAAGGCTACAGCAGCTTGCCAATCAAGGAGATCCTAAGGCAAGGGTGGCATTAAAACTAGCAGAGTCTCCAAATCATTTCCTGTCTACTATTCAAATAGGTATCTCCCTAATCGGTATCTTAACTGGTGCTTTCGGAGGAGCAACAATTGCTAGCCGCCTAGCAGTCTATGTGAGACTTGTACCGTTCTTAGCACCTTATAGTGAACCACTTTCCTTTGGGATAGTTGTTCTGATTATCACTTATTTGTCTTTAATTATTGGTGAACTAGTGCCGAAGCGTCTGGCATTAAACAACCCAGAACGAATTGCCGCGATTGTGGCTATTCCGATGCGGGCTTTAGCAACGCTTGCTTCCCCAGTAGTACATCTGTTAAGTGCTTCTACGGATACGATAGTGCGAATGTTGGGCATTACTCCCTCTACTGAGCCGCAAGTCACCGAAGAAGAAATTAAAATCTTAATAGAGCAAGGCACTGAAGCAGGAACCTTTGAGGAAGCGGAACAGGATATGGTAGAGCGAGTCTTTCGCCTAGGCGATCGCCCCGCCAATTCTTTTATGACACCCCGTCCTGATATTGTCTGGCTGGACTTAGAAGACTCTCCTGAAGAAAACCGCGAGAAGATGGCCGAAAGTTCCTATTCGCGGTATCCAGTTTGTCAAGGAGGACTCGACAATGTGCTGGGTGTGATCCCTGTCACCGACTTATTAACCCGGAGTTTCCGAGGTGAAACCCTAGATTTAACTATGGGATTGCGGCAGCCTGTGTTTGTACCAGAAAGCACCCGTGGCTTGAAGGTTTTAGAGATGTTCAAGCAAACTATTACTCATATAGCATTGGTAGTAGATGAATACGGTGTTATTCAAGGCTTAATTACTCTTAACGACATCATGAGCGAAATCGTCGGTGATGTACCAGCTGAACCAGGACAAGACGAACCACAAGCTATACAACGAGAAGATGGTTCCTGGCTTTTAGATGGGATGTTGCCTGTAGAAGAGTTTTTTGAACTTTTCGAGATGGAAGAGTGGGAATCTGATGAGCGAGTCAGCTACCAAACACTAGGCGGTTTTGTAATTACCCATCTGGGTCGCATCCCCGCTGCTACAGACCATTTTGAATGGGAAGGTATGCGGATTGAGGTGATGGATATGGATGGCAACCGCGTTGATAAGGTGTTAGTTATACCAGCGCCCAGTCAAGTAGTTGATGTCACAGAAGCCGAATAAAGTATTACAGCAGTTTTCATATATTTAGACCACACTCTTGTTTTTAATCAGGACTTACTTTGCGCCTTTGCGTGAGACAAAAAAGACGTGGTTCATGTACTGGAAACCGCTGTATAACTTTGATTATTGCTTTGATAAACGTTTAACTTCTTCACCAGCCAACATTTCATGGGCTTTTGCTAAAAACTGAGGAATTTTATCAGCCTGGGGACTTTGGGCAAGACATGATCGTAAGTCGAGTTTGTCTAAGCGGTCTGCTTTGTTGCCTGGAAACCAGTGACTACCATTGCCTAAGAGGTTGTAGCGCATTTTGGCATAGTCTACCAAATCGTAGGCGATCGCTAAATTAAATAACCACAAAATTACTCTGATATTTACTTGACCGGGGGTTTTTTCCCAAGGTGGTAAATTCGTTTCCCAGGTTTTTACCCAATCTTCTCCCAAAGTGGCGATCGCTTCTGCTTCTAATCTCGCCAAAATTGCAGGTAAAATTTCTGATGAACGATCCAATAACTCTAAAGTTTTCAGGTGTTCATCAAAATCTTGGGGTTTTGCTGCTCCCAAACTCAAGGTATGCACTTGTGGATGACTCAGACAAAACAAATCATTAAACACCATCGGACTTAAAGGGACGCAAAGTTCGACTAACTTTGACGGCGGATTATACAACTTCCCTCCCTTATCAGAAGGACTAATAATAAATACTCCCATATCATGATCAGTCGCCGCTGCAATTGCTGGCCAATTCCATTGATTAATGTAATACCAATGCAGGTTGACATAATCAAATAAATTAGTATTGATTGCCTGCACAATTACATCTGTAGGTCCGTGGGTAGAAAAACCGATAAATCTAACTTTTCCCTCTGCTTGTAGCTGCTGTGCCACTTCTAAACACCCACCAGGACGGATGCTGTAGTCAAAAGACTCCGCATGGTTGATGCCGTGCAATCCCAATAAATCAACATAATCTAGCTGAAGATTTCGCAATGATTGCTCAAATGTATTATGAAACTCTTTAGCATCTGCGACGGGATTAACTTTAGTCTGAACAATTAACTGTTCACGGGGAAACTTGGGTAATATTTTCCCCAATTGCATTTCCGAGCTACCATAACCACGGGCAGTTTCAATATGATTAATTCCGACCTCGATCGCCTGGCGAATAGTTGCTTCCAGATTTGCTTGGTTGTCCTCCGGAATTTCTGATTGGGTAACATCTTGCCATTTAAACTGATATCTCATGCCGCCACAGGAAAATACCGACATCTGTAATTCTGTGCGTCCAAATCGTCTATATAGCATTAGGGAATTTTGGAATTATTGCCAATCTTTAATCTACCGCTTCATCTCTAAAGCCTACCAGTCCGGCTGTTGCATCTTTGAAAAGAAGTAGGCAATAAGTACAACATTTCATTAATTCGTAGCGAATTAAATTTGGCGCAAAACTCTGCGTCACTTTGTCTTGAAAAGTTTCCTACAGAGGGAAACCCTCTTTCTCCTGACGGAGACGCTACGCGAACAGAACTTTTCGCTGCGTTTACTCTTTGTCCCTCTGCGTTTAAAAAAATAGTCTTTTTAAACGCAGAGGAACGCAAAGGTTTAATGGAAGGCTATTTTTCGCTACGAACTTGTGAAATCATGTACTAAGAAGCATTTTGCAACTCAGCGGTGCGGACTGAAAGCGATTGTATTTGGCTACCTCGTTGCACTTTCACCTGCAATACTTGACCAAGGCGACTATCTTCCACAATGTTTTGCAACTGTTCAGCACTGGTGATGGGTTTACCATCAACTTGAACAATGACATCGCCACGCCGCACACCAGCAGTAGCGGCTGGGGAATTGGGTATGACCCTGATCACCACTACACCATTAACTTCTGGTATTTGGATTGGAGAGTTAGGATCAGTATTATTTTGCTTTGCTAGCTGGGGTGTTAAAGTTACCATTTGCACTCCTAAATAGGGGTGAGCAACTTTTCCATCTCGTTGTAGTTGAGATGCGATCGCTTTGGCTTTATCAATAGGAATAGCAAAACCAATACCCATCGCATCAGGACGAATGGCGGTATTAATCCCAATTACTTCACCTCGATCATTCAATAAGGGGCCGCCAGAGTTACCAGGGTTAATTGCAGCGTCGGTTTGAATGAAGTCCAAACGTTTGTCAGAAATACCTACTTGGGCGCTAGAACGTTTGAGGGTGCTGACAATTCCCAAGGTAACGGTGTTATCAAAACCCAAGGGATTACCAACTGCGATCGCCCAGTCTCCTACCTGCACATTATTAGAAGAACCCAAAGGCGCAACAGGTAAGTCGTTACCAGCATTAATTTTTACAACCGCTAAATCAGTCACTTCATCAATGCCTTTAACTTCACCTTCAAAAGTACGACCATCCTTGAGGCGGACTGTCACTTTATCAGCTTTATCGACTACATGGGCATTGGTGAGAACTAATCCACTCTTGTCAATAATAAAACCAGAGCCTAAACCGCGTAATTGCTCAGAAGGCAACTGTTGAGGTAAGCCTTCACCAAAAAACCGACGGAAAAAGGGGTCTTCAAAAAATGGATCAACTCGACGGGAAATTGTCCGTTCTGTATCAATGCGTACTACTGCTGTGCCGACACGATTTACAGCTGCTGTAACAAAGCTAGTGTTACCTATAGCAGCAGTTGCTGGCGATTGTTTTTGGGCAATCAATTCTGGTGTATCCGCAGCCCCAAAATTAGGTGCTGGTTCTGCTTGGGATGGTAACACCCGCAAGGTACTAACAGTTAGCGCAACTCCTAAAATTATGGCTAAAACGTGGGAACTGAGTCGACGTATAGAACGGGATAATTTGGAAAATCGCATAATTACAACCTAAATTTAGAAACCTAGTTGTTGTTTAGTCCTAACAATTTATCTATCTATGGTTATTTTTACAGTTTCGATGACAATCCCTGCCTTTTGAGATTTGCTCTGTGCTTTCTTTCGGTTTTGCCTTCTCTCCAATCTTGAAGTTGAGGCATTGTACGAAGTATCTGTAATTAAAAGTAATTGAACATTTAGCCCAATAGCTATTATGGAGATTTCCCATTGTAAGGTTCGGTTTTTACCCTTTTAGTAAGCTTAGCCAATTCCCATGCCCTGTTCCCTATTCCCCATGCCCAAAAATCGGCATGGTTTTTTATGAACCATTCTCCTCTAGGCTAGGATCTTAGTATCACCAGTGCCCTAATAACCCATGAATGGATCAAACCGATCAACTCCAGAATCCTTGCCCATAGCCCAGCAAGCAAAGAATTCCCCCAACCATGAGCATAAAGATCATACTCATGAACATGGAGAATCGGTTCATCCTCACGTCCATAGCGAAGAGTCTTTGCGGCGAATTGTTAATCGGCTATCACGTATAGAAGGACACATCCGCGGCATTAAGACAATGGTGCAGCAAAATAGCCCTTGTCCTGATGTTTTATTACAAATTGCCGCCGTGCGGGGCGCATTAGATAAGGTAGCGAGAATCGTTTTGGATGAACATTTAACTGAGTGTATTGCAAGAGCTGCTCAAGAAGGCAATATGGAAGTTGAAATCGCACAGTTAAAAGCAGCTTTAGATCGATTTCTGCCCTAATTTATCCCAGCATCACTGATGAACATTATGCGACCTTCTAAAGACTCAGATCCCCGACTTCTTTGAGAAGTCGGGGATCTGGATTAATTACTTGAGTTTTTTGGTTGGTATATTCTCTTCTAACCACTGAATAACCTGATGGCCAAGGTAAGTCCCATCTAATCGGTCGATTTCGCGGATTCCGGTAGGACTAGTGACATTGACTTCAGTAAGGTAGCCACCGATTACGTCAATACCTACAAAAGTTAAGCCGTCTTTACGTAAATTTTCGGCTATTTGGGTACAGATTTCAGACTCTCTTGAGGTGATTTTGGTTTGAGCGACTGTACCACCTGTTGCCATGTTATTACGAAAATCACTCCCACTAGAAAGGCGATTCAAAGCACCAATCGGTTCACCATCGAGTAAGATAATCCGCTTGTCTCCCTCTTTGGCCTCGGTGAGATAAGTTTGCACCATAACTGGTACTCGACCTTGAAGGGTACTAAGTTCAATTATGGAGTTGAAATTGCGATCGCCTGATTGTAAAACTAAAATTCCTTCCCCAGCTTTGTTACCTAGTGGCTTGAGAATAGTCATTCCCTTAGCTTCAACAAATTGTCTAATAAATTGCTTATCGGCACTAACTATCGTTTCTGGAATTGCATTGGTAAACTGAAGGGCATACATTTTTTCATTAGCCCCTCGAATGCCACTAGGACTGTTAATTAGTAGAGTTTTGTTTTGGTCAACATAATCCAGAATGTAGGTAGCATAGAGGTATGAATCATTGACTGGTGGATCTGTCCGCATGAATACAGCATCCATTGTTTCCAGGGAAATTAAGGAACGTTCGCTTAACTTATACCAAGGATTCGCCGCTACCCAGCGTCCTTCCACCAACTGTATCGGTACGAGTTCCACCTGCTGCAAAATAGCCCAAGCATTACCATTTGCCACACTCAGCAGGTTTGCCTGAGTTACCCAAATTTCATGTCCTAGAGCTTGCGCTGCTTCCATCAGTGCAACACTAGTATCATGGCAGGGGTCGAGTTGATGGATAGGATCAATAATAAAAGCCAGTTTCACGCTTTTCGCCTCAATCACCAGGGAATTATGAATTATTCAATTTAGATTATCCCCTGATGTTCAGACCGATTCACAACTGCTTCTAGAGGAAAAATCACAATCACCATATTTTTTTCAACCTACACGCTGCTAGAAGCCAGTAGTTCATCTAACTTACCTTGACTTTCTAAGGCGTGGATATCGTCACAACCACCAATATGCTCTTCGTTGATAAAAATTTGTGGTAAAGAGCGTCTTCCATTGGCTCTTTCGGTCATTTTATCTCGTGCTGCTTCATCTCCATCAACACTGTATTCGATAAACTCGACTCCCTTCTCCTTGAGCAAACCTTTGGCACGAATACAAAATGGGCAAGTCCTCCAAGTGTAAATTTCTACTTTGGCAGCCATAACATTCTCAATTTGATTTAATACTTTTTAATTTTAGAACTTTGCTCTTGGCTATGGTGGCTGATCCAGTTTTTTGTGAACTACCCAGGTTCTTACGGTGATATTTTTACGTTCTTTGAGCAATCGGCGCAAACTTGGTGGCGCTGGCTAAGGCTAATGAGGCTTCATCTACGGAAAACTAAGGAATCATTGCTACCTTAATTACCTTCCGCGCCTTCATGTCACAAAACACTTGTTCTAAGTCCTTTAACCTGCGCTGTTCACTGATGAGTAATTCAAAAGGTATTTTACGACTAGCTATGAGTGACAGCGCCGCCCGTACATATTTTGGAGTGTTGTGAAACACACCTTTAAGGGTAAGTTCGCTGTAGTGCAACTGTTCTGTATTGACTGTAATA
Organism: Halotia wernerae UHCC 0503; assembly: GCA_034931985.1. Taxonomy (GTDB): domain Bacteria; phylum Cyanobacteriota; class Cyanobacteriia; order Cyanobacteriales; family Nostocaceae; genus Halotia; species Halotia wernerae. Next base: position 24,661 of record JAYGHB010000038.1, read on the forward strand.
GTAGTATCTCGTGGGCAGCCACCGAATAAATTGACAGTAGCACCAGGACGGGCACAAGCGATCGCAGTTTCCCAAACGCTGGGTACTCCGGTGGCTTCAATCACCACATCTGCACCCCAGCCTTGGGTGAGTTCTTTCACCACACCGGGAATATCTAGAATTTGATGATAGTTAAAGGTCTTAGCTGCACCGAGTTTTTGACCAATTTCTAATCTTTGGTCATTTCCTCCCCAAAGCAACACTTCAACCCTATCAGCTAAGGCTGCCACAAACATCAGCCCGATGGCTCCATCTCCCAACACAACCACTCTGTGTTGAGATTTGATGTTGGAACGGGCTACACCATGTAATACACAAGCTAAAGGTTCTGTCATGGCTGCCAATTCCCACGGCAACTCATCGGGGACTCGCAACAAATTATGCTGTACTATAGTTGCGGGAATTTTCAGGTATTCGGCAAAAGTACCATTATTCCATGTCAAGTTGGGACATAGTGAATATTCTTGATGTTGACAAAAAAAGCACTCCATGCATGGAGCAGAATTATTCGCCACAACGCGATCGCCTATTTGCCAACCATTAACACCTGCTCCCAATGCTACAATTTGCCCTGCTGCCTCATGACCAAATAGTGTCGGCGGTTTCAGCATCTTGGCATGACCACCACGCCGCCAGACTTTTAAATCTGTACCACAAGTTGTGGCCGTCCCCACTTGCACCACTATTTCCCCATCTGCTGGAGTGGGGTCAGTAACCTGTTCTAAACGTAAATCTTCTTGACCGTACAATAATGCTGCTAACACAGCTTTTAACCTATCAATTTAGCTCTACCTGATTTTATCAGGGGGAGTCGGAACTGATTAAAGCTAGTAAGCGCCTGACCGCAATATTACCGAGAAGCGCTATATCATTCAGATTTAATCTTGTAATGGTATCTTTAGCAATGAAACCTGCATCTTAAATCATCTAAAACAAGGAGATAAAAGATGTCCGCTACCAATTCACCACCTCAACTGCAAAGAGAGTTAGGGGTTTTTGGTGCAACCTTGATGGGATTGGGTTCAATTATCGGTACGGGTGTATTTGTCAGTATTGGTATTGCTACAGGTATTGCCGGACCTGCGGTAATTCTAGCAGTGGCAATTGGAGCGATCGTTGCTACTTGCAATGGATTAAACAGCGCTCAGTTGGCAGCTAACCATGCGGTAAGCGGTGGTACTTATGAATATGGCTATAAATATCTCACCCCTGCATTGGGCTTTACAGCAGGCTGGATGTTTTTGGTAGCCAAGACTGCTTCCGCTGCTACCGCCGCCTTGGGTTTTGCTGGTTACTTACTCAATATTTTGGGGTTTAGTGCTAGTTGGGTTATTCCTACAGCCCTTTTAGCTGTGGTCATAATGACGCTGATTGTGTTGAACGGTATTCGACGCTCTAATGTTGTTAACACCGTAATTGTCTCGGTAACGCTGCTGTCTTTAGGATTTTTTCTCCTTGTTTGTCTACCCCGTGCTACTGAAGTGGGTATTGAAAATTTGACACCTTTTTTTACCACTTCCCCTGGTGCAGTATTTCATGCTAGCGCTTTGATGTTTGTTGCTTACACAGGCTATGGTCGCATTGCCACAATGGGGGAAGAAGCACGTTCCCCAAGAAAGACGATTCCTCAAGCGATGATTATCTGTCTAATGCTGACAATGTTACTTTACATGGCGGTGGCAGCGGTTGGGATTGGGGCTGTGGGTGTGGATGTTTTAGGTAATGCTACAGGACAGACAAAGGCAGCTCCCTTAGAAGTAGCAGTTCGTAATATTGCAGGTTCAGGTGCAGCTTTTGTCTTAGCTATTGGTGCAATGACAGCAATGTTGGGTGTGCTGTTGAACTTGATTTTGGGCTTATCCCGTGTATTACTGGCAATGGGAAGGCGTTCAGATGCTCCGAGATTTTTAGCACGACTGAATCAACAACAGACAGCCCCATACTGGGCTGTGATTGTGGTAGGAGGAGCGATCGCTCTGTTGGTACTATTAGGCAATGTCAAAACCACATGGTCTTTTAGTGCCTTTAGTGTTTTGATTTACTATGCAGTGACTAATTTAGCTGCCTTAAAACTTCCTTCCTCTGAGCGACTCTATCCTGTATGGGTGGGTTGGATAGGTCTTGTCTCTTGCTTGTTCTTGGCCTTCTGGGTGGATTCTACTATCTGGCAAGTAGGTTTAGGGTTGATTGCTGCTGGTTTAATTTGGCACAAGGTGCGGTTGGCAATATCATAAACAAGTTCTTAATTTTTAATTTTTAATTTTTAATTCAAAAAAGGTCAAATTTAACACTCTCGACGTTAGCGCACAGATTTGATGATTAAAAATAACCTTTGCACTTGATAGTGCAAGTAACGCTTGGGGAGATGAAACCTCTACTCTATTTGGTGAGACAGCGCGGTCTTCTCCCTTATGAGCTACTGTCGAACCCGTAAGGGCGAAAGCCTGGTTGAGCAAGTTATGTCTTAGATCCAAGAATCCCCGTCAATTTATCGTGGGGAGTGTCAATCAGAGTAGTTTTGTGGGCATCTTATATATTACAAGTTATGTAACTAATAATCAGATGGGGCAGCCACAAAAAACAATAGCCGCCGAACAGCAAATCCAAGCCTTGGGATATGTCCTGCAAAGCCTCAGGGAACAGGATGATGTTGAAGTTCTGATTAAAACTACTATTTCTTATATTCAACAGCAGTTTGATTACAGTTTGATTTGGATTGCGACTTACGATCGCCTAAAACACACATTGTTTGGTCAAGGCGGCATAATACCCGATCATGACACCAAATTGTTATACAAACGAGTTGTCCTCAACCCAGGCGATTTATTAGAGCAAGTAGTAATTGAACAACGTCCTTTAGGCGTAGCAGATTTACAAACTGAAATCCGTGCAGCAGTATGGCAAGAAGTAGGCAGAAAATTCAACATCCAAGGAACGATTTTTTTGCCAATTCGTTATAGAGATCGTTGTTTGGGTTTGCTGTTATTAGGTTCCGAACGCTGGGGTTACTTACTTCCAACAGAGGCTAAAGCCAGGCTGCTGATAGTTTTGGGTGAGTTAGGGGCAGTACTTTATAGACATGAAATGGATTTGCTGCAAAAGCAAACCAAGCGTCCTGACGAGCCATTATTAGAATTACTAGAAAACTTACGCACCCTCAGTAACCTAGATCATAGACTCAAAGCAGTTGTAGAGACAACACATCAATTTGTTTCCCCCAGCCGGACAAATGTTTACTGGTTTGAGCGTCAAGGGCGTTACTTTTGGTGTCGGATGAGCAATCAGCTGATTAATATTGGTCGTGATTCTAGTCAGCAACCAGCAGCGGGAATGACAGTGCAGGATTTGAGTGAATTATATTATGCTCTGTCAGTAAATCAAATTGTCTGGATTGGTGATGCCCGCAGTTCATTGGAAAGTCATTTTACAGCTAAGTTGTTGCAACGTCTGCGGGTGCGATCGCTATTGGCAGCTCCTATTATCGGGCAAAATGATTTGCTAGGTTTTTTGGCGGTGGAAGGCAATGAACCTCGCATCTGGACAGAAACAGACAAGAATTTTGTCCAAGGTGCTGCGGGATTAATTTCTTTAGTTGCTCCTACCGAAAGCATGGAAAGCACCATTAAAAAAATCCGAGATGATAACCAGCTAACTAGTCAAGTTGCCCAAGCCATCTATAACAATCATGATCTCCACGAAACTTTACGCAATTGTGCGACGAGAGTGTTAGCTCGGCTAGCAGCTACTCGCTTTTTACTATTACAATACGACCCCGACCAGCATAATTATCAAATTCTGTATCAAACCCAACCTCATAATCGCCGCCCTTTGACATTTGCCTTTAATGCTGTCAAACAAATGGATCAGCAAATGTTAAAGTCTGCAACAACTGCGGTGGAGGTGGAGAACTTAAATGAAGATTTACGATTTTTTAATTGGCATCCCCCCTTAATAGAAAATAACGTGCGATCGCTCCTAGTTTGCAACTGCGCCCAAGGTCATGCACCAGAAGCATTGGTACTGATTGCTCACGAGACTCATCGCACTTGGACAAGTTTAGAAAAGGAATTGCTCTGGATTGTCAGTCAACAAATTGGGGTGATTGTGCATCAGTGGCAGTTATATACTGATACAAAGCAACAGCAAAAAATTTTACATGGCATCAAGCAATGCCTATACACCCTAGAACAAACGCAAAACGAAAAAACTGATGTCAGAGACAACCATTTAGAACGCACAGCATTAGAACAAATCGCATCTGTTCTTAGCTGTCCTCTAACATTACTACTGTCTTGGTCTTCCGGTCAGTCTTGTGCAGAAATTATACCTGGATTAGTTACCGAGGTTGGGTTTGGGATTGTTGTAGATGTACAGGTATCCATTAAGGCTGAAGTTCTAATCCAGTGGGCGCTAGCCAAAGATGGTTATTTAAGTGTGAATGTAGATGATTTACCATCGGAAACGAGGAAATGGTTGAATGGTTCAAGCATCGGTCAAATTTTAGTTATGGCCTTACGTACTGCTGCTGATTATCAACCGACAGGGGTAGTTTTAATAGCAGACCGTCGAGAACGTCAATGGTCACAACAAAGCCTCAATGCGACAGAAATTCTTGTGGATCAATTAGCTTGGTCACGTCGTCAGTGGCAAATTACCCAAGTTTTAGAATCTACAACCCAGGAATTACAACAACTCAATTGGTACAAACATCGACGTTTACAAGAAATCCAGAGAACAGTAGTGCTGCTGTTGGGTCAAATACAGGATTTGGGCATTCCTGCTAATGAACTAACTCAGACACGCTACCAACTACTATTGCGACAGTTAGATCATACAACTGCCTCTATGACTGGAATGCTCAAACTTGAACAATGGCAGTTGCATGTTAGCAGCGAAACTATGCCCATAGCCAGTTTTCTTAAGCGATCGCTCGAACGAGTGGATAATTTATTTAAACACAACAAGCTGTGGACTGGTGTACATGGTTTAGGACAATCGGTTGAAGAGCAAGAATCAGTAGATAGTTCGGCATTTCTCAAAGGAATCCAAACTTCAGATTATCCAACTTCACTAGCGATCGCTGGTGATATCATGAAATTTGAATTAGTTCTCCATGAGTTATTGGTTGCAGCCTGTCACCGTTGTCAAAGCGGTAGCAGAATTGATATCTGGTGTCGCCGTTTAGATGAGAAATTTCTAGAACTGTCAATCACAGATAACGGCATTATTGAACCACAATTATTAGCAGCACTACATCACAATACACCCAAAGACGTGCTTGCTTCTTCCCACCTCAACCAGCCACCGGGCTTGCATCTGTTAATCTGTGAAAACTTAATGCAGCAATTAGGAGGAGAGTTGCATTTTTATCAGTTACCAGATAACCGTGTCGTCAGCCGCCTACTACTACCGTTAGCGGGTGTTAATTCTTAGTTGTGAAGAACAGACTGGCGATCGCAATTGCGTGAAATTAAGCGAATGCTGCGTAACACTTTTGCTCAATCGAGACTATTCTTAATATTGCTAATAAGTAGCAACTGACAGTATATTAAGATTTCAGTCAAAACTACTTAATCAGTAAACCAAAAAGTTTTGCCAAAAGGTCGAACCACTAAGGATACAAGAGATAT
>JAYGHB010000039.1:0-23036 GCA_034931985.1 Halotia wernerae UHCC 0503
CAAAAGTCTTGCTGCGTAAAGGTTTGAAAATGGGCTGTTCGTTTTATCATGTTAACCTTTAAATCGTGGATATAACTTGTACTGTAATTAGTTATATCTGCGTTGGTTCATCATTAAACTGTTATATTTTATTTACTTATCAATCACAGGTTATTAGTCAATTAACAGGTTATGAACAAACCTGTTAGATATACATCATGTTATATTTACATTCTGAAGCGCATCTAAGTTAACTGGTTGCTTTACTAGTTCGTCGCTTTGTTTCATCTTCGACAGATGTTGACGAATTTCCCAGAAAGGGTGTAGCGATAAGCAAAGTTTAAGTCTTCTCCTTTGGTGACACTAGCGCGAACGGCGATCGCCAAACTAAAAGTGAGCGGGAAGCTATTTTAATTTTATTGCCTATGTTTAGGGCACTTCGGAGCGATAACCACAGCAGAACGAGGCTGATCGGCGCATCTCCAGTAATTCAAGACAGCCCAAGATTGAACTCATCCAGAAGAAAGTCAATAAAGCATTTCACCTTTGCTGATTGAAAACGTCCTCGCCGATAAATCGCGTGAATGGGCAGCGGGTCTATTTCATATTCTGCAAGGATAATTTTAACCGCTTGAGTTTGTATTTCATTACTATATACCCACATAGGTGCGATGCCAATACCAATGCCTGCCAAAACCGCTCCACGATGTGCTATGGAGCTATTGACTTGCAAATTTCCCTGCACCTTTACCGTTGTCCCTCGAAAAGGCCATTCATTGCCCGTGGACTGGGGAGTATAAACAATACAGTTATGCTGCAAAAGGTCTGTGGGAACCTGTGGTTCGCCAAATGTCTCTAAATATTTCACCGATGCTACGGTAACAAATCTAGAGATACCAATCGGTTGTGAGATTAAGCTATGGTCAACAGAACCGCCAATTCTAATGGCTAAATCAATGCCCTCTCCAACTAAATCGGCAAAGTACTCAGACATGTTGAGGTCAACTTTGATACCGGGATAGCGATCAAGAAATTGCTTGAGGCGAGGAAGCAACTGCATCTGTCCAAAAGCTGCTAAGCAATTGATCCTTAGCATTCCAGAGGGTTTTTGTCGTTTTCCCACACTAGACTCCGCCTCAGATAACGCTTCTAAAACGAGCTGACAATGCTCATAAAAGCGTATCCCCTCATCAGTCAAGTTCATTGTGCGCGTCGATCGCACCAATAGTTGCACATCTAAATATTCTTCTAGGGCGGCAATCTGTTTACTGATGGTGGGCTGACTCGTATTCATCTCTCTGGCTACGGCAGAGAAACTACCCGTCTCCACCGTTCGCACAAAACTTTTCATACAGGTAATGAGATCTAGCACGCAGATTAATTCCTAAATGAAATAAGTGATATTCTATTTTGCCATCTTCTCAAATCTATAAGAATGAATCATCATAAATTTGTGGGCTAAATTCAGTGGCTCAGATCACTACCCCAAATCGCCTCTACAAGGAGAAAACACATGATAACAGCAACAGATATCAGAACTAACTTTGAAGACATTAAAAGCCTGGTTTTGCAAGGTAAAGCGATGGAAGCTTTCGAGAAATACTATGACGATGAGGTGGTAATGCAAGAAAATGAAACACCCGCTATTTTTGGGAAAGCTGCGAACCGCAACCGAGAACTGGACTTCTTTTCTAAAGTCACTGAATTTCGTGCGATGGAAGTGAAGGCGGTTGCCTATGGTGATGATGTGATTATTTCTGAATGGTTTGTGGATTATACCCATGCAGAATGGGGCAAAGTTACTCATGATCAAGTCTCTGTGCAGCGCTGGAAAGATGGCAAGGTTGTTCACGAACGGTTCTATTACACGACTTAAGACGAATAAGTTTACTGCTCGCCTTGTTAAACGAGGCGAGCAGTAAAAAAACTTGCTTCTATCAGAATTACGCCATGACGATTCGGAGGAAATTATGGTATCAGGAATGATGCTCCAGGGCAAATGGACAACCGAACGAAATGATCAAGATCAGAGCGGTAAGTTCAAGGAGAAACCGACAACGTTTCGCGATCGCTTCGCTGATGCTGGTCAAAGGACGCGAACTAATTGAAATAAAGTCGTTGCTCCGCTCGGATACAGACTAACTCCAGATATTGCTCCAGTCCGTATTATTGCAATGCCAATGATTGCGAGTAGAAATCCGAAGCCCCCCCACAATCGAGATTCCTGATGCTGAAAGCCATAAATGCCTATTATTCCCAATAGAATGAAGATATCGGTCAGGAGGTAAAGGATTGCGATCGCTACACTAGGAGGGTGACTTCCTGGCTTAGGCTATCAAAATCAAAAGGCAATCAAGGGTGCGGTGGCTCAAGAATCCACTATGAAAGCGATGGCGTTCGCTCCCATCGTCCGCAGGAGCATCAACGCCCGCCTTGCGGCATTTCTCAAAATTTCATCGAGCGCTCCTAAATAGCCACGAGTCGTAGCTCCGAGAATTTTCTGCATCGGGGCGCTGGTTAAATTCGAGGGCTGCGGCAATTTCAGCACATATTCTTCCCAAATAGCGGTGGTGTCTTCTAAAGCTTGACTATTAAAGCGGTGAAACCGATGACACGCCATAAAACGATTATGCACCTGCTCATCTCGACGGACAACAGCATCAAGGCGATCAGTTCCTACTAGAACAACTGAGATACCAAGCAGATCAAAGACATCACGAATTTCAGAAAATGTTTTAGGACGAAAGCGATGAGCTTCATCTAAAATAATTATCTCGACTTGACAAATTTTAAGCAGGCGGTAAACGCGCTCACGCAACTCGCTGATCGTACCGTTAGTCACACGATATTTCAAATTCTCTAACAGCCCAACAAATAATTCGCGCTGACCAGTCTCTGTAGTCGCGTGCCAGTAGATAACCGGGACAATTGGTGCATCTCCATTCGCCTGAACAGAGGCATATTTGAGCCGATAAGCATCACAGGCAAACGTTTTTCCAGTACGCGAGTCACCGATCACACGGCAGGCTTGCCGACACTGCCGTTTATCATCTAACCAACTATGAAATTGCTGCACGGCTTCGAGTTCAACAATACAATGGCGTTGCAGGCGTTCAATTTGTTGTTGCGTTTTCGCGTCAATTTTACCAACAGGTGGAACAATAATTTCTTGCTGATTCTGCTTCACAACAAACCTGCCTGGCGTTTGAGTTGTTCATAGTCATGCACACGCACATATGGCACTGGCTTCTTAGGCTTAACCGTCTCAATATCTGTCTCACCAAATGCTTCTACAGGCGTTGTCACAAACGGTATTTCTGATTGGTTAGACTGGCAAGCTTGCTTGGTCAATCCAGCATCAGAAACTGTTGAGGGTTTAATCACACCAGCATTGTGCTTGTTTCTTTGGCGCTGTAGTTTCTTTACCGTATTGTCACGATCGCGCACCTCATCAAGCATTGAACGATTGTCAATTGCTTTACCGAACTTTCGCCTGCGTTGGCTAATTGCTTGGGCTTCTCGATATGAGAGTGTTTCTGTTTCCCATCCTTGAGCATGGGCGCGAGTCACAAAGACTTCCCTCGACTCCTGAAGTTGATAGATCAAAACGGTCGTGATGTCCTGTGGATTGTAGCGAATAATCACAGATTCTCCAGCATAAGCTGCCAAATGCTCACCTTGATAGCTCAGGTTGGCAAACTGAATATAGCCGCTACGGTAAACTGTGCGCCGATCACGTCGCATCAAGCAAATATCTAATTCGCGATCACCTAACAGGGGCAATTGAGCAATCCGCCCAGATTCCCATCGCACAATCCGGCTTTGGTCACCCATGCGTGAATCAACAGCTTGGTTATAGTTGTCTACCAAATAGCGCACCAATAGTTGCTCCAATTGCAGTAGCGTCAAACACGCGTTACTTTCCGCATCAGGCGAACGCTGACGAACATTGCTGTTAGTGTAACCCGGTAACGTCGAAAAGAATTCTCGATTAAACGTGCCAAATGGTCGCTCCACAATCCCGCCATCCGCCGGTTTTCGCCGCAAACACAAGACAATACCTAATTCCGCTGCTACCTGTTCGAGGTGCTGTGAGCGAAAGTCTTTGCCCCCATCGGTATACAAATACTGCGGTAGCCCATAAGTACCCCAAGCTTGTTTCAATTCGTAAGCAGCGCTATATTGCTTGGGCAAAATCCCATGACGCAGCGCCAAACAAACCACATCTGCACTCGGTGCGTCAAAGCCAATGTGCATACCCTTGATAACTCAAACAAACATGACAAATAATCTGTTAAGTCATCCTCAAAAAATTGCGTCATTGATTGTGTTAAACACTATTTCCCTGTACTACTCACCCCAAAAAGCCCTGGAGTAACCAGGGCGAACGCATTACAGCTACTAACAATCGACGACAAATAATTTGTTAACGACGACAAATACCGTGTTACGCGACAACTGGTTATCTCTGCATTAACTTGTTATATATACGGTTGCTAACTTGTTATCTTTGCCTATCTCTACGTTTATAACAGGTTGCTGCTTGTCCCAAAAGTCTTGCTGCGTAAAGGTTTGAAAATGGGCTGTTCGTTTTATCATGTTAATCTTTAAATCATGGATATAACTTGTACTGCAATTAGTTATATCTGCGTTGGTTTATCACTAAACTGTTATATTCTATTTACTTATCAATCACAGGTTATAAAGCAATTAACAGGTTATAAACAAACCTGTTAGATATAGATCATGTTATACTTACTTTCTGAAGCACATCTAAGTTAACTGGTTACTTTCCTAGTTCGTCGCTTTGTTTCATCTTCGACAGATGTTGACGAATTTCCCAAAAAGGGTGTAGCGATAAGCAAAGTTTAAGTCTTCTCCTTTGGAGACACTAGCGCGAACTGCGATCGCCGTAGGCTTAAGCTTCGCTTATCGCCTACGGCGGGCGGGTACGCCATCGCACTCTTCTTAATTTTTAGCTTTAATCCTTCAAACTATTGCTACATCTAACTTCCAGCTTTTCAATCTTTTGTTACTAAATATGTAACTAATGCATAGCCCTTGTTCAATTTTTGGAAATCAGCTAGGTAAATAAACTGACATCTACATGAAAATAGTCCGCAAGCGCTTTTGCTTCTGTTTTATTAATGGTGCGATCGCCATTAACAATTTGCAAGGCAACTTCCAATGAACCAATTACAAGAGCTAATGCTTCGGGAGTCATATCGCGTGCATCCATCAGATGCATTAACATCGAATTGGGTGTACCTTGAGGAATTGGGTAATGAGTTTCTTCAAACTTATCAATTAATGTCACCAACAGTTCCAACAGCATCTCTTCTTCTGATGTACGATTGGGGCGATGGTCTAAATCTTGGGCAAGTGCGATCGCTTGTTCGTTTTCTTCTTCGGTGGTAATTATTTTGGGCTGATACTCGGCTAGCAATTTACCGTAAGATTCAGGATTAAAAGTACGGGTCATTTTTCCATTTATCCTTATCATATTCGGCGTGAGTTAGGACATATTTAATATAGATTCTTTGAGTTTCGTAAACAATATCAACAATTAAGCGGTAGTTATTTCCTTTGATATTAAATACAGTGAAGTTACCAACAGCTTCTGCTTTTAGATAAATAGCCTGAACTTCAACCAGATTTTTCCATTCAGCTTTAGTTGCCACCCTATACCAATCATAAAGTGCATCGCAGGAATCTGCGTGTGCTTCACAAAACTCCCGCAAAATTCTGCGGCTAATAACGTGCATTTAAATTTACTGGTGATTACGACTATTAGAATTTTCTCTTAAATTGAAGGCTTTATAAAGTTTCACAACCTGGTGAATCATAACTGGGCGATCAAGGCGATCGCAAGAGCATCTGTAGGGCTATTGCTCATCCTAATTAATGCAGAACAACTCTTGATCACAAGCCAAATTCAATTCGGCAATAATCCTGATTCCTATGTGAAGCCAGCACACACAGAGCAATGGCGTATCTGCCAAATCTAGGTGATCGCCATCGCAGTTTTCCGCTACGTTATCTTTTACAACAAAATTCATTTGAATTAACTAGTTATATATCATCATAACTAGTTAATTTAACCTTGTGATTCCCTAATCACTTTATCTCAACAACCAGACAAATATTGTGTTATTTTGTTGCACAAATTAAAGGACAACTAATTTGTTAATCTCTGCTCTTTCAACAAAATCAACTCTAACTTTTGCAATGTCCACGTTTGCTCTCTTTCTTGCTGCGGACATTTATTCTGTTAACTAGGACAAATACCGTGTTACGCGACAAATGCATAGCATATTTCGAGTTGTGGCGGCAGTCTAAAGGCTAATTGTCGAAGTTCAACTGAATAGAAAAGTTAAAGGATAATGAGATCGCATCCTCTAAGTCCTAAACTGCAAGTCCCTTCATCACGACATCAACCAATTCATCAACAAAATCTTGAGTAAGTGGTGCGTGTCTAAGCAGCAAGCGATAAAAAAGTGGGCTGTAGAGCGCATCGATCGCTACTTCTACATTTACGTCCGCCCGTAGTTCTCCACATTCAACGCCTTTCTTAAATACTTCACTAGCAGCCTTACGACGCGGTATCAACCAGTTTTCTCGAAATGCCTCGATCAATTTAGCGTCTGTCTGTCCGCCGCCAATTAGCACAGCAATGATTTGTCCGGGCGGACTGAGCAGTACTTTGACTAATTGCTGCATTTGTAAGCGAATGCTCTCTGTAACGGAACCGCTATCTGGGAATGTTAGTTCCGGATTAACCGCTGCCAAAAATGCATCCATAACCAAATGGGCTTTGCTTGACCAGCGACGGTAGATGGTGGGCTTCCCAACTTCAGCACGAGCCGCGATCGCCTCCATTGTCAGTTCATTGAACCCGATCTGGTTCATCAATTCATAGGCAGCTTCTAAAATGTGCTGATGAGCCTCATCTGATCGAGGACGACCTGGACTCTTGACAGTTACAGCTTTTTTCTTCACCCCTCTTGACATAATCTGTACTCCTAAGATAGTTTATTTACGTGACGTAACGTTATTCAACCCTAGATTCTAAATAATGTAAAGTAAAACTCCAGAGGTTTCTACTATCTAATGTCTCCACCGCAGAGTAAGACATGAGTAAACAAAGTTCTGCTGATGATCCACCTGTAACAGTCATTGCTGCCCATCGGGTAAAGCCCGATAGGGAAAAAGCCTTTGAGGAAATTATGTCTAATTTGATTCAGGCAGCAATGACATTTGAAGGTCACTTAGGTACTAACGTTATCCGTCCTAATGATTCAAAAGATCCGCAGTATCGCATTATCTTCAAGTTTGATCGGATAAGCAATCTACACCGTTGGGAAAATTCAGAGATTCGGCAAAGGTGGTTGGTTCGTCTTACAGAATTGACACATGAATCTTTGCCGTACCAAATTCTCACGGGTCTAGAAACTTGGTTCACTTTGCCTGGACAGCGAACTATTGAACCACCGTCCCGTCACAAGATGGCACTCATCACCTGGCTAGCCATTTTTCCCTTAATTGTTGCAATCAACGTGCTATTTGGATCTTTCCTCAACGCATTGCCGTTATTACTACGCAGCCTTGTGCTAACTGTAATACTGGTTTCGCTAATGACCTATGTCGTCATGCCACGAATGACTAGATTGTTCAGTCGATGGCTGTATCCAAATCATAGAAGGTAGGAGTTAATTATGTCAGCTTTGAACACCATGCAAATTGACCACGTTGCACTCAATGTACCCAATTATGACGAAACCCTCCAGTGGTATCAAGATAAGTTGGATGCGACGATTGAGCGTGAATGGACAGTTGATGTCTTTCCCGACCTGAAACTGGCTTATTTGCAAGTCTACGGATTTCGGATCGAAATTGTTAGCAGCACTCAGTCACGCCCCGGAATGCCTGAAGCTAAAGACTTTGGTGAAGGATTACGCGCGAGTGGCATTGGACATTTTTGTTTTCGAGTCGAGGACGTAGATGCAGCACTGGCTGAACTAAACCGACGCGGTATACCAGCCTTTATCGGACTTGGTAGCTACCCTGATGCTGGAGTTCGGCTCTGTTTTGTGAAAGATAATAATGGCAATCTCATTGAGCTTATCACTCCTTTGAAAGATTCTGCACAGTAATTCTGGAGGAAATCTATCATGGCTCACGTCGCCAATACGTTTCAACTGGGTCGTGATTTGAGTGTCAATCGTCTTGGCTACGGTGCGATGCGATTGACTGGGCAGCCCGGAAACTTTGGTTGTTATGCTGATTGGGAAGCCGGACAACAATTGCTCCGCCGCGCTATTGAGTTAGGGGTAAATTTCATCGATACGGCTGAATCTTATGGTCCCGGCTACAACGAAGAACTGATTGCATCCGCACTCTATCCTTACCCAGACGATCTCATCATTGCAACCAAGGGTGGTGTTCTCAAAACTACACCTGATAACATTCGTGCTGATGGTTCATCCAAAAGCCTACGACGTAGTTGTGAAGCTAGTTTGCAACGCCTCAAAGTCGATGCAATTGACCTCTATCAATTGCATCGCCCTGATCCAAGTATGCCCTTTTCAGAATCTATAGGGATGTTATCAGAACTGCAACGAGAAGGCAAAATCCGCCATATTGGATTATCAAATGTGACGATCGCCCAGATTGAAGCAGCACAAAAAATTGTTGAGGTTGCTTCAGTGCAAAATCGATTGAATTTAGCAGAACGTAGTGGAGAAGATATTCTTGATTTTTGCACCCAACACAATATTGCATTTATTCCATACGCACCTCTTGGCGCACATCCGCTTAAGCGTGGCGCACCTCTTGCCAACCCTGAAGGAGTTTTAACAGAGATTGCCGCTCATCATGGTATGAAACCGAATCAAATTGCCTTGGCTTGGATATTGCATCGTGCATCTAATATCATTTTAATTCCAGGTACTACAACGATCTCACACCTCGAAGAAAATATTGCTGCTGCATCGATTGCACTTACAACAAATGATCTTAAACTTCTAGGTGAAGCTCATGCATTGTAGCGTTATATTTGGATGCAAAAGCCACTGACAGCCGCTGAACAGCACCGTTATCCTTATCCTGAAAAGTTTTAGTATCTCTGAAGCTTTAATTCGCGGATTTGCCCAAAATTCATATATTCCTTGCATCGCTGCTTCATCCCTGCTTGTTTGCGGCACGCTCTCATTCGGCTGGGAAGCTAAATCTTCTACTACTTTTACTAAACGTCGGTTTCGCCGCTTATCTCCGCTCGTCTGCGCCCTTTAATTCCTCTGCTGCCCAACTCATCAGCTTTTCTCCCAATTTTCACGACAATATACTGTGTGAAATTATCCTGCAAAGCACCAATCTTCGGCACATAATCAACACTTTAATTTAGCAATTTTTATCGTTAATTATAGTTAACGACTATTTTGACTGACTAAATCAGCACATTTTTTCGCAACCTGTTATTTGTTTTCACTGACTAATCCATTTTTATGCATTTAGTTTTATTTACTTTTTGTTAAGTTATATTTCTCTATTTTATCGTCAATTTACTTCAAACTCTTACTATGACTACCTTACAGCCTTTTATCGCCACAAATCCCCTTTTGTTGCTTTTTTGTTATCCAACTTCACTCTTGATTATTTTTAGTTACTTCTCTTCAATTTTACTGTTAAGTAAGGTTACTTTTCACGCGATCGCACTACTCTTAATTTTCGGCTTTAATCGCTCAAACTATTGCTGTATCTAAATTATAGCCTCTCACTCTTTTGTTAAGAAAGATGCGACTAATGCATAGCTAACCAGACCATTAAAAACGGTAAAAAAGCCCAATTTATAAATCTTTTAACTTTTGAATTTTGACTTCCGCGCAGAGGTACTAGTATTTTTATCTTCTTATTCCTTTATTTCCTCCCTTTCAATTTGGCGAAAATTTCATGACAATAACTAAAATTCAAGCTTAGTTAAATTCATTTATTAAAGCTTCAATCGAGGAGACTAGCTTTTCTAAACGTTTTTGCTTTTTAGGGTCATCCCAAATCTTTGACTTTTTGATCACCTGATAGGCATTATCCATTCGAGTTTTAAGTGGCGCTTCTTGACTAAATACGGTTCCCAACTCTGAATCTTTCAGTTGGTTAATTCGCTCTTTAATTTTTACTAGAGACAAGTTTTTCTCTATTGCTTCCTTGAGTAAAAATTTCCTTTGTGCTTCATTTTTAACTCGTGCAATTGCAGTAGCTTTGGTATAAGCAATCTCTCCTCTGCGTAGAGTCTCTAAAATATCATCAGGGAGATTCAATAATGGTAAGCGGTTTTTAACAAAAGATTCCCATGTCATTAGCCCTAGTGAATCAAATATTGCTTGTACCGTATGGGTTTCAGGATTAACCCTAACGTTAGGGTTAAATGCATCCAGGTCTGGATTGTCGCTAACCCTAACGTTAGGGTTAAATTTACTAACGTTTCCTTTGACCTCGTTATACATACGGTAGAGATGAGAAATTACATCTGCTACAGACTGCCCTAATTTGATTGCTAGTAACTGAAGAATGCCTTCCGTTTCCTCAACAGGGTTAAGGTCTTCCCGTTGCAAGTTCTCAATTAGTGCTAGTTGTAATGCTTCCTCATCACTTAAACTCCGTGATACTATCGGCACATCAGCTAGTTTTAGCTCTTGAGCAGCACGATAACGCCTTTCTCCCGCTACTAACTCATACTGTCCATCAGGAATAGGTCTAACCAGGAGTGGCTCTAAAATCCCATGTTGCTTGACAGACGCTATCAACTGTTGCATTTTTTGAGGGTCAAAGTAGCGCCGAGGCTGTTGTTGAGGAAGATGGATTGACTCTAAAGGAACTAAGTCAGTAGCTTTAATAAGGGGATTAAGCGATTGTGGAGCTTTACTAACAAAAAACTCGAAAGCACCTTCATCTAATGATTTACGTTTTGTAGCCATGACTTAAAAAACAGCTTTTAGCTCAGAATTATATCCTTAGATTTTAAGCAGGTCTAAAATTTCATTGAATAATTGAGTGTATTCACGTCTTGCTTCTGCGGCTGGTCTACCTGTCATTGTCCAAGCTGTTGCATTTTGTCCTGGTGCATCTGCAATTACTTCACGATCATGAATGATAGTTTTTAACGATATCATTCCAGGTATAGTTCTCAGGAAACGAGTGGCTTCATCTTTTAAGCGCGTACCTTGTTTAGCTCTGCTGAGAAAAAGAGCGCCTTTAGGTAAACCTTCACGGATTTCCTGAGCTTGATTGACTAACAAAACTGCTTTGATAGTAGAACTAAGGTCTAAAACTTTGGGCTGAATTGGTACTACTACTAGGTTAGCCCACGCCAAAATTGCCTTTGTTTCATCATCTAAACGTCCAGCAGGCCCATCAACTACGAGATAATCATACTGCTTGGCTAGTTTAGGGATTTCTTGAAATAGTTCCTCTTTATCATGAATTACTTTGAAAGGAATAGGCTTCTCTAAGTTATTAATCCATTGAGATGATGATGTTTGTGAATCAGCATCTACCAGCAGTGTGCTATGACCTTTTTTAATAGCTAGATAGTAGGCAAGATGGATAGCTGTTGTAGATTTTCCTGTTCCGCCTTTTTGATTAGCAATCGCAATAATTTGCGACATGACTTTCGTTCAAACCTATTGATGATGATTTTACACTTATCCAAAGAATAGCAGTTAGTGATTCACCCCTTGTTAGTGTGACGACAACTATACTACTTAATAAACTGCTGCTGTTATTGAATCTGGCTGGGAATAACCATATTTTTCAACAAATTTGAGTTCAATAGCACATAAACCTATGACAATCTAGATAGAACACTCATGGATGGAACTGAGCAGCCAAATTTGTTTTTAGTTTCCTTCTAGGATGTCTAGGGTGAAGATTCCTTGAGGTTTATTAACAAGCAGTTGAATAATATCCAACCATGCAGAACCCATCAAGGTATCGGGAATATCATCCCCAACATGGACAGGAATCACAAACTCGGTGGCATCAATAATAACCCTGCCTTCATACAAATTGAACTGACCTTCCCCCCGTGCTGTTCTCATAGAAATTTGGGCCGCAATGCTCAACCACTCCAAAGCTTCCAAGTCCTGGGTATTAATGGCTAACCATCCAGCCGTAAAACCAGTATCAAACAAAGCTTCGACAGAAAACACATCTCCATTGGCGGCAAGAAGCTGGATCTCAAACCATAACTCACCATTATCCCCAAAAGAACCTAAACCCATAGTCTGCCGCAGGTTCCAGTGTCATTTAGTCGAAAGATAGTCAGCTTAACATTAGCATCGCCACAAGAATTACGAATTTGTTGGGTTAGTCCTGGCAGGGTTGGATCAATCAGATAATTTTCACTGTCAGGGTCAATGGCAACAAACCAGTTATAATGCGTCTCTATTAACTGCTCCCGCAAACGGTCGAACACAACACGACATCGCATAGCAAGAGTATGGCTCTGTTCCCGGCGGCGATTAAGTTCTTCTGGCATTACAGCAGATGGTGGTAAAATACGGCTACGGCGAGAGTGGGAGACTTGAGTCATATCAAAGATAGGGACTTGTGTACTTTCATTATGGCGTGATTCTAATGCTTTCGTGGATAGGCTTGATAGTATCGCGTCATGATCAAAATGTCCAAAAGCCTTTAACGATCATGTCAAAAGAGATCTCTTTATTACAAATGCAAAAAATCTGTCCTACTCCCGCGTAAACACCAACAATATCTTCAATCCTAAATCCCAGATTTTTTAAATCCTCCTTAAAAGTAGCGCGATCGCCTGTATAGCAGCATGAATGATTTATTAGTCTGCTATTTGGGGTTTCTATTTTTTCGATTTTTTCATCCAGCTGAATGCTTTTAGCTATGCATTCTTGCAAGTTTTGGCTGTAGTAGATACCATCTTCTAACTTCATAAGCTAATTCCACCTTGGTATTCATCAGGGTCTTCAGCATCACTAGGTTCCACGGTTTCTTGTGGTTGATTAGAAGGTAGAGATTGCATTACAGGTGGAGCAGTAGGCTGTTTACCTTCTAAGTATTGCAGGTAGAAATTGATTGCATCTTCTACAAAACGGCTATCTGGAATACCTAAAGCTTCGCACCATTGCTCTACCTTGTGATGCTGGTATTTCTTAATTCTGATTTTGTCAGAAACCATTTAGACAACCTCCTGAATTAATCCATTGAGATTGTCAAAGGCTCCACTGTCCGAGATCAAGAAACCTTTAGCTTTCAGTGCAGCACTTAACAAAGGAAGTTTAGAACCTCCCCCAATAATTAGAATTTGGTCGCCAGCTAGCTTGTATTGCTCAAGCTGCTTAATTACTTCTCTAAGTCTGCAATTAATAAAGTCTTGTAATTCCAGTTCATACACTTTGTAAAAGTTGATATCTGAATCCCCGTAAGCTAAGAATGGTAGTTTACTTCCTGCCTCAGTTTTCTTGAACTTAATCCCTGTCTCAATACTGCGATTGACTATATCTTTATTAGGCGCTTGCTTGATTAATGCTTTGAGATCGGAACTGTGACAAAGCTTATCAATTAAATACTCAGCACCAAAATCTTTAGCTAACACATCGCCAACAGATTCCGAATCGAAGAATCTACTAATAGAGGTGTTACCACCGCCAATATCACAGATAGTCACTGCTCCGCCTAATTTATGGCTCTTGAGCGCGGCAATTCCTTCAGGTAAAACTGCTTTGAATGAAATATTTACAGTGCAAGGGATACCGCATAGTTCTACTTTGTGAGTGCCTGCATTGCTTCTAATCCCTTCGGAGTGTCGCTTAACGTCGTTGCAGGTTGCGGTAACTTCTAGATTCATTTGAGAATTAATCTGTGGCAGGTGTGCCAGTGTTCCAAGAAAAAACTCAAGCCACAGTGAAGATTTACCAGTATAATCTTCCACTAGCCGCATCAGGTCACTGCTACCACTTCGGATAGCTTGATTACCAACCAGCCAACAAATATTTATTAAATCAGGGCGATCGCCTGACAAATACTGAACATGTCCAGGCAGTTTGCTGGAAGTGTTGGAAAGACACCGAGCATACCAGCTAGGTTCTCTGATTAACTCGTAGCCCTCAACGTAAGCTTTAATCCAGTGGTTGCCCAAGTCCACTACAGATCTGAAGTATTTACGGTTTTTAGCAGGTGCGGGATTATGGGTACTTTTGGGTACATCAACAGCAATCTCTGAGGACTTAATCTTAGCCATTATTCATGCTCCTTAAGAGTTTCAGCGTTTTTTTGACTCGTTGCAAATAGCATAGCATAGTTTTGGGTACGTTTGGGTACATAAAATGTATAAAATTTGTTTTAGATTGAGGTTAAGATAATTTTCTTATAACAATAAATAAACAATCTTTTATTAATATTTTAATGACAACTATATTGTTATTAAGAATTGGTTGACTGAATCGTTAATAATCCTCTAAACCTTTACTAACTATTATTAAATTATTGATTTGTACAGTAGCTTGTGAAGACGTACAAAGGTTTAACTATTATTATTTCAACATTCAAGCCTAATAAGCCCCCCACCCCCACATACCCCAAAGCCTAGTCTAAAACCTCGACGTTAAACCTTTATAGGACAAGACTTTTAAAAACACCAAGGCTTGATTTAGACCTGTCGAAGCTCAAATTTTAGCAACCAAGCCTCGATTAAATATATGCAAAAAATACAACTAATTCAGCTTTAATGTTAGTAAAGCTTTCCTTACTAACTTTTAAAGTTTCTCCAGGTCTTCTTACAATCTAAGCATTTATGGTACAAATTCCCTTTAGTACCTAGCCGACTAGATTGGCATCTAGGACAGCTATAAAGCTCTTCTTTTAGGTTAAAAATTGTCTCCTTTACCTTGTTTTTCTGATTTTCATCTGTTAATAAAATTGACTTGTGTGAGTATTTTTGCTTATTAACACACTTTTCTACTAGTTTGTTTAGGCTGGCTTTGCCTACAGACACACCTTGAATCAGACCTTTTTGAAAACCTAAATTGTAGGCATCGATAACATCTTGTTCTGTAAAGCCTGATTTCTCGGTAACTTGAGGAATCACTTTGTTGTACTTCGGCTCGTAAAAAGCTACTAACAAAGCTTCGGTCAATGTTAATTCGCTTTTATTCAGCTTTAACCAATGAATATTTGCGCTACTGCTGCATAACGTTTCACTGTAATGGTCAAATTTATTCCACCTTGCAAACAAGTTATTGGATTTACCGATGTAGACAAGCTCATCGTTTTCAACAACAAAGTAAATAACAGGTACTTGCGGCAGTGATGCTTTTTCGGAGATTGGTAAATACGGCAGAGTTAAATAGTTAAGCTCGATTAAAGATTGAATTAGACCAGCTTTCATTAAACATTCCTTTATGACATTTTCTATAAGTGTGTCTAATTGCAGTTCAACACACCTATCTGTTTAGATTTCTTAGACAGAGAATTTTTTGTTACAGGCTTTGCAAGCATATTGCTGTTTACCACTTGCTAACTTGCCTTTCTTGATGTGTTCATCGTGTCCGCAATGGGGGCAGAGAATAGATACATCCGGGTTTGCGGTAGCCAAATCAATCGCTAGTGACTCACGAATCAGACCTGCACCACTGCGAAGAATACCCTTGTGTGCTGAGGGAATCTCTAAGAACTCGTAGCGATCGCCCACAGCCAGCAACCCAATTCTGTAAGCGTTTTCATTGGGAATATCATCAGATTCATTGTTGAGCCTTCCCCACTCTGCAAACTTCTCATACTGCTTTTGAATTTCCCGCTTTTTAGTGAGTGACCAACCCAAATCGTTGTAGTGCTTGATAAGTTGTCCTATAGACCCTTCTAGACACAACATGGCACAATTGCTCATATCGTTCCAAGTCCAGTGGTTAGCCCCTACTTCACTGCACTGACCTATTAATATTTGTCGTTGCTTGGTGTGTCTAATGGCAGTCATTAGCGCTTTAGCATCTTCTTTATCTTTGTCATTGTGTTGCTTATCAAATTCATCAAATACACCCAAGACATAGTTATTGGTAAAAGCTGGTAGCTTATTCTGTCTAGTTTTGTGGAGTTCTACAAACTTGCTGTAGGCTTTCCCCGCTTCCCGTGAGTTGGTTGCTACCTTAGCGCAATACCAATAATCTTCGTCACTATCATCAACTGGGTCGCTCAACCATATCTCCCAACCGGATAAGGTCAGGTAATGAGCTATCAAATTTTTAACTGCAATACCCTTGCCGTCACCAGTTGCGGCCATTACTCTCAATGTCGGTTTGCCTTTCTTAGTGTGGTCTGTGGCTACTAATAAGCGATCGCAGAACTGAGACGCTGGAATAAGACCAAGTTTATAGATGTCATCCTTGGTTGTATCTTTCTTTTTGGGATGACTGGTTTGGACTTCTAAAACCATGTGTCCGCCCCTAGTATTGTGCTTAAACTCTGGGGTGTTAATCGCCCCTGAAACTTCCTTAAGCTTTTGCGGTGCGTCGTTGGCATTGAGCATATCGGCGCTGATAAATCTGCTACCGTTACGCCCGACATGGAACATCAGTTTATATCCGATTTCGCTATCGTCCCAGTCAATCCCATCTAGGACAATATGAGTACGGTAATAATAATCAATAATCGCATTCCCTACACGGCTTTGCTCTACCGCTGCCGGGAAGCGATGGGGCTTACTGGCCTCCTCTAATCTGCCCTGTAACCAGAAAATATTCTTCTGTAGTTCCTCAATCTGCTCCGCCTGGGTTAGCCCCTCATCAACAATACTCTTGAAGTCCTCTCGATAACCAGTTACAACATTTTCTGCCACTTGGCTAAATTCTTGCTTGATGGCTTCAAAGTTTTTACGGTAATTCGTGGCGATCGCCTGATTCTTTTTCTGCCACACAGCATTTAATTCTTCGAGCAAAGTTTCGTGTTCTTCCCTGAAAATTACTCCATCAAATTCTCTGGTTAAGTAGGTCACTATTGATTTATAGGCTTTAACCTTGAGCATTGCACCAGTAGAAATAATCTCATGCTGCATGGCCAGAGACATTTCTATGAGGTCTTTGGCGTTAGTTTGGCTAATTACGGTGTTGACTTTAGCTGCGAATAATCTCACGTAACTGTCAAACTCATGCCTCAATGCCTCCCAGTCTTTTTGTAAATTGGGGTAGCGTCTCGCTAAAGACGCAATCAATGCATTTAACTGGGTTTGAAATTCTTCAAAGCTGTCTTGCATTATCTCTGTGGCCGCTTCCCCGTTTGCTGTTTGCAGAGATTTTATTTGGGTCTGATGATTTTTTAGTTCTTCTGTTAAAGTCGAAAGTAGAAATTTTAACTGCTGTAGTTCCTGGTCTAAATTTTGAGAAACTACAACTTGCTCTGCTAGTGTTTGTTTTTGACGAGATACTAAACCTCTTTCGGCTTCTAAGTTAGTTGTTAACTTCTGAACTTCAGTTTCAAAAGCTCCTGTTTGCTTTTTGCAACTTCTTTCTGCCGAACCAGTGACAAATTCTGCCGCAACCAAACCGCCTACGGAAGCTGCGATAACCCAGTTTGTTAGGGGTTTAGCAGGTGTAAACCATAAAAGCACCCCTAGACTAGCTGTACCAAAGGAAGAAAGAATTATGGTATTTCGCAAGTTTTTAAAATCGCTCATTCTACAGATTCTCCCTCAACTTCAATCGCCCCAATTTTCGCGTCTAGCTGATATTTAGCTAGTTGAACCTGCTTAATCCGAGATTCGCCCAAGTTATATTTCTCATGCCAGAAACGCCTACGTTGGTCGGTTTCGTTTCTCAAACCTTCTAATGTCACTTGCTCATGAGATAGTTTTTCATGGGTCTGGTCAAGCTTAGTCAGTCCAATTTCATACTGCACTTGGGCAGTTTCAAACTGAGTTAATTTAGTGTCTGTATTCACTTTGGCAGTGCCGTAATCAATGGCAGCTTGAGTCATTTTTTCAGATTTGACCCCAGTCTTTAAGACATCAGCGTTCAGGTCTAAATTCGCACCAGCAACTCTTAAGGTTTGGCGTTTTTCTTCGATGCTTTCAACAATGGCATCTGCTTCTAATTTTGATGTTTTCGGCAATTTAGAACTATCAGTGAATATTGATTTTGCTATAAATGTCTTAGGATTAAATACTGGCAAAGATAAGCCACCACAAGCATCATGAGTTTTAATGGTTTGAGAAGTCTTACCAGTAGGGGTAAGTCCAATAGATTCGGCTACATTTCCTAAAGAATTGCTTACAGTGCCTATGGCTGTAGTTACTGTTTTAGCTGTATCCCCTACAGCTTTGGTACTTTCAGCAATTTTCTGAGCAGTATCTTTTACAGCAGTTTTCGACCAAACCCGCTACAAAATAAATCGCAGAATGAATTAATTACTGGCTTTGATTATTTCCGTCTGTGGCACGATTGATTGCAATTTGCTGTAATTGGGTGGTAGATTCACTGCTAAACCTGTCCTTTAGTCGCTGCCTAGCCTTTTTGTCAGTTTCTTGCGCTGCCTTGGCCGCTTCTTTCTCCCCTGTAGGGTCGGTTATGGGGTTTTTCTTTGTTGGCATAATGTTACAATCCTTGTGTATTCATCTCTTGCGGGATTTTACAAAGGCAAAGGGCGAGCGTTAAGCGCTTATCAAAACGCTCGTCCTCCCCATCAAAAAAGCTTCAGTTGCGCCGCCTCACTCGTAACCTCAGATTTAACTGCCATCCCAGGAATTTCATAGCAATGTCTTAGTAATTTCTGCAAATTAAGCTTCAAATCAACCTTCTTTCTTTGACTCTGTAAAGGGCGGAAAATGTATTGAGGATGAGCAGTTGTGCCGTCGCTATGTAAATAGCGGTAGAATACGCCTTCTATTTGGTAAGTTTTGTTGGTACTAAGTGAGATGGCACTGTGAACCAATTCCAAGTCAATCATTGAGAGCCTCCAAATTAGCTGTATTTAGAGATAATTCAGGCTGTGATTGTAATTCCCATTCCAGATATCCCAGTGCTTGAGAAGCATCAGCAATAGTCAAATCAGGATAATAGTCTAAATACTTAAAGTTGGGATGTTCTCTAATTTGATTAATTGTTAACTGGGCTTGAATTACAAGCTCTATCAATGTTTTAGATTGCATCATTTTATTCTCCTAATTGCTTGATTACTTTTTGCAAATCTTCAATAGCCCAAGTTGCATCTTGAATAGTAAGTGTTGAAGTGGATTCGGCATAGTCTTTTATTTGCAGATATAAAAAGTCATTTTTCAAAGTTCTCAAAGCCATTTTTGCTATCCACAAATAAACCTTTAGTTTCCACATTTTATTTTGACCTTGTTTGCTCCAACCTCGAAATTCTATCTGGATATTTATAATTGGCTTGACGCTGTTTGGATCAGTACCTTTATCCTCGAAAATTACGTTAATGATTGGTACGGGGATTTGTGGTTTCTCTGAATATTGAGAGTGAAGCACTGGTTTTATAGCCATTAGTTAATTGCTCAAATAATGTTCAGAGAAATATTGGCTTACACGAGTAACAAGAACATCATGATTTGTATATTTTGGTTTCGGAAGCTTTTCTAAACACCATTTTTCAACTCTTGTGATTACCTGATCTTCTGATACATCAGTGGCGAAGGAAGATGTAAAGACTGCGTGACCATACCCTTTATTTGTCTTGTAGATAACACTGCAAGCATATAGAATGTGCGCGTGGTAAAAGTTGCCACCAAGATTAATAATTAGATTGACCATGATTTTCTTTTTGGTATTGATTACGTCTATTTACTCAGCAAATTTTATTAACTGAGTAGGAGTGCTTTCTAACTGAACTAATTGGGGTTTTGCTGCTAATGAAAGAACTATTGAACCACACAGACACGCTGCAACAAACACGATGGTATTGATAACCACTAATTGATTGTTTATTCGATAGCAATTCCGCGCTCTTTCAAAAAATCTTTTGGGTTACATTGCACCTCTAAATCATTAAGCATTTGCTGATATTCACTCCCAAAGTCATTAACGTATTGACCAGCGTAATGGCGAAAAGTCGCAGAGTGAATCTCTTTGAAACTATTAAAACTCTGTAGTGCTGAACTGTAAGCTAAAGCATTGGTAATTTGATTAAGGTCAATAGCTATGTCGGAGAAAGTACGAGCTACGGATACCTTTAACTGTTGGGTTTCTTGAGTCGTCAAATTATCAGGCTCGGCAATGGTTAGCTCAGAAGGTAAATTACAGTAAAACCCTTCTTGTGCTTCCGCAGGCGCTGCATTTTCTAAGTCCACCTCTAGCCCAAAATAAAAGCCGTTATTTTCTTTTACGCTGTCATCTAGTTTGCTTTCATCATCAAGCTGTTTGGGAGACTCGGCAAGGTCGCGCAGTGCTTCCGCAATTGAATCAAAATGCGAAAGTTTAATACTCTTTATCGTTTCCCAAGAATCAGGGTACAGGGGCTTGATAGCTTCTCTGATAGATACCTCTGGTACGCCTAGTTGATCAGCTGCTTTAGCAACTGAAATTCTCTTGTCAGTAGTCATAATCAAAGTCCTTCAAAGAGTAATTATGATATGGATACAAACCTTGAATTTGGTATTAAATACCGTTGTTATCTGTATTTAAATCCTCCTTTATTGCCACCCAATCACTTAAAACAGCTATACAGCAGGCGGTTAATGTAGTCCTTCTCAGGGTCTTACCTGAATGAATGGCAATGTATCCGCCCTCCGTCCCACCAACTTTAAATGAAACTGATATTGCCGAAAAAATCTTGTTTGCAACATCCAATGAGATTGATTTAGACCAAGCCATTTTTTTCTTAATCCCGGAAAAACTATTCCACATATTTCGAGAATTTGGTGCTGCTTCAGATTGATTGAATAACAAGGATATTTTATGTCCAACAATTTTGGGTTAAATACCGTTATTTTCAGCACTTCGAGCAGATTGAAAACTTTCAATGCCTTCTTGAACTTCGCCTAGCGCATGAATTACATCAATCAAATTAAAATCGTTTGATCTAGCAAATTCTTCAGTAGCTTCTATTTGTCTGTACTCTGATTTAGCTTGCAGCATTCTCAGCATTTCTTCTATGCCTCGCAGGATAATCAGAATTTGCTCTGTACTTAAAATTTGAGTCAAAATTCCTCCATGCCAATCTCTAGCAGCCTACGAATATAGGGATCGTTATTCTGTGGCAATGGCTCTCTTTGCGGCTGCTGGGAGGTGTAGACGCTATGCGACTTGTCGTTAACAGTCCATGTGCAGGGCGCACCTTCAGACATCGCTGGTTTGTACTGGTAATCTTCTAAAAAGCTATAGCCTCGGCGTTTTAAATCCATCAAGAGATGGTTTAACGCCTCTGTTGGACTTTGACACTCCATCTGCCCTTGCAAGGCTTTGAAATAAGGCTGTAAATGAGGTCTAATACTTGCTCTCATGACCATTCGGGGTGAGGGTGGGTGCTTCTGTGTCGCCTCACATTTCTAAACATACACTACTAAACGTATTTTATGCACATAAAACAAATAGAAAAATGTTATATAAGTGCCTAAAACAAATTAGTACATCAAATACATTTTTATGCGCCTAAAATAATTCAGGATGTTAAACTGTGCATATTAAACGCAAAAAGAGATAAATTATATGTACTTGAGCATTGCCAGTGAAGAGGATAAGTGTTTGGTGGGGCGACCGAAAAGAGATGATCGAACAGAGAGAGCCAATCTAAAATTAAATTCTGAGATTAGAAAGGTACTGAAAATATCGGCAACTATGGACGGCAGGAGCGAAAGCGCCCAAGTTGAGAGATTGGTGATTGAATCAGAAGCTTTAAAAAGGTTTTTAAAGAAGAATCCTGATATTGCATCCAATGTGCTTCCAGGATTGCATGAGGAAATTGCTAGCCTGCTCCAAGAGATAGTTGACAATGATTGACCCTACTACAATTATTCTCAGTACTCTACCCTGGCTCACATTGGAAGAAAAAACAGCTTTCCCAAAACGCCCAACTATTTACTAGGTAACGTTCAATACATAGGACGAGCTAAGAACGTCAGAACTAGATGGGGCAGTCACCACAAATACAACGAATTACAAGCGATCGCTCTACATAGCTCAAGCATTAGAAACTCTTAAAATAATTACTATGAGCGAAGTTCAAATACAAGATATTTACCGCAGATTAGGCACATTAGAGCAAGAAGTTAGCAACATCAAGCTGATTACTGGCACGGTCGGCACAAGCCAAGCAGCGATCGCGCAAATTTACACCAGATTGGACACATTTGTGGAAACCACCAATAGCAATTTCGTCCAAGTCACCCAGCGATTTGACCGCATTGAGGGACGACTGGAGCGACTTCAGACAGACACCACCGCCCGATTCAACGAAGTGGATAATCGGTTAGATGCTTTGTCCTCTGACGTGGGTGAGATCCTTCGCATTTTGCGCGACCGCAATGGAGGATCGGGGATATGACTAACGCAGAACCCAATGATATTACAGCCCGATTGGAGTCCATTGACCAGCGACTAGAAGATCTGGGCGATGAACTAGACGAAATTCGTACTATTCAATCAGGGATGCGGCGCGAGTTTCGTTTTACCAGTCAATCAGCGGCACGTCTGGAAAGAACAGTAAACCAGCTTGCTGATATCGTGCGGATTCAGCAGCAGGAAGCAACGCGCGATCGCCAACTTTTTGAAGCCCGAATCACCCAAATTTGGGAGTATCTGTTGAGACAAGGTGGTAATGGTAGCAGTGGTGGTACGTGACTGCGCCCCAATGCACAACTTAAATATATTACTAGCTAGAAACTATAGGGAAAGGTTAAACAATAATGAGCGAAGCCCAAATCCAAGATATTTACCGCAGATTAGGCACATTAGAGCAAGAAGTTGGCAACATCAAGCTGATTACTGGCACGGTCGGCACGTCTCAAGCGGCGATCGCGCAAATTTACACCAGATTGGACACATTCGTGGAAACCACCAATAGCAATTTCGTCCAAGTCACCCAGCGATTTGACCGCATTG
>JAYGHB010000039.1:23136-29083 GCA_034931985.1 Halotia wernerae UHCC 0503
AGGGACGACTAGAACGGGTTGAAGCTGTGCAAGCAAACCAGACACAGATACTTACAAGCCATACAGAAATGCTTGCCAACCATACGCAATTGCTCAACGAAATTCTCAGCATCCTGCGCGACCGCAATGGAGGATCGGGGATATGACCAACACACCAGAACAGCCGCAATCTAGCAGGCTTGACCGAATAGAAGCCGTTGTAGCTAGCAACGCTGAAGCAATAGCTAATAACACTCAAGCGATCGCAGAACTCAGGCAGGAATTAGGGGAAAGTATTAGCCACCTAGTGGGGGTAATTGGTGATTTTGCAGAAGAGGCACAACAAGATCGAGTAGTATTTCAAGCTGAAATTAGGAGGATTTGGGAATATCTGTTACAGCGATAGGGCAATGGCGGTAGTCCGCCTTCCTAGCCATAAACGTGTATGTAATTAAGATTTTGCCAGTTCAGTTATTGCTCATAGGAAATTTCAATGCTCATCACAGTAAAAGCAGACATGAAATTATACAAGTGCGCTTTAAATATCAATAAACAAGTTTTTTTAGAGAATTATCGTGCAAAGCCCTCAATTCAAGTGCTTAATATCAAGCAGACAAGCGTCAGCGCTTTAAGTTCAAAAATAAAACCGATAATTTCACTTGTAGATGCACGTCCAAGGGTGTCAAGATGCAAAAGAAACGTTGATCGAGATTTTGCAAAGTCAACTTTTAATATAGGTTTTTCTATGCTCACCATAGCAAACGCAAAGATAAAGCACATTCGCGTACTTAAAGCACCATTAAACAAGTTTATTTTGGGAAAAAATACCAAGAATTTAGTTGCAACGCTAAAAGATGTAAGCTTTGCATGGCAAGGGCTTACGCCCGTAAAATCATCATTTTTATGCAGCTATAAGGAATTTTTCTTCCCTAGAGGTTCCAAGGATGATACCCTTAATACATCAGTTCTTATCAAGCTGAGGACAACCCACACCTAAGGAGGATGATACAACAAAGAACGTATTTATCTAGTTAAATTTCAGGCCAGCCGTTAGAAAAAAGATAAGTGCCAAGGACTTGGCGGTTCACAAACACTTAATCTTGACATCTAATGGACTGAATAATCTGCCCTTGTGGAAATATTATCACACAAGGGCGGGAAATTCTATGCCTTTTTTTTTGAAAAAAAATCAAAAGGTATCTAGCACTACAACTTTTCGCGTTCCTAAAAAAAGTAAAACGGATACTGAAGCAGAGTTTCACAGTTACAACGACCTAACGGGAAAGTTTTACGACTAGATACCTCATAACGAGGATATGGCGTGATTACTTCAATTTTTCAAATTATTCAGGTTGCTCTTAAGCAGCAAAAACGCTGGGACAACTTTATCTATCAGAATTGGCTAAAAGCTAGTCTCAAGAATCAGATAAGAAGCTTGCCAGAATTGGGATTCAAGCTTCTCTTTAAAATATTTGACAACGCTGCAAACCCGCCGCCAGTACAAAGACAAGATCTGGCGAGCAATTTTTTCAGAATTTAGAAACAAAAGAGGAAAACGGTTAGTTGCTCACAAGACAGGCATTGTACAGACACTCTACAAAGATTTTGTAGCTGCTCACAAACTGCTGCAAAACAAAAAACCGACATAAAAAATGTAATTCCAATGTAGCAGTGTCTGCGTCACTGCGTCCAAGCTAACGTGATTAAACCAAGTAGCAAAAATGCCTCAAGCAGGAAGATGACAAGCATTTCAGAGAAAAATTTCTTATCGCACCACAGCTAAAAATTTTTAGCTGTGGTGCAGAACTTGGTTTTAGAAGCGCTAGTGTTGCCCAGTCTTGTGAGTAGCTCCGATGGATACAACCTTAGGAAGCTACAAAAATGTTACAAAGTCAAGAAATTTTAAATAATAGCCATGAATGCTTAAGGGTTAACAAGAGACTTCTTGCAGAAGTGGGAGAAAGGTATGGAATTTTCCCTTACCCTTTAACCTTTAACCTTTCCCCAATATCTTGCAAAAGTTACTTTTGCAAGATGTCTAAGATTTTGGGGGTGGAAGTATGACCACCTTTGAACAGTTCGACATTAGAAATTTTTCAGATCGACTGACCCCCAAAAAAGGTAAGCACCGTTATGTATGTCCAGTATGCGAAGGCAGCTTGACAATTGACCCCAAAAGTGGCAAATATCACTGCTGGGGGTCAGAGTGTGCAAGTTCTGAAATTAGAGAAGCTATTCGCCCCTGGGCAGAGGTAATGGGTGAAAATGTTCCACACCCCCCTTATATAAATAAAAAGCCTAGTAGTTCACCAACCCAATTTTGCGGTGTAGGTCGAGCAGGGGGAGAGGTGCAGCAGGGGGAGCAGGGGGAGAAAGAATTATCTGACAACAACGCTTTTTCTTCCCCAGCCTCCCCAGCCTCCCCAGCCTCCCCAGCTTGCCACCATGCAAAGTTTTCTTGGCAGACAACTAGGGGTGTGGAACAACCCCAAAAATTACCAACTCCTGCGCCAATACCCACGGGCGAGATAACGTTAGCAACATTACCGCACCCAGTTAGCCGACCTGCCAAAGTCAGCATTGGTAGAAATTTTGAAATCACTTACCCATACTCGATGAGTCAATGGGTGCTGAGAATCGAAAAGTCAGATGGCAGTAAAATAACAATTCCTCACCACCGCCAAGCAGATGGTGAAGTAGTAAAAGGCAAGGGAGATCAAGCTTGGCATCCTTACCGGATTGATGAAATACGCTCCTTTGGCGCAGGTAAATGGGTATTAGGGAATGAGGGCGAAAAGTGCGTTGACATTACTCGTTCGGTTCTTCAATTAGTAAGTTTCACTTTTCAAGGTGGCAGCTGGTCTGAGGAGTCCCTTTTGCTGGGACTGCAAGAAATTAAAGATTGTGGCGTTGAAGGTGTAGTCTATTTCCCCGACAATGACGAGCCGGGAAGAAAAAAGGCTCAACACCTAGCGATCGCAGCTGCTAAGATTGAGCTTCCTTTTCTGATAATTGACCCGTTGAGGTTATGGCCGCAGTGTCCGTCTGGTGGTGATATTGCTGATTGGGTTGTAACAAACAGAGCAAGCAGTGAATTACTTCAAGCCCTCAGTTCGGAAATAGAACTTTCCAAAAAAGCCAGATTAGTTGTAAAAGAAACTTCTAGTAGTTCGCCAACCCAAAATTGCTGGGTGGAGGTCGGCAGAGGAGCAGGGGAGCAGGGGAGCAGAGGAGAGATTTGTACAAGTTCTTTCCCCCCTGCCCCTCCGCACCTCTGCCCCTCTGCTTGCCACCACGCAAAATTCCCTTGGCAGACTTCTAGGGAGTTCCCTGAAGCTCCGAAATTAATTTCAAAAGAAATTCCTCAAAAAGATTGGAGATCGGAATACGAGACTAAGCGTCAACTCCGGGCTAAATTTAACTTGACACGCATTCCTCAGATCAGCATTGAAAATGGGTTTCTACCTGAAATTCAACTTGAAAGTATACCGAGTGGAATTATTGGTTTAAAAGGTGATTGGGGTATAGGTAAAAGCTTTCTACTAAGTAGTTGGTGTCAGCAGTGGCAGCATAGAATTATCCAAGTAGCTCACTTAAACGCACTTTTAAGCAACACTGCACCCAAGTTTGATTGCTTTCATCATCATGAATTAAAAGATTTACAATTAGGCGTAACATCTGCTCCTAGGCTATCTATTACAGATGTATCTTTAGCTGCAATGCTTGACCCGGAAAAATGGTGTAAGGGTGAACCATTTATTTTAATTTTTGATGAAATTGAGCAAGTTTTAAAGTCGATTCAAACTAATAGCAACCTCAAGGGTACGCTGAGAGTCAAAGCACGAGTCAAAATAGAGTGGCTTGTTAAGAATGCTGTTTATGTTATTGGTAGTGACCGTGACCTATGTGATGAAACCTTAAACTACATTGAACAAGTACGTGGTGATAACAGAAAAGCTTTTATTATTCAGCACACAGGTAAAAAAGGAATTAACTGTCAACCAATAATTTTGAATAATAACAAGCACAAAGACGAGATATTAACCAGATTAATTAATGATGCCAAAATCGGCAAGAAAATCATTATCCCTTGTGAAAATAAAACAGACTTATTAGCTATTGAACTTCTATTATCGCAAGCGGGAATACCTGATAAATCAATGTTTTTTGCTCATGGTGATAATAGTAATGAACCAGGAATCAAGGAATTAATTCAAAAGGCTGATCAAATTTATACAAATTATCAAATCCTCGGTTATACGATGACAATGGGAACAGCTTTGAGTTTTGAAAAACAACACTTTGAAAAATGTTACGCTTTCTTCTCTGGTGATGTTCTGAGCGCTACGGATCAAGCTCAAATGCTTTTCCGCTATCGCCCTGAATGTGATTTGACAGTTTGGGTTAGTCCTAGGCAAAGAAGGCTAGAAATTGAGCCAGATAATTTACTTTCAAATTTAGTAAAAAAAGTACAAGAAACTGATAAGCTAATTGCATCAATTGACCAAATAGGCGAATTGATAGAGCAGGGTATTTTACTGACTGCTAAAGGTGAGATAAGCCTTGATGATATGCCCTGGATTCAACATAAGTTAAGCATTATTGCTCGTGCAAATGCTAGTAGAGCCAATCCTTATCAGTCCTTACATGATTTGTTAATCGATGCTGGTTTTACCTTAAAAATTGAATGTAATGACCAAGCGCAGCCAGTAACTACTAATGAAGGCAACACCCACACAGAACAGAAAAAGGAACTTAAAGCAGCCAAGGACAAGGCGATCGCATCAGCTGAACTAATGAGTGAGGCAGAGTTTCAATCAGCAATCATCAGCAGCGGCAACCTGAAAAAATCTGAACGTGACCGACTTGAAAAAACACGGCTACATCGAGAGACTGGGTTAGAGATTACACAAGATATTGTCGAGATGCAACGCACTAAAAACCTTACACGGGGGGCAAAAATGCTTAAAGTGTTGCTTGGTGATGACCAGACAGCTGTAGCTTACGACCTTACCGACCGGGAACGTAACCCAGATGTAGGCGACCAGAGTTTTTATGCAGCGAAGCGGCGGTTACTTTGCGAGCTAGGTATTCCTGAAATCATAGAGAAGCTAGCACAAGGATGGAGCTACACCAATAATTTCCCTGATGTTGTGGCAGTAGCAGACAAAGCGCGCTTCCTTAGAGACGACATTAAACGGCTACTAGGTTTTACAGTTTCACTGGAGAAAAACAACAAAGGCTCGTTTCAAGTCAGTAATTGCGCCATCCTTGGCTCAATTCTTGATACGCTCTGTATTGAGCGTGAAAGTACAAAAAAACGCAAGTCAGGAAAGGTTTACAGGCTCAACCGCCAGCATTGGGAAATGTTGTCGGCAATCATGGCTTACATGAGCGGACAATCCCACACGCCAACTTTGGCAGGAGTGATAGAGAAAGCACAAGCAACAGCGGCAAGTCTCGACAGTGTTCCACACCCAAAAGCACTAACACAGTCCAAAACAGCACCAATTCAAGAAACGCTCGAAACTCAGTCCCAATCAGTATTAGAGGGCGTTCCACACCCTACTGGTATTTCCTATATATACAAAAATCATCAGGGTGTGGAACACAAGCTAGAAAATTATCTCAAAGGTGGTGAATTACTCCATGACATCAAAGTACAAAAAGATGACCACTCAACACGATGGACTGGGTTAAAACTGAAATTGCAGCAAGGTTTAGAAGATGCTGGGAAGTTTTATCAGGATCTAGTTGACAGAGTGGGTGAGGCTGTTGGGGTTGCTGATTGTGAGCCACATTGGAACGGCTATCTAGGGCAGTGGCAGGTATGGGTTAACTTTTCTAGTGGCTGTAAATCTATTGTTTGTGATTGGTTGGTAGCCAGTGTTTAACTACTGGCAAGGATCATACCCGAATGGCACTAAGAAAAGATGAAACCTAGTCAGGGCAGGGTGTAGGGGGTAGG
>JAYGHB010000040.1:0-29083 GCA_034931985.1 Halotia wernerae UHCC 0503
CACTGAAATTATCTTTCTCTGATCATAGGATCAATCATTCTGTGGAGTTCTCTTAGTCGTCAGGCAGTCAATGGTTTTGAATCCGGTAAGTTTGACCCCAGCCTAGACATGGCTTTCAAAATTGCCAGTCTGTTTAATGTCGCAATCGAATGGTAGGTAGCTTTGTTATTCATCTCACCAGTAACTTTCAAATCACTGCCTCCACCAATAACCTAGCCCCATAACGGTAAAGTGTAGCGGCGGCAACTAACCTTAAACTCTCCACAGAAATTTCTCGTCCGTCCGCTGCCACGCAGTGTTAGCTGGCGACGCTACTCCAGGAACTGAAATCCCCTTTCTCCCTTCAATTTGCCATCGAAGCTTACAGTTTCTGTACAACCTACCTGTCGAGACACCGCCCCGATCAGATAATCAGAAAAATCGGCCTTGCCCTGCTTATATTGTTGTAGAGCTTGGTCAACCGTCGAGCGATTTTCAAACTCAAAGGCTGCACTATGCAACATAGCCTCTAGGACATTGGTGATTTCATCTTTACGAAAGCCGTAGATTGCCCCTCTGAGTACCCAAACTAACTCACATAGAACGATATTAGTAATGAAGCAAGGCTGATTCTGTTGGATAACAGTAACGGCTTGCTGCCATTGCTGCTCATCATCACGGGTGAAGTATCGGACGAGGATGTTAGTATCAAGTCCAATCATTTGCGCCCTCGGAGATGGCTGATTCCATATCCTCTATGGAGGCTCGTTGCATACCGGGTCGATGGAGGATGCCGGATAACGTTTCTACAGCAACGTTGAGGGGGGAGATTTTGACTTGACCATCTTCATCAATGACAAACTCCACTCGGCTGCCACTCACCAGCTTGAGATACGCCCGAATTTCTTCAGGCAGGGTAATTTGTCCAGTATCGGTCACTGTTGTACTGAGCATAGTTGGGATGGCTGTAAGTGAGCTTATATCTAGATTTTAGCCGACTCAACATGATTCCCTAAAGACATATGTTGGATCTGAATGCTTGCTTGGCAAGCCAATGGCAAAATACAGGGCAGTAGATAGTCTTATAGCAGGGGACAGGGGATAGGGGACAGGGGACAGATTTGAAAACCATAAGGTGTAAGGGTTTTATCTTCAGTTTATGTCCTAAGCTATCTGGCGATAGCTATAACTCAGCACCAATGGCTTTCGTCAGTCCGCTGCCACGACGTGTTAGCTGGCTGGCTCTTGTCGCACTTTCTGCATCACGGACTGTACATACTCTGTTTTACCACTCGTGTAGGCTTCTCGATCAGTTGGGAACTGTTCGGCAAGATGGCGCTTTAACTGAGCATAACGTAATGCTTCGTCTGGGTGTTCTCGGAGATAATCTCGAAACAGCAGCCGTTCCAGCAATATGCTGTCCGATTCAACAATGTGTATATGGTGAGTGCGTGGACTGTTTGGAGGTAGACCTTTGACAAAAAACATTCGTTGAGGATCGGGGTTGTCAAACCAATAGGCATAACCCAATTCCTCTAACGGAGAAACAGCAACTTGCTTTGCTTCAACGAGAGAATGAACGCTTACCAATAAATCAATGATTGGCTTCGCTATCAACCCTGGTACTGCCGTGCTGCCAAAATGATCAATGCGAACGACAAGATCTCGGCTCAAAACACTAGCAACTCGCGCTGCTTCCTCTTCAAACATAAGTGACCAGCGTGGATCGTACTCAACGATGACAACTTCATCCATTGGTCTGTCTCTGCAATTGACTCAGCTTTCAAACAAATAGAGTACACTCGGAGATTGAACTCTGCACCGACCATCTCTCAACCACCGCCACCACTTGTAACTGAAGCCAGCTAACGTTCCGGCTGAGCGGCTGCAATTAGCCTTTGCAACACCACCAAGATCTCCCAACAGTCCGTTCCAGCCGGATTGTTATACGGCTGGACTATGAACAAAACGGTATCCGACATCATAATATTTTTGCTGGCGTAAATGTCCATATTTTTGATCCCATACTCCCCTTTCTAGATCCTCTCGCAGGCGACATAAGCCATTGCCAAGTTCATCAGCATCAATCTTGGAAAATGAAGAGATACCACTGCGAATACTGCTATCAAGATAAAGTTCTGGTCGCGCCCAACCAACTGCCGCAAATGAATCTGATAAATCAGATGGCAACGGGAAAGGAATCACATTTACCACATGACCTACAATGGTCTGAATTTCATCCGCTAACCGTGGAATTGTCAAAAACGTAGATTCAACATCTTCGACAAATGAGGGGAAATACTTTGTCAACCATTACATCCTTGTTCGGGTATTATACCGAATTTTTCCGTATAACTACCCTTCACGGGAGGATTATATGGAATTTTTCTGTATATCCCTTGGTGTTATATTGACGAGGTAAGTTGATATATTGACTCCCTTTTCTCTGAGGCTTGGCAAAAACAATAAGTCCTAAAAATTCCTTACAGGTTTCCCGCAAGTTTTTTTTACGTATTGCCCGCAGTATAAAGGGTTTGAGAGTCCAAGCATGACCAGCTAGTTGTAAGACTAGGTATGAACCGGGATAATGGTTTCACGGCAGGAAGCCACAAGTGAAGCGTAGCGGAACTTGTGGTACTTCACCTGATATGGATTAGCATGACATTGACTACTGTGCAGTTAAAAACACTAGGAAAATAATAACTATGACACCTCACGAACTTTTATTACTAGTTACACTACTTGTCCCCGGTATTTTACTTTCAGTTGTGATTATGGTGACTTTTGCCGCAGGTGGCTAATCGCTAAAGTTAAGAAGTAGAGAAGTTGGGATTTTATATTGAAAAATCTCGACTTCCCCAGCAACAGACAATCAAACAAAGGAAACGCGATGTCTAAGATGGACTTCGCCTACGCTGTACCAAAGGAACTTGAACAATGAAGGTGGCATTTCTGGGAACTGGACTCATGGGACTATCGATGGCCCAAAGATTGTTAGCAGCAAATATAGAGGTAGTTGCTTACAACCGCACCCCAGAAAAATTAGCACCACTACAAGCAGCTGGCGCAGAAGTTGTTACACATCCCCGCCATGCGATTCATGCTGCTGAGTGCATTATTTTGATGCTGACTGATGCAGCCGCAATTTATCATGTTTTGCTTTCAGATACTTCTTGGCGAACTTTAGAAGGGCGCACAATCATTCAAATGGGAACCATTACTCCCACAGAAAGCCAAGAAATTAGAGATGCAGTAGTTGGTGGCGGTGGTGAGTATATAGAAGCGCCTGTACTGGGTAGCATCCCAGAAGCAAAAACTGGCAAACTAATTGTGATGGTAGGTGCTGAACCAGAACAATATCAACGCCACTTAGAGTTACTCCAAAATTTTGGTTCAGAACCTTTACTGGTAGGGACAGTAGGAACTGCTGCTGCACTCAAATTAGCTCTTAATCAACTTATTGCTTCTTTAACAACTAGCTTTGCTCTCAGTCTTGCTTTTATCCAGCGTCAGGGAGTTGATATCGATTTGTTTATGCAAATCCTGCGCGATAGTTCGCTGTATGCGCCTACATTCGACAAAAAACTGCAACGGATGCTGGATGGCAATTATACCAATCCTAATTTCCCTACAAAACATTTGCTCAAAGATACAGATTTGTTTATCTCAGAAGCGAAATCTCTGGGTTTAGATCTCAGTAGTATTGAAGCTATACGGCAAATTCTGCAAACAGCGATAAAAATGTCATTCGCTAATGATGATTATTCATCACTGTTTTCTGTGATTAACGACTGGGGAGATTAGAGTGGGGAATAATTAATAAAGAATACTTAAGCTTATGCCTTCAAACAAGCCACGAATAACGCAATACATCCATTTGCCCTAATGACTAATTCACAAGACCAGTCAAGCCGATTAGACCGAATAGAGTCGATATTGCTGCAAACTGTTCAAGCACAGCAAGCTAATACTCAAGCAATTACGCAGTTAGGGGAAAAAATTGATTGTTTGGCCAATAGACAAGATCAGTTTCAAACACAATTTGAGCAAAGCATTGCTGACTTAATTCAAACTATCGATTATGCTGTTGACCGAACTGAAGAACTAGTCAGACGATTTTTAGAACAAAGTGGGAACGGTCATAGCAGCGATGGTTAGTCACGGCTACATAAAACCCATGTAAAGAATTGTTACGATAGCCGTTTCTTACTTTTTCTTTAACGGGTTAATAACTATGAAGTAGCATGATTGCATTTCTTAATTTATAGCTTAACTTGTGACCAATGGAGTTGATATATATATTTTTTATACCATAGTTAAGTAATAGCGTGCCTTTTCTTACAAAAGATGAATAAACATTAGTAACCAAAAAAACTTAACATTATTTTAAGCACTGCTAGCTAAATAATAATTTCATGGGTTACTATATCGCTCCTCGCTTTTTAGACAAACTTGCTGTTCACATCACCAAAAACTTTTTAAATCTTCCTGGTGTGCGAGTCCCCGTGATTTTGGGGATTCATGGGCGTAAAGGTGAGGGAAAATCTTTTCAATGTGAATTAGTCTTCGAGAGAATGGGTATCGAAGTCACTCACATATCTGGTGGTGAATTAGAAAGTCCAGATGCAGGAGATCCAGCACGTTTAATTCGTCTGCGCTATCGCGAAACAGCGGAACTCATCAAAGTGCGTGGCAAAATGTGTGTGTTGATGATTAACGATTTAGATGCAGGTGCAGGACGCTTTGACGAAGGCACTCAATATACTGTAAATACGCAGTTGGTAAATGCCACACTGATGAATATTGCCGATAATCCTACAGATGTACAGTTACCTGGAAGCTACGACTCAAACCCCTTACATCGTGTACCAATTATTGTTACAGGCAATGATTTTTCCACCCTCTACGCCCCGTTAATTCGTGATGGTCGGATGGAGAAATTTTATTGGCAACCCGACCGAGATGACAAGGTAGGGATTGTTAAGGGGATTTTTGAACCAGATGGACTTTCACAACGGGAAATTGAACAGTTGGTTGATACTTTTGTCAATCAGTCGGTTGACTTTTTTAGTGCTTTGCGATCGCGCATTTATGATGAACAAATCCGTGACTTTATTCATCAAATAGGTTTTGAGCGCGTATCCTTGCGTGTAGTGAACAGTAAAGAAGGGCCACCAGCATTTAAAAAGCCGAATTTCAGCCTATCTCACTTAATCGAAGCTGGTAAATTAATGGTTGGTGAACAACAACGAGTGGAAACTTCCCAATTAGTTGATGAATACAATCGTCTAAATCGCGGCAAAAATTATCAACCAGCAGCACCTGCTGCTACTGTCAGACCAACTAGTCAACCGTCAACTAATGGATCGCATAAACAACAAGAAGTTTCTAGTACCCATGTGACGCTAGAAACACAAGAACAAATCCGGCAAATTTTAGCTCAAGGTTACAAAATTACCTTTGAACATGTCGATGAGCGCCGCTTCCGCACAGGTTCGTGGGCTAGTTGCGGTACTATTCATATCGATGCCGAGTCTGATGCTGTGTCCACTTTAGAATCGCATCTAGCTGAATATAGCGGCGAGTATGTGCGCTTAGTCGGGATTGATCCCAAAGCCAAGCGGCGGGTAGTCGAGACGATTATTCAGCGACCGAACGGGAAAAATTAGGAATTGATATAGTGCTTCTTGGTTGTGTGTAGGTGGAGAAAAGGGACTAGAGGCTAGGGATTAGGGGAAGCAGGGGGAGATGAAGAAAATACTAAAAAAACCAATGCCCCATGCCCTATCCCGCCGCTTTCGATAAATTTCAACCAGAATCAACGACTTGTATCAAACCCTACTAAATTATGTTTATACAACCGCTAACTTAATAAAAGCCATAAATGTAATTCAGGCTACATAAACATGCGACTAGAGCAGTTGCAAGCCTTTCTAGCGATCGCGGAAACTGGCAGCTTTCAACAAGCAGCCCGAAAATGTCATGTTACCCAATCGACTATTAGTCGCCAAATCCAATCATTAGAAGCCGATGTAGGGGTAGAACTATTTCACCGAACCAGTCATGCAAAATTGACTTTAGGAGGTGAATGTTTGCTACCTCGCGCCCGCAAAATCTGCCAAGAGTGGGAAACTGCTACACAAGAATTAACAGATTTAATCGCCGGCAAGCAACCAGAACTATGTATTGCCGCGATTCACTCGTTATGTGCTTCTCACCTGCCACCAGTATTGCAAAAATTTTGTCATGATTATCCAGATGTGCAATTACGAATCACATCCTTGGGTAGCGATCGCGCCTTAAAAGTCCTCAAAGATGGATTGGTGGATTTGGCAATTGTGATGAATAATCGCTTTTTAACCACTAGCAGAGAAATGGTGGTAGAAGTCCTTTATGATGAACCAATAGAAGTCCTAACCGCAGCCAATCATCCCCTAGCCCAATATGAACGTATTCCTTGGTCGGAATTAGTGCGTTATCCGCAAGTAGTTTTTAAAGATGGTTATGGGATGCAACGCTTAGTGCAAGATAAATTTGAACGGCTAGAAGCTACACTCCAAGCAGCTTTAGAAGTAAATACCCTAGACGCCTTTAGGGGAGTGGTACGTCAAGGCGAACTAGTGGCCTTGCTACCTCATTCAGCATTAATCGAAGCACTTCATGATCCGACTTTGGCAATTCGTTCCCTAGCTGCTACGCCTGATAATTCTGGCTTAACTCGTCGGG
Source organism: Halotia wernerae UHCC 0503 (assembly GCA_034931985.1). Classification (GTDB taxonomy): domain Bacteria; phylum Cyanobacteriota; class Cyanobacteriia; order Cyanobacteriales; family Nostocaceae; genus Halotia; species Halotia wernerae. The sequence goes on from JAYGHB010000040.1 coordinate 6,706, forward strand.
TGGTAATGGTGACAACTCAAGACCGACTTCAGATTCCTCCTATTCAGCACTTTTGGCAACTTGTGAAGGAAAATATTCCACCGCAATTTCAGCAGCAGCGATCGGCTTCGTAAAGTATGATTAGTCAAAATTCCACAGTCAATATTTAGACTGTTGACTATTGATTTTTATGAGTAATGTATTTAGGGAATTGCTAAAAAAGGTAGGTAGTGGAAACCACACAGGAGAAAATTTAACTCGTGCTGAAGCAGCCACTGCTACTAAAATGATCCTGCTGGGTGAAGCAACTCCAGCCCAAATCGGGGCATTTTTGATTGCTCACCGCATCAAGCGTCCCACGGGGGAAGAGTTAGCAGGAATGTTGGATGCTTACGATGAACTAGGGCCAAAACTGCAACCAATCTCCTCTACGCGTCCAGTGATAGTTTTGGGTATACCTTATGATGGCAGAACGCGCACTGCACCAATTGCCCCAGTCACGGCTTTAATCCTCGCCACAGCTGGACAACCAGTAGTAATGCATGGTGGCGATCGCCTACCGACAAAGTACGGTTTACCCTTGGTAGATATTTGGCAAGGATTAGGTATTGATTGGACTAATTTACCACTGACAAAAACTCAGCAGGTATTTGAGCAAACGGGAATTGGCTTTGTTTATACACCTCAGCATTTTCCCTTAACTCAAGCTATTTGGGAGTACCGCGACCAACTCGGTAAGCGTCCCCCTTTTGCAACGATGGAACTAATTTGGTGTCCTTATGCTGGGGATGCTCATTTTATTCCTGGGTTTGTCCATCCTCCCACAGAAGCTATGTTCCAAATCGCTTTGGGGCTGCAAGGAGTGACAAAATTTACCTTAGTGAAGGGATTAGAAGGTAGTTGCGATTTACCGCGCGATCGCACTGCAATTATTGCTTTATCTAAAGCACCACAAGAGATAGAACGGTTGCTTCTCTCACCTCATGATTACGGCTTTATGACTAAGAATGTACCTCTAGGAACTACTGAAGAACTACTGACGCAAATCCAGGGAGTTTTAATTGGCAAACCCAGCGAATTACTGCAAACAGCCTTGTGGAATGGTGGTTTTTACCTTTGGCAAAGTGGTATTTCTCCAGATATGCGATCGGGTATAGCTAAAGCAGAAGAATTATTAACTAATGGTGCGGTAAATAAAAAACTCCAAGAACTCAGACAAATAGTAAACTCTTTGATCGATACAGTGTTGCAGCAAGTGTAAGTTATAAAATTAATATCATTATTTTACTAAATTACTGCAAACCACCTTGTGAAATGGTGGATTTTACCTTTGGCAAAGTGGCATTTGTCCAGATATGTAATCGGTTATAACTAAAGCAGACTAACCGAATAATTGGTAGTTAACTTCAAACTGATTTAAATTAACTTCTTGATTTGCATCTCTAACGACACATAAGGGAACACTTCCATAAAAAGAAGCCCATCTGCTAAATGAACTTGGTACTCCAAGAATGTAGTCACACTTGCTGAGTAAATAGCAGTCTTCAATAGCACTTTTATCACTCAAAAAAACATTACATTCAGAGAAGGCACTTTCTTCCTGTCTAGTATCTGAGCAGATTAGAAAGGCTACTCTCTGATTTCCGAATAAAGATTTTACATCTTTAATAATTTTTACATATTGGGAGGTCTCATAAAACCATTTACCATTTTGATATTCTTTATAATCACCTTGCCTAATATGAACACCGACAACGAGTTCGTGTTTATCTCTGATGCTGTTGATGAAATTATCAACACTAATTTGATATTGCTCATTAAGAATAAAATAGGCTTTTATTTTATCAGCATGTTTAACAACATTTTGATAATCTCGGAAAAAATAACCTCTACAAAAAACTACTTTATTTTTAGCTAATTCTAAAAAATCTTGATTTCCAAGAGAGTATTTGTCTTCCCTTAATCTTGCCTGTATTACTTTATAGCTACCAATATAATTATATGCATCAATTTTTTGTAAAACCTTTCCTAAATTTAATATAAATAAATATGATATATTCCTAGTAATACTTTTAGGAAAAAGCTTTAATCTCCTAGTAGGATAACGACAAAAAATATCATCGCTTGTGTTTTTAAAAACCTTAGCATAGTTCTTAAAACTTGGGTTTACAATACTAAGTTTATTCTCTATTGCACAAGCAATAAAATGTGCAAAAACCGTCAATTGATTCCCAAGCCTACCAGTATTTTCAGAAATAAAAATCATTTGCCTAAGTACAATTCAGTATATATTAGTAATTAGTAAATCCCTTGCAGACGAACAGTTTTATAGTCTCGCCAGTGACAACCTGCTTGCGGTTTACCCCGCAGTCGGACTTTGCCACCATCTACACTTACAAAGAAAAGGGTATGGGGTGTAGGGTGTAGGAATAAAAAACTTTAGTTCTGAGTTTAACCCACATTCCGCAGGTTAGTTAAGAAAGAAGATAATATTTACAACAAGGAGCGCCAAAAAAATGGAGAATCCATTGCCTTTCATGGGTTACAGCAAAAAGTAAAAAGTAAAAAGATAATCCCCATAAATAAATTGAGGAGCCAGTCGCGTGGGCGGTGAGTCCAGTGCTGCGGGAGGGTTTCCCTCCGCAGCACTGGTTCACTGCGCGTCTCGAAACAAATGTTTTCATTTCATTCCATAAATAAATTTAGGGGCTTGGGACCACTGCTCTTTTTCTTTATGAGTGCCTTTTTACTTTTTACTTTTGCCTTGTTTGGTCAATTAGCTTGGCGATCGCAGCTGTAATATTTGATAACGACCTAAAGCGATTAAAGGAAAATATTGTTGATAGAGATGATATTTGAGATAAAAATGACTAGGGAAGCCAGTACCTGTAAAGTCCGCTTCATACCAAGTACCATCAGGCTGTTGAGTTGTCAAAAGGTAGCTAATTCCTCGCTCAATAACCTCAAGAGCCAATTTGCCAGTTGCTTCACCAGCTGCTATCAGACCAATTAAAGCCCAAGCTGTTTGAGATGCAGTGCTGCGTCCTTGTCCTTTGAGACTGGGATCGTCGTAGCTGCGGCAAGTCTCACCCCAACCACCATCTGAGTTTTGACATTTTACCAACCAAGTAGCTCCCCGTTCTATACTGGCTTGATGTCTTTGGGGTTCAATTAAAGCTAGGGCTGATAAAACGCCACTAGTGCCGTAGATATAATTAACGCCCCAGCGCCCAAACCAGCAACCTTCAGTTTCTTGCTCACCCAGAATATAGGCAAGGGCGCGCTCTAAGTTTTGAGTGTCAATTGGCAGGTTGCAAGCACCTAGCATTTCTAGCACCCTGGCGGTAACATCTGCGGTGTTCGGGTCAATCATGGCTTTCAGATCGCCATAGGGTACAAAATTGAGCCAATCTTGATCATTATCCAGATCAAAAGCTGCCCAACCGCCTGGTTTACACTGCATCGATGCAATCCAATTTAAGGCGCGGGCGATCGCAGCTTGTTTGAGCTTTTCGTGAGGGAGTTTTGCTACATCTAAAGCCATCACAACCACAGCCGAGTCATCCACATCTGGATAAAAGCGATTGTCAAACTCAAATGCCCAAGCACCTGGTTTTCCTTGGTGATTTTTCACAGTCCAGTCGCCATAGTCAAGAATTTGCTTTTGCAGCAACCATTCTCCAGCCTGGACAATCGCAGGATGATCTGGTGCAAAACCAGATTCTACTAAAGCTCGCACTACCCAAGCCGTATCCCATACAGGTGAAACACAGGGCTGTACTCGGTAACTATTCTCTGTTTCAATGGCAAAGTTATCAATTGCTTGTAAACCTCGTTCTACAATCGGGTCGTTGGCGTTGTAACCCAGACACCGCAAAGCTAGCATTGAATTGAGCATCGCCGGAATAATCCCACCCCAATCACCTGTAGCTTCTTGGCGTTCTAAAATCCACTTTTCGGCAACTTTGATGCCTTCGTTGCGGAAGGGGACTAAATTTAAACTTTCTACTAATTTAAATCCTTGATCAAGGGTCAAAAATAAATCAGTCCAATTGCCACTGCGGGGTAATTCATACCGGACTTGATCAACACCTTCAGCGTATAGTTCATCTAGATTGATCGTTGGTGCGGTGAGAAAAACAGGTTTGCGATCGCATACAATCAGCAACGGCACAGTACTGGAACGCGCCCAACTAGACATTTCGTAGATATTGAAGAAAAAAGCTGAGGGTAAGAGCATTACCCAAGGAGGTAGGGAGGGAATACCGCGCCAGTCGTAGCAGCCAATCAAAGCGAGGTGTAATTTAGTAAAAATGCGAGTTTTGCTGATGCCTCCTCGTTGGAGAATAAAGTCTCGCGCTTTGATCATGGCTGGATCATTCGCCGATACACCTAGCAGCCTCAGCGCCATATAAGCCTCAACCGAGGTACTCAGTTCTCCACCATCATCATAAAAAAGTTCCCAGCCCCCATGCTGTCGTTGTTGAGAGCGCAGGTAAGCAACAACTTTATGCAAAGGTCTAGCTTGGTCTGTTCCCCAAATTTTATGCAGCAGGACGACCTCAGCAGTAATGGTGACATTGGATTCTAACTCTGCCCACCAGTAACCTGCTGGGTACTGAGTCGAAAGCAGATATTGTTGGCTATCGGCGATCGCTGCTGCGACTTGATTGACTGTTTCCCTGGCTTGTGCTTGCATCAACTGAAGGATAAGGGATAAAGAATGAGGTTTGCCTTTAAACTTAATTCTTCTTTGGTCAAGTATAAAATATCAAGGTTTCCATCCTTCATATTTTCTGTGGTCATGGGTGCAATTATATTAGGGTTAACACTTTTATCCTTGATAATTTGGTTGGGATTACTGTGTTTGTGGGGACAGTTTTGGCGAACAGACCAGCAATTAGAAATAGCAGAAACTCAACTACAATCTTTACCTACAGTTTGTGCAGTTATTCCTGCCCGTAACGAAGCTGATTTAATGCCAACTACCATGCGATCGCTTTTGCTGCAAGATTATCCTGGTGTTTTCAATGTCTTTTTAGTAGACGATCACAGTACAGATGGTACAGCCAATTTTGCCGAAGGAGTTGCCCACGCCCTAGATAAACCCCAGCAATTACACATTATTTTTGGCGAATCTTTACCTGCTGGTTGGTCTGGTAAACTTTGGGCTATTGAGCAAGGCATTCAGCAAGCTAAAACATTATCACCAGACTATTTTTTACTCACCGATGCAGATATTAAACATGACGTTGGTAATCTTCGTAGACTAATCGCCAAAGCTGAACAAGAAGACTTAGACTTAGTTTCTATAATGGTACGACTTCGGTGTAAAAGCTCTTGGGAAAAACTTTTGATTCCGGCTTTTGTGTTTTTCTTCCAAAAACTCTATCCCTTTCGCTGGGTGAATAACCCCAAAAATAAAACTGCGGCTGCGGCTGGAGGCTGTATTCTAATTCGCGCCACAGCTTTAGAACGAATTGGTGGGATTCAAGTTATACGAGAAACTTTAATTGACGATTGTGCCTTAGCGAAGGCGGTAAAAGAAACTAGGGATCAAGGTCGTATCTGGCTAGGATTAAGTACTTTAACTTGTAGCTTGCGTCCTTATCCTTCTTTAGCGACGATTTGGGATATGGTGGCTCGTACAGCCTATACACAACTGAATTATTCCCCCTTGCTGCTACTGGGAACTTTGATCGGAATGACTTTAATTTATTTAGTTCCGCCTCTGGCTTTGATTTTGGGTGCATTGATCGGGAATTGGGCGATTGCACTTACAGGTTTATTAGCATGGTTACTCATGACTTGGGCATATTTGCCAACTATCCGCTTTTATCAATGTTCTTTTTGGTTAGCCTTAAGTTTACCTGCGATCGCTTTTCTTTATACCCTGATGACTCTAGACTCAGCAATCCGCTATTGGCAAGGTCGCGGTGGTGCTTGGAAAGGTCGAGTTTACCCTGCTTTAAAACCGCCGATAAACGCCGATAAACACCGATAAGATCATATTGCACCGCAAATCTAGGATGGTGCGTTAACCTACTTCAGTTCTTTAGATGTCCGCGCAAAATTTCCTGAATTACTTTCTGCACAGCTTCTAAACTCAAGTTGCCATTTACTCGTACAATCCGAGATGGATAAGATGCAGCTAATTCTGCATATCCTTGTTGAACACGCTGATGAAAAGCAATTGTCTCTTGTTCAATGCGGTCTAAGCCTGCTTCGCCTCCCTTTTTACGGGCTAATCCCACTTCTACATCGACATCTAACCAGATAGTGAGATTACTCGTTAACCCACCAGTGGCAATAAAGTTAAGTTGATTGATTAGATTTATGTCTAAACCCCGTCCATAACCTTGGTAGGCAATGGTAGAGTCAGTGTAGCGATCGCATAAAATATATTTCCCTGCTGCCAAATTTGGTTTGAGTTCTTGTTCAATGTGTTGCGATCGGTCAGCAGCATACAACAATAATTCTGTCACCTCAGCAATTGGTTGATCGTCTGGCTTTTCCAACAACAAGCGGCGCAGATGCAAACCTAACTTTGTTCCCCCTGGTTCACGAGTGGCGATTACAGAGATACCTAAACTTTCCAACCATTGACTACAAAGTTGCATTTGGCTGGTTTTACCACAGCCTTCTACCCCTTCAAATACGATTAATTTGCCACCCATCTGTTTTTTTATATCTTGTCGTGTATTCGAGCGATCGCCTTATCAAACTCTAATACCAATGGGGAAAAGTTTTCAATGCCATATACCCCAAGTAGTAGGGCGGTTGAGTTGAAGCAAAAAAGAGTGACTCTGAAAATACGATTAATTTTGGCTCTTCATTACTTGTTATGCTAAATACGTCTGTAAATAAGCTTGAAATCCTTGCTGGGCAATAATAACAGCCATTGATATTAACATTTGAGGCTGAATTCGGAAATTGACGCTGTAACTGCCTACAAGGCTTGATTTTCAAGGCAATTTACTGGCTTTATTTAAAATCTCAGCATAATACGTACCGAAGAACCTTAATTTTTTAAGTGTTCTATTGTAGTTATATAGTCTGTATAAGAGTATCTTTATGAATAATGCAAGTAATGAAACTTCTACTTCAAATACCACTGAATTTGAACTCAGAACTAGTCATAATCGAGTTTTAACTGCTCCGTTACCAGATCCTATTTCTAAAAGTATTGAAACCATTGCTTTACTCCATCGGCAGGAAGTTCGAGATATTCCCACTCACCAACGGGTATTAGAGAACATTTCCGCTTTCTTCGGACGACCAGCGTTTTTGTATAGCTTGTTAGCAGGGATTGCATTCTGGATTTTCGGTAGTATGCTCAATAAAACAGGAATAGTGCCATTTAATCTGCCATCCTTTAGCTTATCAAATCAAGGTTTAGATACAGCAGCTTTATTAATTTCCACGGGAGTACTTGTTCGGCAATCTCGTCAAGAAAATTTTGCTAAACAACGAGCGCAATTGTCGTTACAACTCAACCTCATTTCTGAACAAAAGATTGCGAAAGTGATTGCTTTGTTAGAAGAACTCCGTAAAGATTTACCTAACGTGAACAATCGGGATGATCATGAAGCTCAAGTAATGGAAGAAGCCGCTGACCCTATGGTGGTTTTGTCAGCCCTACAGGAGAATTTAGCAGAAATTTTAGCATCGGATGCAGAGACACGTTTTGAATCTGTTATTGACTCACCTAGCTCTGAACAAACAGAGAAAACGATTGTTAATGAGACTAGTATGAGAAGGCAAAAGTAAAAAGTCAAAAGGCAAAAGAAAGAAGTCTTATACCGTAAGCTTTTTACCTATTTACAATGCTAGGTTTATTTACGCCATGCTGTACTAGCGACACTATGCAGAAATCAAAAGTCAAAAGTCAAAAATCAAAAGACTTATAATTTTGATTTTTTAATTGTTTATAGTGGTAGCTTTATTTATGCCGTGCTGTGCTGTGCTAGATGAATAACGCCCAGTAAAATTAATTTCAGACGTTTCTGTCAAACCACACACATATAGATAAATAATAACAATGTCAAATTTGAGAGATACAAACAATGGATGGTCGCAGTTAACTCGTGGCGCACCGTTGGCAGTAATAGTTGCAACGGTACTCTACATTTTATATCAACTTTTGCCAGTATTAGAACTTTTAGCTATTGCAGCGTTGATTGCTTTAATTTTGCGGACGCTACTACGATTATTACAAAAATTAGTTAAATCACAATATATTGCAGTTCTGCTCTTAATTGGATTAATCATCGGATTTTTTGTAGTACTTGCTACTGTAGTCATCCCTAGTGTGACACTTGAGTCTCAAAAATTACTGGTCACATTACCAACTTATCTTAATAGATTGACGGGAGACGTTCAGCAACTACGTCATAAATTCACCTTTGTTCCTGACCTTTCTCAAGCAATAATACAATTACGGAACTTAACCAATCAGTTACTAGGCGGAGTTCCAGTTTTCTTAGGTGAAGCTTTCAACTTAACCTTGGAGTTGGTAGCGATGTTAATTTTAGCACTTTATATGGCTTACGATCCTAATTCGTTAGTGAATGGGGTTTTAAGATTAGTACCTCGGCGACAACACCAGCGGTTTAAACGAATCCTTAAAGCTTGCAAGACAAGATTGCGTGGTTGGATTTTTGGTACAGGGATAGCAATGATATTTTTGGGTGCTGGAGCAATTTTTGGACTTTTGATTTTGGGAATACCCTCAGCACTGCCATTTGGGATTATTGCGGGTTTATTTGAAATAATTCCTTACTTTGGTTCTATCGTTGGTACTTTTTTACCAGCGTTAGTAGCACTGAGTATTTCACCGTTAAAATTAGTGTTTGTGCTGATACTATTCCTGGTGCTGAATCAGATAGATGCCCACATTATTCAGCCTTTGGTAATGGGTAAACAAGTTAATATTCACCCAGTAATGGTAATTTTGACATTTCTGGTAATGGGTAAGCTATTTGGATTTATCGGTGTGCTGCTTGCAGTGCCGGCAGCAGCCGTGATTATTACGCTCATCGATGAGTTTACACTTGAGTCACCTGTTATAGAGGAAACAACAGCCAACAATTAAAACAGATGGCAAATCGCATCCACATTTGTACACCATAAATTTGTATTATATATTACGTTTATTATTTTCAGTATTTTCTCCTAATGATTTCAGATTGCCATATCATGACTTTTAGAAACGAGAAAAATTGACGAAAGAAAATGCGATTGATTTTATACAGTAAACCGGGATGTCATTTGTGTGAAGGCTTACAGGAAAAGCTAGAACAAATCAAAAATCTCAGTTTCGATCTTGAAGTTCGAGATATTACAACTTGTGAAGATTGGTTGCAAACGTATCAGTATGAAGTGCCGGTACTTCATTTATCAAACCGTCTTAGCGCCGAAGATCTGACGGAAACGCCTTTGCCACGTCCTTCTCCGCGTGCTAGTGTGCAGCAATTGGAGCAAATGCTGGGTAAGTATTTATCCAATTAGAAAAAAATAATGCAGAATAAGCGCAAGGAAAACGTGTGGCGAGGTTCACAACATGAAATTGCGGGAATTACTAGCAGCGGTAGACAGTGTTGAGCAGTTGTCTAATCATCCGACTGTTGAGGATGCAGAAGTCAAGGGACTAAAGACAAATTCTCACGCTTGCAGTGCGGGAGATTTGTTTATTGGAATGCCAGGAACGCGGGTAGATGGTGGGGAATTTTGGCCAAGTGCGATCGCATCGGGGGCGGTGGCGGCGATTGTCTCTCCCCAAGCAGCACAAAAAAATCCTCCTACAGATGAGGCTGTTGTTATTAGTGCTAATAACATGACTACAGCTTGCGCCCAAATCGCCAGTGCTTTTTACGGTTATCCAGGGCAAAAACTCAAATTAGTAGGTGTGACTGGTACGAATGGTAAAACCACAACTACCCATCTAATTGAATTTCTGTTGACTAAAGCTAATCTGTCTACAGCTTTAATGGGAACTCTCTATACTCGTTGGCCTGGTTTTGAGCAAACTGCCATCCACACTACGCCGTTTGCTGTGGAATTGCAACAGCAGTTAGCGGAGGCTGTAAATGCTGGTTGTGAGTTTGGGGTGATGGAAGTAAGTTCCCACGCTTTAGCTCAAGGTAGAGTTTTGGGTTGTCAATTTGAGGTGGGAGTGTTTAGTAATCTCACTCAAGATCACCTAGACTACCACAGCGACATGGAAGATTATTTTGCTGCCAAAGCGCTGTTATTTAGCCCCGATTATCTGAAAGGACGAGCAATCATTAACGCTGATGATGCCTACGGTAAGCGGTTAATCGCTTCGTTGAATCCCCAACAAGTTTGGAGTTATAGCGTCAACGACAACAGTGCTGATTTGTGGATGAGCGATTTAAATTACGAACCTAACGGTGTCAGCGGTACGTTGCATACACCAAAAGGTGAAGCGGCTTTTCGATCGCCCCTCGTTGGTCAATACAATTTAGAAAATCTTTTAGCTGCGGTAGGCGCAATTTTAGACTTGGGGTTAGATTTGCCATTAATAGCATCTGCAATCTCCGAGTTTCCAGGAGTCCCCGGACGCATGGAACGGGTACAAATTGCTCCTGAGCAAGATATTAGCGTGATTGTAGATTATGCCCACACCCCAGATAGTTTGGAGAACTTACTCAAAGCTGCACGTCCATTTATCCCTGGTCAGATGATTTGCGTGTTTGGCTGCGGAGGCGATCGCGATCGCACTAAACGCCCCAAAATGGGTAAAATTGCCGCTGACTTAGCTGATGTTGCAGTAGTGACATCAGATAATCCCCGGACTGAAGATCCAGAAATAATTCTACAAGATGTGTTGTCAGGAATCCCTGACACAGTTCAGCCAATTGTAATAGGCGATCGCGCGATCGCTATTCGCACCGCTATTTTACAAGCACAACCCGGTGATGGAGTTTTACTCGCTGGTAAAGGTCACGAAGACTACCAAATTCTCGGTACAGAAAAAATCCACTTTGACGACCGCGAACACGCACGGGAGGCTTTAGAGGAAAGATTAGGGACTAGGTAGGAGCAGGGAGAAAGAGGACAGGGGCAGGGGAAGCAGGGGAAGCAGGGGAAGATGAAGAGAATAATAATCAATGCCCAATGCCCCATGCCCCATTCCTAATTTATGTTTTTAAGTAGCTTTTTTGTGAAAAACTGACACATAAAGGTGAAAATCGATACATAGTTATTTGTGCTTTGTCCTTGTTGATTGTACTTGACTCATGAATGATTCTCCGCGTCAGGATCTGTCTTTCTATCAGCTGGCTTTGGGAGTGGAAGCGCCTCCTCAACCATTGCCTCTCAATCCTGCTACTTTGTTATCGCTGGTAAGGTCACAAATAGACTTATTAATTGAGCAGCAGATTGCCGCAACTTTCTGGGTTAAGCTACCACCTGGAAAAATTTGGCGCACAGAATTAGTGCGTTATCAATTCTCGGTAGGCGCGTCTGCTACGATCTACAATTGCCAAATTAAAGAGAGAGGAATAGGCAAAAGCAGGGAAATAGAAAACTCAAATCCTCCACCTAGAGGTGTGCAACCTGGCAGTCGTAGCAATCAGGGACAATGGGGGAATGTGCAGGAAGAACTCACCTCACCATTGTGTGATATCCCTGTGCAGTTATTACCACAAAGGCAACTACGACGGGAATATTTTCTGATAGTTTTATCGCCACAGTTTTGTAGTTTAATTTTGGCTCATCGACCACTCAAAAGACGACAAACCCAAGTTTTAAGGAAAGTTAACGCCAAGAAAACCTCGCCTTTGCTGACTGTGACTACTACTGAAGGAAAAGTTATTCAGCGAGTTTTAGATGGTATCAAGCAGGCAACTAACCCAGAGTTTTCCCCAATAATTGCACCTGCTGATTTGACTTGCTCCAGTGTATCTAAACAAGATCTCATCAATCAGCTGTTGGTAAAACAACTCCAGCGACAGGATGAAATTAGCCGTCAAAACAAGACTGTGCGGATTACCAAGATGCAGCAGCAAAATAAAAAGCTGCGTCACAAAGACCAGCTCAAGGATAAATACTTAAGTAATGTGTGTCAGGAAATGCGTACACCTCTAACGCACATGAAGACTGCACTCTCGTTGTTAAATTCTCCGACTCTCAAACCACCGCAGCGACAACGTTATTTACAGATGCTAAATACCCAATGCGATCGCCAAAGTACTTTGATTACTGGTCTATTGGATATGGTAGATCTGGAGCATAATTTGGAGAAGACAACTTTAGAGTTAGTCAACCTTGCAGATGTTGTGCCTGGGGTGGTTAGTACTTACCAGCCTGTAGCCAAAGAAAAAGGCATTATGTTAACCTATACTGTATCAACTGAACTTCCACCTGTTTGGTGTGTGGTGGGTAGGCTCAGACAGATAGTAATTAATCTGCTACATAACAGTGTTAAGTTTACCCCCAATGGTGGACAAGTGGGGGTAAAAGCCCATGTTAGAGGCGATCATGTCCAATTAGAATTTCGCGATACAGGTATCGGTATTGCTGAAAGCGAAATTCCTAAAATCTTTGACTGCTTTTACCGGGTGCGTTCTGGAGTAACTGAAGATCTAGGCGGTGCTGGTTTGGGATTAACGATTGTGAAACGATTATTGTGGCGTTGTGGTGGTTCTATTTATGTTAAAAGTAAGTCGGATGAAGGGTCTACTTTTATAGTGAAGTTAGTAAGTAGCCGTAATATACCCCAAGCGATCGCCACAGAACAACCTACTTAACGCAGATTGAACAATTCCACCCTAACAGTCTAAAACTATAACTAATCGCAGTTCTGTTTCAATCTGATGGCGTTTTGCAAGTTTAGTTTGGACATAATTGTAAAGTTATGCTTAACGAATAGTAATTGATAAAAAACTCGTAGGAGTGTCTAATCCAATTAATTATCTTTACTCTCCTAAAATAGGCAAATAGCAAAGTCTGGGATAGCAAAAGTTATACCAAATCAGCCTTTGCTTTTGATTATAAAGTTCAATCAATAGTCTTGTTGATTAAGTTATGAAAAAATAACGTCAAGGTAAAAATAAAAGTTAATAAGTCAATTCAGGTAGACTTAATCAATCAAATAGTGAATAAAGAAAACACAATTTTTTTATTTAGTTTATCTGGAATTTCATCACAAATATTAAGTGTATTGTTGACGATGTGAAAGCTGATAAAAACAATTTCACCCAAAATTGCAAATGATCTGATATAAACGGGAAATGTAACTTCAACACTTTGCTTGAAGGGCTATTGATGGCATTTTGTCTGTTATAAAAATCACATTAATTGATGTTAAACGGAAAAATACTCTATGGAATTAAAAAAATTAGACTGTTTTAAAAAGTACGGCGAATTTATTCTTCAAAAAATAGAGTCAGTGCCTCAATATCCCTCTCAACAAGAAGATTGGGTTCCAGCTAGCCTGGATGACTGCCTTGTTCGCCTCCGGGAAGCTGCCGAGAAAACTGTAGAACTTGCCACTTCACCAGTTAAAATCGGCGTGATGGGAGAATTCAGTAGTGGAAAAACTTTGCTGCTAGGCAGCCTGATTGGATACGCAGATGCCTTACCAGTCAGCGAAAACCCAACGACTGGCAACATTACTGCCATTCACATCATCCCAGAAGACAGTTTTGTGACAACACAAGTAAATAATTTTACTGTAGAGTATCTTTCTCACGAAGGGGTGCATGAGTGCTTGCGCTTTATGTTGGGAGAGGCAAATCGGCGGACTACAGCAGCTGGATTGCAACCCATACCGTTATCGCAGCTCAACAGTGGCAAAGATATTATTAACTGGTGTGAGTCAGCATGGAATCAGAGTAACAACTTAGAATTACGTTATTTGCTGCGGGAGTTGGTGTTATTTATTCGCGCTTATCAAGCTTATGGTGAAGCTATGTGTAGTGGGCGCTATAAAATTGATGCTACCACTGCCCGTGAAGGGCTACAGCTAGCCGAACAGCCAATGGCCATCCAAACTCTCGGCTTTGAGGATTTACCTCCAACTCATGTCCGATTACCGAGTCCACCCCAAAAGTTACCCACAAAGTTATTGCAGAATAGCTTTCCACTGATCCGCCGCGTAGACATTGAGGTGAAAATCTCACGGGAAGTCTGGGATGTGACTGGTGCTTCGGAATTTATTCTCCTAGACTTTCCGGGATTAGGGGCTGCTAATTCCGGCGCTAGAGATACATTCTTATCATTGCGAGAATTAGCTGAAGTTCAAACGATTTTAGTATTGCTCAATGGTAAATCTCCCGGAAGCGATCGCGCTAATAAAATCTTCACCATGATGCAGCAGCAGCGACCAGGACAAGACCTCAAGGATTTAATTCTCGTAGGTGTAGGTCGCTTTGATCAATTACCTTTAGACAGTGAAGGCGGCGAAAGAGAACTCGACCAACTGATCCAAGGTGTTATTCCTTTACCGGAGACAGCTGTTTTCCAAAAACTCAAAGTTCTGCAAACGACCATTGACGGTGCAAGTGCCTTTACCACCCAAAAAGACCGGATTGTTTTGCTGTCGCCACTGTTGGGATTAGCTGAATTGGCAAAACGTTCGATTACTGTCAAAGCTGGTTCACCAGAATTTTTAGCTAACTTAGATTATCCCGATTATCTCGAAAGGTCTAAGCGGTTGCAACAAAAGTGGGAGCAATTAAGCGATCGCCTACTAGAATCAGATGCACGCAGTCATTTAGGCAGACAATTGGGTTACTTTGCTCAAGACGGGGGTATTGCCAAGTTACGAGAGTTGATTCAAACCCATGTCGCCACTCATGGACTTAAGCAACTGTATGAAGACACTTGCAGGTCTGTAGAGAATTTGTGTCAACAACAAGATAACTTAAAAAACATTCTCGAAGAAATTCACGAGCAAGGCATCCCCATCACAGATAGTCCTGCTGTGATCGAGTTACGGGCGGTGATTGAGAATTTAGATAAAACTTATCGTAATTTCCTTAAAGACTTAGGCCAAGAACCACTCAAAGACCGACGAGGAGAAATTGTCAGCGATGTAGTTAAAGACGAACTTACTTTTAGAATCCTCAATTGGCATCAGTGGACTTTGCTGTTTAACAAAGCTAAAAATGGGGCGATCGCCCTGGCAGAATCGAAAGGTGCAGCTGGTAAACTATTTGATCGGGGAAACAAAGTTAATAATAATTTGCCAACTCAAAGTGATGATTTTTATCCAGTTTTTGCTAAAACAGTCAAAGAACTAGAAGATTTTGCCCGCGATCGCATTCATCAAGCAGTCATAGATTGGTTGGATAAATTATCCCATAAAATAGCCCCAGAACGTGACTACTTAAAAACAATTATCCACCCCGAAATGGAACAAGACATCGAGTTTAAATTTGGTGGGGAAGAAGCTGATTTATTTTATAAACTACTGTTGGGATGTGATCCCAATGAGTGGCAAGAAGCAATTCTTTCCGAAATTAATAGCAAAGATCAAGCGATGTCCAATGACAAAACCCTTGGTATCTACGCCCCCGAAACGATGTTTCCCTTGGCGCGTCAAGACGAAAAACACAATATCGGTCAAATCTTTGATTGGGCACCAGAAAGAAACCAAGGCTTATCCAGATCCGCAAATCACCAGTTGTTCGTACTGCGACTGCGAGATGAGATTACTGCTAGCACCAGTCTCCATCTTGTGCAGTATGTCAGCGAAGTCACTCGACAAGTTAACTCTGAATTAGAGGGAATTTTGGATCAAATTATTCCTACTATGCAAAATTTCTCCAAAAAAGAAGCATTACTAAGATTTATTGCCGCCGGAGATTCATCATCTCCAATAACCATTCCCAGTTGGTTACAGATTCTCTCAGAAATTGCCAACCATCAAGAAATGCAAAATTAAAAATCCGGCTTTTCCGACTTCTCTCTGTGTCCTTTGCGTCTCTGTGGTTAAATAAGTTTTTAAACCACAGAGACGCTGAGAGCGCTGAGAGAAAAAAGAAAGTTTACAAGTCACTTGAAAGGCCTAGTCCTAACTCCTTACCCTCTCTGCGCCTCTGCGTGAGGCATATTCTTAAATCAGCAACGCCGAATTATTTTAACCAGTCTGCGAGAAAAGGAAAATACAGAATGCCTGTAGAAATTCGGCTTTCACCTCGCTTTCAAGTGGATGTTAAAGAAAACGGATATTTGGAGCTTCCTAGCATTCAACTAATCCCTTCAGGGAACAACATCCCTCACATTTCTCGCATCACTTGCATTGTCAGAGGAACACCAGGTGAATTAGCCGCCCAAATTCAAAAAGCGTATCAACAATTTTACTCTGCTACACCGAGAATTTCTCAAATCGGGGAATTAGGGCAATATCCTTGCAAATTAAAGCAACCTTTAATACAACCAATAAACTGTAATTTGCAGGTGATTGTTGAGTATTTTGATTCCGATTCTTCAGGAAATCCGCTACTATCTGAGCGTCAACAGATTGCAACTTCATGTCATCTGTGGTCTCCCTTAATTTCTGAACCGCCGCCTATCAAGCAAACAACAGAAATAGATCCTACAATGAACCCTTTTCAACTTAATAACCATATTGATGAACAACCAGATAAACCACAAAAAAGATTTCCCGGATGGTTCGCATTAGATTTTGGTACGTCAAATTCTACAGTCACACTTTTCGATCCGATTGAAGTACCGATCGCAGAAGTTTTACCCAAAGAGCAAGAATTACGATTGCGCGATCGCTTGGCGCAATGGCTGAGTTCTCCGGCTGCTGTGGCGTTACCAGATATCAGCGCGGGTGAATGGGACAAGTTTATTGCTGATATTAGTAAAAACCTAGAAATAGAACCCAGTCGCTTAAGTGAAGTTTTTACAAGCGATCGCAAAGAACGCTTTTTAGAAGCAATTCGCCAAATTGAATTATGTCTAGGTAACAGCGATCGATTCCGCCGAGCCGCTAGTAAAAAACTTTACCAGATCTATCATGAAGTATTTCGCGTACCCACTCTAGAATCCCAAAATTTGATGCCAGTGGTGTTAGATATTGACCGCCGGGAAACAGAAATACCCAGCGAATTAGAAATTTATAGCTTGACAAATCTCTCATTGCGGATGGGTAGGGAAGCCAGAGATAACAGAAAAAAGGCGATCGCCCAAGGTACGAGTAGTTCTTTAAAGGAAATTATTAGTCGATTTCATCACTCGCCCAAACGCTATTTTGG
Source organism: Halotia wernerae UHCC 0503 (assembly GCA_034931985.1). Classification (GTDB taxonomy): domain Bacteria; phylum Cyanobacteriota; class Cyanobacteriia; order Cyanobacteriales; family Nostocaceae; genus Halotia; species Halotia wernerae. The sequence goes on from JAYGHB010000040.1 coordinate 23,919, forward strand.
TCAAGAACGATCTTTCCCAGTGATTTTGGAGGGTGAAGAAGAAACCATCAATGTTAATTATTTAATCCAAGCAGCTTGGGCGCATTTAATAGAGTTAACTGAAGATTACCGCAGACGTTCACAACGCAAATTTTCTGAAGGAGATTTACTCACCGCCGTTGTTACTTACCCAACTGTTGCTCCCCCAGTTGTTCGCAAGGAAGTTAAAGAATTAGTCGAACAGTTAGGCATTGATGATGTCCAAACAGCTTACGATGAAGCCGTTTCTGTAGCCATCTTCTTTTTGTGGCGAGAATTTGGTGGTAATCTCAATATTGGGATTGAGTCATTCAAAACCCGTTGTCGTCGAGCCGGGGATAAATGGTCACAAAATGTTCTCGTTTTAGATATCGGCGGCGGAACTACTGATTTAGCTTTAATTGAACTCACCTTAGAAGATCAAACCCCTTTCTTTGCCAATAATGAAGACCGAGGTTTAGGGGGACGTTATTATAAACTGACTCCCAAATTATTAGGATCTTCCGGTCATTTACAGTTAGGCGGTGAATTGATTACACTGCGAATTTTTAGATTATTAAAAGTGGCGATCGCTGACTTTCTTTTAACAGCAGTGACAAGAGGTAATATCGCCAGCGAAAAATTAGAAGATTTAATTAGCACGGAATTAAACGAGCGTTTCTTAGAACAAGGAAAATTCCAAAGCGGTAGTATTTTAAAATGTCTCGATAAAGAAAATCCAGAAGGCGATGCGGCTTACAAAGATGCTCTAGATACAGCAGAGAAAGTATTACCGACCCGTTGGCAACAAGCACCCCAACGGCTGCAAACCTTTTATACTCTTTGGGAATATGCAGAAGCAGCTAAGCTTCAACTAGGCCAAAAATCGCCTACCGATAATTCTGTGTTAACCTTTACCTTATTTGAGCAGCAAATTTCTGAACTGCTGACTCAAAGTGGGATTAAATTCCAAGCGACAAATTTAGATAGTATCTACGTCACCCTAGATAGTCAGCAATTTGAAACAGCCACCACCTCAGCAATTAAAGAAGCGATCGGTATTGCTAAAGGACTAATGGAAAGTCGCTTGCATCCTGAAGATAATAATATAGATTATTGGAATACCCATAAAGTTGATTGGTTAATTTTATCTGGTAAAACTTGCAATCTTGATTTAGTGCAACGCCACATTTACCAAGAATTTAGCAACTCACCTTACTTTGTCTGGAATCCAGAGCGAATTACCTTTGTCCTGGAATTTACTAAACTAGCTACATCTGCGGGTGCTTGTTACGCCGAAAAATTGCGAAGACTAAGATTTGATCCCGAAGAATCCAAAGGATTATTACGTAAAGGAGCCAACCAGCTAGAAATTGATGTCAAAAACCTGTTTTATTATCTGCCTTGCAACTTCAAACGCAAAACCCAAAGCAATGATTTATTGTCGGTATTCAAAGCCGGACAAGAACTCTATCAACTTGCTCCTTGGGAAAAAGTTGCCAAGGTTCGGACTGGATGGCAAGGGATACAATTAACCAATATTATTTACCGTCAAGACTACGAAGATGGAGATTTACGACTTTGGGGTAGCTTCGACGGCAAAAAGCTCATGGAAAAACTGGGGATGGAAGAAGCTGAGTTTCTCAGAAAAGTTAAAGTCCAGTTTGAAATCGACCAGACACTCCAATTTAGCGTGCTGCTTTGTCAGGGAAATCCCCATTATTTGATCGACGTTCCTGGGATAGATGTGGGATCAGCAATATCGGCAATTTCTCAAACATCAACACTGTTTGCTGATGATAAATTGAAATGGAATATTGCCGTTGAACGCCCCAATAAAAACTTGACTGATGGTGATATTGCCGTCAATGTACTTGAATCTGCAACTGTAGATCAACCAAATGCTTATCATCTGGTATTTGAAGTAGACAAAGATGAGAGTGAATATTTGCAAGAATTTCATTATCTCCAAGATGGCGCACCCCAACCAGGAATCGGTTTAATCAGTGAACCCTTACCTCCCTTTCCACAAACTAGTCAGCACACCTTCTATGTGTATCAAACAGATACCGAAAGCAAAACCAAAAAATGGTTACGTATCGGCGCACTGAGCAAACCAGACGTGACAACAGATTATCCCAGCCAATATCGTGTAACTCTCGACGAAAAAGGCATTCTGCGGATGCACGCTGGTGAAGTCCCTTATTGGACATCGACTAACGAAGAATGTCTCAAGCGGGAAGGATGCGTTTATCGTGCTGAATTAGAATTGCAACCCAACGAAGTTGATAAAGAACGCGATCCGTTTTGCGGCATACATTAGGTTTACCTCACATAAAAGTGCAGAGTCGCTGTCTCTGCGTGAGATAAAAAGAAAAGGTTAAATTCATGCAGCATCTAAATCAGCTATTAAATATCAAAAACTCAGAGTTAGCCAAATTACTGAAATTTAGCCTACATGGATTAGAGGCTACTTTAAATCAAGCTCGTACAGAACTTTCAGACGACCCAGGAGCCAAAGTATGCGACGAAGTGCTGCAAGAACTCCATAGCTTATTACAACCTCAAACAGACAAATATACCATCATTCCCCCAAATGAATTAAAACTCAACCATCTGCGGGAAGCTTTTGAATATGACCCCGAACTTAATTATTATTTGGGAGATTCTCCGCTGCAAAGCCAGACAGACTCCGATTTATGGAACGAAATTCACCGCAAACTATTACGGGTTCCAGAAGATTTAGCTACATCTTGGCGACAGCGGGCTTTAGAACTAGTTCAAGAAGTTGGTGCAGTAGCAGATAATTCCTATCTCTATCAAGTGCCTTTTATTCGGGATGAAATTATTTACCCCGGACTTAGCGGTACTATTCAAGCCAAGGGGTTATGTTTGTCTCAACAAGCACTTTTGAGTTATGAAATTATCCCAGATAATACCTCTGAAAATATGCATTTATTAGCTGGGTTTCTACTTTTATATATAAATTTTATGGAAATAGACCAAGATTTACATCATGCCTTAAAGAGCGTTTTTGGCTTCGATGTCGTCTCGTTGCACTCCAAACCAGAACAGAAAAATCAATATATTGAAGCTTTAAGCGATCGCTTTCACCGCACTCAAAAAGCTGAAGAAAATACTGATCCTCTATTAACTCTACGTGCTTGGATTGACATGGACGAGGCAATTCACTCTCTAGTATTCATCCCCCCTGCTGAACGCTATTCGTGGTGGGGGAAGTTACAACAAGAATCAAGGCGTACACTCAAAAAACTCGCTGATAGAGCAAATCTTGCTGGTCATAACGTGCGGATTCGTCAATTATCAGGACTTTATGCCGATATTTGTACGTTATCAAAGGATGACTTGCAACTAGAATGTGGCGGTGTTCCTGGGGAAGTTTTAACCTGTCTACGGGTGTATGCGCGAATTAATCAACAAGAATTTCCAGGACGCGTTATCTTTCGCTCATCACGCTAAGCGCAGTGCCGGAGGCGATCGCCTGACATAGATTTAAATCAATGCCTGTCTCTAATTATCAAGGCTTTACTTATGGGTCTTGGCACAAGTAAGCAAAAACTAAGCAAGGAATTTTCGCGCCTTAGTTCAAAGCCTGATTTATCAGCGCTTGTGGTCGCCAATGCTGTTTTGTCATCTTGCGTAGTTGAGGCTAGGTTAATAGAAAAGTATGAGTCAGTTTTGTCACATCCACACAAAGCCAGAAGGCGTATAACGGCAAAAGCTAGCACCAGCGGCTTCCGTCCATCTGCTGCGCTCTCCGTGTTGGGCGGCTGGTGCTAACATCTTCAAAGATATTGCTTGAACCAATCAGCGACGACCCTCTCAATTTCAACAATATTTGCTTGTTGTTCCGGTGAGGAGTTCGATGTCAGATCAATCGCATGTCTCAAATGTTGGAACACTCTCAGTGACAACCTCTCAGGATGACTGATCTGCTGATACTGAATTTTCAGTGCATCATGCAATGCTTCCACATCATCTAGATTGAATGCTTCATCTTGAACACCATGCACAAACAGGATCGCCGGAAGTGGATCTCTTTGAACAATTTCCTTTGAATGAGCAACGAAATCAAGACGATTTCTGGCTTTCTCAGATTCCTCAGACCATTCATACTCTGGCTTCAGCCCAGGATACTGCTCAGAGAGCATTTCATAGGATGACTGAGTAAATCGTTCGTAAGTCGCTACTGCTGCTGAAAGGTCTTTTGTGACACCCGCAAGGACAACAGATTGAATTGGAAGATGACTTTCCACAAGGGTTAAAAGTGCAGCGAGTCCACCTGCGGAAAAGCCAAATAAACCAAGGGGCGAGTTGCTGTCTAAATCACAATGCGATCGCAATGCCTCAATTACCTCTGGCAACTCTTGTACCGCTTGCTCAACTACAGGTAAAAGCAGTTGCAGCACATAATCTTCCATCTGTCGGCGCATCAGATCTTCAATACCTACTGACCGTTGACCAAAAAGCGGCAACCCTAAATAGGCTTTCCAAGCTTCGACGTGTTCTAGAGGAAACGCCTCCGCAATATCAGCCTCACCGTTAGGAGAACCAAAACCATGCCAGAACAAAATCAAAGGAGTGTGACGATCGCGGTTGGTGGGTGGACGCAGTAGCAGCGGAACGCCAGCGATCTTTAAGGTTTCTAGACTGGGCATCGATACCTCCAGCGTAAGTTTTTGTTCCTTTACGAATCTAACTTGGTCTGTCAATAAGCACTATCAGTCTGATGCTAGGAGCCATTATCGCGCAAGGAAGTTTCACGGTTGCCCTCGCTATAACCCTTGTAAATAACGCTTTTGGACAAGTCAATCAATTCCGTTTCTTACTCAATTTTCTTAAAAACACCCCAGACATAAGTAATTTCATCATTATTACTTGATGGACATAGATTTAATCTATGTCCGGGTCACTCAAAATGTTTTTAATAATCTGTAATAATTCATTAAGAGTATAGGGCTTTTGCAAGAATTTATTGACGCCAGCACCAGCAGCCTTGACAAGCTCTTTGTTCATAGCGATGCCGCTGATACCTATAATCTTGAGATGTGGATTCATTTTTTGCAGAATGCCGATAGCGGTTAACCCATCCATATCAGGCATCATTATATCCATTAATACCATGCTGATTTGATTCTTGTGTTGAG
>JAYGHB010000041.1:0-28653 GCA_034931985.1 Halotia wernerae UHCC 0503
ACGCCAAGGGCGAACGCTCCATTCGCAATGACAGTGTGTAATTAATTGTGTTTAGGTACTTATTTATCCTGTTTCTACAGGCGTTGAACCCTCGTAAATTGGCAGAGGTATTGATTAGTCATACAAATAAATACGACTACCACATCAAAAAGGTAGTAGTCGCCTGAAAAGCTAAGATCATCTGCGATTAGGTTGGGACTAATTCACCCGGACGTAATTTTGACCATTTACCCATTTCTTGCTTAAAGCTCAGACAACCGACAACATCCCATTCCATTTCAATTAAATCTTCTTGGGTACGGATGTTGACATTGATAGAGGGTTCATTTGGGTCAAAAGTAGGGTTTTCAGTCAAGTGGGGCTGTTGGTGCTGCGTTTCTACGGCATTATAGGTTACACAGCGATCTACATAGTGGCAGTTCACGCAAATACACATAATAGAACCAACTCCAGGAACCTTTATTGTTAATCTAGCTTAAGCCCAACCTTTATTCATTAGCTGCTGGGTTGATTTTTATTACAATGCATGTGCAAGTCCCATCTACCCTAGCTCCCGAAAATTGGCCTTTTAGTCTGAAATATTTGCCACAACCCGCTTACATGGTAGGTGGTGCTGTCCGAGATGCCATCTTGGGAAGAAGCCGCGAATACTTGGATCTAGATTTTGTGATCCCATCCAATGCTGTTAAAGTAGCAAGAGCGATCGCTCATCGTTACCAAGCTGGGTTTGTATTACTCGATGCTGAGCGGAAAATTGCCCGTGTGGTATTTCCCGACGCTACAGCCGATTTTGCCCAACAAGAAGGCAATAGTTTAACAACTGACTTGCATAGAAGGGATTTTACAGTCAATGCGATCGCCTACAATCCCCATACTCAAGAAATCATTGATCCTTTACAAGGCTATGCAGACTTACAACAGCGCCAATTGCGAATGGTATCACCAATCAATTTAGCCAATGACCCTCTACGGTTAATGCGAGCTTATCGCCAAGCTGCTCAACTGGGTTTTACCATTGAACCAACTACCCAAGTAACAATTCGCGCTTTGGCATCACATATAACTGAAGTAGCAGCAGAACGAGTGCGGGTAGAAATTGGCTATTTATTGGCAAGTCCTCAAGGTACTCCTTGGATCACAAGTGCTGGAGAAGATGGTTTAATTACGCCTTTTTTCCGAAACGCCACACCCCAAAGCTGTCAAAAATTGGCTGCGGTTGACGCAGCAGCAGCCTTACTAGCAAAAAACTGGCCTCAATTAGGGATAGAACTGCAACAGTATGTGCGTGACACAGTTAAAACAACTTGGTTGGGTATTGCCAAACTTGCTTGTCTTGTCCACCCAAATCCAGAAGTGGCAGAAATAGAGTTACAGGAACTCACCTATAGCCGCGCGGAAATTCGGGCTGTTATAACCGCTTTGAAGCTGTTCCCCCGGCTGAAATTAGTCAATATGCCCTTACGAGAACAGTATTTTTTGTTCCAGGAAGCGGGAATTGTATTTGTGGCTATAGTAGTTTTAGCCTTAAGCAATACTTTGGTAGAGGCGATATCTGGGGACAAGTCGCTACGCGCTTATGCACCGTTAATCAGCCGCTACCTCAACCCTGATGATCTGGTTGCTCATGCCACTCCACTAGTGAGTGGTAAAGTACTAATGATAACATTAAATATTCCAGCTTCGCCAGTGGTGGGCGAACTACTAACAGAAATTGCCATAGCCCAAGCTGAGGGAAAAGTCTCAACGCCAGCAGAAGCGATCGCCTTTGCAAGTAAATTAGTTGAGGGCAGCTAAATCTTACCAAAAATTTGTATTCTGTGTAAACTCAACAATAGCTGCATTTAATACCTCTGAAGAACCTGTTGAGGCATCATGACAGCAATTATGCAAAATTTGTAATTTGGAATTGGGTATACATCGATGTAATTTTTCTCCGTGGCTAGCAGGAAACCAACTATCTTGATCACCCCACAAAATTAGTGTGGGACATTTAATAGCATTCAGATTATTTTGAATTTCAGTGAGCATATTGGGTTTATTTGTTTGCCAATGCTCTATTTCTCGCGCTGCTATTTGTAATTCTTCAGCAACTTTCACCAGAGTACCAGGAATTTCAATAAAAGGGTAAGTTATCCAATAGACATCTTCTTGTGTCAAAATTGATGGATCAAATAATACTCCACGCCTTTCTATTGCCATAACTTCTCTAACTAGAGGTGCAAGCAGATATGCCAGACGCAAAGAGTCTATTGTTTGAATTATTTCTAAGGGCGCTTGAGCAAGCAACCACATTGCCCAATGGGGTAGACGGTCAGTAAAAACAGGTACATTTACGACTACTAATCGCCCGATTAATTGAGGATTTTTTTGAGCAAGGGCAAGAGCAACTAATCCCCCTAAAGATTCTGCTACAATCACCGGGGGTTCATCACATAATGCCTGAATAATTCGCTCTAGCTCAATAACTTGATGCCCATTATGTTCTCGGCGAAACCAAGGTTTTTCGGAGAAACCATAGCCTTTAGCATCAAAACAAATTACCCTAAAATACTTAGATAATGGGTCAATACTGTGACGCCAGTTATAGCTCCAACTACCCATACCATGTAATAAAATTAATGGCTTACCTATACCTTTTTCACCATAAGCAATTTTGACAGGATACCCTTGAGCGTCAGTAATAACTAGACTTTGTTGCCCTTGAGGAAAAGTCTCTTGCCACCAATCTTTCATTCCTGTTATTTATAACTAATTTAAGCGCCAGTAAAAGCTTGCCACAGCATTCTAATTAATATCACGGGTAAGGCGACTAAGACAATGGCGAGCAGTAATAATCCAGCCAATACGGCAAAGATAAACAATTTGTCTGCACTCTTTCTTTCGCTGGGAAACTTTAAGTACTCTTCCAATAACTTGATATTATAAGCATTGGCTTTCCAAGTAAAATCAAAAAAGTCTCCCAATAATGGAACCGCACCTACCAAGCCATCAATGATCACATTCACAACCATTTTTCCCAAGGTTTCCCTAGACACACCTAGGCGCGCTGCTTCTAAGATGATGTAGCTAGAAAACATCACTCCTAAAAAGTCACCACCAATCGGTATAAATCCTAAAATTGGATCTAGACCAACACCAACTTTAGTTCCGGGAATGGTAATCACATTATCCAATAGCCAACTGATCTGACGCAGCCGCTTTAAGCTAGGTGCTTTAACTTCAGGTTCAATCATGGAAAACCGAAAAGAAGAATTGGGCATGAAAGCGATCGCTTGTTTAAATTTGAATCGTTCAACATTTTACTTCATACTTTAGTTAACTCTAGGATTAATTTTTTTCAACAAATCTGGATCTGCTTTTGACCGCATATCCTCACCAACGGTCACATTTAATTGGTCGCCTACCAACAACACAGCAGCACTCATCCACAGCCATAGCATTAAAACTATGACAGCCCCGACTGCACCATAAACTTTATTATAGTTGCCGAAATTTGCCACATAAGCTCGGAATAGAGCAGATAGAATTGCCCAGAAAACAGCTGCAACAATTGCCCCAGGCATCATTGGTGTACCTGGATTCCAAACGCTAGGGCCATAGCGATAGACAAAACTAAATGCGCTGGCAACTATACTTAAAGCTAAAGGCCAGCGTAACAGTTGCCAAAGATGCAACAAGAAGTCCAAAGAGGAATTTCCACTTACCACCATTCCCAATAGCAGGTCACTCATAAATACTAAGAAAGAAGCCAGTACAAACAGCAAAATCGTACCAACTGTTAATCCTAAAGAGACCAGTTTTGCTTTCCAAAAGGGACGCATCTTTTCTGGAGGAATTTGATGAATTTGATCAAGAGCAGTCATCGCGGTACTAATAGCTCCAGAAGCAGTCCAAATGGCAATTACAAAGCTCAGAGAAAACAAACCGCCGTTTTTGGGGTCAGTAATTTCTTTAGTGGCAAATTCACGAATTAAAGTCAGTGCTGCTTCAGGTGCGACTTGACTAATTTGATTTGCTAGCTGTCTAAAGGTGTCTTGCAAGGATTCCTCAAATAAGCCGATGGCTGTGAGGAGGGCAAGAATCGCTGGAAATAACGATAATATCGCATTGAAGGCAATTTCCGAGGCCAGTCCCAACAGTCGTCTTTTGGTTGTCCTCGCAACGGTTTTCTTGAGGGTGCGCCAATTAAGATGACGAAAAAATTTGACAAAACGAGACTTTGGCATAATTACGGTAAGTCAAAATTTATCAGAGAAAAACTCGGTGTTAGTAAACCTTTAGCTTTTCTCTTGGTATCGGTCTAGAATGATTCAAGCTGAGTTGCCCTTGGTGGCTTTCTCAGTGATTTTACCGTAAGTTTGAGTGTTGCAGTTGGTTTGGACTCTACTTCTGTTTGCAGAACTATTTGGTCACTAATAATTGGCCATTTTGACTGGAGGTATTGTGTAATTGCTTGCGATCGCGCTTGAATTATTTCTTGTGGCTCGTTTGGCTCTTGATTAATTACTATTTCTAGCTTTAAATTGGGGTGTTGCTGCAAAAATTGGACAGCGCGATCTAATTGTTTGGTCATAGTTGGTGTTACTGTTGATTGCTCAGGTTCATAAGCTATAACTCCTAAACTAGTCGCTATTCTCTGCATACTGATCTTGGCAGTTTGATAATCTAGCTTAGACCTGATGTTGTCAATCAGCAGAGTTTGAGCATCTCTGTCAATATCACGTTCACTCAGATACACCAACCGAATATTTAATGGTTCGTAAGGAATGGTGATTAACTCATAATTAACCATCTGTGCCGGCTGGGGAAGTTTGAGTTCACCCAAAGCAGATTGCACTTCTTGCATAAAACTTGATTGTAACTGCGCGATCGTAATTACTGGTTCCGGCAATTTTTCTTCAGCTACTTGACGTAAAAGTTCATTGGATGCAGTGGGAATTTCAATCAGCTTCAGTGTTAACAATTCTGGAGGTTTCCCTAAACGAGAAGCTAGCTGTTGGATGTAACTACTCTTTTCCTCTGGGGTGTATTGTTTACTAGTAAATATCTGAAGTTGAATTGTTAGCTTTTTATTTTGCTCTAGGGTCGAAATGTTGCTGATGTAAGAGCGCGGTTCACCATTATTAAGCACTGCAAATTGCTTTTGCCATATCTCACCTGCTGCTGCACGAATGCGATTTTCTTGCTGCTGCAAAGAAATTTCGCGTTTGAGTTGGCTAAGAGATTGATTAAGTGGAAAAATAATTGCCACAATGGTAACAAAAATTAACAATAATCTCCCCGGAAGAGTCCCAATCCTTTTGACTTTTTGGTAAGCAGGTAGTCGTTCCAGAATACTCTGCATCCAGATACTTTCGGGGTGTGCATTCCGCCACTCTCTAACTTTTTCTTTAACTTGGTAATTGTCAATATGCAGACCCAAAAAAACCAACATCGCCATGAATGTAATTGCCACCAAGTTTGTAAAAAAAAGTAGCCCGCCTCCACTAGCTACCTTTAGTCCATTGACTGGATTTACACTAATGGCTATGCCGATGCCATAACCTACAACACATAATGGCGGCATTAAAGCAACTGCGATCGCAACACCAGGAATAGAAGTTGCTACCCCTCTGGGTTCTTTACAAATTGCGACTGAACCCACTGCACCGGAAAACAGAGCAACTACTAAATCTAGGATATTGGGTCGAGTCCTGGCGGCAATTTCAGCGGTCATTTCTTTAAATGGCAACAGAGACACTAGTAGCACCGCAAAAGAAATGGCAACGAAGCAACTCAAGACAAGATTAAGCAGCGCTCGCATAGCTAAGATTACATCACCCGCAGCCAGTGCTAGCCCATTGGCGAGAATACCTCCCATCAATGGAGAAATTAACATTGCCCCAATGATCACAGCTGGACTATTCAAGACTAGTCCTAAGGTGGCAATGCCAGCTGCAAAGAGAACCTGAATCCAATAGCTGACATCTTCAAGACTTACTGACCTACATATATCTAGGTATACTTGTTCTTTACGAGCTTGACCAATTCCCAAATTTTTTGCAAACCAGTCTCTAAACATATTGAAATTTAAATACGATTCAACTGACTAAATACTAATTTGCAAAATGTCATAATGAGAAATTTAAAAGAAAGTAAATCAAAGCAACCTAAAATAATTTTTTATGAGTCAAGACTTAACAAAACAGTGGTTGGCAGAAATTAAAGCTCTAAAACAGCAGTTGACAGAACAGCAGCGCGATCGCGATAGTGCTTGGTCAAGTTCGCAAAAATGGCGACAACTCTACAATACCGAAGCCGAGCAACGTCGCACAGATGCTCATTTATTTCAACAGGCGATCGCCTCTCTCAAGGCAGAAATTCATCAACTCAAAGGTATTGAGGGAGGAATGCTTGGCGATGGTAAAGCAACAACAGCTATTCAACAAGAAATCCAACAAATTGAGTCTATAGAGGAATTGCAAGCCAAATTGATTGCTGTCACTAAAGAACGCGATCGCTTGTTACAAGCTTTAAAAACTGAACAAGAAAGCCATACTCAAACCCGCAAAAGCTTGACCACTGCTTTAGGTGATGCAATTGATAGTTTGGCGCGAGAGCGAGCTGGAGGTGAGCAAGATAGAACTACAAAGTCTTAACCGATGAGGATTAGGGGCTAGGGGTAGTCCTTTCAAGGCAAATCGTAAACTTTCTTGATGCACTACCAAAAATCAGCATTTCTCGTTTTATTTACTTTCCAAAACTCAAAGCGAATGCCTAAATCTTTCGCAATAAGCAGAGGTTAATGAGATTATTTTAGACTCTATTGAGAGCAGATTGCTTTAAGCCGAAATGTGCAAAACAGCCTTACCAGGAAAACGTCTGTCAAGCAGTTGTTGAGCCAAATTACCAACTTCTGTCCAAGGAACTTCTACATCAATGTGAGGACGTAACTGACCTGTTTCAATAAGACCCAAAAGCCGTTTTAGTCCAATTGCCGCTGATTCGCGTTGAAGTTCATGAAACAAAATCAAAGCGTAGAGGCTAGCACCAGCAGTTGCGTAAAACTGGGAGGCATCGAATGTTACCTCAGATCCACCTGAAGTTCCAAATAACACTGTCATGCCATCTGGTGCTAATAATTTTAGGGCTGTTGATAGCGTAGTACCTCCCACTGATTCCACAATCAGATGATAAGGGCCGTATTTACTGGCAGGTGAGAGGTCTGAGCCAATCACCACTGATTGCGCCCCCGCTTCTTTAACCACAGATTCATAACTAGCTTGACGAATGTAAGCTACAACCTGCGCTCCACTAAGCCGTGCCAACTGGATAGCAAAGTTACCAACACCACCTGATGCACCCGTAATCAGAACTGGACGACCTAATAGGGAACCACCTTTTAGTAGAGCATGGTAAGCAGTTAAACCAGCTACAGGCAATGTTGCCGCTTGGGCAAAGGAAACTAACGAAGGCAGTTCTGCTAGAGCATTTGTCGGAACCGATACCAGTTCTCCCCAAGCGCCGGAACGCATCAAACCAACTACACGCGCTCCTTGCGGTGGACTAAAACCATCGGCAGCAGGAGTTTCAACTGTACCAGCCAAATCCCAACCAGGCCGCCAACCAGCATCAGCATTAATTGAACGCCTTACTTCTCCTCGGTTGAGAGAAATTGCTGCAACTCTTACTAGCGCTTCATTGGGTGCGGATATAGGTGCATCCACCTCACGGAGTGCCAAACGTCCTGGCACATTCGGGTCAACAATCACAGCACGTATTTTTGTCACAGTGAAAATGTCCTAATTTGGTGAAAAATTCAAGTCAATTTGCGGCTGTTCTAGGTTTTAAATGGAGTAGCTGATTATTGCTTACTTTAAACCTCCCAGAATCTATCTGTGGCTAGTAGGTTATAGAAAGGTGACATCAATATACCACTTTCGCTATTTGTATTCTTTCGCCGGAAACCGCCGCATCATCTCAGCAATGGGCACAGTGGTGTAGAAAAGTCGTCATAACTGCTAAAATATTTCACCATGCCTGAAAAAAAAATATTGCTGAAACCTGGCACTTTATGGACAAGTGTCAAAGAAAAAACTGAACAAGCTTTACAATGTGGGGCGCTACTGTCAATACCGACGGAGTTTGAATTTGTAGAACAGGATGGCGTGCTATTTCTAGTGCGGATTTTATCTAATCTCAACCGCAAAAAAGTAGCCAAAGAAAAACAAGACAAACAAACTGCTGACTCTGGACAAGAGTTTAATCCCTTCCTTCCCTATGAAGAGGATTTATTTGTTGCAGATATTTCCGAGACTCATGTGTGTATTTTGAATAAATTTAACGTTGTTGATTATCATCTGCTAATCATCACCCGTGCTTTTGAAGAACAGGAAAGTTTACTCACCCAAGAAGACTTTGCAGCTTTATGGGCATGTCTAGCTGACTTTGACGGTTTAGCGTTCTACAACGGGGGCAAAATTGCAGGTGCTAGTCAGCGACACAAGCATTTGCAACTTATACCCCTACCACTTGTACCTTCAGGTTTGCAGACACCTATTGAACCACTATTAGCATCGGCCAAGTTTCAGAATGCTATTGCAACTATACCAGGACTTCCTTTTGTACATGCTTTTGCACCACTAGACCCCGATTGGGTGCGGTCTCCGTTAACAGCAGCAAAAGCTTTGCTAGAGTTTTATTACACCTTACTGCGTGCTGTAGGTTTAGATGCAGTTGATGGCAATAAACAGTCTGGTGCTTACAATTTCTTAGCTACACGACAATGGATGCTCATCGTACCGCGATCGCAGGAGCATTTCCAGTCTATCTCTATCAATTCATTAGGATTTGCAGGTGCATTATTAGTGCGAAACGAACAAGAAATGCAACTTCTCAAAAGCCAAAGGCCAATGACTATTCTCAAAAATGTCGCTGTCCCTATGTGACTCAAGATTGAAAATAGCGATCGCTTGAAGCGGTTGTTCTATTAATCCCCCAAATTCATTAATTTTCAGCAATATTTTTGAACATGATTGGCAAATAACTTCAATATTATGGATTAGCTCTATAGAACTTCTATTTGATTTTTGAAATAGAAGTCCTATATATCAAAGTTTTGGTGGGCTTTACCTACCAAAACTACATTACTTAAAATTTTTCACATCTCATTTAAGATTGCTATAATATACTTAATAAAGTGCAGGTAAATTAGCAACAATAACCAATAATTAAGCAGGAATAAATTCTGTTTTAAGCTTATTTTGTATGCTCAGAAAAGTATTATTATCTGAGTTAAAAAACTGATAATTACTGTTTAAATAAAACACTATTAATCCAGGAGTCTATATGGAGTCTCTTGACCTGAAATGGATACGCGCCCAACTTCCCGCACTCACACAAAAAATCAACGGTCAACCTGCAATTTTTTTTGATGGGCCAGGTGGTACTCAAGTACCAGGATCGGTGCTAGATGCAATTAGCGATTATTTGGTAAGGTCAAATGCCAATGCTCACGGGGCTTTTGCTACAAGTGCGCGTACAGATGCGTTGATTACTTCTGCTCGTGCAGCGATCGCTGATTTTCTCGGTTGCAACAGCGATGAGGTGATCTTTGGTGCAAATATGACCACCCTCACCTTTGCCGTGAGTCGGGCTATTGGTCGAGAACTGCAACCAGGCGATGAAATTATTGTGACGCGGCTTGACCATTCTGCTAATGTTTCCCCTTGGTATGCCTTGGAGGAAAAGGGTGTAACTGTCCGCATGGTAGATGTTAATGTCGAAGACTGTACCCTAGATATGAGCGATCTAGAACGACAGATTAATCCGCAGACAAAGTTAGTGGCAGTTTGTTATGCTTCCAACGCTGTGGGGACAATCAACGATGTTGCAGCGGTAGTGCGCCTTGCCCATACTGTTGGGGCTTTGGTGTTTGTTGATGCAGTCCACTACACTCCTCACGCTCCGATTAACGTACATGCCCTAGACTGCGACTTTCTTGCTTGTTCGGCTTACAAATTCTTCGGCCCTCATATTGGTATTTTGTACGGTAAACGGGAGCATCTTGCCCATTTCAGCCCTTATAAACTAAAACCAGCTCCAGAAGAAGTACCATCGCGTTGGGAAACTGGAACCTTGAATCATGAAGGATTAGCAGGTGTAGTGGCGGCGATTAACTATTTAGCAAAACTAGGTTGTCATGTCTCACCATCAATTGATAGTGAATTGGTTGCAGCTTTAGCCCAAGCCGATAAAGAAGGTTTGGAAACATTCCACTGTCCCCGCTTTCTCACCTCACCAGATCAACCTAGTCATGAGCTAGCATCTGCTTATCACAGTCGTCGTGCTGCCTTAGTTGCAGCGATGTCAGCCATTCAGCAATACGAAAGAGAATTGAGCCAAAAGCTAATTGCAGGATTGTTGGAGATTCCTGGCTTAAGTTTTTATGGCATCACCGATCCGGCTTGTTTTGCTTGGCGGACACCAACAGTTGCCTTCCGGCTGGCGGGGCAAACACCTGAAACCACAGCTAAAGCATTAGGCGATCGCGGTATTTTTGCTTGGCATGGCAATTTCTATGCAATCAATCTGACTGAGAAGTTAGGATTAGAAGCAAGTGGCGGTTTACTACGAATTGGAATGGTACACTACAACACCGTTGAAGAAGTTCATCAGTTTTTGCAAGTGTTGCATGAGATTGCAGCCTTACCAACGGCTTGATATTCCATCCTGATCAAGGAATTAACGTTAAAAAAATTACTTTCATCATGAAATATCAAAATTGTTAACTGTTGTAAAATAAGTGTCCTTCTTGATACAAAAGACGTAGTAATACTGCGACTATTATGAGCTTCATTCGATTAACCTCTAGGGAAATTTTGAAATAAGCTGATAGTAAATGTAGTATGAAAAGCAACATTACTTTATATGATTTAGTCCTCAAAGATGGTTGGGTAATAGATCCTAGTCAATCACTCAACGGACGCTTTGATGTGGCTGTTCGTGACGGCAGAATTGTCGCTGTTGCAAAACAATTACCACCTTATGAAGCCAAGCAAACAGTAGCTGCTGATGGTTATATAGTTTGTCCTGGCTTGATTGATTTACACGTTCATGTGTATGAATGGGTGACTAATTTTGGGATACCTGCTGATGATGTTGGGATAAATGCGGGTGTCACGACTGTAGTAGACCAAGGTAGCAGTAGTCCTTTTAACTTTTCTGACTTTAAATCAAAAATAGTAGAGAAAAGCCAAACAGATGTACGCTGTTTTCTTTTAATCAATCATGCTGCAACACAAACCATCGGTAATATCGAATCGGGTTTAGAAGATCCGCAAAAGGTAGATATTGAACCACTAATTCAATTAGCAAAAGCCAATCCGCAAATTATCCGCGGTTTTAAAGTACACGCTGATTCTGGCTCAATATCTCGCTGGGGAATGGGTGTATTGGAATTAGCACGAGAAGTTGGCGATCGCACTAATTTACCTTTATATGTTCATACAGGAGAATTATTTCCTGTAGTGGAAGCCAAGCGGCCAAATCCAGAGACAGTAGTAGAAAATGCCCTGTCTTATATGAAACCAGGAGATATTTTAGGTCACTGCTACAGTTGTCAGCCAGATGGGTTGATGGGAACACGTACCCAAGTTCCTGATTGGCTAATCGCAGCTATGGATCGGGGTATACTTTTAGATTTAGGGCATGGACTGAGATTTAGTTTTGACATTGCCCGGCGGATGATGGCGCAAGGAGTTTTCCCCCATACTATTAGTAGCGACGCTCACGGTAATTTTAAGAGCCTCCACGATGATTCAACTCTTAATTACAGTTTGTGTGGTGGGATTTCTAAACTTATGGCTTTGGGATTAAAGTTAGAAGATGCGATCGCTACTGTCACAATCAATCCAGCCCGCATTTTAAAAGCTGAAGCGGAAATTGGTACTTTACAAGTTGGTTCAATAGCAGATATCTCGATATTCGAGTTAGTAGAGGGTAAATGCTCGTTTTTTGATTCTCTAGACGAGAAATTAGTCGCCAAACAAAAACTAGTGCCAGTTGGAGTTATGTGTTCAGGAGAGTTAATTCAACCAACTTGCCGTTTGTTGAGAGATTTAGATGCGATCGCTCTTTGAAATGTTAAAGGGTTGAACAACGTGGAATTTTCGCCTCAAAGTGCCGACTCTAATCAAAATCGGAACTAAAGAGCAATGGCGAGCGATCGCTATCCCAAATCATCATAAAAGCTGAAACGTTTGTCTCATAGTACTTACAGGCTACTTTGTCGGGTAAGGAGGCACACGTCGCCGTGTCCCCCTCCCCAAAGAACGGCTCGTGATAGTTTCCCCTCAAGCCGCTCAAGCATCCAGTTATTCAGAGAGTTTTTCGATGATGCAGATGATGGTGGCAAAATGTATGCAGATGAACAAGGTTATCTGCGGTATCCGTACCTCCCTCTGCAACACTCAGAAGATGATGTGTATTCAGTGCTTCTCCATTGAACAGGTGTTCGTGGCAGACTGGACAACGCCAATTTTGGTTTGCTGCTACTTTGTAGAGCTTAGATCCCTTTTCCCAATAGGTCTTGCCATATCGGGTTTGACGTTGTTCCCAGTAATGTTTTAACTCTGGGTCATCAGGAGATGCAGCGCCTTTGACCTTAACGTGCCGTTCAATATTGATACCCGGCAGATATACTAGGGAAATGGTAGTCCATTCTCCCCGTCGGTCATTTACCGTTGCTGCAAAGTTCCATTTTCTGCCATTGATAGTTTTGAAGTATCGATTGGCAACCCATCGCTTACCCTTATTCGGATGTCTACGCAGTGACCACTTCCAGAGAGCTTTCCAGATTTCGTGGTCTGCGTAACTGAATACTTGTGTACTGACACTATGTTTGTCGCCAATTAATGGTTGACCAATCTAACAACGTTTCCGAAGCTCCGATGTCATTGCTGACTCTATCTTTCACCTTGGTTTATTCCGTTACTTTGGTTTATCGGTGGATACCTGTTGGAAGTCTGCTGCCTTTCGGCATAGGGTAATCTTGACCCCTATCTCCCGCATTACCAGGAGCATTTGCTTTCTCCAACTTCCTTTACCCTCTGGATATTGATGTCTTCCTCGCGGTTGACCTACTCAGGTTATCGACTCCCCTGAGAATCCATAGGGCTTACCGTGTTCTGTGTATTTGACATTCGACCGTTTTGGGTTCTATCTATACTCCGATGAGCGTTTGTTCCTTCGTTGCTGTCTAGGACACTCCAGCAACCTGCTCATTTACCTTTTGGTTGAAGTGTATCAGCCTGATTTCACTTCTCTGTCATCACGAGGTTTAAGATAGTTCACTAGTGTTAACCCTTGACGGTCTTCCCCTTGCTTGCTCTACCAATTTAGGCTCTCAGTAAGTAAGCTTTCGTACCTTGCATTCCACTGATTTCATTACTTACTGTCAGTGTAGGTGGGGTCAATGACCCTTTTACGTGGGGACAGAGAGAAGGACTTCTCTGGAGAGGACAGCCTCTCAGTCCCATAGCGCGGATGCGCCTAATACACAACTTTCACGTCGCACGCCCCTGGTGACAGCTTCGCTATATTTACGCCGATTACTGATAGTATGGCGATGATTAAAATATCTGTTAATAAATCAATACCTTTGCCAAAATAAGAGCCTAGATAAATTTTGGCAAAAGTGGCAAAATTAAGCATACATAAGCGTTTCGATGAAAAGGTGGTTTTTCATCTGAAACCCTTATCCTGCTGTCAATACGTTAAAAAACCCTTGTAGGAAACCTTAAAGGAATTTTTAGGACTGATTGTTTTTGCCAACCCTCAAAGAAATGGGAGTTAATGGTTAAAGCATCATCATCTCACCCTCGTAAATTGGCGAAGGTATTGATAAATGCACCCGCTTTCTTTTTACACGGGGGTCTTTTATTTCGCTAAAAATTGATGACATCTTTTCTGTTAACACAGTCGCATTCCCTATACTCAAAGCCTTTGAGTTTTTAGTAAGAGAATTATTAGGAGACTTGAAACCCGATACCATGAGACTAACCCTGATGTCTAATAGATGCTTTGCTTATTAGGGTACTACTTAACATATTTAATACTCAAATTAAATTCTTAAATTCGACTCACTCAGACATATTTCAGTCATTTTTTATGTATTTTTCACTACAAAATTAAATGCGCTTACCCTGGTTTTAGCAGCAAGGTACAAACAGGTTGGCGAGAATACAAGTCATCCCCTAAAAGGGTTACAGGATAACCATACTTATTTTGATGATTCTTATTTAACCATCTTTTAACAGCCGCATTTTCGCAGTCTTGTTTTTGATGTCCATCTTGCTTTTTAATAAATTCTGGTGATAAATTAATCACTTGTTTTTGATTAGGAGAAACCACAAAAGGTGTGACACAGCCGTGAAAATAAGTTGTGGTTCTATTTCGATGATTACGACAGTTACAATGAGGACAATTAATTTTCTTAGATGAAAAATATTCTGTGCCATCTAAAGCTATTAAAATTTCTCCATCCCAGTAGAGAAACTTTTTCAAAACTCCATTTTTTTCTAACCATTGATAGACTTTTTCAAAAGTTATAAATATAGTAGTAGCTGGCACCGGATCTAATAAATTTCTTATTTGATTATTACTTGGTATTGCCTCAATTGAAAACAAACTTTCAGCATTATCTTTCCCCTTATTGCTTCTCATCAAACGTTGATGTTCTCAAAAAGAGGGTGATTGAGTAAAAAAGACTGAAAAGGCAGCCATCACTGCATCTTCTACCTGATATTTGGTATTATTTCCGGGCTTCCTTTCATCGGGTAAGCCATGTAATTCTTCACATAAAAGCTGCATTAATTCCGGAATTTCTAGGGTCGCCGTCTTTTGAATCATCTTGGAGTAATTTGACGCGCTATCGGATTTTTAACTCACCGATTTTACATCATCTGACAACAATTATAATTTTTTATTTCTCTTGAATTCCCTATTCTAAAAACCGAACTATTTTCCTCGATTACCCCCGTTCGTTGTCAGGTAATCCATCTATTTAATTGACTATTTATACTTAATTGTTCGACCCAATTGTTTTTTAGCGATGCCTGCGGCGGGCTGCGCCTACGCCTCTAGCTGAAAAACTAGTTATTTTGTACTACATTTTGAATTCCAAAATCGGGGTTAATGCTCTATTTATTTCAAAATGAGAATTGCTGAGTCTTCATATAGTCACTACAATTTTATAAGGCTACGTGCTTTTGCAAAACGTGGGTCTTCAAGCCGAAATCCATCGGGATTTGTACCTACTGCTAAAGCTAGATAATAAGCAAATAGTTGCAGTGGTAATAAACATGTTAAAGCAGTAAAAGGTTCTGGAACTTTAGGTACAACACAATCAACTTTATAATTTTGTAATGGTATTTGTTTTGTTTGGTCAATCATCATAATATAAGAAGCACCAATCTCTTGGACTAATTTTGACAACTCTATAACCCGCTTCTGGGCTTTGCCTGTTGGAGCAATTAATATAAAAAAATCTTCTGCTTCAACACATTGCAAGGGACCATGAAGAATAGCTTCAATTGACATAGCTTCAGCTTGCAAATAAGAAGTCTCTTTTATTTTCAAAGCTACCTCATGTGCAGTAACAGCATTTTCTCCACCTCCAACTAACCAAAAACGTCGAGCCTCAAAATGCTCATTAGCGAGTTGTTTAATTTGTGTTTCTCTATCAAGTATAATCTTTAGGTTTTGAGGAATATCATTAAGTAAAAACTCTTCTGAAAGTAGAATTTTATTGGTTTGATTAAAGCTAATTTGCCCAGATAAATACGCTAAAATAGCAATAGCACCGATATAACTGACTGTATGGGCAGATGAGCTTTCTTGAGGAACTGTCTGAAACGTAAAATTTTTATCTAGGTTTTCTAATAGTTCGCTCTGTGCTGTTTCACCAGTAATAAATAAAGTAGAGCAACCCAATTCCCGAGCCTGGTTTAAACATTTTAAAGTATAAATTTTATTACCACGATGGCTGATCGCAATAATGCAATCTGTTGAATTTAGCCTTGGTCCATACAGAAAAAAATCAAAAGAGTGACACGCACAAGTAAATAAATCTTCACAATATGTTCTCATCAAATATTCACCAACTTGAGCAGCATGATATGAAGTGCCAATACCCACTATAAATAGTCGCTGACAGGAAGCAATTTTAATTGCAGCTTGGTCGATTTGATTTTTATTTCGCCTAATAGCTTCAGCAAAAGATTCAGGCTGTGCAAAAATGGCATTATACATATGAAAGGGATGATTTAATCTTTGATCTTCGTTCATAATCACCTAATTAGTTAGTTATACTAAGTCCAAACACCAAGCCACTCAAAGCGCAGGGCAAACGCATCTAAATTATTCTTGATCACAACCAACGTTAAGAACCAACGAAAAAATCAGCATTTCTCGTTTAATTGACTTTCCAAAAACTCTTTGGTTGCCTTTTTGTTATTCAACTTTACTCTTGATTATTTTTAGTTACTTCTCTTCAATATTACTGTTAAATAAGATTACTTTTTCCGCGATTGCACTCCCCTTAATATTTGACTTTTATCCCTAAAACTACTGCTGTAAGTAAGTCGGTGGGAAAAAACACAACTATGTTAAGAAAGATAAATGAGGCTAAAACCCTCTTCCCTCCTGCCTCCTGCCTCCTGCCTCACCCCAACGATAATTATTTACGCCGTTCTACTTATCTAATGCCTAGCCTTTCACTCTTTTGTTACGAAAGATGTGACTAATGCATAGACGATCAGGCGAATAGTAGCTTTAACGTGTTCCAGAACATCTCGAAACTTAAGTAGCCCAGGATAAGACCGCACAATGCGTTGACCCATTGGAAGAAGGCAGGACGAACCAAGCGTTGCCCCCAACCGATCAGCGTAGCGATACAAAGGCACCAAAGCAGCGCACCCAGCACAAAACCAGACAGAAAGATGACGAAGCTCTGACTCTGTGGAACATTGGGTCTCGCTGCCAAGCCGTTGCTCATGCTCAACCAGAAGGGAATGGCGATGGGACTGGCGAGGGAAAAGAAAACACCTGTGCAGAAGCTCCCTTGGGTACTCGGTTCTTTCCCTTGTGGCGTGCCATGAGACCAAGCTTCTGAGAGCGCATTCTTAGCTAGCCAAAACAGTAAGAAAGTCCCCGCCACACCCAGTAGCAGGCGCACTGCTCGGTTCTGCACAATAAAAGTAGTGCTGGTGAGAGCGATAATTGCCCACGTCGTGTCACCGATCAGCGCTCCTAGCTGCACGAACAGAGCAGGCCAGAAGCCCTGCTCCAGCCCACGGCGCAAGGACTCTGTGTTGATAGCGCCCGGTGTGGCGTTGTAAGCAAATCCTAGACTTAGTGCTGATACGAAAAGTTGTTCTATTCCGGACATCAATGTACTTCCCTTAATGAAATAAGCTCTCAATAATTTAACTTATCCCTTTTCTGTCACTCTCGGAAAACAATAATCGAAGCAAGATTCTGAAACTTTGATTGAGTCAAGCTTTGAGCCTTTATTTTACGAGAGTGACAGAACAGGTTTAATAGCAAGGGTTTCGGCGTTCGCGTGTGAGTCGCATTGGAACCAAAATGTACGCTAACGACTGATTCCTATGATGACGATAAAAATTTTACCTTCTTCAATGCCTCATCCTGACCGATAATTCAGGCTTTGAGTGTATTTTTCCTGTGATAAGAATCTTTATCACAGGAATAGACAGAAATTAGGACGACGGCGCAAAGTCAATTACAGTAGGCATCTTAGGCTTAACGTACATTCCTGTTCCATTGCTACAAAAGGGCGGCGTTTTTCAATTTAGCCTATTTTTTCGTCAAGATCCTTATCCAGCAGGGGTTTTATAAATTCCGTGCGTTCATCCTGACCAATCTACTCTGGCTGTTTGATAGGCTTTATTTTAAATAGTCCTGTAGCGCACCTCTGCGTCGAATGTCCAAGGATACGCAATGAAAGCCGCCACTGAGATTTCTGGCATGTCGCATTCTTAATGGAATTACATCAATACCACGCTTTTCAATCTCCTTGATTAAAGGAACCTGGAGATCATTAATCACAGCAAGATTCTGATTTATCATAATAAAATTCATGCCTTGCCAGATAGAAGCGCGAGGATAACTCCCAGTATAACCAGTGTCCACAATTTCTGTAGCCCAAATAATATCCCAGCCTTTAAACACGTCCGGAACTTTGTCTTTACTGATCCGTTCCGGGCAAAGCACTACTAATCCGGGTCTTACAAGAGTAATTGTTGTATCGATGTGAGTACCTTCATAGACACCAGAAATAGCATGAATTCTGTATTCCTTTCCTAGTAACCGTTCTAACCACTTAAAGCCCTGCATATTGCCGCTACATGAGACCAGGTACAGAATGTCTCTACCCATTTTTATTACGTTTGCAGCATCAAAAATTGGTTCTTTGTTATTAAGTATTGAGGTTGAAACTGGTCGGATGTTGTACGTATCGTCAAGCAATTGAGGTTTTGGTGCTGAAATCCAATGAGCACCACTTTCAAAATATTCAAGCAGCAAATGATGATAAGCAAAGGATTCAAAGTAACGTGAGCGTAATGCCATCGGACACTCAATAATATTACTGCCAATGGTCAGCAACACATCCCTTGGACAATAGTTATATTCCCCATTTGTTCTCCAGTCTGGTGTACCAAAACTTTTTGTGTGATCAGTCAGTGCAGGCCGCCTGACCTTGACCCCATGCTGTTGTAAAGTTTGGACAAATCCCTCGAGATCTTCATTAGCCTCTTCAATAATTTTTTGATCGTAGGGACCAGATGGAATTTCATCCTGTGACTGGTAATATTCGCAGTACTCAAGAGCAAAAAGACCTCTGTCTGCTGTGGGTACTTGGGCACCTGTTGCGATACCAATGATCATTTCCTCCAATGGATCCCATTCATTGTGAACACTTACTAGTGATGTCATATAAACTCCTCAATGAAAAACTATAAAATTGCTGGGGTCGTGACTGTCTTATTGTTATAGCAGTCGCCAATACGGTTAGGACGCTATACGAAGAACATCTTCCATAGCATTCCGAAGGTAGTCAAATTGAATTAGCTGTTTACGAAACATTTTGTGTAGAATGGAATCGCTCCCAACAAAAATCCTTGAGTAAAGCATCGGCTCTATGGTGCAAAATCAGATCTGCAATTAGAGAGGCGGTTACGGGAGCTAAAAGAATGCCATTGCGATAGTGTCCTATAGCAAGGGTCAGATTTTTTAGGTGGCTTTGCCCTAAAATGGGTAACTCATCCGGTGTAGCTGGTCGAAACCCCCACCAGGATTCTTCGATTGTGTAGTTTTGTAGCTTTGGGTAGAGTCGAATTGCGCGCTCCAACAATTGTTGGATTCCTGCAGGTGTATTGTGATTAGTGAAACCTACTTCCTCACTTGTAGCTCCAATCAAAATGCGTCCATCCTGACGCGGCACAATGTATATGTCATGACCAAAGAGAACCACCCTCAGCGTCATTTCTTCCTTGGTATTTCTGGCATTGCCGGCGCTTTGAAAGGGTGTTTTAAATGATAACATTTGCCCCTTTTTAGGATATACCGAAACTGGCAATAACTCACTAGACCAAGCGCCAGTTGCTAATATATAGTGTCCGGATTGAAAATTTCCTACACAGGTCTTAATACTCGTGACTTCACCATTGTTTTGTTGAATTGATTCAACAACCACTCCATCATGAATACTGACACTCAATTGATAGGCAGCTTTACGCATTGTTTGAGCTAAAGCGCGATTATCAACCTGTCCTTCCTCTGGATGCCACCATCCACCCACAACTTCCGGACTCAGACCAGGTTGCTTTTGATGAACAGCATCTTGGTTTAACCATTGAGCCGTGGGGACATTAAATTCAATGCGTTTCATCTCATCTTTCGGCGCGACATAAACTGGTGCTAAAACGCCACAAGGCCAATATCCACTTTCCAATTGAGAAAGTTCTTCTAGTTTCTCAATCCAAGCAGGATACATCACATTGCTGCGTAGGCACAGATCTACCATTGCTTTGGAAGGCAGAGAATCAACTTGAGGAGCGAGCATCCCTGCTGCGGCGTAAGTTGCTGACTCCTGCAAGCTGCGACTGAGTACCTTGACGCTCACCCCTTCCAGTGCCAACTCTATGGCAATCCCAAGACCAACAATGCCGCCACCAACAATAAGGACATCACTGGCTGGGTTCCGGCAATGGTTTACCATATATGCTCTACCTCTAACTGCATCTAAAAATTCCTGCAACTAAGAAAAACGGCGTTGCTGAATCAAGGGATGATTCTTGTAGGGTGGGCATCTTGTCCGCCCTGAAATACAAGGGACGGGCAAAATGCCCACCCTACAAAACTAGCAAAATCATACCGCAAACATGCAACGCCAGAAAGACTGAATGGTGAAACCAAAATCTGCTCTATGATAAAAAAAGGTCTTTTTGCATCGGCGCGGTTTCAACCAACTTCTGTCGTTCAATCGGCAATTGCTTGAGCATAAAGCAGCTCAAACTGTTGCTTTTCTGCCTGAGAAAGGGGCATTAGTGGTGGTCGGGGAGAGCCAACGGGAATATTAGCGAGTTCACATCCATATTTACAATATTGAATGAACTTTCCTCCTCCCTCCATCAGAGCAAACAGAGGAAGCAATTTTTTGAACTTTTTGATCCCAACTTCAAAGTCACGCTTGTGAACACAAACCTCATATAAATCTATAATTTGGGTTGGTAAGAAAGTAGAAATCCCTGCGACCCAACTACGCGAACCCCACAAGAAATATTCCAGTGCTTGGTCGTGAGATCCACAAACAATTTCAAATCGGTTTCCAAAATACATTAAAACTTCGTGCATTCGCGTAAGTGAGTTACTACTTTCCTTGATGCCAAATATTCTAGAGATCGATTGAACACCCTCCAGGAACTGAATGTTCATGTCCACAGCCGTTCTACCTGGGTTGTTATAGAGTAAAATTGGCAAATTAATTGCTTGTTCTACCTCTCTAAAGTGAGCAACTAATTCGGTGATTGTAGGTAGGGAACAAAATGGGGATGCAAGCATCACAGCCTCGTAACCGAGTTCCTTGGCATACTGACTTAGTTCGATGACCTCTTTCGTCGTAGTACAGTTGGTTCCTGCAATCAGCCTTGCACGAGATCCAACACGTTCAGATACGAAATTCAAAATTGATTTACGTTCTTCAAGAGTAAGGGCGTAATATTCACCAGTTGTACCACAAGGAACAATATAGTGAACTCCTTTTTCTAGCACAAAATCCAAAAGTTTGTCGTAAGCCTTTAAGTCAAGAAGACCCTCATCATCAAACGGCGTAACTGTAGCAGTTAAAATTCCTTCTAGAGGCATTTATTTCTCCTAATATTTGATATGTGTGATAGTTTTATGCAGTCAGTTAGTTAGAGGTTGTTTGAAAAGTAGTTAGCTGTGATTTTAGGCATTTTTTGATCCCTACTCACTCCTTAAAAGCTACGGTGTACACACAGCTATAGACCGCAAAGGTTTCAACTCTTTTAGCCCCATAAATACCCAAACTATAAGCAACTGGAAACTCCATTTATCCCGCTAATTTTAGGGCTAGGGCAACGAAACTAAGTTTTAGGTGGGATTGAAATACTTGTGTGTACACCATATCCCCTTAAAAAAGGGGAAAAACCGGAATCAAAGTCCCCTTTGAAAAGAGGAATTTAGGGGAATCTAGAACGTTTTACTACCAACAAGAGGACTTTTCAAACATCCTCTTAGAAACACAAATATCTATGGACAATAAAATATAGAAATACTATTAGTTTATTTACCTAATCATCCCTATATTTCTCAAAAAATTAGCTTAATTCAAGAATTGCTTCCCGTATGATATCACATCCTTTATTAAGAAGCTCCATGTCAATGGTCAGCGCAGGTAATAACTTTAAAACACTATCTTCTCTTCCACAAGTTTCAATAACTAAACCCCGATCAAAACAAAGTTTAGCAACCTTGTTGGCAAGATCAGATCTACCTGTTCTCAGCATATCAATCCCCCAAATCATTCCTATACCGCGAATAGCAATTCCCTTAAATCTCTCTGCTATTTCAGATTGTAAGAAACTGCCCATAAAAGACTCTTTTTCTCTCACGGTATTTTCTAGATGTTTATCCTTCCAGTAATTTAAAGCAGCACTTGCACTGACAAATGCAAGTTGGTTCCCTCTGAAAGTGCCGTTATGTTCACCAGGCTTCCAAATATCAAGCTCTCGCTTCATTAATACTATCGACATCGGCAAACCATACCCACTAATTGATTTTGAAAGCGTAACGATGTCCGGCACTATGTTGGCTCGCTCGAAGGAGAAGAAAGAGCCCGTGCGCCCACAGCCTACCTGGATATCGTCACAAATTAGAAGGATATCGTGCTCATCACACAATGCTCTTAGCCTCTGTAACCACTCGACTGAGGTTACGTAGACACCTCCTTCTGCCTGAACTGTCTCCAGTATTATTGCTGCAGGCAGTTCAATGCCTGAGCTAGTATCTTTCAAAATTTTGTCCGTGTATGTGATCGAGTCAAAGCTACCCTGTGGACTATCTTCATAGGGGATGAATGTCACATTGGTCAGAGGAAGTCCAGCCGCGGCTCTAAATTTTCGGTTCCCTGTAACCGAAAGACTCCCTAAAGACGCACCATGAAATCCGCCCATGAATGAAAAAACCCCTTCTCTGGCTTTTACATTCCGAGCTAGCTTGAGGGCTGCTTCAATGGCATTAGTTCCTGTTGGACCGGAAAATTGTACTTTGTAATCTAGACCCTTTGCTTCTAGGATAATGCTCGAAAACTTGCTTAGAAAAGTTTTTTTTGCGCTAGAGTACATATCTAAGCCATGGCTAATTCCATCCCGGGTCAAATACTCACTTATCTCCTTTTTCATCAAAGGGTTATTGTGACCGTAATTTAGGGTGCCAGCGCCTGAAAAGAAATCAATAAATTCTCTGTTCAACTCACTGTAAAGTGTTGATGATTTAGCTCTATCAAACACTACAGGGAAAGATTTACAGTAATATCTGACATTGGATTCATATTTTTCAAAAACCTCGGTCAATTGACTTTGTGTATTTAACTTTCTGCTTAACATAAACTGTCCCTCTGCAACTAATTGCCTTTCTGTATTTAAGCTAAAGAAGAGTGGGCTCGGTCATTAGGATAAACATACGCTAAAGAAACCAGAGCCCTTTCCCCAAGAACTATTCAGTATTGATAATGTATTTAGGTAGGTTAATTAAACCGGATGAAGTTCCAACGAATGAACTAGATTCCAGGGTGTCAAAACTTGCGCTTGCATTCTCTGAATTTTTTCGCGTTCAACCAGTTTATGTATTCTCTAAATCTTTTGCGATAAGCATTTGTGCCTTTATAAATCTGAATCATTAACAAAATTAAGTGAACCGACTGTAAAGAATTTACGTTTCACAGATTTTTGGATAATTCCGCGAACAAAAGTTTGTCTGGCAGCTTATTGAGAGTTATATTTCGATTTTCCCTATACCCTTCCCAATGGTTATGTTCCATATTTAAAGCTTCTCTCAGCCTGGTTGAAAATTGAGGCATGATAGGCTCAGAAAATATCGCTAACGCCCTCAGTCCTTGATAAGCTGCTGCGGCGCGGTATTTGGAAATTTTGTTCGTTGATTCTACTAAACCAGAAGCTTCGGTCTCAGAAATATGGTCTGACAGCCAGCAGATCCAATTAGTCAGCGTCTCTGCAGCTTTTCGCAAACTTATAGATTTGATTTCGTAGGCGCTTTCCATCAAATGAGCAAATACTTCTAACTTGTCGGTCAAAACATAGGAAATATAAGCTAGTTCACTTTCGCTGAAATCAGTTGTCTCATATACTAAATGATTGTACTGAGAAAGGAGTTGATTCCAGGGTTTAGAGAGTTTCTCATCCGTTATCCTAATAAATTCCTCAATTAAGAAATTTGTTTGCTGATGCTCTGGATTCGTGAGACACAAGTAATATCTTACTTGGTCAACAGGAAACTTTTCTAAAAGGTCAACTCCCCAAATCACATGGTTCTTGCTGGTTGAAAATTTGTAATTTTCAAGTTGATAAAACTCATTCGTTATGATGGCTGATGGGAGTATCCATTCCTCTTGAGATGTCATCAGTAACGCTATGTGTACAATGGCAAAAAAGAATGAATTATCGAACCCTAAAAACTGCACTAGCTCGTAGCCGTTTTCTGCATTCCATAGGTCAGATACAGATACTTTTGGTGAGTGCTTCATGGCAGCTTTTCGAGTGCTTTCCATCAAGCCTGGGAGCATTTCTGCCCAAACATTGATGACTTGTCCTTCAAAACCAGGAAAAGGTACTGGAATTCCCCAATCAGAAATAAAGCTAATAGGATAGTCTGGTAGAGGTTTATCAAGAACATCGAAAACCAGTTGCATAATGTGGGGACGCCATATCCCTCTTTGCTTATCAAAAAAATCTCGGAATTGCTCTCGCAGTGGCTCTAACTCAAGAAATAAACTCTTGACTCTTTTTCTAGAGATAGTGTGATTTTTTGAAATTGAACAGCGTGGGGAAATTAAGTCAATGGGATCATTGGCGTTCCCACAGCTTTCACAAATGTTTCCTTTAGTTGTCTTGAAGCAGGCAGGGCAGTATCCATTGATGTAAGATTCAAATAAAAATCGGTTGCAGTTTTCGCAGAAAAAGTGATCTTTTTCCTTAGCTACAATTTTTTCCGCATTGTAAAGTCTGTGAAAGAAACCTTGAATAAACAGAGTGTGTTCTTGATCGGGAGAGGTAAAGATATCCATTTCGATGCAGGCCGCCTTTAATGTTATCTGGATTCGACCTGCGAAATCTGTAATGACCTCCCGAGGATCTCGACCAAGGCGAAGGCTTGTAGTGACTACGTATGATTGATTGTCGTCTCCACTAGAAACGTAAAGGACTTCGTTGCCTCTTTGCAATTGATAACGTTTAAAAACATCAGCGCCTAAATAGGGACCAGCAAGGTGTCCAACATGGAGATCGCCATTAGTGGTTGGTGGCGTTGCCGTTACTAAAAACTTGCGACTCATTGAACTGCACCTAGTTTTACTTGTTTCTGTTCACCACTCCACCAAATACAGATCATTTCTAATACTTCTGTAGAGGAGGTATTCTTCAAGGTATGGTGGCTAAAAGGTGGCAAGTAGATCACATCACCCTTGCTTACTTCTTTTGTCTCACCATCAACTGTCATCTCTCCTTCCCCGGACACAATTATAAATGTTTCTTCTTCATCATGTCCGTGTTCTGTGGTATTGGTTCCCGGGGCAATGTTAGCCCAGGCACTTCCCCATTGCGTATTAGCATATCCTTGCCAGGGGTACATTCTGCGAAAGGCACAACCATACTCATCAGTAATTTTTGCTTCTTTTTTCCACTGTATTTTCATAATTATCCTTCCAAAACTGAATGTTTAATTGCTGGCTTAACTCTTTGCTAGTTTGAATTAGATATGAATAGATATAGAGACGGAGGCGATTATCTATCTGTTAAACTAATACTTTTATAGATGTGTCAAAAAATTTATAAGATCTGTGCAAAATTTTGAGCCTCAGCTTTGATGTCTTCATAAAAAGAAAAAGGTAGGAATCAGGGTTAGAGTCGGACAGGTCTTATGAATGATTTATTATTTAGAGAATTTAAAGCCATATTCATTCTTCGTTTTAACCCGTTAACAATAATTTCTGATCTCAACGAAAGCAAACTAAAAGACCCAGCATCACCTATACCATGCGATGATTCGCAAAGACCATTGATAAACAATGGCGAGTCTGAACTGATGTCGTCTGTTAGTTCTATGCTGTAGTCATGATTGACATGCAAGTTGCCGTTACTATTTATCTTTAAATAATTCTTAAGTGAATCTAGGAGCGGAGGATATCGTTCTTCATCTTCTCTGACTCCCATGTTACGAAAACCAGTCGCGAGAACAATAAAATCGAATACTTCTAACTTTGTTACTTTGAGGTGTTTTTCAAACGTAGATAAGATAATATTCTCTGTGTCTACTTGTACATTAATAATCTGCATATTATTTTTTACAAATATTTTCTGATTACAATCTATTTTCTGCTCATACATCTTCAAGTACAGTTCATTAAGTACATCTGCATCAACTGCTGAGTAGTTTGTATAGCGAATATCTTTATTTAGATACTCTTTACTTTTTTGATCAACATGATAATAGTAATCAACGAATTGTGGGAAGAATACCTCTCCCATGAATGGGCTTGTATCTTTGAGTCTGTAGCCAAAATTTCTGACAATGCCGATAATTTCTGCTTGTGGAAATTTATTCGATAAATCCAGCATCAGCTCAACTGCACTTTGACTCCCGCCAATTACAGCTATCCTTTGAATGCTTTGTTCCTGCTGCCATTTTTTGACAGAGTTGAGATATTGTGTCAGATGAAAGATTCGGTCTGATTCCACTTTTTCAAAAGGCGTGGGTATGTAGGGTGTTCTCCCAGGTGCTAAGACCACTGATTTCGCCACATAAACGTTGCCGGATTCAGTTGTAACACTATATCCACCTCTGATACTATCTTTGTAATAAACATCGATTGAGACAACGTTTTGATTGTATTTAACCCAATGTTTGAAATGGTCTGCGACCCACTTTATGTACTGAGCATATTCCTTCCGAAAGGGAAATATTAGACCAGTATTTAGATAGTCAAATAAGCGCCCTTGCTTATAAAGGAAGTTGGTAAATGTGTAATTACTCCTTGGATTTCTCAGCGTCACTAAGTCTCGGAGAGGATGGTTCTGAATATCTGAGCGAGATATCAACATCTCTGGCTGCCATATACTGTAGCTACGCTTCTCCAGAAACTTAATCCTCACGTCAGGCATCAACTCCTCAAGAGCGATCGCCAAAGAAATGTTAGCTGGTCCAAATCCGACACCAAGAATGTCATAGTGCTCTATATTTGCTATCATTTTGGATAAGTCCATATCAACATTTTTGTATATGGCTATTTGAGTAACCATTCACGGGGGGTAAATCACTCACCTAAATGCTAAAGCTGTTGTTTAGCAAGGGTTTAGGCTGATTTATGATATGTGCAATAGTACTTACATATAGACATCTCCGGAAATCATGAAAGTCTCTGTCTGACTAGCTTATAAGATATGAATGCATTCATCATGAATTAGTGAGATGTACGACAAAATAAGACTTTGAGATGTTGGCGTTGCATAAATGCGGGATGAATCGGCGCTTGAAACCATCCCATGATTCAGCAACGCCGAGATGTTTATTATTGATAAGTCAGCCAAAATGTTTAGTGATGTGCGTTAATTTTAGTTGAGTGATATCACTGATATTTATGCTGGTAATATCAAGGGAGCCAATTCCGAGTCTTACTAGTCCACAAGTGGTCAGAGTTACTTGCTCATATTTGTGAGAATTTAACCGAAATCGTTCTTGAACAACTCGAAAGATTTTGACTGACCTGATCCGATGTTTAACAAAGATTCGTTTAGCTGAAAATGCTTTGTTTTGTTCTTTTTGTTCAGGGGTTAATTTTCGATTCCTGGGTTTTTTAATAGGAGTGGCAATTACATCTTCTCCAATGTAAGCTTTATCTCCCTTGAATCTTTGTTTGGGGTCAAACTTTGAGTGATATTCCCGGAATAAAGTTATATCGCTTGTTAGACTTGGTTCTACCGCCACAACATCAACGATGTCTTGGCCTTTTGGCAAGATAATCATTTGACTTTTAAATGTATGATTACTCTTCTTGGCTGAAGAATATTTTTCTTGTTCTTCATTATCTCCAGGACGCTCTCTGACTTGTTCATAGCTATCTAACCTGAGTTCGGGATAAGCTGAAACGTTAATTCTGTCGTTAGTCTTAAAAGCGTGAAATCTTTATTCTCTCGTCCAAGCAATCAAAATTGAGTCCTTAACCCGAACTGACGTTATCTACTATTAATTCATATTCGGTCAGGACTTCTTTCACTATATTCATAGTCACTTACCACAGAATATTACTATTTTAGATATGTCTAATGTCTAAAGGTTATTGACTTTATAATAGCTGCTTTCTGTTACAAATAAAACCATATTTGTATGATTATTTCTTATAGTCTATCTAAAGAAGTAAAAACCAAAAAATTATATCTAAAGATAGATACTTACGTAACCTGAGTTCGGGATCATCGGTGTCAGTAGCTTTTGAAAGCAGTTTTGGTAGAATTTAGGTAATATTATCATTTGATAGGTTTTGTTGAGAATACCTGACCTATTTTGTCGATTAACACGAAAAATGTCGTCGTTAACAAATTATTTGTCGGAGCTTGCTATGCATGGTAGTGCATCAGCAAAGTGCTATGCATTAGTCACATCTTTCTTAACAAATGTCGCGTAACACGGTATTTGTCGTCGTTAACAAATTAGTTGTCGTCGGTTGTTAGTAGCTGTAATGCTGAGAAAATGGTTACTCCAGGGATTTTTGTGATGAGTAGTACGTAACCGTTCACGGGAGAAATTAGGCTACCAGGAAAAATAAGTACAGAGAGATGG
>JAYGHB010000042.1:0-28372 GCA_034931985.1 Halotia wernerae UHCC 0503
GCGCAAGGCGCTGCTCTTCAAGTGGAGCAAGTGGCGTGAGAGGCTAGCGCCAAGGTGGTTTCCCCAAGGAGGAACTGCCGTTAGCGTAGCGTAAAGCCTGCGGCATAGCTTCTCTACGAGACGCTACGCGAACGCTTAGAGCGAGTCTTGTCTACGACACGCTACGCGAACGAGCGTTAAGGCTTTGCCGACTTGTGGCAACTACCGTACCGATAAAAGTGTTTTTATTAAGTTATGTCTAAATTTTTTGACTGTATTACTAAAGAACTGCAAGAGTTTATTGCTGCCCAACACCTGTTCTTTGTTGGTTCTGCTCCATTGAGTTCTACGGGACACGTTAATCTATCTCCTAAAGGACTGGATGGCTTTCGCATCTTCTCACCCAATCAGGTTGGTTACTTGGATCTCACAGGCAGTGGTAACGAAACCTCAGCCCATCTCCAAGAAAATGGACGAATAACTTTTATGTTTTGCGCCTTTGTAGAACCCCCATGTATTCTACGTCTTTACGGTCAGGGTTACACGATTTTACCTAGTTCTCCTGAGTGGAACTCACTGTACTCTTTGTTTCCGCAACTTCCTGGAACTCGTCAAATTATCGTTGCTGATATTGAGAAAGTGCAGACCTCTTGTGGCTTTGGTGTACCACTTTATGAATATCAAGGACAACGACAAACTCTAGTAGATTGGGCAGATAAAAAAGGAGAAGAGGCAGTTCGAGATTATCAGCAACAAAAAAATCTGGTCAGTATTGACGGTTTAGCGACTCCACTCAGTCAAATTAGCTGATTTGCAAGCAAGATATGGATTATGCAATATTGATAGCAGTTTCACTGTGTCCAATCCTCCAGCACTAAATCGGGAATTTGAGAAAAATCTTTTTGGTTACGAGTAACCATCACCGCATTTGTTGAAAGAGCGATCGCAGCTATTCGCAAATCTTTCTGTAGTCTTTTTTTATTGAGTTGCTGGTTTTCTCTGAGTAAACCCTGGTAGCAAGTGTAGACAGCATTATCAAAGTTGAGTATTCTTACTTCTTTGAAATATTCTTGAGTAGTCCAGAGTTTTGTATAAAGGTTTACTAAGTTGGCAGATTCAGTCCGGTCATTAATTTTGACTATCCACCCGTTAAAAATTTCTTGAACTGTGACAATGGTGATAGCTAGATGGGGATAAACTTGAGCAACTTTAGATATAACGGCTTGGTTTCCTTGAAGTAAAAGCGAAACATGGTCTGTGTCGAGTATATAAAGACTCATCCTGCATTTCTCAATCTGGATCGAACCCTCAGCCTTTTAATCTTCATCTACTGCGTTACGTTCTGCTCTGAGATGATCAGCAATTTCAGCAAAATCTGCATCGTCTTTAAACACACCCGCAAATTTCAGAAAGGGATTTTCTGCTTCGCTTTGAGGCAATTGAATTTCTACTGTCATAATTTCTATATTCTCAAGACGAGTTGACAAAAGTTTTTTCAATTCAAGTAATGCTTGTTCAGTAGTAGGTGCTTCAACTTGAGTGTTGGGAAATTCCAGGACAGAAGCTATTACATTTCCTTCATGATTACGTGACAGTAGGATATGTAACTTCAAGTTTTCAGACTGAGATAGCATTACGGAGGAGAAATTGATAACCATATATAACCAGATATTTAATTATTAACAAGCCTTGAACAATAATGTACTCTTCTACATTTAGCCCATTATATTATATGCTGCATTTACTAACAGGTGAAAATTAGGGGTAAGTAGGTCGGCACAATTAAATCTAACTATTTAAATAAAAATTAACGAGGTTTAAACTCTCTTACCTTATCACTCAGCACTAGAAGCTCAAATCCTGCCGTAAGTCTATATCACAAATTGGGCTGGAAAGCCCTTGATGACAGTGAGATAATCAACGGGAGCATCACACTTTTTTGCATGTCATTGCGAGCGAAACGAAGTGAAGCAAAGCAATCGCAAAATCTCCAACTAAGAACGAACATCGTTCCTCCTCTCTACCAGACGCTGCGCGAACGCAATAACAGTTATTCGCTTATTGAAAAATAAAAACTGGGATGCACCCTAATCAACCGAGTCGGTAGCATATCTTTCAAAATGAAAATTGATTTTTATTAACTGTACGATAGACAAATTATCTCAACGACTTCTAAAGCCAAAGCGGATATTTTAAAAATTTAAGCAGTATAAAAGATTATCATTTTTTCCTTAGTCAAGTTTTAGTTGATAAACTTTACTATAAAGTTAGTTAAATGCATTGTTTTAAAGTCAATATTTATTATTAATTAATTATTAGTATCAGATAATTTAAGAAATTAATGATAAACTTATTGCATATATTACTAAAATTCAAAAGCTCAGCATTTAGTAAACGAGTTATTTTAAAATCATCAATATCCAGCATCCAGAGGATCTATCTAGAGATAAATTCCTAAAATTTGCAAACTAGCTTAGGGTATATACAGCCTTTGCAACAACTTTTTGGTTATTTTCTCAGATATTCATGCCCTATATTAATCGTTCTCAGTTACGGAATTATGGGATTGTTGTATTAATTGTTGCACTCGCCTTGGTGCTAATGCTGTTGCTAGACCCTTGGTTGGGTATGAGCAGAACCCCTTTTTTGCTGTTTTTTAGCGCTGTAATGGTGAGTGCTTGGTATGGGGGTTTGAAATCAGGGCTGTTAGCAACTTTTTTGTCAACTCTATTCAGCAGTTATTTTTTTCTCCCTCCAGAGTATAGCCTGAAATTTGCTCCATCTGATTTTGTGCGAATAGGGTTGTTTGCCTCGCAGGGATTACTCTTCAGTATTTTATGTGAGGCATTAAAGACTACCAAAGGCTGGGCTGAGGTGAATTTACAGAAACTGAAAGCGAGTGAGGAGAAATTTCGAGTCGCATTAAGTAGTTCAGATATTGTCGTATTTCAGCAAGATCAAAATTTGCGCTACCAGTGGATTCATAATCCTCAAAGTGTAGAAACTGCTGAGGAAATGTTGGGTAAATCTGACTATCAATTATTTCCAGCTTCAACAGCAGAGCAATTGACTGTTATTAAGCGGGGAGTTCTGGAAAGCGGGATTTCCACCCGTGAAGAGGTTTGTCTGACAATCCGTGGAGAAGTCCGTTACTATGATTTGCTTGTTGAACCGTTAAAAGCTGACGAAAATAGCATTTTAGGTATTACCTGTATAGCTTTAAATATTACTGAACGCAAGCAGGCGGAATTACAAAACACCCAATTACATCGAGAACTTCAGCAAGCTATTCAGCAAAAAGACGAATCTTTAGCATTGCTTAATGCTTGGCTGATGAGTTCTCCTATAGCGTTGGCTTTTCTCGACACTGAACTTCGCTACGTATATGCTAATGAAGCTTTGGCAACTACCAACGGTATTCAGCAAAATCAACATATTGGTCGTACCTTACAGCAAGTATTGCCAGAATGGGCATCTCGACTTGAGCCGGTCTTGCGACAGGTAATGCAAACAAAGGAGTCATTACTAAACCAAGAAGTCAGCGGTGAGACCTATCCGCCTGGAGTGTATCATCATGGTCTTGTCAGTTATTATCCGGTGTGTTTACCAGATGGGCAATTGCTAGGAGTAGGCGTTACTGGAATTGATATCACTCAACTCAAGCAAACCGAGCAAGCATTACGAAAGAGTGAAGCCAAGTTTCGCAGTTTAGTTGATTCTAATATGATTGGCATTGGCTTTTGGCAAAAAGACGGCAAAATTACAGATGCTAACGATGCCTTGCTCAAAATGATAGGTTACACCCGTGAAGAATTAGTTACCGGAAAACTGAATTGGCAAGAACTAACTCCTACAGAATACCTACCACTCGATGAACAGGCACTAACTCAATTGCAAGATAGTTCTTTTTGCACTCCCTATGAAAAGGAATATATCTGTAAAGACGGCTCACATATCCCGATTTTGGTAGGTGGTAGTCACTTTCAGGGGACTGTAGATCGAGGAGCATTCTTTGTGCTTGATATTACAGAGCGCAAGCAGGCTGAAAATGCACTCCGTTATATTGCTCAGACTAGTAGTATACTTGCGACCTCTCTAGATTATGAAGAAACTTTAGAACAAATAGCCAAAATTTCAGTACCCCAGTTAGCTGACTGGTGTTTAGTAGAAATTTTAAATGAAGATGGTTCAATTCGCCGCCTACCGATCGCTCATGCAGACCCCTCCAAAGCAGATTGGGCGCGCCAACTTCAGCAGTATGCACCAGTTACCAAAGATGCCAATCCCATCGCTAGAGTTTTACGAACTGGACAAGCAGAATTAATTCCAGAGATCACTGACTCCTTTTTGATTGCAGCTACTGAGAACGATGAACACTTACAAGCTGTACGGCAGATGGGGTGCAAGTCTATTATGGTTGTGCCGTTAGTGGCAAATCAACGAATACTCGGCAGCATTAGCTTTGTGAGTGCAAAATCAGGTCATCGTTACCAACAATGTGACCTAGCTTTAGCAAAGGACATCGCTTATCGTGCTGCCTTAGCTGTAGAAAATGCCAGACTTTACCAAGACAACCATCGGGCTTTGGTGCATTATGCTGAATCCCTATCTCTTCTAGATGCATTATTAGCAGGCGCCCCTGTCGCTGTCTGTTTTTTAGATCGTGAACTGCGATATCTGCGAATTAATCAGGTCTTAGCTGATATTAATGGTTTGAGTATAGAAGAGCATCTAGGACGCAAATTACGGGAAGTACTACCAGAAATGGCAGCTGAGTTTGAGCCACAGTTACAGCTGGTGCTGGACACAGGAGAACCGATGCTGAACGTAGACATCAGAGTACAGACAAAAGAAGAACCTACACCTCAGGGTTACTGGCTAGGTAACTATTACCCAGTCCGTAACACACTGGAAGAAACCATTGGTATTGGGATTATTTTGGCAGACGTGACAGCAGCAAAGCAAACAGAAATTGCCCTGGGTGAAAGCGAAGCTAGATTCCGAGCAATGTTTGACCAAGCAGCCGTGGGCATTGCCTTGGTAGCACTAGATGGGCAATTTCTTCAGATTAATCCTGCCCTGTGTGAGATTACTGGGTACAGTCATGAAGAATTAATCAAGATGAACTTCCAGGAGATTACCCATCCTGATGACTTAGAAGTTGATTGGGATTATGCTAAACGAGTGTTGGCAAAGGAAATTGATGGTTATTCCTTAGAAAAACGCTACATTCGCAAAGATGGTGCAGTTATTTGGGTAAATCTGACTTCATCAGCAGTTTGGGATGATCATGGACAACCACAGTATGCAGTGGGTATTGTCGAAGATATTAGCGAACGCAAACAAACTGAAGCAACACAACGTTTTTTGGTAGAAGCCAGTGCTTTACTAGCTTCTTCGTTAGATTATCACGTCACGTTAACTGGTGTGGCTAATTTGGCAGTTCCTATCCTGGCTGACTGGTGTGTTGTGGATATTTTTCAGGGAGATTTGTCAAGTAAACAAATTGCCTTGGCAACTGCCAACCCCGCAAAACGCATTAACTTACAAGAATTACGACAGCGTTATCCATCCCCAAGTGGGGAACAACATCCCCTGATGCAACAAGTACGGCAGGGAAAATCTGTCTTTTATTCCGAATTTTCCGACGCTGTTCTTAGAGAGATGGCGCAAGATCAAACACATCTGCAATTGCTGGAAAATTTAGGTGTTCAGTCAGTAATGGTGATTCCATTGCGCTCTCGTGGGCAAGTGTTCGGAGCTATTTCTTTTGTGATGGCAGAGTCAGGCCGTCATTATGAACAGGCAGATTTAGCTTTAGCAGAGGATATTGCCCGTCGTGCTGCCACAGCGATCGATAATGCCAGATTGTACCAGGAAACTCAGCAGGCACAACAAACGGCTGAACGGGCTGTTAACCGCACGGTGCTTTTACAAAGAATTACCGCAGCCCTTTCCCAAGCCCTAACTCCTCAGCAGGTAGCGGATGTCGTAATGAATCAAGGAGTTGCCGCTTTGGGAGCAAAAGCTGGTTCTGTGCTTTTACTAACTGACCAAGGTACTACTTTAAAGATTGTTCAAGCAATCGGGTATCCGCAATCGGATATAGATGGGGTGGAAACTTTTCCCTTAACTGCCCCGATCCCCTCAGCGGAAGTAGTCAGAACTGGGCTACCAATCTTTATAGATAATCGAGCCGATTGGCTAGCAAGGTATCCCAATTTAGCCAATATTCCAGCTAAAAATGGGAATTTTGCCTACGCTTGTGTGCCTTTAATCCAAAAAGAAAAAGCAATTGGCACACTAGAATTAAATTTTGCGATCGCCCAAACATTTAATCAAGAATACCAAGGATTTATGTTGACTTTAGGGCAACAGTGCGCTCAAGCGATCGCCCGCGCTCAACTTTACGAAGCCGAACAAACTGCACGAGAAGAAGCTGAAACAGCCAACCGCATTAAAGATGAATTCCTTGCTGTCCTTTCTCATGAACTCAGAACTCCCCTCAATCCCATCTTGGGATGGGCAAAGTTACTGCGAACCCGCCAGTTTGACGAAGCTACTAAAATCCGGGCTTTGGAAACAATTGAGCGTAATGCCAAGTTACAAACTCAATTGATTGAAGATCTGCTGGATGTTTCGCGCATTTTACAAGGTAAGTTGAAGCTCAATGTTTCTACGATGGATTTGAGGACAACTATTACCGCAGCTTTAGAAACAGTGCGCTTAGCAGCCGAAGCCAAATCAATTGAAATTCAAACGGTGTTTAGCGCTGATATGGTGCAGGTAATGGGCGATAGCGATCGCCTACAACAGGTAATCTGGAATTTGCTCTCGAATGCGGTTAAATTCACACCTTCCGGAGGACGAGTAGAAATACGTCTAGAAAAGATGGGAGTTAATGCCCAAATCCAAGTGATCGATACAGGTAAGGGAATCAGCCCAGAATTTTTGCCCTACGTCTTTGATTACTTCCGCCAAGCAGATGCTAAGACAACTAGGGTATTTGGCGGATTGGGACTGGGACTGGCAATTGTGCGCCGTTTGGTAGAACTGCATGGTGGTACAATTCATGCAGACAGTGCCGGCGAAGGACAAGGAGCAACCTTTGCAGTCAGGTTACCATTGCTCAAAAATTCCCCATCATCAGCTCCCAATTCTGAGTCTTTCCCATTAGAAATCACTAGCGAAGAATCATTACTTTCTGGAGTGCAAATTCTTTTAGTAGACGATCAAGCTGATGTGCGAGAGTTTTTTACCTTTGCCCTGGAACAGTATGGAGCGACTGTAACAGCAGTAGAATCAGCAAGTGAAGCCCTAAAAGTTTTATCCCAATCCCAGCCAGATATTTTATTAAGCGATATCGGAATGCCATTGATGGATGGCTATATGTTATTACGCGAGGTAAGAACGCGATCGCCAGAACAAAACGGCCAAATTCCGGCGATCGCTTTAAGCGCTTATGCGGGAGATTTTAACCAAAAACAGGCATTAGCAGCCGGATTTCAAAAACACGTTTCTAAGCCTGCGGAGCCAATTGAATTAGCAACCGCGATCGTTAATCTCATCAAACGCTAGTAACGCTCAGTGCAACGAAGTTTCAATACGTTCTTATACAAATCCACGCCAGTTCGCTCAAGTCGGGGAACCCGCCCACGCGACTGGCTCCCTACTTTTAAGTATGGGGATTTCCCTGTTTTGTTGCCCGTTAAGAGTTCCATTTTAAGGCTACGTCAGGGTCAAACCTGTCTTCTGTCCCCTGTTCCCTGTTTCCTGTCCCCTGCTATACTTCAATTCCCTCCTTTTCAGGATGTGAGAATCGATTTTCAGGTGTTAAAGTTTGAATATTGCCCAAATTTGTTGATTTAAAACCACAGAATACCGATTGTGGCAATGTTCTGTTAGGAGTGAATGTGAATACTATTTTTTTTCGTAAAGGTGTTTTATTGCCAAGTTTAGCTGCTGTTGCAGTTCTGGGTACTGGTTTATCTGCTACTGCCCAAACCGTAGATCAGACTAACAATCAGCAGTTAACTGAG
Source organism: Halotia wernerae UHCC 0503 (assembly GCA_034931985.1). GTDB lineage: Bacteria > Cyanobacteriota > Cyanobacteriia > Cyanobacteriales > Nostocaceae > Halotia > Halotia wernerae. Next base: position 8,019 of record JAYGHB010000042.1, read on the forward strand.
TCTTCCGCAACTGTAACGCCTTCCACCGATTTGAGTGCTGAACTCAAGGCTAATAGCCAAAACTTTTCCACTGAAACAACCACCCATAATAATCAAGCTCTAGTATCTGATGTGACTGCATTGCAGCAGTTTCCTAGTGCTACCACACAAGAAACAGGCGATCGCATACTCACACCTGTTCCTGGAACAGTAGCAACCTCATCGATGGCACTTGTACCTGAGTATGCAGAACCTACTTCATCTACCTCTCAATTATCTGCTCCCCAAGTAGCGCAAGCGGATATTGATTTAGGTAGACCTACCCGTGGTGGCAGTAGCTACATCGGCGTAGCTGGTAATATTGGTATTAGTGGTGGTCAATCGTCTTTGGGTGATGGCAACTTTGCAGTCATCAGTAAAGTTGGATTGACAAACGCCATATCAGTGCGGCCGTCAGCCGTGTTTGGTGACAACACCACAATTTTAATTCCCGTTACTTATGACTTTGCTTTCCAGCAAACCGATCCATTTAGCGAACCATTAGCGATCGCACCTTATGTAGGAATAGGTGCAGCCATAAATACTGGCGATGACTCACAAGTTGGTTTCTTAGCCTCTGGTGGCATCGATGTACCTCTCAATTCTCAATTTACGGCAACAGCGGCTGTCAATGCTGCATTCTTCGATGAAACTGATATTGGTTTGTTGCTAGGAGTTGGTTACAACTTCACTGGCTTCTAACTTGATCATTACCAAAACAAAAGGCAAAAGCATTTTTCACTTTTGCCTTTTGTTTTTAGTGACTATAAATTTGAGTTAAAATAATAGATACTAATAAGTAGTAACGCAATACCGTTCAAATTCAACTCAACTTCTTACCCAGCTTAAAACCCCTTCTTTTATAGTAAGTATTTTAAAGTTAAGATTTTTAATCTACTAAAAGTCTTTTTCGTAATTACTCCTGATTTTATACTTTAAATAAAAAATAGAGTTTAACCAAATAACAGTCAATGAATAAGCCAGTAAAAATATCAAATAATTTTACCGATTTGGTAAATGATAAAAAGAGAGAAGAAGAAATTATGCATGATGTTCTTCTCTTGTTAGAAAACTTGATTTGTAGAGAGGAAATCACAGTTAAGTTAATATTAGATTGTCTTTATGAAATAGGTTCAGTTAACCTGATCAACCAAAGATTTCGGTCTCGGACAATCAACGGCACCTTGAGATTTATGTCCAAGATGCCTAGACCAGTATTTAAAATTATTGCATGGCGCTGGTTTAAGAAAAATTGCCCTCAGTTAATTACAAAATGGCTGCAAGGTCAGGTTGCTTTCAAAATAGTAGAGAAATCAAAAACACAAGTAGTTCTAGAAAAACAAGACCCTAACCTTAATTCTCTTGCTAAGTCTCAATATCATGTTCAGGAAGTTAAACTTTTGCGATCGCAAGTGAAATTACTTACTGGTGTCTTAGTGAGTATAATTACCATATTTGGTGGTAGTTTTATTTGGTTAAGTTATTCGCTAGAGCGATCGCATTTGCAAACAGTAAAAGAACTACAAACCCAAGTCAAAACCCTAGAGGCTAGCGTCAACAAACGCTAGTAAAGTTTGTAATTCGTAACTATTACGAGTTACGAATTACCATAAAGACTACTTGGGACTAACTTTGTCAATCGCCTTGATTTTGCCGTCTTCTCCTACTGTCCAGACATCGTAGACACCGAGGACATCGCCATTAGCATCAACGTCTACGTTACCGCTAGCTCCTTGATAGTTAATATCTTGACCTTCTTTGAGTAACTTCAATCCCTCACAGACATCAGTCACTTCTTTACCAGGTGCATTGCTAACTTCACGGATTTTATTAGCTATGCCAACACCTGTGTTTTCTTTAGCAGCTTGTGCTGCCAAAACCAACAATGCAGCAGCATCCCAAGCTTGGGGAGCATATTCTCCAGGTGAACCACCTTTTTTGTCTTTCCAGAGCTTGTTAAAAGATGCTAATGCCTGACCATCAGAACCAGGTACTGTACCCAAAGCTCCAGTTAAGATATATTGACCGTCGCTGCCTTTACCAACTTGTTCAGGGAAGGTTGGCGATTTGACTCCATCTGTCAGCAGAATCTGTACTCCCTTGGTTAAACCTTGTTCATAGGCAGCCTTGAGGAGTAGGCTACCTGTTTCAGCATAAAGGACTGCAATTACTGCATCTGGATTACCAGCAAAAGCAGTGGCAGCTTCGGTATTAAATGTTTGAGCTTTGGGGTCGTAGCGGACTGGGTTGTTTTTATTAATTACTGTTCCACCTAATTTCTCAAAAGTTTCTACGAAAGCTTTTTCAAAGCCCACACCATAGTCGTTGTTAATTACAACTGTCGAAACTCGTTTGAAACCTTTTTTCCTCGCAAGTTGAGCTAAGGCTAGTGCTTGATAGGTATCAGGAGGAGCAGTACGTGCCCAAAAGCCTTTAAAGTCACCATTTTTTGCTTTTTGGGTAAAGACGGGACTGGTACTACCAGGAGAAACCAACATGACTTTATTGGGTACCGCAACTGAGACAGCCGCGGTGGAAACGCTACTAGCAAATGAACCAACTACACCAGCCACTTTATCCAAAGTTGCCAGCTTAGTCATGCCAGCAGCACCAGCTTTGGGGTCTGTTTGGTCGTCTACTTGCACCAAAGTCACAGGTTCGCCATTGACACCGCCGCAAGCGTTAACGCTATCGACTAGTAGGGGAACTGAACCCACCATCTGCTGTCCGATAGATGCTAAGTCACCTGTTGTTGGTAACAAAGTACCAATTTTAAGATTTTTAGCACTACTGGTTGTAGTAGTTGAATTGACTGGTGCAGTAGTACCCCCATTATTAGCTGTGTTATTGAGGGTACTGGTATTATCACAAGCTGCTGCTAGGAAACCAGTTGCTAAAGTACTTATACTTAAAGCTAAAACAGTACTAATTTTTTTCATAATTACTTTCACTCCTCTGATATTTAGGAGTCTGAAAGTGAGATTTAAACTAGGTTTTCAGGTTAGCTCAATCTTAAACAGACTCTAAAGTAAAGGATAAATGATAACATTCATCTTGGGGAATAAAAGTGTTTACTTAGAAATAAGTATTTTTGTCGTATCTTTAATGCTTTAAAACGGAGAGGGAGGGATTCGAACCCTCGGTACGGAGTTACCTGCCGTACAACAGATTAGCAATCTGTCGCTTTCGACCACTCAGCCACCTCTCCATAGGTCACGAATAAGAATGTTAGCAGATTTATTCGAGGAAGTCAATTGTCATCAGTTTTTTTTCTGAAATTACTACTAACCACTGACTAAAGAAGTCTGAAGTATAAAAGGTTAAGATGAAAAAATATCGGTACATACCTCGCCCTTAGTGGGTGAGGTAGTTTCATAATTCATACTTCAGCCTTCATTTAACCACTGAACTTATTTAAAGCACTTGCGATCGCATCCAAGCCGCGGGCAGAGAACGTAACTTTTGCCACTGGGACACGTAGGCGCGGCGAGTAAAGGCATTGTAATCGTTGCGTTCAATTACGGTTAAAATCCCACTGTAATGCATTAGAGCTGCCCACACTGGCCAACGTCCATCAGAAGATAAGTAAGAAATTCCCTTTTCGGCCTGGCGATAAAATTGTCTTGCCCGATTAATTTGGAAGCGCATCAGAGAACGCCAACGCTCGTCCACGACACCCTCGAACAAATCTTGCTCGGTATAGTTGAATCGTGCCAAATCTTCTAGAGGAATATAAATTCGTCCGCGTCGCGCATCTTCTCCCACATCTCTTAAGATGTTGGTGAGTTGCTTAGCAATTCCTAAAGAAATCTCTTCTTCTACAGGAATGTATGGCTGTTGTTCACAGTTCCACGGAGCTGTATTTTTGGTAGTATCCAACCCCATCACTGATGTTGACATTAAGCCTACAGTGCCAGCGACACGGTAACAGTAGAGGTATAACTCCTCAAAAGTTTCATAGCGACTACGATATAAGTCCATACGCTGACCGGCAATCATATCCCGAAAGGGTTGAATGTCCATTGGGAAGCGTTGAACTGTATCTACCAAAGCTACATCAAAATTATCTAACGGGTGTCCAGCAAAAATTGATTCTAGCTGATGTTCCCATAAGTCTAGGGTTTCTGGTGTAGTAATAGCAGATGCAGGACCATCTACTAGTTCATCTGTACGGCGACACCAAGCATAAATTGCCCAGATAGCGGGACGCTTTTCCTTGCTCAGGAGCAAAGTACTAAGGTAAAAAGTTGTGGAATACTTGGCTATGAGATGACGACAAAGTTCATAGGACTCGTCCACAGAGACCAGCGTTTTCATGCGCGGGGGGGATTCAGGCAGTTGCAGCATTCGTTGCGGGCGGTCGGGTTAGCGTTTGCAGGTTTGAGGAATTTGCTACCGGCAGAGCCTCAGAAATCGCCTGCGCTGTCAGCTTACCAGAAAGTACAGCACCTTCCATACTGCCTAAATAGCGTTGCATGGTGTAACTCCCTGTGAGATAAAAATTACTGATCGGGGTTCTCTGGGAGGGACGGTACTGTTGGCGACCGGGGGTCGCTTTGTAAACTGAACGCGGCGTTTTCACCACATGAGATTTCAGCAATTTGGCTGGATTTTCTCCCCCAAAGTGGTCGGGGAAAAGTTTTTCCAGTTCGGCAATCGTTGCAGCCACAATCTCCTCATCTGATTTGGCGATCCAATCTTTTGCCGGAGCTAAAACTAATTCCAGCATCGAGCGATCGGGATTAGCATACTCACGGCAAGTGTTGCTCATATCAGCATAAACGCTGAGGAGGGGCGATCGCGAAAATAGCAGATGATCAATTTGCGTCAGTTTTCGATCAAACCACAGGTGTAGATTAATTACAGGTACGCCTTCCAATCCTTCTAGCTTCTGGAAATACTCGATTTGTTTCCAATTTTCTGGTAGCATCACCTTCAATGGATCAATCGACATAGCTGATACATACACATCAGCTGTGAATACCTGCTCTTTAGCGCCATTTAAACCCCTTAGCAAAAATCCTCTAACAGTACCATCAGAGTTCAGTAAAATTTCTTTCAAGGGCGCGTTTAATTGCACTTCCCCACCGCTTTCGGTGATGTAATCCACTATTGGCTGACACAACCGCTCTGTTGGAGAACCATCTAAAAATGCGATCTTGGAGCCATATCGTTCTTGCAGAAAGCGATTCAGTGCAGTTAATAAAATTGTGGCAGAAACTTCATCAGGATTGATAAAGGTGAGTGCCTTACATGCAGCGATAAAAACGTCACTAGTTACCCGCTCGTCAACACCTTGCCTTTCTAACCACTCTAAGAAGCTGTATTTGTCCATCTCCTCAACATACTTTTGACCCCGAATTACTGCTGGAAGTAGGCCAATCGCAAACCGAATCTTCTGCTCCCAAGTCAACATGTCTTTGTTGCGAAGAATTGACGCAATGACATTGAAAGGAGATGGAATATCTGGAACATCAAAACGTGACAGGGTTCCAGGCTTTTCCGGTTGATTGAAAATCAGCGTATGCTCTTTCCACTGGAGTCTGTCCTCGATGCCTAATTCCTTGAGCAATTGGAGCATATTGGGGTATGCCCCAAAGAAGGCGTGTAACCCGGTTTCGTACCAGTCGCCATCAGAGTCTTTCCACGCCGCAACAAGACCACCCAGCACGTCCCGGCTTTCCAAGACAATGGGAGTGTGACCTGCGTCTGTGAGATATTTCGCGCAGGAAAGTCCTGCTAGACCTGCACCCGCGATCGCTACTCGCATTTAAACTTACTGCCTTTTAATATTTCTTTATCGTTTTGCCGTTCTCATTATACGTTGCAATCCGTTACATTTAGTAGTCGTTGTGCGATCGCTTCCCCAAAAATCTTCTGTAGGAGAGAAAATTACTGATATATATCTACAGCATCTCCTATCATTTAGTATAAAACTATAACTGTCGCTTATAACACATCTTACTTATTTATACAAATTAAATTGTTTGCATGTAGATTGCGCTGTAGCAATCATTACTATCCTAAATGAATTTCATCATTGACCTGACTCAGCCATATTTGACTTCAAAGAACCACTGCCAGTTTTTTCAACGAACTTCTGTGCTGCATCCAGTAAATACTCGTAATAGGTACTAGCAACGATAGATAACTGTTTGCCAGCTGGGTGAACCATGTACCACATTCGCTGAATGGGAAAGTGTTGTACATCAAGAATACTGAACTCTGAGGTATCTGATAATAAAGTATGACGCGATAAAACGGAAATTCCTAAACCCCCAGCGATCGCTTGTTTAATCGCTTCATTGCTCCCCAATTCCAACTTTACTTTCACCTTCACCCCATGTTCGTCTAAGAGACTTTGGACGGCGCGACGTGTTCCTGAACCCGGTTCTCGCATAATAAAGGGTTCCTGAGACAAACGTTGGATGGGGATATTTGTCTGGTTTGCTAGAGGATGATAAGCGGGTGCAATCACTACCAAGGAGTTATCTAAAAATGGTTGGGAACTTACATCTAAATGTTCTGGGACTTGACTCATAATATATAAGTCATCCAGATTATTGAGCATCCGTTCTAAAATACGCTCATGGTTTGTTACTTGTAGCGAAATCTCAATTCCTGGGTAAAGTTGGCAAAATGGCCCCAATAAACGTGGTATAAAATATTTTGCTGTTGTAATTACTGCCAAGCGTAACTGCCCTTGTTTTAGCCCTTTTAAATCTGCAACCTTCATTTGAAACTGGGCTATAGTCTCAAAAATTTGCCGACAAGTAGCAAACAATTCCCGTCCTGCTTCTGTCAAATATAAGCGCTTTCCTACTTGCTCAAATAATGGCAACCCTACCGATTTTGTAAGTTGCTTGATCTGCATAGAAACAGTAGGCTGGGTCAGAAATAATTCCTCGGCAGCACGCGTAAAACTACTGTGTCTTGCTGCTGCCTCAAACACCTTTAACTGGTGTAGCGTCGCCTGATTCAAGGTTAATTCTCCTGTTAATAGCGATTCATAGGTATAAAACTAGTATTACTGAATACTTGCTAATGATGTTGTGTTGCTCATACGAAGTTATGAGTTTAAGTATAGACAAAAAGCTATCATCGCTATTAAAAGAAAGTTCTTTTACTTATGAAAGTAAGAAGTTATGATCTAAACAACAAGCTAAAGCGTAAGATGCCTTCCAGTTAATGATGAATGCTGAATACTGAATCATAATTATCATTCATGATTCCTAATTCATCATTCATCCTTCCATAATTCTTCGGTAATTTTTGCAGGTAGCTGGGCTAAATCTGGTAACTCTAATCCCTCTGGTTCGGCAACTTGTTCCTTCTCTGGTAACTCTAATACCTCTAGTTCAGTAACTTGTTTCTTCTCTGGTAACTCTAACACTTCTAGTTCGGCAACTTGTTCTTTAATGTTTATTGGCAAATTTAACGGTTGGCGTTGTTCTATCCAACAACTTGCTATGGGCAAGGTTTGTTCTAATTCATCTAATGGTCGAGGAATCACCATTACTGAGTTCAATTCCCCAATTCGTTCTGCTTCATACATCCCAGCTTCTACTGCTACCGCGACATTGGCCACGGAGCCACGAATAATAGCTGTACATAAACCAGCACCAATTTTTTCATACGCTGCTAGCTGGACATCAGCAGCTTTGAGCATAGCATCACAAGCACCTACCATTGCCGGAAATCCGCGTGTTTCTACTAAACCAATGGCTAAGTTGCTAAGACGGCTATAACTACCTTCCTGCATAAGTTTACTCATGCGGTTCGCAATGGGCAGCACTATTTCGAGGTTAGGATAAGGTCGGGGAATTACCAAGCTAGAAATCAATTGCCCAAACTGTTCAGCGGTTTGCACACCAGATTCAACAGCCAAGCGGACATCAGCAATTCCACCACGGATAATTGCAGTACAGTGACCACTGCCTATTTTTTCATATCCTACGAGATGTACCCCAGCCGATTTCAACATCATATCCGCCGTACCAACGATCGCAGGAAAGCTGGCAGTGGATACTAATCCCAAAGCAGTATCTTGGAAGTTGTCTCGACGACGCGATGACTGAACTGTGTTAATAAGACGTTGATTATATGTTTCCATGTGAATTTTCCAAAGATAATCACAAAAGGCTGAAGGATAAAAATATGAGATGAAACTGTGAGGTTAATTTCACACTTCATCCTTTAGAACACTTCATACTTCAGATCACAACTTACAATTAACACTTACTCAGACTGATCGTCAGAGATTGGATTATTTAAGGATTGCCGATGGGGAAATAATGTGGTCAATAACCTGTTTATGCTTTCTTGTCCATAAATTTGATTTCCGAAACTGTTGGGTGATTCAGTAGCAGGTTGACTAGGTTCGGAGTTTTGGGAGTCGGGGTTTGTCGATGCTTCTGTAGAGCCACTACTATTAGCGCCTGATTCTACATGAGCAGACTGAGTTTGTGAATTGGGCGATGACTTAGCAGGATAAGCAATTCGCTGTTGAAATTCCAAAAAAGCCGATGCTGAGAGATTAGTTGAGGAAATTACCTTGTCCTCACTTTCTCCTAAACTATTGTCCTGTGGCTTTTGGTTTGGAAGATTGCTAGAAACAGGATTATCCGGGGGAGGTTCCAGTTGTTTTTGGTCATCTATCTGCCGACTGGTGTCTCCCAAAATTGAGCCAGGTGGAATTACTACTCCAGGTGCAACTGAATAGTTAAAAACTGTTGTTGCTGAACCAATACAAGCATTTGCGCCAATTTTACCTTTGCCAACCATCAAAAAACCGGCTCCCAAATTTGCTCCTGCTTCTACCTCTAAAGTTCCTGTATCAACTTGGAGAATTGACCCCATACCAATACAAACGCCTGGGCCGATGACTATCTTGCTGTTAACAGCCGCTTGGAGTATTACTCCAGGTGCAAGTACTGCACTCGGATGAATAATCACCTCGCCACTAATATAAGAATCAAAGTTGTTGCTGAGGCGCAGTGGCGGCACAGACATGGAAATTTTAACCTCGGAAGCCGGAAGAAATATGAGTGGTGAGTGGTGAAAACAAAATTTCCTACTCCCTAACGCCACTTGCTCGACTTGGGGATTGGCGACTGCGGGGAAACCCCTCGGTTCCCCTATGATCCTAAGGACGCTGGATAATTGTTTCTAACACTCGGCGCTTGGCTTTAGGGTCAATGCCAATTAGACGCACATATTCCCCTTGATATTCGCCTAGGTATGTTTCCAAAGCAGCGATCGCTTCTCGATCAGACCTAGCATCAATTTGACCACAGCTAGACCAAGAACCTGTACGGAACCGCCGCCCGTCTACGTGTTCGGCGCTAATCTTATATCCACCAGCTAATAAGCCGCGTAGCTGGTCTACTACTTCAGAACTTAAGCGTGTACTCTTAGCTGTTGCCGTTGCAGTCCCAGAAGTTTTACTAGTAAATGATGTCTTCTGACTGCCAGATGGGGTTACTTGACCATTAGGCCGTTGAATAATGCTTTCTAACACCCGCCGTTTGGCTTTGGGGTCAATACCAATCAAGCGTACATACTCGCCTTGGTGATTGGTTATACAGTCTTCTAAGGCAGCGATTACTTCATTTGTCGAACTGGAGTTAATTGGCTCACAACTTTTCCAAGTACCAGTACGGAAACGGCGCTCATCTACGTGTTCTGTACCTACTTTGTAACCACCTGCCAACAACTGGCGGATTTGCTCTACGGTTTCAGTACTAAGCGCACCGCTAGCAGAGCTATGACCATTACCATTACTATAGCTGCGATAGCTGCCATTACCATTACTACTACTAGCAGGAGCCTTAAAGCTAGCAGTAGCCTTAACCTCACCATTTGGCCGCTGAATAATGGTTTCTAACACGCGCCGTCTACCATTATCAATACCAAATAGACGAACGTATTCGCCGCTATGTTCTCTTAGGCAGGTTTCTAAAGCTGCGATCGCTTCTCCCATTGATCTAGGTTCAATTGGCTGACAACTAGTCCAAGAACCGGTACGGAACCGTCTTTGATCTACATGTTCCGTGCCAATCTTATACCCTTGTTCTAATAAATAGCGCACCTGCTCTATTGCTTCTGCACCCAAACTGTTGCTCGACACTTCACTACTCCTTTCTAGCTCTAAAACAGTAATACCATTACCTGTATAAGATTTAGCATTCTCATCCCGGATGGGTGCAATACACTTGTTATCCGCAGCACAGCGATAACCAGTTCGTAATGCCTGATTAATCCCTACGACATGATGGGCAAATTCTTCATCTTGATCTTGCACATCTGGCAAGCGATCGGCTTGTTGTTGGTTGGTAATTATTGATCCCGAAGGTACATACTTACCTGGAGGAATCTCTACATCTTGAATTAAAGCGTGCATCATCACGATGCAACCTGCACCCACCCTGGCATTAAATACCGTAGAACGAAAGCCAATGAAGGAATTTTCCCCAACATAAGCTGGCCCATGAATCAGCACCATGTGGGTAATGGAAGCATTTTCGCCAATCCATATCGAGTATTTGTTTTGGTCGTCGCCAATTACTCGGCCTTGTTCCAATCCATGAATTACAACACCATCTTGAATATTGGTGTTTTTACCAATATAAAAAGGTGTGCCTTCATCAGCTCTAATCGAAGTCCCTGGAGCAACGATTACATTTGCGCCGACGCGTACATCTCCAATAATGTTGGAAAACGGATGTACAAACGTACTCTCATGGATTTTTGGCTCAGCTAAATTCCTTGACCACGGGGTTGGGGGTGCCGCCGTGCTGCGGACTGCCATAGCGAGATTCCTCCTGAAATTAAGCGTCAATAGTCCACAGCCCATCATTATATAGGCTTTTGACTCTTGACTTTTGACTATCGATACTGATCTTTTTTGCCGTAAATTAGGCGATCTTCAACATGAATAGTATCAATTATCGCCACAATCACTGCATCTAACGGACGCTGTTCATTACCAGGAATTTGACGAGCAGCACTGCCACAAGTGACAAGTACCCACTCATCTACTCCTGCACCCACACTATCCGCAGCTACTTCGTACTTTGGCAGTGAATTTCCTTCTTCATCTACTAACTGCACCAGCAGTAGTTTGACACCCCTCATACTTGGATCTTTTTGAGTGCCTACTACTGTGCCACGAACTTTGGCAATTTGCATTACAGATTATGGTCTTCTACCAAAAGGACGGATCGCATTCACATTTTCGCGGAACTGCTCAACGTCTTCTGTGTAACGAATTGGCAGAACATATTCCAAGTTCTCATGAGGACGAGCAATGATGTGAGTAGACAGTACTTGTCCACCATTGACTCGTTTGACTGATTCAACTCCTGCTCCTACAGAAGCTTGCACTTCTGAAACATCGCCTCTAACAATTACTGTTACCCGACCGCTACCGATTTTTTCGTAGCCTACCAAAGTGACGCGAGCAGCTTTCACCATTGCGTCAGCAGCTTCCACAACTGCTGGAAAGCCTAACGTTTCTACCATTCCCACTGCGATTGACATTAATTTTAACCCTTAATAACGTTTCTAGACTTGGACGAAGGTGGAGCTACAAGAAGGCGACCCCGTAAATTACTTTGTGTTTAATCGACTTTTAAGTGCGGAACTGTTCCACAGCTTCCGTATAACGAATCGGTAAGACATATTCCAAGTTTTCGTGGGGACGGGCAATGATGTGAGTGGATAACACTTCACCGCCATTTACTCTTCTGGCTGCTTCAATTCCCGCTGCAACTGAAGCTTGCACCTCAGACACATCTCCCCGGACAATCACTGTCACCCTCGCACTACCAATTTTTTCATATCCTACCAAAGTTACACGCGCGGCTTTCACCATCGCATCAGCAGCTTCTACTACTGCCGGAAAGCCCTTAGTCTCAATCATACCAACTGCAATTGGCATCGCAGAACTCCTAAAAAATTTAATCCGATCGGTACTGTCGTTTGAAAATTTTGACGGGGAAGCTCATCTTGAACTACAAAATCACTTCCAAAACTAAGCATAGGAAAGCTTGGCATCCCTGGCAATATAAATCAGTATAATAGTTTATAATAAAAAAGTTTTAAAAAACTTAACAAATTTTTATAGTAGGATCTACTCAATCGAAGTTCACTGAATTCCTAGAGCAGCTGCTTATGCTTTATAAGTTTTTATCACATTTACAAAATGACATTCATAACCAAGTCTAATTGTTTGTGTCGAGGAAAGCTTGGAGGCTGTATATCTTGCTGTCTCTATAGTTTTGCCGATTTTGCAATCTAAGCAAGAAATGTGTGAAAAATACATAATTTTTTTTAATATATCGTATAAATTTATTTGCTAAAAATAGAAAGATAAATTGACAAACAGAACACAAATAATTAAGAGTAAGTGCTTTTAAAGATGTAAAGTTATATTTAATTGTACCTTAACTAAGATAAACTAAATTAAAAAGGCTTAATCAAAACCTCAGTTAAAAAAGTTAAATAATCAAAGATTTTGAAGAAGTTTGTTTTTTAGTAAATGGTTGTTTGAAAGCTATTAAAAAAAATCAGGCTGAGTCGTCAAGGTAAATTTAGATGAATGAGTTTCTATTTGTAACAAGTTGGTTAGTGCCTTTGTATAGCTTAGGAGGTGCGATTTTAACGTTGCCCTGGGGACTAGGAATCATTCAGCGTACAGGGCCAAAACCTGCGGCATATTTAAACTTGTTGACAACCCTTTTAGCATTTGCTCATAGTCTGTTTGTATTTAAAGAAATTTGGAATAGAGAACCAGAAAACTTACTGATTACCTGGTTCAAAGCTGCGGATTTTGACATATCCTTTGCGTTGGAACTCTCGCCAGTTAGCATTGGAGCAGTAGTTTTAATTACAGGATTAAGCCTATTAGCACAGGTTTATGCCTTAGGCTACATGGAAAAAGACTGGTCGTTGGCACGTTTTTTTGCATTGATTGGATTTTTTGAAGCGGCACTGAGTGGTTTAGCGATTAGTGATTCCTTGTTTCTCAGCTATTGCCTTTTGGAAGTTTTGACCCTTTCGACTTACTTGCTAGTGGGCTTTTGGTATGCTCAACCGTTAGTAGTGACAGCAGCGCGCAATGCTTTTCTGACTAAGCGAGTAGGAGATTTGTTGCTACTTATGGGTGTAGTGACACTTTCTACTTTAGCTGGCAGTTTGAACTTTTCTGATTTATATGAATGGGCGCAAACGGCTAACTTAAACCCTATGACATCAAAGTTATTGGGGTTAGCATTAATTGCTGGGCCAGCTGGTAAATGTGCCCAATTCCCCCTACACCTGTGGTTAGATGAGGCCATGGAAGGTCCTAACCCTGCTTCAGTAATGCGGAATTCACTTGTGGTAGCTGGTGGTGCGTATTTGCTTTATAAACTGCAACCAATCTTAGCGCTATCTCCGGTTGCTTTGAATGGTTTGGTAATTATGGGTACGGTGACAGCAGTGGGCGCAACATTAGTATCTCTAGCGCAAATTGATATTAAACGGGCTTTATCTCATTCCACGAGTGCATATATGGGATTAATCTTTTTGGCGGTAGGGTTACAGCAAGGGGGTGTAGCCTTGATGTTGTTATTAACTCATGCGATCGCCAAAGCTTTATTATTCATGAGTTCTGGTTCAGTAATATATACTACTAGTACCCAAGACTTGACAGAAATGGGTGGTTTATGGTCAAGGATGCCAGCAACTACTACTGCCTTTATTGTGGGTTCAGCAGGAATGATCACACTGCTACCTTTAGGAAGCTTTTGGGCGATGCTAGCTTGGGCTGATGGTTTTGTGAATATTAGCCCTTGGGTAATCGGAATTTTAACTTTAGTCAATGGCTTGACAGCATTAAATTTGACCAGAGTATTTAGGTTAATCTTCTGGGGCAAACCGCAACAGAAGACCCGCCGCACCCCGGAGGTTGGCTGGCAAATGACATTGCCAATGGTGTCACTAACTATAGTGACTCTCCTCTTACCCCTAATGCTACAACAATGGTATTTGTTACCCGACTGGCAAAGTATTGATTGGTATGTAGCGTTAGTACTACTATTTTCTACTATTGTGGGGGTATGGATCGGGTCTACAATGTATCTGCACAAAGCCTGGTCAAGATCCAGAATCTTAGCATGGAGATTTATGCAGGACTTGCTGGGGTATGATTTTTACATTGACCGAGTTTATCGGCTGACGGTAGTGAGTGCAGTCGTACTGCTATCTAAGATTTCTGCTTGGAGCGATCGCTATCTAGTTGATGGTCTGGTTAACTTGGTTGGATTTGCAACAATTTTTGGTGGGCAAAGTTTGAAATATAGTATTTCTGGTCAATCCCAAGGTTACATGTTAACTATCCTAGCGGTAGTTAGCGTGTTGGGGTTTTTCATGAGCTGGTCATTAGGTCTACTAGATAAATTGCCCTTTTAAAATTGCCTAGTCAAGAAGCAGAAGTTAAAAGTTAGGAATAAATTATTATTCTTCCTACTCTCCTCATCTTTTTACCTAGTTCTGTCTATGCTTAGTGCTTTGATTTTGCTGCCTTTGTTGGGTGCAGCTTTAGTCGGTTTCTGGCCTTCTGACATCAGTGGGAAATTCGCCCGTAGGGTAGCTCTAGTCTTTGCTAGTATCGCCTTCTTATGGACTGTTTTCTTAACCATTCAGTTCAATCCAGGAGACATTAATCAACAGTTTGCTGAGTCTGTGCCTTGGATTGATGTCTTAGGACTGAACTATAATCTGGGGATAGATGGTTTATCTTTACCATTGCTAGTTTTAAATGGACTGTTGACTTGTATTGCTATCTATACTAGTGATCAGTCTCTTCAACGTCATAAACTTTATTACTCTTTGATCCTACTGTTAAGTGCTGGAGTAACTGGAGCGTTCCTGGCACAGGATTTACTGTTATTTTTCCTATTTTACGAGCTGGAACTGATTCCTCTGTATTTGTTAATAGCTATTTGGGGTGGTGCAAGACGGGGCTATGCTGCTACAAAATTCCTGATATATACAGCAGTTTCCGGAATTCTGATTTTAGCAAGTTTCCTCGGCATGGTTTGGCTAAGTGGTGGTTCTAACTTTGCATTAGCAAGCTTGAACTCTGCAACTTTACCTTTAGCCACACAACTTTTACTACTCGCAGGGATTTTGGTAGGTTTTGGGATTAAAATTCCCCTAGTTCCCTTCCACACTTGGTTGCCAGATGCTCACGTTGAAGCTTCGACACCCATTTCCGTATTATTGGCTGGGATACTTTTGAAGTTGGGAACTTACGGCTTACTGCGGTTTGGCATGAACTTATTGCCAGAAGCTTGGAGTTATTTAGCTCCCTGGTTGGCAACTTGGGCTGTAGTGAGTGTATTATACGGCTCATCCTGTGCGATCGCCCAAACCGATATGAAAAGAATGGTAGCCTACAGTTCAATTGGACACATGGGCTATGTATTGTTGGCGGTAGCAGCAGCTACACCTTTAAGCGTATTAGGTGCTGTCATGCAAATGATTAGCCACGGCTTAATTTCTGCACTTCTGTTTTTGTTGGTAGGCGTTGTGTATGAAAAAGCCGGCAGCCGCAACTTAGAAGTCCTCCAAGGACTACTGAATCCAGAACGAGGTTTGCCTGTAATTGGTAGCTTAATGGTTATGGGAGTCATGGCCAGTTCTGGCCTACCGGGAATGGTAGGGTTTATTTCTGAATTCATCATTTTTAGAGGAAGCTTCTCAGTTTTTCCATTGCAAACTCTGATATCTATGCTGGGTACAGGCTTAACAGCGGTTTACTTTTTAATTCTGATGAATCGCGCCTTTTTTGGGCGTTTGTCTGCACAAGTTCCCAACTTGCCGCGCGTCTATTGGAGCGATCGCATTCCCGCTATGATCCTAGCTGTGCTGATTGTAATTTTTGGTATTCAACCTAACTGGTTAGCGCGCTGGACTGAACCAACAATCACAGCGATGGTTAATATCCAAAACGTAGTAGCAACAGTGTCTTTGGATCAGGTAAAAAGCAAGAGTTAAAAAATGGAAATTGGGGACTAAGAAAAAACTCTGACGATACACAATTCCAATTTTTTCAAATCAAGTTACAGAATTACGAATTACGAATTAGGATAATCCCCAATCCCTAGAATTTCTTGGAGAAATGATGATGTTAAATACTAGAAAAAAGCCCAAGAAGCAACCTTTAGCTGAGTATATTGAACGACTGCAAAAAGGAGGAGCATTACTCCCTGATAGTCCAGAAAATGTATTAGAAGTAGTTGGTATTCTTAAAAGCTATGGTGTAGTTTTAGATGCATATTCTCAAAATTTAATTTACATTGCTGAACATCAATTTTTAGTTTTCTTTCCATTTTTTAAATATTTTAATGGGGAATTTACTTTCCAAAAATTACTGCGTCACTGGTGGCATGATCGGATTAATTTTGAATATGCCGAATATTGTATGAAAGCCATGATGTGGCACGGAGGTGGAGGGTTAGATAGCTATTTAGATACCCAAGAATTTCAAGAAAGAGCGCAAGCAGTAATCGCGGCAAAATTTCAAAATAATCCTTTTATTTTAGGACTTAATCAACTTTTTCCAGACTTTTTAACTGAACAATTGCGGGTTTCTGCCTACTACACTGGTTTAGGTCAATTCTGGCGAGTCATGGCTGATATTTTTCTTAGCCTGTCAGACCTATATGACAAAGGTAAAATTACATCAATTCCCGAAGTTGTAGAACATATTAAAGCGGGTTTAGTCGCAGATGCATCCAAACCAATTACTTATACCGTCAAAATTCAAAAAAAAGCTTATGACATCATTCCTAAATCAGTTGGTTTGACCTTCTTAGCAGATACAGCCATACCTTATGTAGAAGCGGTATTCTTCCGGGGAACTCCTTTTCATGGCACAGTTTCATACAACGCCCAAGCGTATCAAATTTCCCCAGACCAGTCACGATTTCAGTATGGCGCTTTGTATGCCGATCCTTTGCCCATAGGAGGTGCAGGCATACCCCCCACTTTGCTGATGCAGGATATGCGTCATTATCTTCCAGAATATTTGCACGAAGTTTATCGTCGCAGTCTTCGAGGTGAAGATGACTTGCGGGTACAAATTTGTATAAGCTTCCAAAAATCAATGTTTTGTGTGACAACGGCAACGATTTTAGGACTAATGCCTTATTCTCTGGATACCCAAGATCCATCTGAGCAAAATGCTAATCTAGTCTACTTAGAAAAGTGGATGGATCGCTTACAAACTTCCCGGTTATTAGATGTGAACAAGTAGGTAAGTTCAGTTCGTAATCAGGACTTTAGTCCTGGATTTCTAAGCACTAAAGTGCTTACTACGAACCAATCAACATTAATGGGACAGAATATTAGTACCGCAAGGCGGAAGTCAAAAGTCAAAAGTCAAAAGTCAGAAGTATTATGGAATAAGCTCTTTAGCGATTTTAAATGGTTGCTCTATTTACGCCGCCTTGTACTAGTGATCTGTCAATCCAAAAATGACGGGTGGAGGTAGGCAGGCAGGGGAAGCAGAGGAAGCAGGGGAAGAAAAGAACTGGATTTTTTACCGTTACCCATCAATTCAGACTTTACACCCTATTAGGGTCTGTTTTCAAACCTTAAATAAGCTCAAACCCGTCTGGCAATACACATCAAAGATAATGCTGCTTCTGACGAATTGGAATTGATACCAGATAACCATTGAGCGAAGCGATACTTCATTTGTGCTTGACCGTGATTGCCTTGTAACACTTCTGCTCCCAATGTGTGGTTATGAGGATAGACTTTCACGTTAAAGCCAAGGGGTTCTAAGACTTGATAATAAAACTGTGGTGTTAAACCATCACCAGGTTTGTGGTGAGTTTCAGTAGCGATCATGGCATCATGTTCTGTATTTGACATAAACTTGCCAAGACTCAACAATCGATATATGGGGACGCGGATTTTGTACAAAAGCATAGCCAGACCTTGCCAGTTCCAACCAGATTGCTGTGGGTCATGGTCGGTAATCAATAATCCGCCAGGACGAACCAAACGCGCTGCTTCCGCTAACACTTTATTCATGTTGTCGCAGTGGTGTAATGTGGCATTAACTGCAACAATATCTGCAAACCCATCAATAAATGGTAAGTCGTGAGCATCTGCGAGAATAGGTATGTAGCCAATTGCTTGCGCCATTTTAAGAGAATTGCGGGAGATATCCACACCAATTAGCAGTTTTGGTGAACCACCTAATGTCGCATACAAATTTCCTGGGCCACAACCTACATCAACGACAATTTTGTCATCCCAACTACCGCTTGCTGCTTGCCAACATTCTTTGAATGCTTTGTCTCGATGGCAAGCTTCAAAGTAGCCTCTTGCCCATTCAGTGTTGTCATAGTAAAATGCATTCGCTTTTATCGTTGGAGTCAAATTAGCAATTCGATAAGTAGGAATGTCTCCAGTTTGCCAATTAACACTAACATCTCTAGCTATATCTATATATTGATGCAAGGATGAAAACTCAGTTAAGTTCATATCTATCTAGATGAATTTGCTGGAGTTTGTAATCAGGTTGAGTTCGCCACCAACCTTTAATTAGTTACTTGGTGGCGAGCATTGAGTGCAAAAGTGCCATGCCAAGTGCGTGCCTGAGCATTAGGTAAAACGCAGAAGCCGCGCTTACCCACATGAACAGGACAAGTTTCCTCGGCGGTGAGGAGAAAAAGTTATACTAGGTTGCCAAAGGCGACAATTCTCAACTGCTAGCTTTTACAGGTAAGTAGTCGAACAGAATTAATTACACAATGTCATTGCGTTGGCGTCAGCCTTCCCGTAGGGTAGCAATCCCAACCCTTGCGATTGCTTCTCTACGAGACGCTACCGCGTTAAGCGAAGCTATGCCAAAGGCTTTACGCTTTGCTCGCAATGACTGTAAATATTTTTATCCATCTACTTATGACGTGTGGCAACACACATCAGTGATAAGGCTGCCTGGGATGAATTAGGATTGATACCAGAACATAATTGAGCCAAGCGATACTTCTTGTCAGATTCTCCGTAATCGCCTTGTAACACTTCTGCTCCCAGTGTGTGATTGTGAGGATAGACTTTAACTGTAAAGCCAAGCGGCTCTAGAGTTTTATAATAAAAATCTGGTGTTACTCCATCACCAGGTCGGTGATGAACTTCAGTTGCTAATCCCCAAATTTGCTCTGCTTTTGAGGTATGGCCTCCTCGTTTGATGAACCGATATAGCCATAAGCGTAAGTTCCATAACCACAAACCTAATCCTTGGAAGTCCCAGGCAGTCAACTGAGGGTCGTGGTCTGTGATTAGGATGCCGCCTGGACGGACTAAACGCGCTGCTTCGTTTAACACAACATCCATGTATTCACAGTGATGCAGAGTGGCATTAAGTACCACAATATCAGCAAATTTGGAAATGAAAGGAAGTTGGTGAGCATCTGCAAGCACAGGTGTATAGCCAAGATGTTGAGCCATTTCCAATGCCCCATAGCTAATATCTACACCAATTAATAATTGTGGTTTACCCCCAAGCGTTGCATACAAATTGCCTGGGCCACAACCAATGTCTACAACAATTTTATGATCCCAACTCCCCATGGCCGCCTGCCAACAAGACTTAAACATTTCATCACGATGACAGTTTTCAAAATAGTTTTTTGCCCATTCAGGATGTCCAAAGTAATAACTATTTGCTTTGATGGCTCGACTGGAAGTAGAAATAGGAAAATTTAGAATATCTTGTTTATCTAAATCCACTCTCAAATCAGCAGCAATATAAGGACTGAGAACTGAACATGAAGAAATTGGCATAGTTATCACATCTATTAAGATCCTGCCTCAGTTCGCTACAAACTGAGCAAAGCTTATTTTAGATTGTCATTAGCAGCATATTTGCTTTATTAACATTGCTATTAGCAGCATATTTGCTTCTTATTTTTTTCACACCTGTCTTTAGATAGATGATTTTACCTGGTATTATGGTATATGGTATAGAAAGATACTTTTAATTATTTTTTTACAAAATAATTAAATCCATCCAATTAATCAACGGCAAAGAAATATTGGCAGAGGCGGTATGGCGATGGGAATAGCGAAGAGATACCCCACTGCGGAACTTCGCCAGCAGTTAAGGCAAGAGACGCGATTTATCGCGTCTTTGTAATCTATCAAAAAACCTTAACCGAACCGTATTGACTCCCCAAAGAACTCAAACGCAACGATATCTGCTAATTTGTTTCTTTGAGTAAGTAGAACGAGGTGAAAAAACCAAACTATGTAAAGATAAGTAAATACGTACA
>JAYGHB010000043.1:0-27585 GCA_034931985.1 Halotia wernerae UHCC 0503
TCCTTGTTGGCTCGAATACTAGGAGGTAACTTGTTCTGTTTTCGATTGTTGAATCTAAACTGATTATAAAACCCTGACACATTATGACTTTCAAACCTGTTTCCTGTCCCCTATCCCCTGTCCCCTACTATGATGCCAAACGCCCATAACGTGCTGTCAAAGAATTAGCTGGGTTGGCTTGATTATTTAGCCAAGCCCACATTTGATCGCCATAGGAAAAATGCCACCACTCTCTAGGGTTGCGCTGGAATCCTGCTTTCACCATCACTTCTCGCAATAATTGACGATTGGCATGGTACTGTTGTGCTTCTGGGTGGGAACTATTGGCATAGTAATCGGGATGCGATCGCTCTGACAATTCATCAATCGGCGAACCCATATTCACTATTTGGCCTATGTCGTTCACCAATGTTACATCCACCGCTGCACCAGTACTATGGGGAGGAGGAGTTTGTTCATCCAAACTGGGTACAGCCCAAATTTCATAAACTGCTTGCCAAATATCTTGACGTTGGTTTGGTGATAAATCTGCCTCAGTCAATTTTTGCTGTTGTATAACTTCCCTAAAGCTATAATCCACCATAAATTGTTGTACAGCTACTGGGCGGTAAGCATCGAAAATTTGGATCTGCCAGTTAGGAAGCAGCAGATGCAGGTAATTTTGAGCTTGGATTAAATTATCAACAACACTTTGGCGAAGATAATAAGGAGAATGTTCCCCATAAGGCGCACCCAGTTTTTCATAGGGATGGGGAGATTCTACCGCAAACAATTTTAAAGGAATCTCTACCAGTAATTCACCGCATTCTACAATAGGGATTTGGTGATAAGGTCTCATCCTGTAAATCTCAATAAATGTCGTGTTCGCAGTATAAATGTTTCAACAAGTCTACAAGTACACAGGCGATCGCTGCAACCACTAGGCGCGGGTCAAGAGTTCCAAGTTATGACCATCGATGTCATAAAAATAAAAGCCACGACCTCCGTTTCTGTGATTAATTT
The DNA here is from genome assembly GCA_034931985.1 of Halotia wernerae UHCC 0503. GTDB lineage: Bacteria > Cyanobacteriota > Cyanobacteriia > Cyanobacteriales > Nostocaceae > Halotia > Halotia wernerae. The sequence goes on from JAYGHB010000043.1 coordinate 1,003, forward strand.
CACCTTTATTGTGGTGCATGGGGTCACTACTGTATTCCAAACCTGCCTCTTTGACCCGTGCGAAGATGGCATCAAATTCCTCATCATTAACATGGAATGCATAATGATGAGACTCAAATCTATCTTGGTCGGCGAAGTCAAGCGTCAGCTTGTCATTCACATGCACAACAGCAAAGTGACCAATAGGAGATTCAACTTTTAAACCAAAAAGTTGAGCGAAGAATCTTGCTGATGTTTCTTTATCGAATGCGGGTACTATGGTGTGATTTAAAGTAATAGTCATGTCATACCTCCGCTACTTATTAGGGCGGTAATCAAATATCAACTCAAAGAAAGTTTTTGATGAGTGTTGGTATAGCGTTCTTCTATTTTATCTTTATAGTTGAGAAATAGCAGCCAGAGTCTTTTGAACACTGGCATTTTTTTTGTTAACTGCGGTTATCTATTTGGGCGCGTTGTAAATTACCAGAAAAGTCAACATAAACACTCTTCCACTCTGTGAAAACATCCAAAGCAGTAGTTCCAGCTTCGCGGTGTCCGTTACCAGTTTGTTTGACACCCCCAAAAGGTAAGTGTACCTCAGCACCGATAGTAGGGCCATTAATGTAAGTGATACCTGCTTCAATGTCACGCATAGCAGTGAAAGCCCGGTTGATATCGCGGGTGTAGACTGAGGAAGAAAGACCATAATTAGTATCGTTGAGAATTGCGATCGCTTCCTCAAATGAACTAACCTCAATTAATACCACCACTGGGCCGAATATCTCTTCACGAGCAACGCGCATCTGAGGAGTAACGCCATCCAGAATTGTTGGTTGAAAAAAGTAACCATTTTTTAGTGAGTCTTCACTAGCAATTTCCCCACCTATTAACACCTTTGCACCTTCTTCACGAGCAATATTCATATACTCGCTGACCCGTTGCAGTTGCTTTTCATTGATTATCGGGCCAATATCTGTATCTGGGTTAGTGCCAGCACCCAAGCGTAGCTTTCTGGTACGCTCATGAAGCATGGCAGTAAATTTTTCCTTAATATCACGATGCAAAAGCAAGCGACTAGTTGCTGTACATCGCTGACCAGTTGTACCAAAAGCACCCCAAACAGCACCATCTAAAGCCAGTTCCAAATCGGCATCTTCCATTACCACTTGAGCATTTTTACCACCCATTTCTAGGCAGACACGCTTGTGAGTGCGTCCACAGGTAGCGCCGACAAAAGCACCAGTTTCACTAGACCCAGTAAAAGACACCAAATCAACATCAGGATGCTCAACCAGAGCTTTTCCTGCTTCCTCACCCATCCCATGTACTAAATTGACAACTCCAGGTGGAAAACCTGCTGCGGCAAAAATTTCAATCAATTTAGTTGCACAGGCGGGGGTATCTTCTGCGGGTTTAAGAATAACGGTATTACCACAAACTAAAGCAGGCATAGCTTTCCAGCAAGGAATCGCCATTGGGAAATTCCACGGAGTAATCAAAGCACAAACCCCTATGGGCATCCGCACTGTCATAGCAAATTTATTGGGCATTTCTGAAGGTGTCGTTTGCCCGAAAAGTCGCCGCCCTTCACCAGCACTGTAAAAAGCGCAGTCAATGCCTTCTTGTACATCTCCCCTAGCTTCTGTCAGGGGTTTACCCATTTCCTGGCTAATTAACTGGGCAAGTTCTTCTTTGTGTTGAAGTAACAATTCCCCGACCCGAAAGACGTATTCTGCCCTCGCTGGGGCTGGTACTTTTCGCCAACTGCGGTAAGCTTTACCAGCTGCGGCTACTGCTGTATCTACATCATCGGCTTGAGAACGGGGGAAAGTAGCAACAATTTCATGTACTAAAGCTGGATTGCGACTTTGTAGGGTGGTTCCTGCTGCGGCACTCAACCATTGACCATCGATATAATTGCGACAAGATAGCGGAGTTTCCATAATAAAATTTCAATTCCTTATAGGGATTAAATGTTTGTAGTGTTCGCGTAAATACTAAGGGATTTCCAATAAATAAATTATCCAAGAAAACGTAGATGCGCAGCGGCTTGCCGCAGGCTACCACGGAGGAGGACACTTGCGTGGGCGGGTCTCCCGACTTGAGCAAAGTGTCCGTCGTGCAGAGGACACAGAGATATGAAGAAGAGAGAGGATTTTTGTATGATATTTTTGGACGTTTTTTAATTTGGAAGTCCCTAAGGGCTTAAGCCCTTACTACGAAATTATTTCAATACTTTTATGCCACATAAATTTATTTTTCCTGACTTTTACAATTACGCTTTAGGTTGTTGCTGAGATAAATCCATCAAATTTGCCAACTTGTAAACAATCCGCGCACCTACATTACCATCCCACTCAGCATCACCAACTTCGCAGACATCAAAACCAATAATTTTTCTACCACTTTTGACCAATTCTCTAAACAGACAAAAAGCTTGTTCTAATTCCAGTCCACCAGGAACAGGAGTACCTGTACTCGAACAGAGTTTGGGATCAAGTCCATCTACATCAAAGCTGATGTAAACGTATTCAGGTAAATGACTGATCATTTCTCGGCATAAATCAATCCAAGTCATTCCAGAGTAAAGTTTTTGTTTAATGGCTGGGTCGTAATAAGCAACAATGCGACCATTGGATTGGTCAATCATTTGCACTTCATCATGACAAATATCACGCAAACCTAGCTGCACTAACCGGGAAATTTGCGGTAGTTTCATCGCATTGAACATGATAGATGCATGAGAAAATTCAAATTCTTCATAAGCATCGCGTAAATCTGCGTGAGCGTCAATATGCAAAATTCCAAAATCGGCGTATTTCGCTGCTAAGGCTTGGAAATAACCCAACGGTGAACTGTGGTCGCCACCAATGACGGCAACTCGTTTACCCTTGTTCATTGCTTCTTGACACTGGGCAAACAACCATTGATTTACCTGTTGGCCAGCTTGATTAATTTCTTTTAAAACAGGTGTTAAATCTGGTTTTGCTGTTAGTGGTTTACCTTGCCCTAACCGTTCAATAATTTTTGCTGCTAAGGCGCGGTAGTATATATTTTTCTCTAAAATATCTTGGGGAATTTCCACCATAAAAATTCCCTGTTTCCAGCCATCAGGATGATCGAAATCAAACAAATCTAATTGAGTCGAAGCATCTAAAACCCGTTGGGGGCCATTGGCTGTACCTGCGCCATAGGAAACAGTGACTTCCCACGGCATACCAAAGACAATCAGATTTGCAGATTCATAATCGAACGGCAAGCCTAAAAGGTTGCCATTGATTTCACCTATACTGCTGGGATTGTATTCTTGAAGTTGATTACTCATTTCAGTTATCAGTTACTATTTACTGGTTTAATTTTTCGTTGATTTTAATTACATTAAAGCTTCTAGCATTTGATCAAAATTCCGGCAATAGATCTGTTTGCCATAGTTTTGCCAATCTCTGTCTGAGGAATAAGGAAAGCGTTTTAATGTTACCTGTTGAACATAAGCCATTATTGGGCGACGAAGATGCTCATATTTCTCGAAGGCTTTGGTTAGGGTTGGTGGGTCATCCCAGTTATTTTCTTTTGCAATTTTAGCAATTAATGTTGCAACTAACAGGGCATCTTCAAATCCTTGATTAGCTCCTTGAGCCATGAAAGGCGGCATCCCATGAGCTGCATCACCAACTAATACAATTCGTCCTGCACTCCAGGCTGATTGAATTTCGACAGAATCAGCAGTAACCGCACGGTGAATATAATATGGACGCTGCTCCATTTTGGCAGAAGGAGATACACTCACTAATTGCTTGAGTACATCAGGAAAGCTTGCCTTTTCCAGTTCCTGCACGGCTAATTGAATCAACGAACTGCCAGACTTCCCCTGCAACACATCCAAAGGCAAAACTAAATGTAGAACATATCCCAGTTGATCAGCTTGTCTACGAAATAACATCATTCTTGTATCTTGTGTACAAGCAGGATCTCTGGATGTTTCATCGTTACTGATGGTGACAACTGATGAATCTGGAAAGAATTTTTCTTTGATTTGGGTTTGCAGTTCGTTTGGAATATGGGTTATTTCTCTACAAGATATTGCTGCAAACCCGGAGTATTCAGGTTTAGCAAAATCATGATCTGGACTATTTGTATAAAGTATTTTACGAACTGTAGAATTGATTCCGTCTGCTGCAACAATTAACTTAGCTCGAAACGATTTTGTTGCTGATTCTTGGGGAGTGGTATCTACAATTTGAGGCTGCATATCATTTTGTTTCTGCCCATCTGCCCAATAAGCGTAGGGATTAGCTTCTATCGTTGTATCAGATACACAGTCTATGCGAACACAGCCATTCTCTGGCTCATCCACAACATTGATACAACGATGATTAGCTTTCACTTGGTCTGGGGAAAGTAAGTGTCTTAATGTTGTTTGCAAAATATACCAAGGAATTGATACTCGACCCTCCCCATAATCTCGAAACCAGTCGTCAAAATCTAGAGGAATTGACCGAATTGGCTGTCCCTGCAAGTTTTTATAAACCCATTGGCGTGAAGTTTTGGGAGGGTTTTTATCTGAAGCTATATTGATAGATTTTTCATGATTAGGCTGTGTGGAATTCAAGAAATTAATGGCACTTTTCTTGACTTCTTCGTAAGCATTAGGATCTAAATATTTGATAGCTTTCAATCCATTAGGGAGAAGATCTAAAATCTGACCAACCTGACGAAAGGCGCGAGTTTGATCAATAACAAGAATATTTTCAATACCACGCTTGCGTAAGCCAATAGCGGTTGCTAGCCCAATCGGGCCAGCGCCAACCACCACAACATCATAAATCTCCACAGGAGAAGCAGAAGAGGCAACAGAGTTTGATGTGTCTGTAGACATGTGGTTGCTTAATTGGTGTTCTGACATGTTTGTACACACTCATTATGAAAGAATGTTGATGATCACACCATTAACTATTCATGTTCTAAAGTCCGACCTTCGAGTTCGGAAGCTGAATCACCAAGCTAAAAAGTGGAGCGATCGTCTTTTTTACTCCATTATTCATGTTCTAAAGTCCAACCTTCGAGTTCGGAAGTTGAATCACCGAGCTCAAAGGTCGAGCGATCGTCTTTTTTACTTTATTATTCGTGTTCCCAAGTCCAACCTTCAAGTTCAGAAGTTGAATCACCAAGCTCAAAGGTCGACAGCAGGTCTACGTTTAGTTTGGGTCAAGTCGGAGAAAGGGAACGGGACAATAACGACAACACCTTTTACAAATCCTGCCATGCTGACTCTTCTTCAGGTTTCAGCCAATCTTTTTGTAGTGAAGATTCACTTAAGAGGGTGATTTCTAATTTCTCTTGTTGGCGCTTATTCTGCAAAAATTGAATAAAATCCAACACTTCTTGTAACAGAGGTTCCGGTACTTTTTCAATTTCTTGTAGCAGTTGTTCTTTTATTGTCATGATAGGTAGCTCAATTACAATTTTTTGTTATCATCACACGCCTCAAAAACTAATTCTTCGATCCATCCCTGAGCAAGTGCTACTTTTATTAAATCAAAAACAACGTGTAGTGAAGACTTGAGTCCTCCAAAAAGGGCTAAAGCCCTCACCCTACGGGTTCGTTAGTCGCTCATGGGGAGCCACTGCGTTGGGCGGGTTCCCCGACTTGTAGCAAGTGGCGTGGAAACCCCCAGACGCTCGCAGACTCGCTACCGCTGCGCTATCGCTTTTAGCGTCTCCCCTTCTCCCAAAGGGAGAGGCTAACGCCAAGGGAGAAGACCGCGCTAACTCACTACAAACCTTTAATTATTTGCACCGTCCTATTTAATGGATCTGAAAACTTACCGATTGACAGTACTCATATCAGGATAGCGATCGCCTGCGGTAATACCTTTGGGTGCAGCAGTTTCAATCCGATTTAGATCGTCTGGAGTTAGAACAATATCGGCAGCGGCAATGTTCTCTTCTAAATAGGTGCGTCGCTTTGTACCAGGAATTGGCACAATATCTTCACCTTGAGCCAGTAGCCATGCTAAAGCCAGTTGACTAGGTGTGACTTGCTTTTCATCAGCAATTTCCTTGACTTTTTCCACTAATTGCAGATTTTTATAGAAGTTATCGCCCTGAAAACGCGGGCTATTTCTACGGTAATCATCTGCTGCAAGGTCTTCAGGACGGGTGATGGCTCCTGATAAAAAACCACGACCAAGGGGACTGTAGGCAACAAATCCAATTCCCAGTTCCCGTACAGTCGCTAAAACTTCATCTTCTGGATCACGGCTCCACAGTGAATACTCTGTTTGTAGTGCAGTAATCGGGTGAACTGCTTGCGCCCGTTGAATTGTCGCGGGGGCAGCTTCCGATAGTCCCAGATAGCGCACTTTACCTTGTTGTACTAACTCTTTCATTGCTCCTACAGTATCTTCTATCGGCACATTTGGATCAACCCGATGTTGATAGTACAAATCGATCACCTCTACTCCCAAACGGTTGAGTGAAGCATCGCAAGCTTGATGAACATATTCGGGTTTGCCATTAACTCCTTTCCAACCACCGTCTTCGGTACGAACGTTACCAAACTTGGTTGCTAGTACTACTTGATCTCGACGATCCTTTATTGCCCTACCGACTAATTGCTCATTAGTAAAAGGCCCATACATATCAGCAGTATCGAGAAAATTTAACCCAAGTTCCAATGCCCGATGGATGGTGGCGATCGCCTCTTGTTCATCACGACCACTGTAAAACTCTGACATTCCCATACAACCAAGTCCTAGTTGTGAAACTTCTAGCCCTTGCTTGCCTAGTTTTCTAGTTTTCATAGAATAATTTCCTGATCAGACATTTCAGAATTATCCCTCTTCTTACCATCAAGTCATCTATTATTAGAAGTATTTCTTGATACAAAGTCATGTCGCTTTGCTCCAATTAAAAATTAAAAATTATTAATTAAAAATTGAAATTCGTGGGGGCTTGTACCCAAAATTAATTAAAAAGCGAAAAGTCAAAATGGTGTAATCGCTTGTAAATGCAGGGTTTTTTCTAACTGCGGATGTTCAAAATAAATTTCTCTGGCGTGGAGATGTAACCGATTCGCAACAGCACTACATCCGTAAAGGCGATCGCCTAAAATAGTTACCCCAAGTCCTCGCGCATCAGCTGCATGAACCCTCAATTGATGGGTGCGTCCTGTTAGCAGTGTAAACTCTACACGAGTAGAGTCTCCTGACCTAGCCATGACTCGGAAGTGAGTTACACTTGGTTTACCTTGTTGCCAATTAACTTGTTGATAAGGGCGATTTTGCGGGTCTCCCCACAATGGTAATTCGATTACACCTTGTTCAGTAGTTACAACACCGACAAGTACAGCTTCATAAATTTTGTGAATTTGCCGTTGCTGAAATTGGCGACTGAGTTGACGATGAGTGAAGCGATCACGTGCTAGTAATAGAACACCAGAAGTCTCCTGATCGAGGCGATGCACAGCCGCAAGTGCCATACCATCCGGTAACAAATGACGCAAACGACTCAGCACACTATCCTGGCGATCGCGATAACGACCAGGAACTGATAATAACCCAGGGGGTTTATTTACAGCAATCAACCATTCATCTTCATAAATAATAGGGATGTTTACTTCCCTATTCTGGGGATTAAGTTTCAATCCTGAAAGCAAAAACCCCATCAACGGCTGACAACGTTCTACACAAGCTCCATAAAATTGTCCCTGAATTTTGTCTTGATTGGCTGAGGAAGATCCCCACCAAAATTCTGCCATTGCTAGGGGTTTAAGATTATGTGTGGCTGCATAGTGCAGTAGCTTGGGGGCGCAACAGTCGCCTGTACCTGTGGGTAAGCCTCCCGGTATTAATTGCTGCAATGATAAAGATGTCCCCGAAAAATTAGTCAGGCTATAAGCGGCGTGCATCTGAGCTTGTAATTGGCGGGATAGTTCTTTACGCTGTTGTTTTAGCTCCTGTATTCGCAGTTCTGTTGCTGTAATCATCTGCTTGAGAGGCTGCAACACTTCATTTTGCTGGCGTTTGAGTTGTCGTCGCTCAATTCCCTGCTCACGGCTTTCTGTGTCGAGTTCTGCAAGAGCAATAGTTAACGCTTTTCCAGTCAATGTTTCGTAGATTAGCTGACGTTTTTCATGTCGTTGATGCTTGTAACGTCGATGGCGATCGCTTATGTTCTGCAATTGCTGCTCAAATTCACGACACAAGCTTTCGTATTGCTGCCATTGTGGTAGATTTTTTAAAATAATCAGTTCCTGCTTGATAGCATCCAGCTCAGCCAAAGTGCGGGTTTCTTCTAAAGCAACTTCATCTCTACCTGGAATTGGTGGAACCCATCCTTCAACTACACTATTGCCGTTCAAAAGACCAGAAAAAGCTTTTAGTACCCGTTTTTCGCCAGTAGATAGTTCAACCAATAACACCCCATACATTTTGCCTTCACGGGAATAGAGGGGATTGTTGGCAAGATGTTGCATTAAATTATAGGCGATCGCTTCTACCAAAGAAGTCCGAGGTAATCTCAGGCGATCGCTCGTTTGAGGACGACACCCTTCATAATAATAACTAGGAGATAAGTTGCTGATAGTAGAATTACAGTCAATAAAATCTGAAAGCGGATACAGAACCATGATCAAAGCAAGTGTCTGGCAATTAAGTTAAAACCAGCTATGATACCATTTCCAATTAAGCTTCCTCGGTTTCATCAGTTGCGATATCTGTATAGAGTTCTTCCAGAAAATCTTGGCGCGTCATCCATTGCTGAGAGGTATGCCTAATATGATAAATCAAACTATTACCCTTGACGCTATACAAAATACGATAATGCTTCGCGTAGAGAAGAAAGCGAATCTCTTGCCTAACTATTTCTGTTTCTGGTGCAATTGGACAACGCCCAGGCATAGATGTAAGAGTATTAATTGCTTCAAATAAACCATTAAACCATACAGCAGCATTAATAGAATAACTTTGCAAAAGCCACAGATAAAATGCCTCAGTATCTGCCAATGCTGTAGGCGTAATCTTAACGCGGTATATCATGTTTCAACCGCAATTGTTCTAATGCTTCCACCACATCGAGGTCTTCTCCTGACGCAGCTTCGGCTATACCTTGCTTAACCATGGCGGCTGACCTTGCTATCTCCAATTCATCCAGCAATTTTTGATATGATGTTGCATCCTGCATAATTACAGATGCCTTACCGTTAACAGTAAGAACAATCGGTTTATGGGTGTGTTGTAACTGTTCAATAAACTGCCGCGCATTCCGTTGGAAATCTGAAAGAGGGTAAATCTCTCGTGCATCAAGCATTGCCGTTACCTCTACATGAAACATTCATGAAATTTCATGTTAACGTATCGGAGTAAAAAATCCAATCTGCCTTATGTAACGCACTGGCTCGCCTTTGCGTGAGACAAAATTCATCCCATCAATCAGCAACGCCAACTATTCCCTTGCAGAGCGATACGCAGGAGCAGGGAAGAGAGCTTGAAATCCAGCCTTTCTCTGGCTTAAAGGTTCTGGGGCATAATTCAACAGGCTTTCAAAGTAAAAGAAAGCTACACCCAAACCGCGTCCTTGAGCAGCGCGCACTTGGGATTGGATTTGTCGGATGGGAACTGGGCGATTTCGTAATCCTGTCATAATCCCAACTCCAGTGGGAATCACTTGTTGAGCTTCTTGAATTTCTAAGCGAGAAATATTGGCGATAAAACTTTGCAGATCAGGACGATAAATTTGCACAATTAGCTCGTCTACAATATTCAGTCGTATCCAGGCCAGCCAATCTTGTAGTTGAAACTTGTAAGCAAAATCATAGTAATTGGGGGAAACAGAAAAAATCGCCTTGGGTTTCCTGGCTTTCACAGCTTGGTTGAGTTGCACTATAAACGCCGTGATTTTATCTGCGCGCCAACGTACCCAATCGGGATCTTGGGGATTGGTGGGAGGATTTTTTTGGGTTTCTTGAGTGTACAAATCAACCGTGTATTTATCGTAGCCAAATTCATGAGGTAAACTCATGTGATCGTCAAACTGAATACCATCGACATCATATTGACTCACATTTTCTATCACAAGACTGGTGATAAATTGCTGCACTTGTGGATGAAAAGGATTGAGCCACATCACCTCACCAGCGGCGCTGATTGAAGTTTCGCTACCGTCCTGTTTTTGGGTGAACCAATCTGGATGATTTAATGCTAACTCCGATGTTGGAGGAGCCATGAAACCAAACTCAAACCAGGGAATCACCAGCAGTCCCTGGCGATGGGCTTGGTTAATCATGTCTGCAAGAATATCATGTCCATCTGAGCCTCGAAAGACAAAGGGTTGAATACCTACACGTTGCGCTACAACGCTGGGATACATTACATAGCCAGAATTCCAGACTACAGGATAGATTGTGTTGAAGTTCATTTGCCGCAGTTGGCTGACGGCATTTTTAACTTTGGCACGATCCTTCATAATGTGGAGATCATTATTGGTCATCCAAACCCCGCGAATTTCTTGACGGGGTAGCTGTGCAGTAGCTGGAGTGAAGTTATCCACCAGCAATACCGTCATGAACGATATCAAAACGAGAAGCCAGAAAAGGCTTTTGAGCAATGTCTGACGACAAGCAGCTGCATGTCTACACAGCCAACCTTGGGGAAGAACACTTAATTTCATAGGTTTGAATGATGCGTTAGCTACCCAAATGTGCCGTTGCACGCTTTTATAATGGAATCTACTAGCCATTAGTCTACAAGCATTTATGCTTACTAAAAAACTGGTTAATTGCTGGTTGTTTATTCAATGCAGTGCATCGAAATTTTGCATCAGATCAACTGATGTAGACCTAGCACAGCAAGATAGCTGACGCAGTAAGTAGCTTATTAGTGCCAAATATGGCTTTTAATTTCAGTAAAATGTCTATTTAGCCTTGAGTAGAGCTATGTTCCACATCTTCAGGACAATGTTCCAGCCGATTTAACGTACTCTTTCCTGCTAAAATTGCTGGCTGCTGTTCTAGTCCTATTTTTTTCCCTAATGCTAGAGCAAACATCGGGTCATGACGTAATTCTTCATGGTCATTTAAGTCTTCGTATCCCATGATTAACCCGTATATTCGTTGTGTAATTAAGTCTTTTATTGAATGGTCAATTCGATTTGGCTTTCGGTAATCTTGGAAACATTGTGCAAACTTCGATGTGATTTCTAGTTTTCTGTCTATTTCAGTAATTAAGCAAAATCGGTGCGTCTGATGTTACCGTCCCACCCTGGAAATTAACTATAACCGGGCGTGATTTTTCAACGGAGAATTTGAATTGTTTTGGTGTACGATCTGTTAATGTTGGGGTCATGCTTTATAGCTGCTGAAATGCTTGTCACATATACATTTCCGCAGTTTTTGACCCCCTTTTTTTGTCTGTTTGTGAGAAATCCGGGTGTTAGCGCAGCGTTAGTGAGCTTGCGAACGTCACCCGAAGGGAGAAATAGGAGTTTCAGAGAGTTATTGCGTAAGTCCTACTACATTAGAAGTATTTTTAAATCCTAGTATATAGATTATTGCTTGCACTAAATCAAAAAAAACACATGTTTTTATCCAAAGTCCAATTATTAAGTAATTGGTAATCTATTTATCACCAATAATAAAAAACTGATAATATTTTAGTTCTCGAAAAGTTATCAATAATAACTTTTATAATTTTAAATTGCCTATTATGTAAATGAACGAATCTAAACTGTTCGGAGCTACCATGCCAAAACGGATAGTTAAAGAGGTAAATAGTTGGTTTCAACGAGAGTTGGTTTCAACGAGATAGAATTGTCAGTAATCTAGAAATTTTTCAAGATATTACAAAATCTACCCTCAACGCTTTCTTTGTGAATTGCGAAAAGGAAAGCCAACCTCAAAGTCTCTCTCCTAGATCTGCGAGAGGGATTTGGGGTGATCGCAAAGACTCATGCAAGGAATCTACTAATTATTCCTCCAATGCCTTATACCGTTTTTATATGAAGCTGCATATAATTAGCCTGCTTGTGCAGCTTTGTTTCTTTAGCCCCAGGCTTCTAGCCTGCGGGCATTATGTGCAGCCTCACATAGAATTGGTATTATTTTTCAACTGTACAATAAACCATAAAGGTGATGAAAGATACATATAACAATAAAATGTAGTCTTTTGAATACTGTCTTAGCTAAGTCTGAGTGTACATTCTAAAATTAACTTTTGATTTACCAAGGAATAAGGCTGAATATCTAAAGCGCGCTTAAAAGCTTTAATAGCATCACCATACCGTCCTAGGGCGGCATAACACAAACCCATACCATGAAGTGCCCCAAAATGTACTGAATTAATTTGTATGACCATCTGACAGTCTGCTAGCGATTGTTTATAATCACCCATACTGTAGTAAAGAAAAGCACGCCGATTCCACGCTTCAGCAAAATCTGGTTGTTCTTTGATCAGTTCTGTCAACATCGTTTCGGCTTCATTCATTTCCCCAGCATCAAGTAACTTTTGACTCTGGTCAATTCTTTCTAGTCCGTAAATTCCCTTTTGCTGAAACCAGATTCGCCACAATTTCTTCGTTGCTTGCTCCCGGATTGTAACATCGGGGTTTTTCAAATCTTCAAGTAAAGAATTAATAGATAAAGAATCCATAAATTTGAAATTGGTAATTGTATCTTTGTATAAACTTATCAACTTTTGCAGAGAATCTACTAAGTCAATTTTAAAGACCTCTTTAAAATTCTCACACAACAATTGCGGGTTAGGCAATTAATGTGTTATTTCTTGTATTAAGCAATACTATTAATACAAACCTCGACATATCAAGTCAGAAGTGATTGGTCATCAGAATACCAAACTTTTGAAAACCAAAACTGACTATTGGTGGTTGACAAATACGTAGTAACTAATAGTTCATAAAAACATCACAAAAAGATCGATAATTATGCCCAAGCCAAATAGTGTTTCTAGGCATATTGTTCTCACGTCCCATCCCAGTCGCTTTGGGCCTAAGCCAACTCCCATTCAATGGGGAGCAGCCGATCCAATGCAACGCGGCCCAGTAATTGCAACACTGGCTAAGCAGACACATCGCAACGTCATTGGTACTCATTCTGGTAGTTATGCAATTTACAGGGCTTTAGCAGTTGCTAGCGGGGCTTTACAGTCTGATCATCGGGCAGATTTAACAAATACATCGCCTGTGGCACACATTGGCCCTCATCCCAGTTGGGCTGATCCAGAAAAGATTGTTTCGCTTGATCCTTTTGGGGCGATCGCATCTGAGGTATTTGCATCTTACTATCAGCAGGGCTACGATATCCGCCCGACGATCGCCATCACCCAAGCTCATATCAATATGCCAGAACTACTAGATGCTGTCAGCAAAGGACGCTTACAGGTGGATGGGCAGATTATGAAGCTCAACGGTGATTTAGTCGTTACCAAAGCAGCAATTGAGCCTGTTTGGTATTTACCCGGAGTTGCTAAACGCTTCGGTATCTCAGAAGCAGATTTACGGCGGGCTTTATTTGAACAAACTGGGGGGATGTTCCCAGAACTGGTAACGCGATCGGATTTGGAAGTATTTCTACCGCCCATTGGGGGATTGACGGTGTATATCGTCGGTGATCTCAGTGCAATTACAGATCCGCGTCAACCCGTAGCTGTACGTGTACACGACGAATGTAACGGTTCTGACGTGTTTGGTTCTGATATTTGCACCTGTCGCCCCTATTTAGCACATGGCATTGAGGTATGCGTGGAAACAGCACAGTCAGGTGGTGTAGGTATAATTGTCTATTCTCGCAAAGAAGGTCGAGCTTTAGGCGAAGTGACGAAATTCTTAGTTTATAATGCTCGCAAACGTCAAGAAGGAGGCGATCGCGCTGATGCTTACTTTGCTCGTACAGAGTGTGTGGCGGGTGTACAAGATATGCGTTTTCAGGAATTAATGCCAGATGTGTTGCATTGGTTGGGTATTACCCGCATTGACCGCATGGTATCAATGAGTAACATGAAATACAACGCTATTACGGAATCTGGAATTGAGATTGTGGAAAGAGTAGCAATTCCAGAAGACTTGATTCCTCAAGATGCACGGGTAGAAATTGAAGCGAAAAAATCTGCTGGTTATTATACTACGGGAGATGTTTTAGATTCAAATGGTTTAGCGGATCTTAAGGGGCGATCGTTAGAAGGATGAAGTATTTAGCCTAGCTTTTTCAAGGTGACTCGTAAATCTCTTGTTTTTTTCAGCGCCCTCAGTGCCTCTGCGGTTAAATAAATTAATTTTTAACCATAGAGACGCAGCGAACACAGAGAAAAGTCGGTTGGGTTAAGCGTATTGCAACCCAACAAAGCAACGCAAATGTTGGGTTTAATTTTGGGGTGTATCAAGAGTGGAAATAAGAACCGCAGAGGCGAAGAACATGATTGCATATCTTCGTTCTCCCACTGCTATTAGAGAACGCTGTGGGCAAGTTTTTGCATGGGTCAATGCAGGTCAATCGCGTCATTTTAGTTGTGATTTGACTCAATTAGGAAAGGTAGCAGATTATGTGATTGAGGTCATGCGTTGCGAATACCCAAATCTACAAATTCCCTTTCACAGTCGTTGGCGGCATTTTGAAGCCAAAGGTGTACCGCGATTAGCCCAATTGGATACTCAATTAGCAGAAATTACGCCTTTAGAAAAAGCTGCTGCTAAGTTTGATTTAGCAATTATTAGTGTGTTGTTAGATGCTGGTGCAGGGGATAGTTGGCGTTATTATGAGCAGGAAACTAATTTAATTTTGGGGCGTTCTGAAGGATTAGCTGTTGCTAGTTTCCAAATGTTTTGTCAAGGGGCTTTTTCTAGCAATAGCTTACCTCAAGCCGATGCTCTCAGATTGCAAACATTAACAGAGGCGGAACTCGCTCAGGGGTTGCAAGTAAACACAGAAAATCCCTTAGTGGGTATTTCGGGACGATGGAAGTTATTACAAAAATTAGGTCAGGTGTTAGTCTCTTCACCCCACTTGTTTGGAGCTGAAAACCCCCGTCCGGGCAATTTGGTAAATTATCTCTGGGAAAAATCTCAAAATCGGCAGTTAGCCGCTGCAACATTATTAAGTATAGTTCTCGAAGGACTCAGTGACATTTGGCCGGGAAGATTAGAAGTTGCTGGAGTAAATCTCGGTGATGTTTGGCAACATCCAGCTGTTGCTGATGATGGCTTAGTACCATTTCACAAACTTTCCCAATGGCTGACATATTCTTTATTAGAAACACTACAAGAACTCGGTTTGGAAATTACTGGGTTAGATACTCTCACTGGATTACCAGAATATCGTAACGGGGGATTATTTTTGGACTTGGGAATAATCAGTGTTAAATACCCAGAGATTTTCACCTCATCTTATTCTGTGGCATCAGAAGTTATAGTTGAATGGCGTGCTATGACTGTAATTATTTTAGATCAAATTGCTGTTACAGTACGCGAAAAGTTAAGTATGAGTGCTGAAGAATTACCACTAGTGAAAATATTGCAAGGGGGAACCTGGACAGCAGGGCGGAAAATTGCCGCTGAACTTAGAACATCTGGTAAACCACCAATACAAATTGCCAGCGATGGCACAGTATTTTAAAATTCGTAATTCGTAAAGTAGGGTGTGTTATGCCGCACTCTTACTATTCTAAATTTTCGGTGAGTTATGAATCAGGGTAGTTGAATAATACATATCTTAGTCGAATGATCTGTATTTTCAGCTACAAAATTAAATGCGCTTACCCTGCCTTGTGGGTGGAGTTTTTCGTAACCAAATTACAATTAAAATTAGCCGCCAGCTAGTTTGCCCCATGATACTCCAAGCCAACAATCAATTGACCTTTAAAAGTTAGATGTTTGCAGTTGCTTCAACTATTTCTTGTTGGGTTACACCTTTTTCCTGCATCCGAATGATAGTTTCCTGAACTTTTACTTCTTTTGCCTGCTCGTAGATCAATTTGCATTGCTTTGATACAAAGTTATCTATGGTAGTATCGTCTCCATACAACTGCAAAATTTCTGTTAAAGATTGATTGATTAGAACAATCCCTTTTTTATGATTAGCAATGTTATTGTTAATTTTTTCCAGACTTTCTTCTAATCGGGAAATTTGTTTCTTGAGATGCTCAGCTTCTTTCTTAGCTTCCTGAGAGGCAAACACTATATCAGATATTCCGGCAGATACAAAACCAAGTGCATATCTGCCAATCTCTTCAATTTCACTGTTGCTTTCACTAAAGTCTCTTGTAACATCTACTATAACTCCAGCAGTATCCGTAACTTTATCCAAATCTAATTTTTCTGAAGATACTAACCCCAAGGCGATAGTATCTTGCTTTATTGTGATGTAGTGGTGGATTCTTTCTTGATAATCTATCCTCACGTCGTAGTAAGTATTAATTTTATTGTTTAGTTCCTCTCGTAACTTATTCGAGCGATTCTTAAGATGGGAAATTTCTTTATGCCAATATTCTCTGTCTGAGCTATTAAGTAGAAAATCGCCAGTTTCTTCCAATCCTTCTTTAGCTAAGTTAGCTCCTTTTTCTAGTTTATCAACTCCTTTATCTGCAACTTTCTCTATTTTATTGACTGCTTTATTAACGCCTTTCTTTGCTTTCTTAAAAGTCCGTTTGAAGAACGACATAATCAACTCCTTAAAAAACTACTCTACAAAGGGGATTTAGTATCAGGACTTACGCACAAACTCCATGAGTAGGGTGGAAATTGTCCACCCTACGGGTTGCACTAGATTGACCTATTTGCGTAATTCCTATCTTGTTAAAAGTTCTGGTTCAAGTTCTTCCTCTTCAGAATCACTTGGTAAATCAGCTATTTTCCGAAGTTGTATTTCTAGAACAATTTCCTCTGAAAGACCTGCTCGCTCTGCAATACCTTTCACATCCAGGACATCATCTGGATTTTCACTGTTTAGCCGGTCGTCTAATAGCTTACTCGCATAAACTCTCCTAACTTGGTCTTCTGTTAACCCAGATAGCTCAACTGTCTCCTTAACAGTTTTACCATCGTCTAAATAGCCGCGAGCATAAAGCTTCTTGACAAGATCTTCTGGTAATTCAGATAGCTCTATTGCTTCTTGAACAATGCTACCAACCTCTCGTAACTTGAAGACATAGAGGCGTTGAATCACCTCCTTTGGAAGCTCTGTATCAAAGACAACTTCTTCAATCATTTCTTTCCCTTGATGTCCTTGGCTAAGATAGCGATCTAGGCGTCTATTGGCTAGTTTAGTAGCTCCATTCAGCTCTCCCATTCGCTTGATAGCTCCATTTAAAGCTTCACGCAGCTGTGATACTGCACCATTTTCAGGATCGTCAAACTTTTGTTGTCCACTTTCATCTAAAAATCCATCTTTATTGTCATTAAATACCCCATCAACGTCGATCCCTAATTCATTGAAGTAAGTCGAAAAAGCAGTGATTACATTCTTGGTGTCATCGTTAGCCTCAGCAATATAACTATTGACATCATCTAGATGTTGCTTTAATTCAGCTTTCTGTTCCTCAAGATACTCTTTCCGTTGCCTGACATCTCTAATTATCAAAGCGATACTCACAATACCAAGAATAGCTCCTACACCAACAGTAAATTTTGCTATTTTTGCTGCCTTTTCTGCTCTCGCAGTCCGGGCTAGTACTTCTAGGTTAGCTGTTGCTAAACTTGCCCTTATCCGTGTCCCACCGCGCATTCCGGCTTGTGCTAACCTTTCTACTACCTCGACAGTTGCAGGATGTCTAGCTAGCTTCCAAAGCTTGTATTGTGCAACCCCATAAATTATTCCAGCAACGACTTCAACAGCGATTGTCGAAGAAAGAAAAGCTATAGTGACGCCTGATAGAGTATTATCTCTTTCTTCTCTTTTTTCAGGAAATACCCTTGCAATAGTCTCGACTTCCTCCTGAAGGAAATCATATTTCTGTGCTATGTTCTCTAAATCAGTTGTGATATTTAGATATTCAGCATACTCATCCAGATATTTTGCTTTAGCATTTTCGATGTCTTGCTGAAACTTTTGTACATCTTTTTCCAAATCTTGTATTCCGAAAGCCATGATGATACTCCAATAAATTTAGTGTTTGTTTGCTAGATCGAAAGATATTTGACTTCACCAGGACTTACGCAACCGGCACATTATGATATGCGTTCACGTTCGCTTTAAAAGCTTGTTCTCAGTGCGGTTCAGCGTCGCCCTTCGGGCTATCAAAACGCTAATAGTATCTTGGTACTATTAATGGCAATCGGTGAAACCAGCCTTTTGGTGTAGTTCCTACCTTTTTTAAGGTTCTTCCTCTTCTGAAAAAGATTGCAAATCAGCCAGTTTCCCAGCTCGTATTTCTCGAACAACTTCCTCGGAAAGACCTGCTTGTTCTGCAATAGCTTTCAGATCGATGACATCATCTGGATTTTCAGCGTTTAGCTCATCGTCTAATAACTTGCTCGCAAAAACTCGCCTAACTTGGTCTTCTGTTAATCCAGATAGCTCAATTGTATCCTCAACAGTTTTACCATCGTCTAGATAACCACGAGCATAAAGCTCCTTGACAAGATCTTCTGATAATCCAGATAACTCTATTGCTTCTTGGACAGTGTTGCCAAGCTCTCGTAACTTGAAGACATAGAGGCGTTGAATCAATTCCTCTGGAAGCTCTGTAGCAAAGATAACTTCTTCAATCAGTTCTGCCCCTGCTAGTCCTTTGCTCATATTACGTTCTATGAATCTATTGGCTAGTCCAATAGACGCATTCAGTTCTCCTATTGCCCTGATAGCTCCATTTAAAGCTTCACGCAGCTGTGATACTACACCATTCTCAGGATCGTCAAACTTTTGTTGTCCACTTTCATCTAAAAATCCATCTTTATTGTCATTAAATACTCCTTCAACGTCGATCCCTAATTCATTGAAGTAAATCAAAAAAGCATCGATTATATTCTTCGTGTCATCGTTGGCCTCAGCAATAATACTATTGAACTCATCTAGATGTTTCTGTAATTCATCTTTCTGTTCCTGAAGATACTTTTTTCGCTTGACTACATCTGTAATCACCAAAGCGATACCAACAATAGCAAGAATAAATCCTGCAGTACCAGCAATACGTGTTATTTTTGCTGTCTTTGCTAGTCTTGCAATCTTTGCAGTTTCCGCTACATCTGCCATTTTGGCTAAGTTAATCAACTTCTTTGTACCAGTAAAAAACCTTAGCGCTTCGTCCACTTGACCGGTTTTTCGCAAAACTTTAATCAGCTTCCAAGAATTGTATCTGTTAACTATGTAACTTATTCCAGCAATGATATCGAAAACGCCTGAAACAGCAAATATAGTGTCAGTGGCGACTGACACATTACTTTTTGTTTCTTCAGGAAATACCTTTGTAATAAACTCGACTTCCTCCTGAAGAAAATCATATTTCTGTTCTACATTTTCGAAGTCAGTTGCGATATTTAGATATTCAGCATACTCCTCTATATATGTCGCTTTAGCATTTTCTATATCTTGCTTAAACTTTTGTACATCTCTTTCCAAATCGGCTATTCCGAAAGCCATGATGATACTCCAATAAATTCAGTATTTGTTTTCTAGATCAAATAGATAAACCACGTCTAAGTTGAGAACCGTAGTTTTTTGTAATTAGGGTAAAGCTCATAACTCAAGCTACAAGCAATTTATAAGCTCTAACATCAAACTCCAGCTTTCAAAATGGACGGGGTTTAAAAGGTAAAATTCCATCCTTTTACCCTTTACCCACACTTCTGCAAGAAGCATATAATAGTATTCACCTCAAATTCTGTGTTTTACGCAAAAGAACGAAAATTTTTTCTTTATAAGCATCCCAAATTAGAAAACCAAGTCCTCTTTGACCTATCAACATTTCTGTAGCAATAACTGTAAACCAGGCTACCCAAATGCCAACTTTTAGCGCATGAAATAGATGAAATATAGCTACTCGAAAATTATTATCCTGTCTGCGGAAATGGTCATCATCGTATCGAAAAGCGGCAAGTTTGGTGTGTTCCTATTTCCCAACTACCGCCTTTACATAATCAAGATGATTGGCTAGGGCTTAAATGTGTTGTTATGGTTGTACGGGTACGACATCTATGGAATAAAACAACCCGCGAAGTTCAGTTTTATCTTACTAGTTTGGACTGCGATGCTCGTAAACTCGGACAAGCTATCCGTTTGCATTGGGGTGTTGAAAATGGTCTACATTGGACTTTGGATGTCACATTCAATGAAGACGCTTGCCGCGTCCGTACTGGTCATGCTCCGCAAAATTTGTCATTGCTGGGGGGAATTGCACTTAACGCATTGAATTTGGAGTAATCGTTAAAGCGCAGTAATCGTCAAAAATCAAATCGAGCGGCTATGAATAACAATTATATGTTGACGATTCTTGCTGCTTGTTTGTCTCACCATAATCATGAGACCTCAGAAGCCTCTTGTCATATCGTGTTCGGGTAAAGACTTATCATTAAGACCGCAGGGGGCAGGGGGCTCTTAGCAGGGGGAGAAAGAGTTTTCAGGTTTTTGCACAGATGCGGGATTCATAACTAATAAGCCGGACATGATATCAATAGGGTTTGAGATGCGCTTACCCTGAGTTATGAATGTTAGTCTTAACGCACCTTACCAAATTGATCATTAATTAAAACATGCAAAATCAAGTAACAACTATTGAACATCCATTAATTCAGCATAAACTAACGCTCATGCGTAAAGCTGAAACCAGTACGACAAAATTTCGCAACCTCCTCAAAGAAGTTAGTTTGTTATTAGCTTATGAAGTCACGCGAGATTTACCACTCAAATATGAACTGATTAAAACACCACTTTCCCCGATGGATGCGCCGATACTTGCACCAGATAAAAAGCTGGTCTTAGTGTCTATTATGCGGGCAGGTCAGGGAATTTTGGATGGAATGCTGGAGTTGATGCCATCCGCACGGGTGGGGCATATTGGTTTATACCGCGACCCCAAAACATTGATTCCTGTAGAGTATTATTTTAAGGTTCCTCATGATGTTGAGCAGCGGGATATGATTGTCGTTGACCCGATGTTGGCAACTGGTAATTCTGCTGTTGCAGCCGTAGAAAGATTAAAATCAACTAATCCTTTATCAATTAAGTTTGTCTGTTTACTTGCAGCACCAGAAGGAATTGAACATTTCTGTCAAGTACATCCTGATGTTCCTCTTTATACTGCTGCTATTGACGATTATTTGGATGAACATGGCTATATTATTCCTGGATTAGGAGATGCAGGCGATCGCTTGTTTGGCACAAAATAAGTTGATATAAAACTTTTATTCTCTGGGAATTTTGGGAGAATCGGTATTTGTAGCTTGAAAGAATTCCTTGTTGTCAAACCCAAAAGTATTAGCTACAAGGGAGTTAGGAAAACTCTGAATTTTTTGATTATAAGCTTGCACCGTTTGGTTGTAACGCATTCGCTCTACAGCTAGGCGATTTTCAGTACCCGTTAGCTCATATTGAAGATTAATAAACAATTGGCTAGATTGCAATTGGGGATTGGCAGTTGCATAATTGCGGAAGCGGTCGATCGCTTGATTGATTTGTATCGTAGCAGCAGCTTTTTCATTGGGCGTAGCTGCTTGCAAATAAGCCTGACGCGCTCGCACCAATAAAGAGACTAATTCTTTTTCGTGTTTGGCATAAGCTTGTGTCACATTCACAAGGTTGGGGATTAAATCGGCACGTCGCTGGAGTTGGTTTTCTACTTGCGCCCAAGCTGCATCAACTTTGGTACTACTGCTTTGTATAGAGTTATAAGTCCAGCCAGTCCAGATAGCCAATGCAGTTACTATACCTGCACCAACAATTAGTAGTCTTTGGCGCAGATAAACTAAGTGCTGTTGTTGCTTTTGTTGTTGCTTATGCCTTGCCTGTACATCTTGGATGGCTTGTTGAATAAACTCAGCGGGAATATCAACTTCTTTTCCTGCTGCCACCAAATCAGAAGCCGAGTAACTTTGAGTGTGATTGGCATAGTAGCGCGAGGCTAACTCTAGCACTTCTGGGGTAATCTCTTCAGGAATTCTCTTTTCTTGATTGTTCATAGCATTCATCACTTACCAGTTACCGCCAGCACCACCACCACCGCTACTACCACCACCAAAGTTACTACTGCCACTGCCACCGCCACCGCCACCATGCCACGAACTGCTGGGAGGAGGAGGCGGAGGAGGCGGTGGTAAGCGAGGAATTATTTCCTCCTTCTCGTGGTGATAAGAACAACTGTGGCACTGATCGATAATTAGTCTTCTTCCCGAACTGTATTGCGTAGCTGGTTGGACAGTCTTCACAGTACGGATAACAGTCAATTCTTGACAGTGAGGGCATTCCCGAAATTTAGATGCATGGGACTGTTGGGCAACAACATGGAAACCATTACCAGTTAGCTTCTGGCTGCAATTGGAACATCTCCAACCCACAAATTTAACACTACCTAGATTTTGTGCTATTTTTTCGGGTTTACTCAGAGATGAATCGACTGTGGTTTGGTCTACCTTTTCCATTGGCTGTTGGCAATCAGCACACAAAAAAATGTAATTGCCCTTACTTCTTCGGGTATGCCCTTCTGGCTTAATGAAAATTTTACGAGGGCGTGCCAGATAAACACTACCTCCGATCGCCATTACTAATATTCCACCTGCGGTTACAATTCCCCATAATAGACCGTTATTTGTTGTTTCTACATTTGGGTCAGTTAACGGGTTTGGAGTTGTTAGTGGGTTTACAGACGATGAGCGATCAGATTCTAAGACAACTATTAGGGCTTTCGTTCCTGCCAGCGTACCACCTTCAAAGTCTCCTTTTTTGAATCGCGGGATGATTTGGGTATCGATAATGTTGCCCACTTTGGCATCGGGTAAAATCGCTTCCACACCGTAACCAGTCTCAATTTCTACGCGGCGATCGCCTACTGAAATCAAAAACAATATGCCATTATCTTGTCCTTTTTTGCCGATTCCCCAATAATTAAACAGTTCCGTGGCAAATTTTTTGACAGAAGCGGCAGGGGCAGTTGTTGGTACAGTTACCACCGCCATTTCTGTGCCATTTTTTGCTGCCAACTGAGAAATGATCTGATTGATTTGGGTTTCTGTTTCTTCGCTGAGGATACCTCCCATATCAGTTACCCAACCACCATTATCCTTTCGGGGATTAGGAACTTCTTGGACAGTCAAAGCCAGGCTAGAAAGGGGGAAAAGAAATACAGCACAGGAAAATAAACTTATGCAAAAAATGCGTTTTGGTTTTATTAAATTAAATTTCATCTTCCCAATTTGCACGATTACCTCAATTGAGGCTGAGTAATGTTCTGGGATGGTGCAACTCTGCTTTGCCTCCACCATAACCAAAGCCCACCCAAACCCAGGAAAACGACGATCGCATTGAAAATATCGCCGACTACCGGAATAGCAGTCAGAATCACAAACACCGCCAGACCCACAACCAAGGCGACTAAGTTACCTATCGGTTGGTCAGGACGTAGCTTTGCCATTAACCACTTGCCACCTATAAAACTCAGGGCAATCGGCGGCACAAAGCTGGTTACAATGACAAAGCCAATCAGTAAGGCAAACAATGCCAGCAACCCCAGACCCAGGATTGGCAATGCCAAAGATGGCAAAAGTAAGCCAGAAATAATCAAAAGGAGAACCGTGAGGGCGCAGAGGGCGATCGCCACCGCTACCACTGCCACCTCCATCACAATGCCCCAACCGAAACTGGGTAATGGTCTAGCTTTTACCATTGCGCCTAGGGTTTGCATCCAACCAGGAACGAACCGCAGTAAAAGCCAGCCGACCAACGCCAGGGCAACCAGTCGTTGCACTTGAAAGAAAATCCTGTAAGCCACATTGGGGGGTTGTTCGGCAGAAGAAGGAATGCCTTCTCGCACTACCCGACCCGATACCGTTGCACCTGGATCAATTTTGGCATCTGCCGCAGAGCGATAAGTGAGTTCGCCGCCAATCTGAGCCGCACTGGTAAGGGTTAGACCAGATGGAATTTGTGGGATAACTGGAGCATCTGGGATAAACGGTGGATGAAACAATTCATGGTTGCCCACAGTGACCTTGACATTGCCATTCACCTTACCAGCAATTTGCATTGCTGCCGCTGCTCCCTGGATATTTTGCTGCACCGTTCCGGCAAACAATCCTTGACCACCCAAGTAATCTAGATTGCCAGCGATCGCGCTGCCCTTTTTATTCTCCAAGCTGTACCCCGCCGCCACCACATCATCTTTGACACGGGCAGACTCACCCAGTACCAGCACTTGTCCCGCCATACGCACATCGTCATTGACTGTACCGTTCACTGTAATGGTTCGACCTGCCGCAATCAAATCTCCTTCCACTGTGCCGTTCAGCGTAATCTGGCTAGCAGCAACCACTGCATCACCTTTTACCGTGCCATCAATTGTGATTGTATCTGCCGCCAAATAGAGATCATCATTGATCACCTCTTGAACGCCGATAGTGACAGATTTCTGTCCCATAGACTGATCTGACCAACCGGGCAGAGCGATTAATGTCAACAATAAGGGCAGCAAGAGCGCCATTGCCATGAATCGCCCGACTTTTTTAAGTCGGCGATGGAATGGAGAATGCTTTCTATCATTCATTTTTGATCTCCTAAAAGTCATGTATTCAATAACTTCTCTGTTGAATATTTGTCAAATCATGAAACTTCATCGGTGTCCATAACTAATTGTTGAAGGCTTTCAAACTATGCATTCTGAACTAAATTATCGATTGGCAAACAGTTTGGGCGTGATCAAGTCTCAACTTCTGCCAGATCTTTAGAATTGAATTGTCAATTGTCAGTACTCGTTTTCAAGTTTGTCAAAGTGTCCCGAATCCTTGCAGCAATTAAAGGAGCTAGGGTGAGCAGAATCAGTTCAAAGGGCATGAATCCACCGTTGCTCACATTGAAGTTGGCGGCGATTTGCTGCCATGAATACCCGAAAACAATACGCCCCAAGGCAATCTCGAAGGTAAGAGTCAGCACCATCCACAGCACTCCAACGCTGAGCAGTTGAGAGACCTATGAAGCCCAAAGCCATCGGATAAACAGCGTTGCGATCGCCAACACCAAAATTGACCCGGTAACAAATGAAATTTGATGAGCAGTGCGATCGCCTAGGGCTGGCACTAGCCAAAAGATCCGAATCGTACCATTCAGGCTCTCAGCAAGGATAAACACGAGCCAAACAACTATGACCCTTAAGAAAATCATGTTTCAATTCCTGTCAAAAGTGTTTTATACGTTAAAGATTAAGGCTGAAACATGAGGAACTTGTGATTATCAGGAGATCGAGAAGTTATTTGTAAAATTTGTTGTTTGAAGTTCGCAATCTTTAAGCAAACTTTAGAAATTTAGCCGATTGAGATGTTTCATAATTACGACTTCTAACTTACTAAAATCGTAGGGTTTGGTAATGTAATCATCAGCACCTGTCGAGATCCGGTGATTATAGTTTGGTGCTAATGTTGAAGGTACTAATACAATAATTGGGATTGCTGCGGTTTTTGGGTCTTGCTTGAGGTAATCAATTACTTGGCTGCTGTTTAAATCAGACAGCATCATATCTAGTAGGATGAGGTCAGGTTTATGAGTTTGTGCTAAAATTACTGCTCTTACCCCTTGTTTAGCACAAATACACGAGAAATTTAATGTTTTGAGGTGAGAATCTAGGAGTTCTAAATTATGTAGATTTTGTTCTACAACTAAAATTAAGGGCTGTTCATCCATAAGCAACTATTCACCTTTAATAAAAGGCTTTACACCCAGACTGTTAATATGAAATTTTATGAATAACTTTTTAGAAAAGTCATACTTTGTGGTATTCATTTTGGCGATAAACGAGGCTCCCTTCATGCCGCGGAGTGCGGCTTGACATAGACTAAATCGTATATGATTCCTTAGGTTGGGTATCTACGCTAACATTAAGCTTCAGTACTCAGGGAAAAACCACGCTGAAAAACGTAGGATGGAAACCTACAACTTAAGTTTTTATTAATACCTCCTGCCCTCTGCTTTTTTGGTAAACAGTAACAAGATAATGAAAATATCAAGCAAATATTGACATTATCCTTATAAAAATACATTTTGTCTATCTGTAATTTTAATTACACTGAAGTATTTGTTGAGTATTTAATCACACTTACGATTTTCTGGAAAATAAGGAACACCTAATGCTTTAGAAGGCGTAGACTTGCTAGCTAATCCCAGCAATGCCAGTATAGCGATCGCATCAGGTAGCATCACCAGAAATTTGCACCTAATGCCTGGATTCGCAACAGTAAACAAGCCAAAGCACTGCAAAAGGATACCATCTACCAAAAATTAATGCTGCGATCGCAATAAATCCTTCCAGAACCGCAGACTAGCACAGCACGGCGGAAATAAACCTACTATTCCAAGCAGTTAAAAAGCCTAAATACAAGTCTTTTGACTTTTGACTTCCGCGTAGCGGTACTAACCCAAGTTGCGGGTGATAAAATTCTGGATGCTTGTAACCGTTGATATAGATA
>JAYGHB010000044.1:0-24617 GCA_034931985.1 Halotia wernerae UHCC 0503
ATATCTCTTGTATCCTTAGTGGTTCGACCTTTTGGCAAAACTTTTTGGTTTACTGTTTATAGTTTATTTGGCACTACCCGCGAAGTTCTCAAAGTAGCGGGGTCGGATGTGGGTGCTGCTCGTGATTCTGTAGGAGGAATTGCGATCGCAGTGTTGAATAATGGTTTAAGACCGTTTTTATTTTTCAATGAAGGTAAAAAACGACTACCCCAATGATTTCTTTTTTCAAGCTTCGGCTTTGGTCGATATTTTTTGCAAAACTGTCGATAATATTACCAATTTGTAATTCGTAATTTGTAATTAAATTCTCTCAGAAGATGTTTTAAAAATATTGGGCGAATATAATTCGCTACTACACAAGCAAAGTCCACCTTCGTGGACTAATAAATCAACAGTTTTAGAACTTGCGAAGGCAGGTTTTGTCTGTGTAGCTGCGACTTCTAGTCGCCAATTCAAGTGATAAATTAGACTCAAATTGTTTTCTTACTAACGAGAATTTACAACACATTCTGCTTTTAACACGTTAAATTTCTCTGTTTCCAAAACAGAACAGCGTTTTGTTAACTTTGCTAATGCTGGGGTATTCTCTTGTTCTAAGCTAATTAAAGCTTCTTTAAAAGCTGGTTGAAAACTTTTCAGCCAAGTTATTTTGGTCAAATATTCAGGTTGAAAGGCTGTATGTTCTATTAACCAGAAACTTACTTTATACTTTTGAATTAGTTTTTTTGCTGCTACTAAATCCTGACTGTACTGAGCATCAATCAAATCAGAGGTGCGTTGGCGAATCTGAGAATAGTAGCCAATATGAAAAGGAAGGGCATATTCTCTGCCCACTAAAATAGACCTTTGAGCAAAAGTTGGGATGTTATCAGCTTCGTCAGCAAGAGTAGCAATCAGAATATCTTGAGGTTGCTGTTGCAGAAATTTGTACAAAGATACTTCTCCAGATTGCCTATAATCAGTTGTGGGGAAGCGTCCTGAAAAATTAGGATAAAAAAGCAGTACAACGGCTAAAATTACTACTAATATCAGTTGCCAAATTTGAGGTTTTTGCTGATAGGTACGCAAAAAGCCATCCAACATAACGGTTAAAGCGATACCTGCGGCAATAGCCATAACAACTCGCAGCGTGTGAATTGTATAACGGGTAGGAAAAAACAGCTTGAGTAAAAAAGCATGGGCAGCAAAAAACAAAGTTAAGGATACTATGATAACTTGAGGTAATATTTTGACTTGAGTTTTAATTAGATTAAATAACGGAAAGTGAGATGAATATTTGACTATAACTGGTAACAACAACCCCATCCAAATTAAGGGAGGCATTAACGGTGGTAATATGCCGCTATGTTGGCCTATCAACCAAAATCGCCAAGGATTTGTGTTAAAAAAAGGATGCCGTCCTTCTGGCCAGTATTCTGGCATCTTCCAGGCTTGAGAAGCGCTGGCAACCGGGCCAAATTCAGAAGAAGCGATCGCATATGGTAACATCACTACAAATCCCAGTCCCAGAATGACTATCAGCCACAAATAATGACCGCGCGATCGCATGAATAAAATTCCCACAGAAATCAATAATAGTGGAGGGTAAAACAGTCCTTCCAGCACAATTATTAGACAGATTGTCAGCCAAGAATTCCGTAAAAGATAGTACAGAAATGCCAACAATAACGGATATACAAAAGCTTTAGGTGTAGCAGAAACTAAGTCACTTTTAAACCAAAGACTTTGATTCAACAGCAAAGTGCTAATAAATCCCGCAAGTGGTACAGGAAAAATTTCTAAACATAGCCAAAAACAGTAGATACTGACAATCAACCCCAGAAAAATAGGCAAGATTTTACTCAAAAACAGAGGATGAATGCCTAAACTCGCCATTAATTTATAAACAGCGGCAAATCCTAAAGGTGTGATCGATTTGAAGTAATCTGCAATTAAATCATGGGGTAATAATTCTGGATTAACAAACCGCTGCATCCAAAATACATATTCTCGTGCATCATCTTGAGCAACATACTCACCTCTGAAGGCTTTTTGTAATCCTAAAATACCGTAAAATGTTGCAAATCCTAAGCTTAAAATTAACCAAAATAAAGTTTTTCTAGAAATTTGTTGATCGCGTTCAGTAGATGTTTCGTTAATAAAAGCAGTTAAAAATCTATGCACTTGGGAGAATAACATTAATTACTGGATGAATTTAGTTCACGCAGAGAGTAAGAGTTTAAAGTCAACTACAATAATAACTACAGAAATTTGCTTAATTATACTTATGCGCGATCGCGTTTCCTTAGAAACTGTATCTGTAAGTCTGCCTTTTGGCATTGGTTCGATGTCTTGGAAAGTTGACACCACACAAAAGAAGGCGGCTTGGTCGCTGTATGTAGAGTTGGTGACGCGCATTGCTGTACAACCGTTGGCACTTGACCAAGGTTTAGTCCGGGAATAGTTTATTTGGTACAACCCGCGAAGTTCTCAAAGCAGCCGGGCCGGATGTGGGGGCGATCGCTATCTCTCAAATTCCCATTATGAGTAATATTCCTCAAGCTGGACAACCAGCGCCTGATTTCTCTACTCCTGACCAAAATGGCAATCTAGTCACTCTTGGCGATTTCAGTGGTAAATGGATCGTCCTCTATTTTTACCCCAAAGATGATACCCCTGGCTGTACGACTGAAGCAAAAGATTTCACTGAATTGTATCAAGACTTCACCTGAAAAAATTATTGCTTATGCTTGGCCAAATGTGAAAACTAAAGGACATGCACAACAGGTTTTAACTAAATTGCGAGAATTACATTTCAAATGCTACTTATTTAAAGGCGAATAAATATCTTCAGAACTAGGGTTAAGGTAAGGGCGCTGCAAATCAATTAAATGGCGCGTAAAATGTTGATCAATCACCCTCATCTTTTCCTCGATCGCATTCTTACCTTTTTGCCAAGCTTCTAACAAAGCATTCGCTACAATTTGGCAACGGTTCATGCCAAAAGTTTCTTGTGCAGCAAATTTTTGGGTTGGTTCCTCGGCTAAGCCTAACCCTGGTGCTAAAAACTTAGTGAACAGGGGTATTTCGGACTGAAAATGAGCTTGATTCTGTGTGTAAACAGCCTGAAGAATCTTACGAATTGCTGGGTAGTTGTGGCGTTCAAAATAGAGTACCCCTGAGTCATAGCGTCCGTATGCCGAGGGATTGTAGAGAACTTGAAAAGTAAAAGGAATTGTATCTGCGTTTAACTGTTGCGTTAAGCTATCCATTAGCGCGATCGCACCGGATGCAGTGAAATTAAAATAGATTCGTCCTGTTCCTAAATTAGCATCGGGGCTACACTGTCTTTCCTGTCCGACATTGCTTACTGCTAGGTAACAGCTATTTTGTAGGCGGTTTTTGGGCATCCAGATGGCAACTGATTCACCAGCCTTAGCCGATTTTGAACTAGATTTGAGATGGCAATCTGGCTCAATATATAGCGTCAAACCACCTTTAGTCACCGCCATACTACCGTCTGGTTCCTGGCGCAACACCTGCCAACTAGGATCAAAATAACCTCTACCGTGATTGCTAGTGTGCAGTTGTTGGTAAAACTCCCAATCAATATCTAAAACAGAATTATTTTCTAAATTGTGGTGTGCTAGGCAATTAGCAGTATCAGTATTAACTGCCAAAACGCTTTGCAGCGAACCATTGTAATAGATACCGTAGAGGAAATTTCGCAGTAATAAAGTGAGATATTTATGTTGTAAAGCAGCAGAATTTTGCTGAAATCTATCTGCTACTTTAGTTGGCAAAGCAAAAGGCTGATAATTGGGATGGTGAATACAAAAGTTAGGCTCGATCTGGATATTACTAGCAATATCAAATAGAGGATTTAAAAGGGTATTGGTAGAAGAATTTAGCATTACTCAATTCAAAGCTCAAAAGTGGAAATTAAAAACTAGACAACCACTAAGTGGTAAATATTCTATTTTAATTAAGCGCAAATTAAGTCTGAGTAAATAAAATGATGACAAATTCAAAATTCAAAATATTACGCCTAATTTTGCTTTTTGAATTTTTCAGGTTCTTCTTAACAACCGCGTAGGCGAGTTTTTTCGTAGTAAAGACGCACTAACTGTTGCTCTTTTTCCGGCTGAGGAAGTTTATGGAGTGTCGCCAAAGGGCTGAGGATTTCAGACTCACAGACACCAAAAACACTCATCATAGATTGCTCAGGCATAGTGAGGATATTTTTAGCAATTTGGAGCATACAAAGGTCGGAATTATCAAAGTTTTTTTGAGAATTAATTGTTTCTTGAATTTGATGAATTAGTGCTAGTCCAGTAAATTGGATAACTTGCACCAGAAAGTCTTGACGATCTTCTAAAATCATCGGAAAAGCATTTAGATAAGCTCGAATGAGAGCTAGTAATGATGGTTGAATAACTTCTAATGGTGTCATTGCCAGATGCAGAGATTCTTCTAACCCAATAGTAGGATCTACTACTAAACTAGAAAGCCAAATTCTTAAATAGCTTGCTAGTAGAGTTCCCAAATCAAAAGCTGGATCTCCCCAAGCACAAGCTTCCCAGTCAATCAGTCGTACCAGGCAATTGTCTAGTTGATTCCAGCGAGAATGAATTAATATATTGTCTAATTTCAGATCGTTGTGAGTCAAGCAACAGGGATTCCATTCATAAGCCAAATCTGCGATCGCAGATTCTAAACTTTCATAACGCTGATAAAGAATATAGAATTTCAATGCCTCAGTCGGAACTGTACCAAAAATCTCTGGGCTAATTGAACCTATACCTTGCGCCGGATTGTAAAAGTGATAGCGAAACTGTCCTTGGGGAGCAGTCGCCATAAAATCGCGATATTCTCGGCGTTGGAAGGTAGCACGATGTAACCCTGCTAAAGTAGTGCCAATTGCAGTAGCAATCTCTGGGGGGAAGGTATCGTTGTGACGGTAAAATCCGTCTAGTTCTAAATATTCGCTGAAGTAGTTACGGACGAGGATGGAATTTTCCTCATCAAAATGTAGCACTAATGGAGCGATCGCCGAAATATTGCCGATCACTGGAAACTGCTGAAGCAATTGGTGAAACAGCCACTCATTAAATAACTCATGAGAGGTTTGATGATTTTTAAGACTGCGTTCTTGTTTAACCAGCAGCTTACGATTATCTGCTAGCGTCACCAGCAAGTTAAAATTCTTCTTGCTACTTTCTAGTAACTCAGTTTCGTCTGATGTGGCATTTTCTGAGCTACATATACCTACCTCTTGCAGATACTGGATGACGTTTTGAGAAGACATTGGTAATAACATGTATTATGTCCTACTTCGTAAAATTGCTGAGAAAATCACCTAATATCGGGACTTATATGGCTTTAGCAGTTTCGGTAGACAACAACAAATATGCGAATATCAATCATAATTGTTCCAATCTATTAATATCTCATCTCTTTGATCAAAACCTGCCAAAATGGCAATATAACCTTTATTTTTGCTTTAAATTATGCTGCTAAATCTATGAAATCTTTAAAATTATCTAGTCAGTTAATTCTGACCAATTCAACTATAGTTATTGACCACTTTTCAGGCTCAAAAATTAGGTTTAATTAAACTGAATTACCAACTCCCAAAAACTATCTGCGGATGGATGTTTGGGGATGCTAAGTATTCATTCTTCAATAAGAATTTTTGCTGATTTTGAGATGATGCCATTAAATACAGAATGAACAATAAATTCATGTCATTGCGAACTTAGCCTAGACTTATGGCAGGGGGCAGGGGGACAGGTCTGAAATGATTTTGGTGTCAGGGTTTTATGATCAGCTTATGTCCTAAAACTATCTGGCAACAGCTATACAAATCGTAATTTCCCTTTTCCCGTTTACCGAAGGTGTTCCCGTACCTCTACGAGGAAGCAAGCTACGCGTAGCGTCTCCGTATGTTAAGGTAAAATTTATTAGCTCCTCAACAGTGTGAAAATGACACAGGACATTATTTTTATTTATCATCACAAACTGAAGAAAACCGGAGATTTTCAGCAAGCAATAATTAATTTATTTTTGACAAAATATTAATAATCTATATGGGGCATTGGGCATTGGGCATAAGTTATTCTCTTCCCCTGCTCCCCTGCTCCCCTGCTCCCCTGCTCCCCCTGCTCCCCCTGCTCCCCCTGCTCCCCTGCTCCCCTGCTTCCCCTGCTCCCCTGATTCACTATCCGGTAATATACATGTACTATATAGAATGACCTCAATAGTCAGGAAAAGTCATCTATACAAAACAGCAGGAGGAAAACAGCAGGAGGGTAATTTTTACCGAAAGCTAACAAGCTGATTTACCATTACAGCCAGCGCCAGTGTACCCAAAATAATCATTAATCCCGCAGGCATAAACTTACGCGTCTTAGCCAACCTGAAAGCAAAGAAAGCTACTAAAACAGCAGTAACGCTAACTGCTAGAATTGAAGCCCAGGTTTGTCCCTGGAATTGAAAGTAAGCAGCAAAAATTAGTAATAAACCGCTAATAATACCACTGAGTAGCGAAACTTGACTATGAGCTTTAATGTAACCAATAATGAATGCCACCAATAACCGCTAAGATGCCGTAGGCAAGAGCAGCAATTATACTTAAATTCATTGTTAAAACCTATGTAGATTTTGATTTTGCTGCCAGGGTCAGCAGACAATTTACCATAGCTGTTTAGCTACATCACCTTTGTTGATTGATGGATAATCAAGCAATGCCAACAGCAAGTAATTCATACTATGCTCAAGTTCAATTCCTCCAGCGCCAAACAGCATCACTTTTACTGTACCAATCTGTCCTCCAGAGCGAAGTGGGGATCGCATTTATTGACCTGTTGCAAGCTATACGTTACACTGATGCCGACGCTAGGGGCTGTCTCCAAGCCTACGGCAGTTACTTTCATGCCTTGGCTGCTAAAAATCAAAATTGGGAAGACTACCTAATTACTCAAATTCTGATTTCTGAGAATCCTTTTAGTAGGCTTGCTCAACAACGAGAATTTGAGGATTTACCCCTGGCTTTAGTAGCAGCAGTTCAACATGATTTACAGGTGTTGCAGAGTCTTTATGAATGTAGCAGCGCTGCTTTGAGCGAGTGGGTACAAGCTGTAGCTCATTTGCCTGTTTCTCCTGTTGTGTGGTATCAGGAGCAGAATGGAATGGGATTAATGAAGCAGTACCCTGAGATGACTACTACTGCGTCTTGGCAACAGTTAGAAAATTGGGCTGACGCTGTAGAAGAGTTAGCGGTTTATTATCGGCAATTTGGTACAGGTTTATTTGCCAAATATCGGGCTTTGCGCTGGCAAACTGGACAATTTGTTGGTATTCGCTATCCTGACCCAGTAAAGCTGAATGCACTTGTGGGTTATGAGTCTCAGCGAGATGCTTTGTTAAAAAATACAGAGTTTCTATTATCAGGAGAGGCAGCACTACATGTATTACTTTACGGTAGTCGGGGGTCGGGAAAATCTTCTTTGGTAAAAGCCTTGTTGGATGAGTATGGTAACTGCAACCTCCGTTTGCTAGAAGTAGCCAAATCGGACTTGCAAGATTTACCAAAAATTGTGGAATATTTGTGGGGCGTACCACAAAAATTTATTATCTTTGTCGATGATTTGTCTTTTGAGGAAGATGATGATGCTTTTAAAGCACTCAAAGTAGTTTTAGAAGGCAATTTAACTGCACGACCACAAAATGTAGTAGTTTATGCTACTTCTAACCGCCGCCACTTGATTCGGGAGTTTTTTGCAGACAGACCTACACCCAAAGATAATGCAGAAATCCATGTCTGGGACACGATGCAGGAAAAACTTTCGTTTAGCGATCGCTTTGGGTTAACCTTAACCTTTGAGGCCGCTGATCAAAAAACCTATTTACAAATAGTTAAGCATCTAGCCACCCAGACCGGAATTAATCTGAGCCAGGAAGATTTAGAATATCAAGCATTACAGTGGGCAACTCGCCACAACGGACGTTCTGGACGCACAGCACGTCAATTTATCGATTTTTTAAAAGCCGAGTTAACATTTTTGGCTAAAAATAAAAATACATCTGCTACATAATTCTCAAATTAATTTGCTATTGATTGCCCTTTTTTGTTACTTCTAGAACAATGTTATACACAAACACTTACAACTGGAGATATCTGCATCACAATGTCAGGGGTAATGTCCTTAAGAAATACTGCTTCTAATAACTTAACTACGCTAAAAACCAGCAATATGCAATCATTAATGGTAAGTAATCGATTGATCTTAGGTATAATTGCCTTTAGTGTAAGTTTTGGTTTGAGTCTTGTCCCCAACTGGAATTTTAAGCAATCTCTGATCACAGCTATAATTACTGTGCTTGCTACTTATACAGCAGCATTATTTGTAGATCAGCGACGTAGAAATCATGAAATGCTAGTTTTAGGTTCGCTGCACAAGCGAATTAAAGATATGGAGGGATTGAAGTCTCGGATTGTTAGAGAAATCAATCAAATAGAAGCGCACCGCGGTTTATTATATAAAGAGTCACAACAACTCCAAAATCAAATATTAGAATGCCGTAATCAAAGGGATAGCCTGCACCGAGAGTTAGGCAATTTTGCTGGGCAGAAAAAGCAACTAGAAGACGAATCTAACAGTTTAAGAACAGAACTTCATATCCTCGAAAATAGTAAAGTAGAACTGAATCATTCCTTTACAACTCTCACAGCAGAAAAACGTCGTTTGGAATTGCATTGTAATGCATATCGTTCTGAAATCAGTCAGATGCAAAATCAAATTTGCGAACTCCAGCAAGAAAAACAAGAAATAGAGAGTAATCTAACTTTACTAGGAAGACTAAAACCCCAATTAGAAGAGAAACTTTACGAACTACGAATTGCACTTCAAGAACTAGAAACAGAAGTTAATCAGCAAAGCAAATTGCTTGTAGATACAGCCACACAAAAAGACAATATAGCAGCTAGCCTTAATTCTTTACAAAAGCAAATAGGAGAACAGCAAACTGATCTACAGCAGTTAAAAGGCGAAGTTTCATTATTACAAGAAGAGCGTGACTTGTTGCAAAGTCAAGTTTGGGAATTGCTACAACAAACAGAAACACTCAATCAAGACTTTTTGCCGGAAAACATCCCAGAAGAGAACAAAGAGTTGTTTCCTTTTTCAGAAGTAATTGAACCATTAACATCAGTTGAAAGCTTACCTGAAGAGTGGGCTAATTTTCTAGAAAAGTTACCCAGCCATGAAATCCAGGTATTAAAAGCCATAGTAGAACAAGATAATCCTAAGACGGTGATTAAACAAATTGCCGAAGCACATATTACAATGCCGAATCTGTTAATCGACTCGATTAACGAATCTGCAAATGATACTATTGGAGAATTAATAATTGAGCCAAGTGTAGACATTCCAGAAGTTTATCAAGAGTATATAATCAACGTCAGAAAAATGCTTTCGATGTATGAGAATCTCATGGCTAAACATGCCTCAACAAATTAAATTATTCTGGACTGTTGTAAAATTATTAAAAATCCAGTCAAGTGAACTACATGGCAAAGCTCAAAATCTCGAAAAAAATTTCCACTGCATTAATCAATTCCCTCGGTGTAGGAGTAGTCCCTAGAGTTGGAGTTGAACATATAGCAGTTGGTCGAGAAAAAGAACTTAAAAGCCTATCACAAAATCTCGATGACATTGCAGAAGGTGTTGCCGTATTTCGCTTTATAATAGGTAATTATGGTTCGGGAAAAAGCTTTATTCTACAGCTAATTCGTAACCGTGCTATGGAGCAGGGTTTTGTCGTTGCTGATGCTGATTTGTCTTCAGAACGCCGATTAGCAGGAAGTAATAATGAAGGCTTAGCAACATATAGAGAATTAATGAGCCACTTGGCTACAAAAACTCGTCCTGATGGTGGTGCTTTAGTTTCAATTTTAGAAGGATGGATTAATAAAATTCAACAAACAGTAGTACAAGAAACTAGTTTGCGTCCCAATGACGATGGTTTTGATGACCAAGTTGAAGCAAAAATTAGGGAAGTAGTTCAGTATATTGAAGATTTAGTTCATGGATTTGATTTTGGTAATGTTATTATTGCTTACTGGCGTGGTTACCGATTAGATGATGATGAATTGAAAAATGCCTCAATGCGTTGGTTGCGTGGAGAATTTAATACCAAAACTGAGGCTAAAACAGCTTTAGGTGTGCGCGTTATTATTGATGATCATAGTTGGTATGATTATATTAAGCTATTTGCTAAATTTGTGGCTGAGATTGGCTATAAAGGATTATTAATTTTAGTTGATGAGGCTGTAAATTTATATCAAATACCCACTACAGTTACTCGTGAAAAGAACTACAATAGACTTTTAGCAATGTTTAATGACACCATGCAATGTAAAGCAGAACATTTAGGCATTTTCATTGGTGGTACAACAAAATTTTTAGAAGACCCAAACCGAGGACTTTTTGCAGACCAAGCTTGGCGAAGACGTACCAAAGAAAGCCGTTTCGCTACACAAGCTAATGTTCAAGAATATTTAGGGCCAGTTATTCGGCTGAATCCTTTAAGTGAGGAAGAAATTCTCACGCTTTTGCAACGCTTATCTGAGATTCATACGCTTAATTTTGGTTATGAAAAGGCTTTGACAAATCGTGAGTTACAAGCATTTGTTCAAGAAGTTGTTAATCGCTTGGGTGCGGAAGCATTACTTACACCAGGAGAAATTGTTCGGGATTTTATTAGTGTGCTGAATATCCTTCACCAAAATCCGGGAATGACTTTTGGTGAATTAATTCATGACTCTAAATTTAAACCTACTGCTGTGGGTAAAGATACAAGTGTGGATGAGGATGATGCAGCGGAATTTAGTTTGTGATTAATGTAACGTGAGCTTCCAACGAACGGCATTCGTTATGCCTTTTAACCAAAAAGTTAAATGGACTACGATGACGAGAGTGTTCGATTTGACATGTATTTTTTAGATGGTGATTGACCCTTTGGGTTCAGCAGTTGCTCATAGGGAAACCCCCTACAGCCCTTCTCCTAAAGGAGACGCTACGCGAACGGGCATCCTACGGCAGGCGCTAGCCTCTCCCTTTGGGAAGACCTCACTGTCTCACCGACTCAATTACAGCACGTTGCAGAATTTTGGCTGTAGTCCTCTATGTGGAAGCCGCTATTTAGGGCTTGCTGAATAGAAGTGTAATATATACTAGATAAGGGTTTTAAGCCTTTTTCCAACAAACGAGTGCAAGGTTATAACATCTAGAGTCTCAAAACCCTTGCACAATCGTTAGCGATCGCTGGGTAAATTTGTCAACTGAGCGATGAAACAACTATTTCGTATGCTGTGTGGCTTCTAGATTTGCTTAAGAGACTTATTCAGCAACCCCTATTTAGGAATTTGATGTCTGGTTAACTTTCTATGTATTAAACGATACAATTTTTACTTCTAGCGTAAAAATGCTACCTTTTCCCACCTGACTTTCAACTTTCAGATTCGCTTGATGTTTTTGGGCGATCGCCTGAGCAATAGCCAGTCCCAACCCTGTTCCGCCTGTTTTACGAGAGCGATCGCCATCAACACGGTAAAAGCGATCAAAAATTCGCTCTTGATCAGCAAGCCCAATCCCAATCCCCCTATCTTTCACCGCAATGACAGCAGTGTAATCGCTCTTGACTAAGCTAACAGTCACATATCCCCCTCTGGGTGTGTACTGGATGGCATTGGCAATCAAGTTTGACACTAAGCGGTAAAGTTGCGATTCGTTACCTAGAGTATAAACCTCACAAGTGGGAATTTGGCAGGTTAAGTTAATATCAGCAGCAGTAGCCAGCTCTAAAAATTCTTCGGTCAAATCGCTCACTAAATCATTTAAGCAACAGGGCTGAAAGGGTTTTGCCCCTGAATTCTGCTCCAGACTGGTCAATAAGAGTAAGTCTGCAATCAAATGACTCAACCTTCGCCCCTGCCGCTCAACAGTATGAAGCATTATTTGCATATCTTGTTGATTTGATGGCGGTATGCGGAGGATAGCTTCCACAGTCGCCAACAGGCTAGCCAGGGGCGATCGCAGTTCGTGGGCAGCATTAGCGGTAAACTGTTGCTGTTGCTGATAGGACTGGTAAATCGGCTGCATTGCTAATCCTGAAAGCCACCAACTGGAAGTAGCAACCAAGCTCAGGGCAATAGGCAACCCAATCGCCATAATCCATTTAATTCGCCTGATTTCGGCATCAAAAGATGCTAAGGTTCGCCCAATTTGCAAATAGCCCCAGGATGAATGAGTACTGGGTTCATTAGCTAGATGATTGGCATTGGCACTGTGCAAAATCGTGGTGAATTGGTGATAGCGAATTCCCTTAGTTGTGCGAAAGGTTTGCCATGAGGTGCGGTTGAGAGTTTGAGGCAGAGATAACGGTTGATTGGGTGAAAAAGCCAGGAGTTTCCCTTGATGATTGAACAGACGAATATAGTATGTGGTGCGATCGCTGATGCCGATGGTGTGCCGTTGAATCAGTGTCGGGGTAGCCTTGCAGGGTTGTTCACTCAAACAAAGATCGGGAAAAATTTGTTGCAGCACAGCAGTCGGTTCTTCGGAAGCAGGCAGCAGAGGTTCGACGCTATCGTGTAGAGTTCCGGCGATTGATTCAATTTCACGCTCCATTGCTGCCCAGTTTGTCTGCACCATTGCTCGATACATTCCCAAGCCAGAAACACTCAAAATCACGCCCATGACTCCGGCATACCAGAGGGCCAACCGTAGACGACTGCGCCGAAAAAGTGAGTAGCTATTCATAGCCGAGAATCAAGTTGAGAGTTAAAGCGATAGCCTGCACCTGGAACAGTTTCAATGGGGCAGGGACAGCCATGATTTGCTAACTTCCGACGTAGTAGGCGCATTTGCGCTGCAACTACATTGCTAATTGGCTCTTCATCCATGTCCCAAAGTTGTTGACGCAATTTGCTACCGGGAATGATGCGATTGGGGTTCTGCATCAAATACATCAGCAGCTGAAATTCTTTGGTGGTTAAGGGAATGACTAGAGGTGTACATTCATCTAAATTCACTCGTAGCACATTGTTTGCTGTATCCAGAGTAAAATCTGCAACAGTCAGCGTGGACGGTTGCAGTTGAGGCGATCGCCTCTGAAGCGCCCGCAACCGCGCTAGCAATTCTTCCATTACAAACGGTTTGACTAAATAATCATCAGCTCCCGCATCCAGCCCCGCCACGCGATTTTCCGGCTGACCCAAAGCAGTAAGCATCATTACTGGTAAAGGATTTTGGTGTAGTCTGAGCTTCTGACATAACTGTAATCCCGACATTTCGGGCAGCAGCCAATCAACAATAGCAACTGTGTAGTCTGTCCACTGGCTTTCCAGGCACAGCCATGCCTGAGTGCCATCTGTTACCCAATCCACGACATATCTTTCGCTCATCAGGACTTGCTTGATTGCCAGTCCCAAATCCGCTTCGTCTTCGACCAGTAAAATTCGCATCGCTCCAGGGAAATCAACCACGAGCTTGATCTTACAGAAACATCTGCCATTTCACCTGGATTTCATCTGTCCTTATCTTCTAAGATGTTGAATTATCAACAGAGTAAGGATGAGAGTGGCGTATCAATTTGTGTTGATGAGGATGAGTATGTGGTTCGGATTCTAGTATTCCCTGGTGATGGTCATGTTGATGATGTTTATCGTGGATGTGTAAGTGTTCGTGCCAAATGTTTTCATGGACTTGTTCATTTTCATCTACTGGCGGTTTTATGGTAAGTTGTACCACAACCAGCAGTGCTAAACCAAGCAAACTGGCATACAGGAATTCACTTTCAGGAAATTTGCTTCCCAACCACCCAGCCAGAGGATAAGAAATTGCCCACCACAAGTGACTCCAAGCAAAGTGTGCGCCGTAAACACGCCCTTGGACATCACGGGGAATGCGGTCTGCAATCAAAGTTTGGGTGGGTAAGTTCACACAGTTTTGTCCAAAACCAGCCAGTAGCCACAAAATCATTAATACATTCAAAGAAGCATAATTTGCAGGCAGTAGGGACAAAGTTATCAAAACCGCACCGAACAGCACAAAGGTTGTTCGGGCAAAGCGTTGACTGATTACACTAAAAGCCACGGCTGAAAGCGTTGCGCCGATACCAAAAGCAGCCATTACCCAGCCGTATTGAACATTTCCTAGTTCCAGTGTCCCCTGGACATAGCCAACGGTATTGACCAAAATCTGCGCTCCGGCAATGGATGCAACCAACTGCATGAAGAGTGCGTATCGAATTGGTGCATCACTAAGAAGGCGGGTTGTACCGTCTTTGATATCTCGCCAGGTTCTACCACTCGTAATCGATGGCTGTTGATTCGGCTCTATTCTCAACTGACCAGGTAGGGTAAAAATCAATACTGCCGCCACAAGGAAAGTTACGGCATCTAAAAAGAAAACTTGTCTTGCACCGATGAAAGCGGCGACACTTCCGGCGATACCGGGGCCAAGTACACCAAGTAATTGGTAGGTGGCGCTGGAAAGAGCGATCGCACCTGCGTAATCATTCTCACCAGTCACTAGAGGAATTGTAGCTTGGTAAGTAGGCGTAAAGAAGGCATTGAAGACATTAAGAGCAAATATTAGGGCATACACTTGCCAAACCTGCGTCACAAAAGGCAACAGACTGACAAGAACCATCCGTACACAATGCGTTGCCACCAGTATCGATTTGCGGTCAACACGGTCAGCCAAAGCCCCTGCCAAGGGAGACAGCAAGACAAAGGCAGTAATCCGCAACGTCAACGCAAAGGCAAGTACAACCGCGCTATTATCTCCAGCTAACTCGAAAGCAAGCAGAGCCAAACCTACCCAAGTCAGCGCATCCCCTAACAAATTGGTGGTTTGAGCTGCGTAAAGCCGCGCAAACACAGGATTTCTCAAACTGTCAAAGAGATGAAGCCTCGTAATCATGCTCCGTCGGTGTTTTTTAAAGCTAATTTATCCCTGTTTCATAGGGGGATATGTTTTAAATGGTTTTTATAAGTTACTTTCAAGTATATCCCATAGGGGGGTATTTTTTTGTTCGTTATCCTCAAGTCATGCCTGAATGCCATCTGTTACCCAATCCACGACATATCTCTCGCTCATCAGGACTTGCTTGATTGCCAGTCCCAAATCCGCTTCGTCTTCCACCAGTAAAATTCGCATCGCTCCAGGGAAATCAACCACGAGCTTGATCTTACAAAAACATCTGCCATTTCACCTGGATTTCATCTGTCCTTTGGCAAACTATGGAGAACTTTTGTTTAACCCTGTCTTCATTGTGAGGAGTGATCATGAAATCCTTTCCACTAGTGAGTTCCATTCTTGCAGTCAGTTTAACCATCAGTGCGCCCACAGTTGTGTTTGCTCACGTTGGACATGGTGATGAATTTCAGGCAAAGGGCGGTATTAATCGCGTGAAAGTTAATGCCCAAACCGACCAACTGTTAGGCATTGTTGTCACGCCAATCGCCTCCACTGGGGGATCTGCTGTGATGATTCCGGTGACTGCACTGGTTGATGCCGATGGCAAAAAGCTAGTCTTTGTGCAATATAAGAATTTTTATGAGCCAGTGGAAATTACAACTGGCGCGACTAAAGGCGAATTAATCGAAGTGAGCAAAGGATTGTCAGTTGGGGAAAAGCTCGTTACCCAAGGTAGTTTGTCGCTCTATGCTGAATCGCGTAAAACTCAAACCGCCGATACCGCCGCAAGTACCACTCCTAAAACTGATGCAGTTCATGCTCAGGCAGATGCTAAAGGAATACCTCATAGCCATGATACTGCCGGTAATCTTGTCTCACAGGCTGGTGAAACGACTCCGCAATCGGGCGGATTCCCGATGGGGATTTTAGCAGCAGTCGGTGGCGGAGCAGTGGTGTTGGTGGGAGCGATCGCCTTGATTGCTGGCAATGGCAAGAAGAAAGGAGGCTTTTAATTTAAATGTTTAACTCCATTCTGAATCAGATTCTCAAAAACTCAATTGCCCAGCGTTGGCTAATTGTTACCTGTGCGATTTTAGTGACGCTGTGGGGAGTCTTCAGTGTCACCCAGATGCCACTGGACGTGTTTCCCGAATTTGCGCCCCCCCAGGTGGATATTCAAACCGAAGCGACTGGACTAGCTCCAGAGGAAGTGGAATCACAAATTACTGTGCCGATTGAAAGCGCGGTGAATGGCTTGCCGGGGGTGACGACGGTGCGCTCATCCTCCAAGGTGGGGCTGTCGATGGTGCAGGTAGTGTTTGACCAGGATGCAGATATTTATAAAGCGCGGCAATCAGTGACAGAGCGGCTCCAGCAGGTGACAAATCAGTTACCGGAAGGAGTGCATCCGCCAGAAATTTCACCGTTAGCATCGCCGTTGGGTACAATTTTGCAGTATGCCTTTACTGTGAATGGGCAGGGGAAAACCTCGCTAATGGATTTGCGCCGTCTGGTGGATACTACCCTGAGCAACCAAATTTTGTCTGTGCCGGGAGTCACCCAAGTCACCGTTTACGGTGGGGATGAACGGCAGGAACAAGTGTTAGTTGATCCAGAAAAATTGCGATCGCTGAATGTTTCCCTGACCGAAGTGACCAATGCTGCCAGAGGCGCAAATTCTAACGCTCCCGGTGGCTTCCTCATTGGTGGTGGTCAAGAACTGTTGGTGCGCGGCATTGGGCAGGTGAAATCCATTACAGACTTGCAGCAATCTGTGGTGAAGGTGCAAGATGGTAAACCGATTTTGCTGCAAGACGTGGCAGAAGTACAAACGGGTGCGGCACTGAAGCGGGGGGATGCTAGTTTTAATGGGCAATCGGCTGTCGTGATGATGATTAACAAACAGCCTGATGTCGATACACCCACAGTGACAAAAGCAGTAGAAGCGATGCTGCAATCCTTACAAGCAACTTTTCCGAAGGATGTGCAGGTAGCACGGACATTCCGGCAATCTAACTTTATCGATACTGCCATTGCCAATGTCAGCAGTTCCCTGATTCAAGGCATCATCATCGTGTCGGTGATTATGCTGTTATTTTTGATGAATTGGCGTACTGCCGTGATTACTCTGAGTGCGATTCCTCTGTCACTATTGATTGGCTTAATGTTCATGAAAGCCTTTGGCTTGGGTATTAACACTATGACCTTGGGCGGTTTGGTCGTTGCTATTGGATCAGTTGTGGATGACTCAATCGTAGACATGGAGAACTGCTATCGCGGACTCCGCACTAATCAGGCGCAAGGTAATCCTAAACATCCCTTTGAGGTAGTGTATAATACATCGGTAGAAGTACGGTTATCCGTGATTTTTTCCACGGTGATCATCGTGGTCGTCTTTGCACCAATTTTTAGTTTGACGGGTGTTGAGGGCAATATTTTTGCCCCAATGGGTTTTGCCTATTTGCTCTCAATCTGTGCGTCTACTTTGGTGGCCATGACTCTTTCACCTGCCCTGTGTGCAATTCTGCTAGCAAACCAAACCCTACCGCAAGAAGGTACATTCATTTCGCGCTGGGCAGAACGGTTGTATCGTCCATTGCTAAATCTATCGCTGCGATTGCCCCAAATCATTCTGGGTGTAGCACTTGCAGCGTTGGTTGCCGCAAGTGCCGTTGTTCCCTCCCTTGGACGGGTGTTTCTCCCCGAATTTCAGGAGAAATCATTGGTCAATCAATACCTTTGCCAAAATAAGAGCCTAGATAAATTTTGGCAAAAGTGGCAAAATTAAGCATACATAAGCGTTTCGATGAAAAGGTGGTTTTTCATCTGAAACCCTTATCCTG
Source organism: Halotia wernerae UHCC 0503 (assembly GCA_034931985.1). GTDB lineage: Bacteria > Cyanobacteriota > Cyanobacteriia > Cyanobacteriales > Nostocaceae > Halotia > Halotia wernerae. The sequence continues at coordinate 17,810 of JAYGHB010000044.1, forward strand.
CTGTCAATACGTTAAAAAACCCTTGTAGGAAACCTTAAAGGAATTTTTAGGACTGATTGTTTTTGCCAACCCTCAAAGAAATGGGAGTTAATGGTTAAAGCATCATCATCTCACCCTCGTAAATTGGCGAAGGTATTGTCAATTCAATGGTTTTGTTTCCGGGAGTTTCGCTGGATATGACCAATCGGGCAGGGTTGGCGTTATCAAATACGCTCAAAGATAATCCTCTCTATGAGTGGGTGCAAGTGCGGGTAGGACGCGCTCCAGGAGATGCAGATGGGGCTGGAGTGAGTATGGCTCATGTGGATGTAGAACTGAGCGATCGCGCTCTGCAAGACCGTGAAGCCAGTATCAAACAACTACGCTCGGCATTCACCAAATTACCCGGTGTTGCTCCCAACATTGGCGGGTTTATTTCCCACCGGATGGATGAAGTATTATCGGGGGTAAGAAGTGCGATCGCTGTCAAAATCTTTGGCCCGGATTTAATTGAACTGCGAAAGATTGGCGAACAAGTGCGAGATGTGATTCAGCCCATCGCTGGGGTTGTAGACTTGCAGCTTGAACCCCAGCTGCCCATTCGTCAGGTACAAATTCAATATGATCGGGCGGCAGCCGCTAACTATGGATTGAGTATGGAGCAGTTATCCAACGTGGTGGAAACTGCCTTGAATGGTCGTGTAGTATCGCAAGTGGCAGAAAATCAGCAGCTCATTGATATTTCTATCTCCTTGACGGAGAAAACCCGCAATAGTTTAGATGCCATTCGCGCTATTCCTCTGATTACCCCAACTGGGCAAACTATCCAACTGGGCGCGGTTGCTCAAGTAGACTACGGCATGGGAGCGAATGTTGTAAATCGGGAAGATGTGTCACGGCTGATTGTCGTTTCGGCAAACGTTGCTGATCGGGATTTGGGCAGTGTTGTCGGCGATATTCAGTCCCAGATTCAACAAAAGGCGCAAATGCCAAACGGCTACTTTATCCAGTACGGCGGACAGTTTGAGTCAGAACAGCGTGCTACCAATAACCTGCTGGTGTTTAGCATCCTGGCTGCGATCGTAATTGCGGTATTGATGTTCTTCTCCGTTAAATCGCTCTCCGCGACGATCGCCATCATGATCAATTTGCCTTTGGCTTTGGTGGGTGGCATTGTCTCTATTGCCTTGAGTGGCGGTGTAATTTCGATCGCTTCTTTGATCGGCTTCATTACCCTATTTGGCGTTGCTGTCCGCAATGGCTTGTTGTTGGTAGACAACTACAACAATAAGTTTGCTCAAGGAATGCTCCTCAAAGATGTGATTGTTAAAGGTTCACTGGAACGAGTTAACGCCATCTTGATGACGGCACTCACATCAGCATTGGGGATGCTGCCACTGGCGATCGCCAGTGGAGCTGGAAATGAAATTCTGCAACCCTTGGCAATTGTAGTTTTGGGCGGTTTATTTACTTCTACAGCTTTGACTTTATTGGTTATTCCGGCTCTCTACGCTAAATTTGGCAAACAGTTGATGCCTCAACAGAAACCTGTTTTGATTAACCAAACCTGGTCAAACTAATAACGATGATGCTGTGATTGGTACTTTCAGAACCACTTTCACTTTCTAAGGTTGACAATCACCACGGCTTCTAGCCGTGGGATTTTTGCTACCCTGCGGGAAATGCTACGCGAACACAAGGATTTCATTGATTTGAGAGTAACTAAACTGGCGCGCAGATAGGACTTACGCAAAAGTCACGGAATTACATCATTACGAGCGAAGCGACGTAATCGCCTAAAATTCTGGGATTGCTTCCCTACACTACGTTCCGGTCGCAATGACAAATTTTGCTTGCGTAAGTCCTGGCAGAGACACAAAGGTTAAGAGTTTTTTATTTTGAATTTTTCAAGTTCATATCTTGATTCAGCAATTATCTTGTTTTTATACAAATAGCTGCGTAAATTCACATATTAAATCTACTCTTCCCTTGCGTAACATAGCGGGGTCTAGTCTTTCGGTAGTATTACAAGTCATCAAGACCACTAATCGCTGCTTGATTTGAATCCCAGAGTCATCTATTACGCTTTGGTACAAAGTCCCATCTAGCAAACTCAAAATATGTTCTGTTTTGTTATTGTATTGTGCTACTTCAAAAGCCCGATTTTGTGCTAGGTTATCGGCTTCGTTGATGATAATACAAATACGTTCTAAGTAAGTTGGTGGGACAAAGTTAGCGATCGCATCATGATCTAGAATAAAAATTACATACCCCAAAGGTACAAGAATTTCTTTTGCTACTGCCTGTGTCCATACAGTTTTACCTGTACCGGGTTTTCCGTGTACTACAACTGCTAACTGATTTTGATTCAGCACCGCCTGCTGTAATGCGTCAGTAAAGTCTTGAATATCTAACGGAAAAGTCCGAATGGGAAATTGACTATGAACTTTACCCACACGACTTTGATATCCACTCAGCATTACTGCTAAATCGTAAGTCGCTTTGTTAATTAGTGGCGATATATTTTTGGACATTAAAGTATATTGTCGCCGACCGCGATCATAGGAGTCAATTTGTAGCCAAATGTCGTACTTTGACCAGTAAGCATAAACGGTATTGATAACTTCTAAACGTTCCCAACTGACAAATTTATCTACAGGCAGATAAAAATCTCTTTCTAAGTAATATTGAGTAATAATATCTGGACGTTCTAATAAGTGCAAAACTCGTAATACCGTAATTTCTTGCAGCCGATTCAGCACATAATCAATAGGAATACTACTGCGACTGACAAATTGCACAATAGGCGTTTCTGTAATTAAAACATCCTTGTAGCGATGATCTGGTGATTGAGGGTCAGGTGTAATATAATTCCAGAATTTTTCAATTTCATAGCGGGTGTTATCAGATACGACACTTAATAAATTAGCCCACCAAGTATAATTGTTTCGTCCCAATACCTCAGCAAAGTTACTAGCTAAATTTAAAGATTTTTGAGTTAACTCATGTGTGTCGTCACACCATAATTGCCATAAAAACTCCCAGTCTAAATCTCGCTGAAATGGTCGCCAACCACTAGAAATTAAACTTTGACTTTTATTATTTACAGCATTACTTTCGTTATTTCTAAAATAATCAAATTCCATATTTTTTTATCCACACAGCAGTAGTTGATTGATATCACAACTGAGTTGCTCAATTATTACATAGCTTGATATAAATTCACTGCTCAGATTTAAATTTTGCTAGATGTTTAATTTACACAATATCCAACAATAATTGTAACACGTGTAATACATAAATGTCAATAGTGAGGTGCGATCGCCTGAAACAAACTGGTGTTTTATTAAGATGCAGGGGAACATAGCGTAACTATATGGTGACAGCCAGATGAAAGCGTCAAAATAGAAGATACAGACTTGGGAAAGAATGAAGTATGAAATCTATATTCATCCTTCAGCCTTGAGCTTTTAACAGGAGATTACTATCAGTGGTATTACAAGTAAAAACAAGCACCTACGAACCTAAAACCCAAGAAATTGCGAAACAACTACTCACCGCAACCCAAGAAAATCGCTCTTTTTTTGCTTCCCTGCGCGATCAAATGCGCTGGGATGATAAATTATTAGCTTGGGCAATGAGCAATCCCGGTTTACGGGTACAATTATTTCGATTTATAGATACACTTCCGGCGTTGCATAGTAAATCGGAGGTTGCTGCACATTTACAAGAATATTTAGGAGATGAATCTGTAGAATTACCAGCAGCTTTAAAGGGAATGCTCAACTTTGCTAACCCTGACTCCATGCCAGGGCAAGTTGCGGCTACAACCGTTGGTACAGCAGTAGAAACCCTAGCTCATAAATATATTTCTGGGGAAAATATTAAACAAGTCATCAAGACAGTTGAACGACTACGAACAGAAAAAATGGCTTTCACCATTGACTTATTAGGTGAGGCTGTGATTACTGAAGCAGAAGCGCAGTCTTATCTAGAACGTTATCTAGAATTGATGCAACAACTAGTGGAAGCATCGAAAAGTTGGACAAAAATTCCTGCCATTGATGAGGCTGATGGTGAATCTATACCAAAAGTCCAGGTTTCTGTGAAGTTAACGGCGTTTTATTCGCAATTTGACCCATTAGATGCTAAGGGTAGTGAGGAACGAGTTAGCGATCGCATTCGTATTCTTTTACGTCGCGCTAAAGAGTTAGGCGCAGCTGTGCATTTTGATATGGAACAGTATGCGTATAAAAATTTAACTTTAAATATTCTCAAAAAATTGTTGTTGGAAGAAGAATTTCGCCAACGGACAGATATTGGTATGACAATCCAAGCTTATCTGCGTGATAGTGAGGAAGATACCAAAGATTTAATTAATTGGTTGAAACAGCGCGGTTATCCCCTAACAATTCGTTTGGTAAAAGGGGCATATTGGGATCAAGAAACTATCAAAGCAGAACAAAAGCATTGGCCACAGCCAGTTTACAACGATAAGGCGGCAACGGATGCTAATTTTGAAACCATAACTCAGTTATTGCTAGAAAATCATCAATATGTCTATGCTGCCATTGGTAGTCATAATGTGCGATCGCAAGCTCGTGCTATAGCCATAGCCGAAAGTTTAAATGTACCTCGGCGGCGCTTTGAAATGCAAGTTTTGTATGGGATGGGTGATAAATTAGCGAAGGCTTTGGTTGATAAGGGTTACAGAGTTAGAGTTTACTGTCCTTATGGGGAATTATTGCCGGGGATGGCTTATCTGATTCGGCGCTTGTTGGAAAATACGGCTAATAGTTCTTTTTTACGGCAGAATCTGGAAAATCGACCGATTCAGGAGTTGTTGGCAGCGCCGGAGGTGGAAATGTCTCACGCAGAGGAGGACACTTGCGTGGGCGGCTCTGCAGACTTGAGCAAAGTGTCCGTCGCGCAGAGGCGCAGAGAGGAAGAGATAAGTTTTGTTGAGACGGCAGATACTGATTATGCTCAGGAGGAAGAAAGAAATATGTCTGCTGAAGCTTTTCAATTTGTTCGCCAACAACTGGGAAGAACTTATCTACCGTTGATTAATGGTGAGTATGTTAACACTTCGGAAGTGATTAATTCTCTAAATCCTTCTAATTTTAGTGAGGTGATTGGGAAAGTCGGACTGATTAGTGTGGAACAGGCAGAACAGGCGATGCAGGCGGCTAAAGCCGCGTTTCCTGGTTGGAGTAAGACACCAACGAAGCAACGCGCTGGGATTTTGCGGAAAGCTGCTGATTTGATGGAACAACGCCGCGCTGAACTTGCTGCTTGGATTGTTTTGGAGGTTGGGAAGCCAGTTAAGGAGGCAGATGCAGAGATTTCTGAGGCGATAGACTTCTGTCTTTACTATGCTGATGAAATGGAACGTCTAGATCAAGGTGTGATTTACGACGTGGCTGGGGAGACAAATCGTTATATTTACCAACCACGGGGAATTGCGGTAGTGATTTCTCCTTGGAATTTCCCGCTGGCGATCGCTTGCGGAATGACTGTTGCAGCTTTGGTTACGGGTAATTGTACTTTGCTCAAAACCGCTGAAACATCTTCTGTAATTACTGCCAAACTCACAGAAATTTTGGTGGAGGCTGGCATACCTCCAGGTGTCTTTCAATACGTGCCTGGGAAGGGTTCACAAGTCGGCGCTTATTTGGTAAATCATGCTGATACTCATGTAATTGCTTTTACTGGTTCTCAGGAAGTTGGCTGTCGAATTTATGCAGAGGCGGCAACTCTCAAACCTGGACAAAAGCACATGAAACGAGTAATTGCCGAAATGGGAGGGAAGAATGCCATCATTATTGATGAAAGTGCTGATTTAGACCAAGCTGTTGTAGGAGTGGTACAGTCGGCATTTGGTTACAGTGGACAAAAATGTTCTGCCGCCTCAAGGGTGATTGTGGTGCAACCAATTTATGATGCTTTTGTGCAACGGTTGGTAGAAGCGACAAAATCTTTAAATATTGGGGAAGCAGAGTTACCTAGTACACAAGTTGGGCCAGTAATTGATGCTAATGCCCGCGATCGCATCTGTGAGTATATTGAAAAGGGTAAGGCAGAAGCGCAAGTAGCACTAGAATTACCAGCACCCGAACAGGGATATTTTATTGGGCCAGTTATCTTTAGTGAAGTATCACCAAATGCTGTAATTGCCCAACAAGAAATTTTTGGCCCTGTACTAGCAGTAATTCGAGTGAAGGATTTCCAGGAAGCTTTAGCAGTCGCCAATGGTACTAATTATGCCTTAACTGGCGGACTTTATTCTAGAACGCCTTCCCACATTCAACAGGCGCAAACAGATTTTGAAGTCGGGAATTTGTACATTAACCGCAATATTACAGGTGCGATCGTTGCCCGGCAACCCTTTGGTGGATTTAAACTTTCTGGTGTTGGTTCTAAGGCAGGTGGCCCTGATTATCTATTGCAATTTTTGGAACCGCGCACGGTGACGGAGAATATTCAGCGCCAAGGTTTTGCACCAATTGAAGGCGCAGATTAATAAAATCCATCTCATCGGCGGACATCGGCACCGCAGAAATAACTGGCGTTAGCGCAGCGTAAAGCCTACGGCATAACAACTCTTGGAGATGCTACGCGTATCGCTTAGAGCGAGTCTTCTCCCAAAGGGAGACGCTACGCGAACGAGCGTCAGGAGTTTAGTTTGTATCGCCCCAGACTTCTAGTCTGCGGGCGATTCTTATTATTTTATTTTATAATCGAACCGCACTAGATAAGAAGAGCGCAGAGAAATTTTGGTTCTATCGCTCCCCTTATGTAAAAAATAGAAAAATTGTTGAATTTATGG
>JAYGHB010000045.1:0-23043 GCA_034931985.1 Halotia wernerae UHCC 0503
CCATGAAATTTAAATTGTTTTAATTTTCACCATAAAAGTAGCGCAAGAGCCAAAATTTTAAAAGTTTTAATAGCTAAAGTGATGAGGTAAAAGTATGGCTTACAGTGATTTTAGCCTTGCTAGAGTTAAAAATGATTTTGGCTTGACTTTAGATGAAAGCCGTAATTTATTTGTTGACACCAAACCAGTATTACCATCGGCAACTTTAACAACTCTGCTTAGTGATTACATTCCTTTAGCAACATCTATTTCAACTGAAAAAGCTAGATCAGAATTTTTAATTGCGCCAATTTTAGCAGAGGTAAGACGGCTGTTAAATAACCAAATTTCTCTATTTTCTGGTAGTGAGTTTAATGTTGATGCACAAAGAGGTTTACGAGATTGAGTATTATATCAAAGAAATTGATAAGATTTTAGGGATTTTGCTGCAACCTTTTCAGCCTGTTTTGACTGCTGTACAATAGGGATATGTGCTGTTATTGAAGAAAGAAAAGATGGTTGGTTATGCAGTTCGTAATGGCAGTTAACTATACCGTAAAGGCAGATATCATCGATATTACAGTGGATTCCCCTCAAAAAGGGGATACTTTTTGGCTGATACGAATATCTGGTACTGGCTGACATATCCTTTAGCAAGTTTGTCTTTGACTGCGTATCAGAACATCTGTTCAAACTACATAACAGCTACTTGTACAGCAGGTGCTACCCTCTGTTGCTCTGGCTTATCTCTAGCAGAATTAGCAATCAGTTATTTACCGCTAATTTAGGAGCGATCGCAGTAGCATCGATGGCTGGCTTTTCTAGCAATAACCTTCGTTGTAGGTTTTAGTGAAAGACTGGCGAACGATGTTGTTAATTAAGCACAAAGAATTTTCCTGCAAGAGGGTCTTCGTAGGAAAAAACCGAAGCTTTTGTATCACAGTTATCTGCACCAATAGAAGAAGATAAAAAAACGATAAGAATTGAGTAAGCAATGTCAATTAGCACTACAATTAAAACTATTCAAGATATTATGCGGAAAGATGCGGGCGTAGATGGTGACGCACAACGCATCAGTCAATTAGTTTGGATGATTTTCCTCAAAGTTTTTGATGCCCGTGAAGAGAAATACGAACTGCTAGAAAATAATTATAAATCTCCGATTCCTGAAGGATTGCGTTGGCGTAATTGGGCAGCAGATTCTGAAGGTATTACTGGAGATGCTTTACTGGATTTTGTGGATAATGCTTTATTTAAAACCCTCAAAAAACTGAGAACTACGGCAACTGATCCCCGTGGACGGATGATTGGTAAGATGTTTGAGGATGCCTACAACTATATGAAAAATGGTACTCTCATCCGCCAAGTAATTAATAAACTCAACGAAGTTGACTTTAATAAAAAAGAGCAGAAAAAACAGTTTAGCGAAATCTACGAGAAGATTCTCCAAGATTTGCAGAGTGCGGGAAATGCCGGAGAATATTATACTCCGCGTGCAGTAACAAAGTTTATTGTGGACAGGGTAAAGCCGCAATTAGGCGAAATTGTACTTGACCCTGCTTGCGGTACAGGTGGCTTTTTAACAGCAGCAATTGATTACATTCGCCAACATTGCCAAAGTGCTGATGTACCAGAAATTCTGCAACGTACAATTCACGGTACTGAGAAAAAGCCGTTACCTTATAACCTTTGTGTAACGAATCTAATTTTGCATGGCATTGATGTGCCTGAAGCTGAACATGACAACACTTTAGTACGATCATTGCGTGATTACAGTCCTCAAGAAGAGGTGGATGTAATTATCACTAATCCCCCTTTTGGTGGGATGGAAGAAGATGGAATTGAGGATAATTTCCCCACTAACTTTCGCACACGAGAAACAGCAGATTTATTTCTGATATTGATTGCTCATTTACTCAAAGAAGGCGGTAGAGGGGCAATAGTTTTGCCAGACGGAACGCTGTTTGGGGAAGGTGTAAAGACGCGGATTAAAGAAAAATTGCTGCAAGATTGTAACCTGCATACAATTGTTCGCTTACCAAATGGCGTATTTAACCCCTACACAGGTATTAAAACTAATCTGCTATTTTTCACCAAAGGAGAACCGACAGAAACGATTTGGTATTATGAACACCCTTACCCAGCAGGTTATAAGTCATACTCCAAAACTAAGCCTATTCGCTTTGAGGAGTTTGTTCTGGAGCAAGAATGGTGGGTAAATCGGCACGAAAATGAATTTGCTTGGAAAGTTTCAGTCGAAGACATTAAGGCTAATAATTACAATCTAGATATCAAGAACCCACACCAGAATAAAGCAGAATATGTGAACCTAGATGCAATACTCAAAGAGTATCAAATACTTACAGCAGAGTTAAGTGAAGTACGTAACACCTTAAAGTTTGAACTAAAGTCATCTTTAGAGAATAATAATTAAAAAATGGATATTAAAATATTCTTACAAAACTTTGAGATGTTGACAGATGCTCCTAATGGAATTGCTAAACTTAAGGAACTAATTTTGCATTTGGCAGTGTCTGGAAAACTTGTTTATCAAGATATTAATGACGAGCCTGCTTCTGCTTTGCTGGCGAAAATCAAAACCGAGAAAGAGCGTTTAATTGAGCAAAAAAAAATTAAACACAACTTTAATTCTGTTGCTATTAAGTCAACTGAAATACCATTCAATATTCCCCAAAATTGGGAATGGGTACGTGTTGGAGATATTGGAAGAGTTGTAGGAGGAGGCACTCCAAGAACGAATCAATCTGAATACTATACTGATAATGGTATTCCTTGGATCACTCCATCTGACTTATATAGATTACCAGGTAAATTTATTAGTCGAGGCAAAAAAGACATTACTCTTCTTGGATTACAAAAGAGTTCATCTCAGTTAATCCCAAAAGGTACTGTTCTGTTCTCAAGTCGTGCGCCTATAGGGTATGTTGCCATTGCTAAGAATGATTTATGCACAAATCAAGGCTTTAAATCATGCGTTCCTTTCTGTATAGAAATGAGTGAATATATTTACTACTTTTTAAAGTTTGCTGCTAAAGAGATAGATTACCAAGCTTCCGGAACAACTTTTAAAGAGATCTCAGGTAAAGAATTTAGCTTAATTATGATTCCTGTTCCCCCTGTTGAAGAGCAAAAACGCATTGTTGAAAGAGTTGATTATCTTATGTCACTTTGTAATACTTTAGAAATAAAAATGACACAGGTAAAAGTTTATCAAGAACGTTTAGCAGAAGTAATAATCTATCAGACTTCTAAAATGCTTACTTAGAATCTGCATTTTATTCAGTCCAGCAAAGTGTTATGTAGTGTTCAGCCCCAGGCATAATAGAGTTTAAAGAACCAGTAATTCTTTGAGTAGAAATTACCCATTTGTAACCCTCAAAAATAATTTGTTGTTTGAGGATATTTTGACCATAAAGTTGTTTTGGATCAACTAGAATCTGTTGAAATCTTTTTATACCAGTTCTTCTGATAGTTTGATGTGAAGCTCCCTCACCTCTCCATTTACGATGAGCAGTTTCGGAAAGACAAATAACAAGCAAATCTGCCTTGTCTCCTTTTAACAAATCTAAATCTTTCTCAAGCTGTTTGCCATCAAGATTTTTTGTTTGTCCTAACCAACCACGAGCTTTAAATTCAACTCGAATATATTTATGTTGAGGAATATCGCCACCGCCAATCTTAGCATCATTCATCATTGGTTCATGTGGATCACGGTCAAAAATTGTAACACCTGCAAGCAGAACCTTTGCATTTTTTCCTGTTCCCAAAGCATCTCCTGGTGGATTCCAACCGATTAGCCTACTCGTTGAACTATCAATCCTAAGATGTTGAACTTTCTGTCCATGATAATTAATACCAATGCGAAGATAGTAGCGAGGAGTGATATTAGCTCGCATTATTTCAAATTGCATATAATGCTGAACATAAGCTTCTGATGAAGTTGCAGCTGGATTATTTTCTAGTAGCTCTGAGAGAGTTTCATGAATTAATTGGACAAGAGAATCTGGAGGGGTTCTAGTCATAACTAACTACCTAGAACTCAGATGAAGCATATCTAGTCTTGGAAACAAGTTCCCAACTTCGGTGTTAAGTGCAATAGCAATCCTGATGAGGTAACATTACGCTCTCCTCTTTCTATACCTCCTATGTAAGTTCGGTCTATCTCTATTAATTCAGCAAGTTCTTCTTGAGATAATCCCTTAGATTCTCGAATAGCTCTTATGTTTTTACCAATCTCAACTAACCAAGGATGTTTTTTTTTCATAGCCTAATAAGCCAAGATTGCTAGTCTAAGCACAAAAATGTGACAGTTAAGTAGTTATATCTGCCTAGCCTATGGCTATGACTTCTATGAGTCTACGGACTATAAGTACCATTAGCTACACAGAGACCTAAGCTAAAAGATTTAAATTAAGTCTATAAGTTAGTGCGATCGCCTGATGTCCCTTTGCGATACCCTAGAAGCCAAACTGAAACAAGGGCGAGAGGGAATACAGTTTAGTAAGCCACTCAGTAGCATAGAGAAATAAATTACACAATACAGTAAATAAACTGCTGAATTTTAGCTAACTATATTAATATTCATCGCTTCAATGGGAATCATATAGAAAATCACAACTAGAAGTTGAGGTAATTTTCATGATTAATTTATATAAATTTTCAGGAGTTTTACGGAATTAGTGATCAGATTCGGGCTGAATAAGGCAATCAGATTATCTTTAAGTGCAAATACTGAGAGAAAAAAAGTTGGATTTTGGTAACTTAGCAGTAAAAGTTACTCGAAGACCAGTGACTAGATTTAGTCTTTACCTTTTATTAACTTATGCTCCAAAGATGTTCATTAATCTCAGTACAAACTAGTAAGTAAACTAACAACAAAATACGGTTGCTATAAGTTTAATAATCTGAAATAAACGCTGCTTTCATTGAGTTTATTCCAAGTTCTGCCTGAAACTCTTGTATTTAATGCAACAAAAAACTGCTAATAGATATTTTGATCGTAATTGCGGCAAAATTTCTGCCCAAATTTAGCTTAAGTAAAAGCAAAATGAGTACAACCCCTATACATAGCTACCGATTGATCCAGAAACTACATCCATTATCGCTTTTGGCACAATTAACCAGTCGCCATGCTACAGGTTGTTTGCGGGTATTTACTGGTGAATTTTCTTGGTTAATCAATCTAGAGGACGGTAAACTTACTTACGCCTCTTACTCAGATAATCTGTTTGAGCGACTTGACAACCATTTGCGGCGTTTGAGCCAAAAGATTCCTAATCTTAACAGCGCCACTCGCGTACACATGCGGCTGATGTTTGAACCAAAAAGTGGCAATCAGTCAATACAATATGCAGATTATCAAGCGATTTGCTGGTTAGTTCATCAGGATTATCTTACTCCTACGCAAGCAGGGAACCTCATAGATGGATTGGCTAAAGAAGTTTTAGAGTCATTTTTGATAGTCAAAGAAGGAAGCTATGAGTTTTATCCTGAAAGTTCCTGGGATGAATTACCAAAATTTTGTCATTTAGACTTGCGCTTAATACTCGAATACTGTCAAAAGCAGTTACGACATCGACAAAATATCCAGTCACCAGTTAATGATAGTGTGGGTTCTTTAGGTTTCTCTACAACTAAGTCGCCTCAAACTCAGTCACAACCTCAAAATTGGCAACGATTATCAAGACAAAATAATTTTGAGCCTGCTGAAAATAAAAATAATAAAGTTGCCGAGCCATTTGTCAGAAAAAGTCTCTATACAATTGCCTGTATAGATGATAGTCAAACAGTGTTAAATTCTATCAAACTATTTTTGGGCGAAAATGCATTTTCAGTAGTTACAATTAACGATCCTTTAAAAGCTTTAATGCAAATTCTCCGCAGCAAACCAGATCTAATTTTATTAGATGTTGAAATGCCAAACTTAGATGGGTACGAGCTATGTTCTCTATTACGTAGGCATTCAGCTTTTAAAGATATACCAATTATTATGGTGACTGGTAGAACGGGATTCATTGACAGAGCAAAAGCCAAAATGGTTAGAGCCTCAGGCTATTTAAGTAAGCCTTTTACACAACCAGAATTGCTCAAAATAGTGTTTAAACATATCGGCTAATTAAATAACAAATAGCCGTCAATTAGGCAAACTTAATTAAAATTAACTTATTTTGGAGGAGATTTATTCAGTGAGTCTTACCTTAGTTGGTACGGTTCTAATTGCAGAAGATTCCCCTAGCGAATTGGAACTAATGAGCCATTATCTTCAAGAAAGTGGTTACAACGTAATTAAGTCTAGCGGTGCGAAAGAAGCTCTCGAAAAAGCCTTGTCACAAAAGCCAGACGTGATCATTACTGATGTTGTGATGCCGGGTATGAGTGGATTTGAGTTGTGTCGCGCTTTGAAAAAAAATCCGGTAACTCAAAAAATCCCCATAGTAATATGTAGTTCGAAAAATCTGGAAATTGACCGATTGTGGGCAATGAAACAAGGTGCTGATGTCTATATGACTAAGCCATATACACGCGAGCAGCTTTTGCGTGCTATTAAATCAGTAGTGTTTTAAATTGATGAATAATTCCAAAATTGTGATTGCGGATCAACCAATATCAAACAACTTATTAGATGGATATCTTAAGTTTCAACTAAATCAACAGACTACTGCTGTGATCTCAATGAAGCACACACAAGAAGCAGTGATGTTGCCAGTTGAAACTGTAACTTCAATGCCAAATTTGCCTGCTTGCATCTTGGGATTAATGAATTGGCGGAGTCGGATAATTTGGGTAGTTGATCTACCTAAGATGCTCAATTTAGAGTTCTTAGATCATAGACCACGACAATACAATGTGATTGTGATTAAAGTAGAAGCTTTGCTTTTAGGTTTAGTTGTGCATGAAATTAAAGGTACAACTAAGTTTATGCCTGATGATATTGGTTCTCCGGTTGGACAAGTGGCATCTAGTTTAGTTCCTTATTTATGTGGATGCGTTGTGCAACAAGAGGAAATATTACTGGTATTAGATGCACAAGCTATTGTGGATTCTTCTATTCTCCGCAGTGATTAGGTTTGACTAAAAGTGGCATTTTTAGTGTTTCCATTTGCCTATTCTGGGGAATTTATGTATGTTTAATAAAACTGACATGACTAAGAGTAATGATGCTCAAAATCGAGCAGCATTTGTTTCATCCCAAAAAGTTAACGATAGTATAGTACAACTACCAAATAAGTCTGATACTGTACCTGTTGACGGTTCCCCTTGGAATCATTTCAAGCGCCTTGGCTTGGGGACAAAAACCACAATTTTAGCGATCGCCATTGGTACAATACCAGTATTGGGCATAGGCGCGATCGCTTATAGCTTGGCGAGTAAAGCAATGGCTAAGCAAATTACCCAAGCTCAAACAGCGACAGCTGTTGAGTTAACAGAGAAAATCAACCGCTTGCTCTGGGGACGGTATGAAGATATTCAATTACTCTCAAAGATGCCATTTTTGGCAAATTATAAAGTTAGTGCTAGAACGACTAATCAAGAAAAAAAAGCAGTCTTCAATCAAATGATTGAGACTGAAAAAGCCTATGATAGCATTGCTGTTTTTGATGTTGAAGGCAACTTAATTGTCCAATCCACAGGCGAACCTCTGGATAATCAAAAAGATCGCAACTATTTTCAACAGACTCTACAAAAAGATGCGCCTGTTATTAGCAAGCCAGAAAAATCAAAAAATATTGATGTCGCCAGTATTTATATAGCTGCACCTGTTAAAGATCCTGACACGAGCAAAACTCTAGCCTTGGTTATAGCACGTATGCCCGTAACATCTTTAACAGAGGTAATTAAAAATTACACAAGTAATGGACAACAATATTATTTGCTCGATAACTCCGGAACAATTTTCCTGAGTTCCCAAAAGGCTCTATTGGGTAAAGAAGCAAAAACCGAGTATCCTGGTTTAGCTCAAATGCTAACAGCTAAAAAAGTTAATACTTTCACAACAGTTCAAAAAACTAATCAAAAACGAGAACTAGTCAGCTACGTACCATCCCAAAAACTTAAAGGTTTACCCGATTTAAACTGGCAGCTACTATTATCTACAGATACAGCAACTTTATTTGCGCCCCAAAGACAATTACTGTGGACGATCGCGATCGCCACAATCATCACAGCATTAATTACCGCCGCGATCGCAGCTTGGTTAGCAAAGCGCAACACCCAGCCAATTCTCAATGCCACCGAAGCCTTGACGGAGTTAGGTAAAGGTGAACTTAATACTCGTCTGGAGACAGAAAGAGAAGATGAGTTAGGGGTAATGAGTACCAATATTAACCAGATGGCTGCTCAATTGCAGGTCTTGGCTACAGAACAAGATTCCCAAGCAGAACAACAACAAACAGAAACACTACAACAGCAACTTTTAGAATTGCTCAACAATGTAGAAGGTGCAGCCAGGGGTGATTTGACAGTCCGTGCAGACGTAACTACCGGCGAAATTGGCACTGTTGCCGATTTTTTCAACTCCATTGTCGAAAGCCTCCGGGATATTGTCACCCAAGTTAAACAAGCAGCAACCCAAGTGGATGGCGCAATTGGTTCTAACGAAGGAGCCATTCGCCAACTCGCCGAAGAAGCCCTCATCCAAGCTGCTGAAATTGATCGCACCTTAGATGCTGTTGACCAAATGACCCATTCAATGCAAACCGTAGCCGACAACGCCCAAAAAGCAGCAGTAGTTGCCAACCATGCAGCTCACACCGCTACTAAAAGTGGTCAAGCAATGGATTTGACAGTGCAGAATATCCTTTCTTTACGGGAAACCGTTGGTGAAACTACCAAAAAAGTGAAACGTTTAGGAGAATCTTCCCAACAAATTTCTCGCGTAGTCTCCTTAATTAACCAAATCGCCACACAAACCAACTTACTCGCTATTAACGCCGGCATAGAAGCAGCGCGTGCAGGTGAAGAAGGTCAAGGTTTTGCAGTAGTTGCTGAAGAAGTCGGTGAACTAGCAATTCGCAGTGCCGCCGCCACCCAAGAAATTGCCCAAATTGTTGATAACATTCAACGTGAAACTAGCGAAGTAGTACAGGCGATGGAAATAGGAACTACCCAAGTTGTTGAAGGTACGCGGATTGTGGAAGAAGCCAAGCAAAGTCTGAGTCAGATTTTAGATGTATCTCGTCAAATTGACTCTTTAGCGCAGTCGATTTCCACCGCCACTGCTTCTCAGGTACAAACATCGCAAACTATTAGCCAATTAATGCAAGATATTGCTGCCGGATCACAACGTACTAGTGCTTCTTCCCGTTTAGTTTCCAACTCTCTGCAACAAACCGTAGAGATTTCCCACCAATTGCAAGAGACTGTCGAGGCTTTCAAAGTGAGTTAGTCAGTGGTCAGTTGTCAGTAGTTAGTTGTTTGTTTTTACTACTGACCCTTCTCTTAACAAAGATGCTACGCGAACGGTTGACGCTGCTAACGTCGCTCTAAGCATATCGCTTGTCGTTAACGCGTAGCGTCTCTAAGAGTTGCTATGCCGCAGGCTTTAAACCACTTATTCATCTGAGAAACCCACAAGACCACACTGGCTCACCACTAACCACTAACAACTAACAACTAACAAAAACTATGGATAAAGAGTTAGAAATCCAGATGCAGTTTCTAGAAGAAGCAACAGATTACCTCAATACCTTAGAAACAGTATTGCTGGAACTTAATGCTAGTAACCACATTGATTTAGATGAAATTAACGCCGCCCTGCGAGCTGCTCATTCCATCAAAGGTGGGGCAGCTATGATGGGATTTCGATCGCTCAGTGATTTAGCTCATCGTTTGGAAGATTTATTAAAAGTCTTTAAAACCAGCAAAAATTCTCTAGACATTGACACACAATTACAAAGTTTACTGCTGTCTGCGGTAGACTGGCTACGTCAAATAGTTGAATTACTATCAGAAGGTAATGCCATAGAAGAAGAATGGTTAGCAACCTTTTGTTATCCAGTTTTTGACGAACTGCACGATCGCTTGGGCGACCCTACCCCAGAGGACGCTACAACCATGCTATCGCCAGAAGATGGGCAAGACATTATCCTCTTACTGTTTGAAACAGAAGTTGAAGGATGTTTGCAGCGGCTAGAATCTGTGTTAGCAGATAGCGCCCAGCCATGTTTGCAAGAAGAAGTGGCAATTATGGCAGCCGAGTTGGGTGGTTTAGGAGAAATGCTCCAGTTACCAGCTTTCACCCAACTTTGCGAATCTATCACACGTCATATAGAAGCGCCGCCACCCGATCGCGTTGCCGAAATTGCTCAGTTAGCATTGCAAGCATGGCGGCGATCGCAAGCTCTGGTGTTGACAAATCAACGAGATAATTTACCTACAGATATTGAGTTGAGTGCAGCTGCGATCATTTCTGTAAGTGGTATTTCACCTGAGCCATTATCAAAAGCAGAAGCGATCGCTCAGTTTCTTGCTACAGATGTAGCTGACATAGAAATTCCTGGCACAGAAATAGTGTTAGCAGATGCAGAAATAGCTGAAGACATAAATCTTGCTGATGTCCTAGAACCAAATATATTATTTACTCCAGAAATTTATCCAAGTGAACCTAAACCAGAGACAGTTAGTGTTAGCAAAGACCGTGAAGCCCACGATAATACTGTCCGAGTACCCAGTAAACAACTTGAGCAAATTAATGATTTATTTGGAGAACTAATCGTTCAGCGCAATGGACTCAACTCTCACCTCGAAAAGTTACGCAAACTTGTTCGTCATCTTAGCCAGCGAGTGCAAATTCTTGATCGAGAAAATCAAGAATTGCGTACAGCTTATGACAAGATTACTACTCAAGCTGCGGCGATGCCAGATAGTGTAATCATCGTCGCTGACAAAATAGAAAATGACGATAATCAGCATACACAAGAATTTGATGCCTTAGAAATGGATCGCTATAACGAATTAAACCTGCGATCGCAGGAAGTTATGGAAACCATTGTTCAAGTACAGGAAGTCTCAACTGATATTCAATTAAGTGTTGATGATACAGATCAAATTGCTCGTAAACTAAGCAAAACATCAAAACAGTTGCAAACAAAGCTAACTCACATCCGGATGCGTCCTCTCACCGATTTAGTGGAGCGTTTTCCGAGAGCTTTGCGCGATTTAAATGTAGAACATGGGAAAAATGTGCAGTTGAAAGTTGAAGGTGGCAACACCTTGATTGAACGCAGCATTTTAGAAGCTTTGAATGATCCTTTAATGCACTTGCTCAGAAATGCTTTTGATCATGGTATCGAAGATGCTGCCACTCGTCATGCTCTGGGTAAACCAGAACAAGGATTAATCGAAATTAAAGCTATGCACCGTGGTAATCGCACAATTATTACTATGCGTGATGATGGTCAGGGCATTTCTTTAGAGAAAATTCGCTCCCGCGCCCTAGCGATGAAACTAGATGCTGCTTTAGTAGATAGTGCTAGTGATGAAGAACTGTTTTCACTAATTTTTGAACCAGGGTTTAGCACCTCTGACCAAGTGACCGCCTTATCTGGTCGCGGTGTGGGAATGGATGTAGTTCGTAATAACCTCAAATTAGTTCGCGGAGATATCACAGTTGACACAGAGCCTGGTGTGGGTACTACCTTCACGCTCTCAGTACCATTTACACTTTCCGTCGCCAGAGTTTTGCTAGTAGAAAGTCATAAAATGCTATTGGCATTTTCTACAGATGTCGTTGCGGAAATCTTTTTACTGCAAAACGAGCGAGTTTTCCCAATAGCAGGTAGCGAAGTTCTTAATTGGCAAGGAACTATGCTGCCTTTAATTCGCCTCAACCGCTACTTTGAGTTTAATTGCCCACGCTACGATAGCTTAGAGTTGGAAACTCCCGCAGCCATTAACGCTAGCAGTGTATTAATAGTCAAAGGCAATAATCAATCAGTAGCAATACAAGTAGACCGCTGCTGGGGTGAACAAGAAGTTGCTATTCGCCAAGTTGAAGGAAATATACCTTTACCTGAAGGCTTTAACAACTGCACAATTCTTGGTGATGGTCGAGTAGTAGCATTAGTTAATACTAATGAGTTGCTGTATTGGATTGCTACTAATCAACGCACTCCTAGAAACCATCAATTACCATCAGCCAGATTAAAAACGCCGTTCCTGTTTTTTGATGGACAAAAACTCCCAGCAACCCCTGCCAAACCGCCCAAAGGCATGATTTTGATTGTAGATGACTCGATTAATGTGCGCCGTTTCTTAGCTTTAACCCTTGAAAAAGGAGGATATGAAGTAGAACAAGCTAAAGACGGTCAAGATGCCCTCGAAAAACTAGAAAGTGGCTTAAAAGTTGAGGCGGTGATTTGCGATATTGAAATGCCCCGTCTTGATGGTTATGGCTTTTTAGGTCGGATAAATTCTAATCTCAATATGAAGAAAATTCCAGTCGCCATGCTCACCTCTCGTAGTAGTAATAAACATCGGCAGCTAGCAATGCAATTAGGGGCGCGAGCTTATTTTTCTAAACCCTACAACGAACAAGAATTACTTAAAACATTGGCAGAAATCATTTCTAATGTAGCAGAAACAGCAATATCTAATTGAGATGTTGAATGCACAGGCAATCTAAACTATAAAATCTGCAAATAGCCAAAGACCACGAATGGGTGAAAAGCACTTTTAAAAAAGCCTGTAATTCTGGAAAAGTGATACGGCTGTATAAGTAAGCAGTGGCTTATTTTAGGTATCGGCTACTATCACTATCTGAGATTACTATCCTTGCTGATCATAAAAATAAACAAATCGACTTTGGGAACAAGTATATAATTTGTTCAAACAAATTATATGAAAATGAGTAGCAATTATGAATAAAAAATGGACTTTGAGGCGACGGGATTTTTTGAGCTACATGGTAGGTAGTAGCATAGCTTCAATCGCAATGGGATATTTGTTTCCAAAAGTCAGTCAAGGTCGTGAGTTAGACCTAAACACCCTTTGTTCATGGTTCCCATACAATCAGCGGTGTGAAAATTATCTTCCAGGAGTTGAGGCTACGGATGAAAAAGGTGAGGCAATTCAAGTCAAGGCACTGCTAGCAACTGCTACTCCTGAAGTTCCAATTGCTGTTAAAGGCTTGCCAGACAAAAGCGTAGACTATCTGATTATAAAAGCAGGACCAACTATTGCCGAGTATGCTATCCGTCCCATTTGCACGCATTTAGGATGTACGGTTGAGTGGAATACTCAAAAAAATCTTTTCATTTGTCCTTGTCACGGTTCTAAATATGATCCTCAAGGTAGAGTAGTTCATGGACCGGCGAAGCGTTCCTTACCACTGTTGACAGTAGTAGTTAAGCAGAACCAAGTGCGGCTAGTTGACATTAAACCTGGAATTGATCCACGTTAGTTGGTCGTTAGAATTGAGTCTGATTTGGAAGTGGCTCACGCTTTTTAACATGAACAAATACAAGCAAGAAATTGCGGATATCTACAGCCGGCGGAGTCAAACTTATGACGAGGGCGATTGGCATCCTCGTCATAAGTTTGGTTGAATATGCCCAAATCAATCGCGGACAAAAGGTTTTAGATATTGCTACTGGAATCGGCATGGTAGCGATCGCAGCTGCACAGATGGTAGGCTTAGAGACTTGAGTTAATATTTATCATTACGCAAATCATCGACCACATCTCTACTAGCAGCAATCTCTACTGCCATCATTTTGCCAGAAAATATTAACACCCCATCCTAAAGCACCCAATCCTAATAATAAAGGTGTCAACCAATCACCCCAACGCACATACAAAGTTTGTGTTTGCCGTCGATAAATAATTTCGGCGTGAGTTTCATAAGTATTATATCCAGATATCCACAAGGTTTTGCCGTGAGGATTTACAAAAGCTGAATATCCTGTGTTAGTCGCTCGCACTGTCCATCTATCGGTTTCTATTGCCCGCATAATATCCTGTGCATGATGCTGCAAGGGCATAGCGGCACTGTAATGTGCATCATTAGAGGAACTGAGGATAAATTGCCCGCCATTTGCTGCTTGACGGCGAAATACCTCAGGAAATGCTGATTCATAACAAATACCAACGATCGCCCGCCCAAATGGTGTATCAAAGACTTGATTTGGTAGACCTGGAACTTGGTGTTCATCTAAAGGCGACAAGCGCTGAACTATACCACCTAAAATATTTTCAAAGGGAATATACTCACCCAAAGGTACTAGTTTGGCTTTATCGTAACGGCTGATAATTTCACCGTTACCCGTAACGGTAAATAAACTATTGGTATAGCTGCGTCCCCGTTCTCCAAAAGCCCCAACCCATGCAACTACACCTTTTTCCTGCACTGCTGAGACTAAAGAAGTTCCCAGTAAGTCACGCTGGAAAAAAGGCAAGGCTCCTTCTGGGGTGAGAACTGCATTTACACCTTGATCTACTAAAGTTAAATACCCATTAGTGTAGCCCGTAAGGGCGCGACGCAAACCTTCCGGCATGAGTTTAATTTTATTAGGGATATTACCTTGGATAATTCCTACTTTTAAGGCTGCGGCTGGTGGTTGAGCGATAGGACGGATGTATAAAATTAAGCCAATGAGATGGCAAATGATGAATATGCCGCTGGCGATCGCAAAATATTTATTTCTATGTTTACGATTGATCCACGCTTCGGCAATTAAGCCATTGACAGCTGCGATCGCAGCTGTCACAGTATTAGGGCCTGAAAGTTGACCAAGGTGTAAAATTACCAGGTCATGGGGTGACTGGGTATAAGCCAAAGAACTCCACCACAAAGGGCCAGCACTCCACAGACTTTCTAAACCGCACCAGACCGCTGTACCAATCAAAACACGCAACCACGGTTGTTGCTGGGCAAGACGAGTCATAACAGTTGCCCAAACAGCAACGAATATTCCTCCCCACAGACTAACGAATGCCCAACAAAACAGGGTTATTGCCAAACTCGACCACCAAGGAACACCCAACCAAGTCATCGGATGAATACCAGTAATCCAGGATAGGGCGACACCGTGATAACCGATACCCCAAGCTAAAGCAATTAAAAATGAAGACTTTTCTCTAGAATTTTTAATTTTTAATTTTTCATTTTTAATTATAAGAACCCAAAGAGGGGCTAAGGCAATCCACGCTAAAAACCATGCGCCCACAGGGGCTACGGTTAGCCCCATTACAACCCCACTTAAGAACGATAAAGTGTAAAGGCTAAAAGCTGAAAACCGCTTTTTGTCGGATACTTCATATTTCATCCTTCACCCTTCATCCTATTATTCTGCTTCTTCTGCTTCTTCTACTTCTTCTACTTCGCTGGCATCAGGAGGAACTATGGCCACGCCTGTAATTGCGTCATCTTCGTCGAGACGTTGCACTCTTACCCCAGTTGCCGATCGCGACTGTACCGAAATTGCATTCACTGCTTGACGAATGATAATACCGCGATTTGTCACCATCATGATCTCGTCGTCATTGTTGACAATACCGAGGGTAGCTAATTTGTCTTTGGTTTTGCGGTTTTTAAATTTAGTGGCCATTAAACCTTGACCGGCGCGATTTTGCAGTCGGAATTGAGCAACTGGTACGCGTTTGCCGTATCCTCCCATTGTGATTACCAACACCCAAGGGCCTACACTACCGTTACTTGCTACTTCTGTAGCTTCTTCATTAATTTCGACCTCTTCGGTTTCAACTTCTTCAATTTCAACTTCATCTGTATTCAAGGTCTCCAAAATGGCTGCTGGCAGAATATCCATCCCCACCAATTCATCACCCTTTTTCAGTTTCATGGATTTCACCCCACGAGTAGCCCTACTTAGGGGTCGTAGTTGTTCATGAGTACATCGAAAGTGAATGGCCATACCCAGACGGGAACCAACAATTATGCTGTCTTCAACTCTGGCGCGTCGCACCCAGCGCAGCTGGTCGCCTTCTTCTAAGGAAATAGCAATTAAGCCATTTGCCCTAATATGACTAAAGGCTGCTAATTCAGTTTTCTTAATGTTGCCGCCTTTGGTGAGCATAACCAGATATTCATCGCTGCTATACTCACTGACTGGGACAATTGAGGTAATTTTTTCGGCTCTAGGAATGGGTAGCATTTGCACAATGGGCGTACCGCGACTGGTACGGGAACCCACGGGAATTTGATAAGCTTTGAGGCAGTAGACTACACCGCGATCGCTAAAGAATAAAACGCTGTCATGATCGCAGCAAGTCAAGAAATGTTCAACAGCGTCATCAACTTTGACCTTGGCTGCGGCTTTGCCTCTAGTGGCACGGTTTTGAGCCTCGAAGGTATTAACGGGCATCCGTTTGATGTAACCTTGCTCTGTCAGGAGAATGATCGCTTTTTCATTAGCAATCAAGTCACGTTCGTCTATTTCCCCTTCTGCGTGGGTAATGACTGTACGTCTGGGTGTCGCAAAGCTAGTTTTGATTTGGGCGATTTCGGTTTCAATAATTTCTAGCACCCGTTCTCGCCGTGCCAAAATATCTTGTAAATCAGCAATCTGTGTTTGTAAATCCTCATGTTCTTGGCGAATTTTGTCTGCTTCTAGGGCAGTTAACCGCCGCAGTTGCATCTGCAAAATTGCATCGGCTTGTACTTCCGAAAGCCCGTAATTTGTGATCAATTCACCTTTAGCTGTAGGGGCATCAGGTGCATGACGAATTAAGGTAATAATCGTATCTAAATGAGACAAGGCGATTAACAACCCTTGCAGGAGATGGTCGCGTTCTTCAGCTTTTCGCAGTTCGTAGCGAGTACGTCTAGCAATGGATTCGATGCGAAAATCTAGAAATACTTCTAAAAACTGCTTGAGGGTGAGAATTTGGGGTTCACCATTCACCAAAGCCAACATATTAGCCCCAAAGTTGGCTTGCAGTGGGGTTTGTTTGTAAAGGTTGTTCAGGACTACACGGGGATAAGCATCGCGTTTGAGTTCGATCACGATTCTCATCCCGTCGCGATCGCTTTCATCCCGAATATCTGCGATTCCTTCAATTCGCTTGTCATTTACCAACTCAGCGATTTTTTCAATCAGCGCTGCTTTGTTGGTTTGATAAGGCAATTCGGTAATAATAATTGCTTCTCTTTCTGGCCGTCCCCGCTGTTCAATAGTTTCAATATTAGCGACACCGCGCATGGTAATCGAACCACGCCCGGTAGTATAAGCTTCTCTAATCGATGCCGTCCCTAGAATCTGCGCCCCAGTCGGAAAGTCTGGCCCTTGGACATACTGCATTAAATCCAGGTTGGTGACTTCTGGATTGTGAATTAGGGCTACTAAAGCATCAATTAATTCACCTAAGTTGTGGGGGGGAATATTAGTTGCCATGCCTACGGCAATCCCCGAAGATCCATTCAGCAGCAGTTGGGGAATACGTGATGGTAAAACTGTGGGTTCTTGCTGAGAACCGTCGAAGTTATCAGCAAAGTCTACGGTTTCTGACTCAATGTCTTGCAGTAAGGAGGCACTAGTTAAAGCTTGCAAGCGGCATTCTGTGTATCGCATTGCCGCTGGCGGATCGTTGTCTACCGAACCAAAGTTACCATGCCCGTTAATTAGGGGCGATCGCATGGAAAAATCCTGCGCCATCCGCACTAAGGCATCATACACTGCCGTATCGCCGTGGGGGTGAAATTTACCCAGCACTTCCCCGACCACACGGGCGCATTTCCGAAAAGGCCGATCTGCACTCAGACCCAACTCGTGCATAGCGTAGAGAATGCGACGATGCACAGGTTTTAGACCATCCCTGGCATCTGGCAGCGCCCGACCCACTATCACACTCATGGCGTATTCGAGATAAGATCGGGACATTTCGTTCCGCAGATCTGTTGGGATAATCCTCTCCTGTGAGAATGTCATAACCTAAAAAACTCCAAAAAATGTAGGTTGTAGCCCTTACAGTTGACAAAGCGCAAAATTATTCCAAATTTCCCTTGAATAATTGCCATATTTTGATACAATTCTAACATAATACTGTCTTTTTTTGCTGGGCTAGTTAACTCAGATATCTTGCCAAAAATCTTGTGAAGAAAGAGTTAATGATTGTCGCTTTATTTCCAGTCAAAATTTAAAATAAAAAATATTAATTTTTAAATTTTAATTCATAATTTTAAATTTATTCCAAAGATTTTTGGGACTTGAGTTGTGATGTAATCAAGGGAACTTTAGGAGCTAGAAAAAAACCAATTAAACTAGCAAAAAGAATTGGTGTAAAAGGACTAAAATTAGTTAGTTTTGATAGCAATAAAGTTGTACTTATTGGTGTGCGTGTCACAGCTGCATTAATAGCTGCCATTGTACAAATCATTGCCAGGGAGGGATTCAGTTCTGGAATTAAGATTGCTACTGCCTTACCTATACATGCACCAGTGAAAAATAGGGGGATAATGAATCCACCACGCCACCCGCCTGTAATTGTCAAACTAATGGCAGCCATCTTACCAAAGGCCAAAGTTAAGAGAAAAACTACAGAAAAACTATTATAAACAATAGCTTCTAGCTCTTTATGTCCAAAATAACGAGTTAGAGGTAAGAAAGCTGCTAAAATGCCTAGTCCCAATCCTGCAAGTGTTGTTTGTACATAAATGGGGCCGGGAATTTTAGCAAATAGGCGATCGCAGCCCCGAAAAATTCCGATGAAAAGCCATCCTGCCACCGCCCCAATGATTCCAAACAGGATAGCAAAAGCAAAATCATCAATGTTCTCTAAGCGATACTGCGGAAAATGCCAAGTGGGTGCAATTCCTAAAGGTGTAATTACTGCAAAGACTAGATAACTAGCACAACTCGCAACAATGGCTGGCATCAACGCTTCGTAATATTCCACAATATGCTCATGGTGCAAAATCTCCAGGGCGAACATTGCACCGCCCAAAGGTGCGCCAAATAAGGCAGTGAAGCCAGCAGCCATCGCCGCCAAACTCATAGATCTCAAGTCTTCTCCTTCAAGTTTAAGGCGATCGCCAACCCAAGTACCAAAAGAACCTGTTACCTGTACCAGTGGCGCTTCTGGGCCAGCGCTACCACCTACCGATATGCCAACTAAAGAAGCGAGAATCATTGAGGGATTTTTACGAATATCCAAGCGTCCGCCGCGAAAATGAATGTTATCAACAATCACGGCTATTTCACCAGGATTTCCGAGAAAATGTATCACCAGCCCAATTACTAAACCAGCTAATGACATTACTATTAGTAAATTCAGACCCTCAAATCTTTGTAGTTGGTGAGTTAGTAATTCTAAAACATTCCAGTAAAAACCAGCAAATAAACCACTAAAAATGCCCACAATTGTCCAACGCACAACCCATTTTGAAATCATGAAAGGATTACGCCTTGTTAACCCGAAAATCTGAGCAAGTGTCCAGTGTTGAGTTTGATTGGTAGCAGGGGTCTTTTTTGGTGACACTACTTAAATTTCCTATTGAACAACTTCAGTAGAACATCAAATATTTAATCCTATCTTTTTGGATGTTAAATACTATTTGACTCAGGAAAACATTTTATTATTAAGCAATTTATCATTGTCCCTAATATATTTAATAGGTTATACCAATGATTTAACGCTGTTTGAAAACAGTAATTTAAGTCGCAAGATAGTGTTAATGTTTCTACATTATCCTTTAAACTTGAGCTATAGATGAGAGAAAGTATTAATGATACTATTTTGGAGATGTCTAGTCATTATATTCGCCCAATACTTTTCAAACATCCTCTTAGAAACAGTAATGTTTTTACCTCCTCCTCCTGCCTTCTGCTATACTTCTACTCACGCGGGAAGAGTATAGCGTTGCTCAATAGCTGTTTTGATAGCATCACGACTGTCATCAGCAGATTTATGATTACCTTGCTCAATTGCTTCAGCTTCCTCTGCTAAAGATTCATCCTTAATTGCTTGACGGAACCAACGCGAATAATCGCCCTGTTGCAAGTGATATAACCAAGTTTCATCATCAATACCCTCTGCCATTTGGATAAATAAAATTAGGTTTTGAGCGCGGAGATTTAGCTTATCTTGTGGGCCTCGGAAGTAAAAGCTCTTGTCTTCTCCTAATTCACCTTCAGCATATTTACGGTCATGACGACGGCGTTCGGTATTTCCAGGCGCAATGCAAAAACGGAATGGTTCGGTTTCTCTGTTTCTAAACCAAGCTAGTGCTTCTCCTGTTTCTAGGGTTTGGGGTGTAAGTTTTGGTGGATGAAGGTCTAAAGTTTCACAGAATGCTTTGATGTTTTCTTCTGGAGAATTACCCACGGTAAGGATAGTATCCACTAACGATAAGCCTGCTGATGCAACTTGATCGGGATGGACTGTAATTAGCATCATGCCTTTGAGTTGTTGAGGCAATGTCAATGAGGCAGGATTCCATGATGCAGGCATCAGGTGGTGTGCTTCATCTACGACTATCCAGTGAGGACGACCAGTCCGCGATCGCAATTCTAATAAAGCTGGCAATAGTTCGGCAAAAAATGCTGGACGATCCTGTAAAGCAATTCCCAGCAAATTCACTACAATATTTTGATGGGGTTGCTCAAGTAAATCTAAAACTTCTCTCAATCGAGGAGAACGTTCCGCATCACCCAGAATTACCACATCTTCAAAGTTTTCGTAGTCACCTTCTGGATCAATAATGCAAAATTGATATTCTTGTTCGGCGATGCGTTCTAATATGGCTGTCGCCAAAGTAGATTTTCCCGCACCAGAACTACCAGCGAGTAAGAGACTGGAACCATAAGGTTGAATATTAACTTCAGAACCATCTTCTTGATTACCCAACAATACATTGTGACGCTGTAACTGCTCATCTTGAGTAGATAAATCTGAGGTAAGTAGCATGTCAATCAATTCCATGACACCATCTCCCCGACTACCATTAGTCACAAAATCTACGCGTTCCTTCAGGATTGGTAAAGCATTGTCAACTGCTACAGACAACTCACACACGTCAAGAAAGGCGTGATCATTTTCCGCATCTCCAACTCCAACAACATTGTGAGGCGATAACTTCATCTCATCTAATGCTGCGGCTAATCCTACTGCTTTATTGATACCTGAAGGTAGCACCATGACTGCACCTTTATTAAAGATGACTTGCAATTCTAGCCCCAAATCACGGATAGCTTCCAGAACTGTAGTTTCTTGGGGATGCCAAGTAGCGACAATGACGCGGCCGACTGAGAGGGGGTTAACGTGGCGATCGCGCAATGTTTTGATCAACTCTGCTGATGGTGGTTCACCTAATAACTGCTGTTGATGGGAAGTTGGTGAGTATAATAAAGCTCCATTTTCTGCCACTACATAGTCAAATAAATCAATTTGCTCAAAAACTTCAAGCAAATCATCTAGCTGCCTACCTGTAACTAAGATGAGTTTACGACCAGAAGTCCGCAGTTTTTTCAGTGCTGCCAAGGTATTATCCTTCACACGACCATCTGCGGCGAGTGTGCCATCGTAGTCAGTTGCTAGTGCAAGGTAACGCATGGGATAGGAGAAAATTTGGATATTTTAGCCCATTTTCGCTGGTGCTAGTGGTTTTGTTTATCCAACCTGAGAGATAAAATTTACGCTCGTAAGAACGATAAGCAACTGAAAACGAAGCTTAAGATTATGGTAACTTTAGAGGTCTGAGCAAGTTTAAGTATCATGTACATCCCAGATGCTTTTCGAGAAGAAGATATTGATAAACTGGTCGCGTTTATGCGTGCCAATAGTTTTGCGACATTGGTGTCTATTCAAAATAATTTCCCTATTGCTTCCCATGTTCCACTCGTCGTCACTGTGCAAGATGATGTTGTAAAGTTAACTGGTCATCTTGCTAAACAAAATCCCCAGTGGCAGGTTTTTAAAGCCAGTGAATCCCTTGCTGTTTTCACTGGGCCTCATGCTTATATTTCACCATCCTTATATGAGAAGCGCGAGAGTGTACCAACCTGGAACTATATCGCTGTCCATGCCTATGGTGTACCTCAAGTTATTACTCTGGATGACTCACGTGAACTGATGGACAAGATGATAGACGAAATGATTAATACTTATGGTTCTGAATATCAATCACAGTGGCACGGGTGCATCCCACTTTTTATTTAGTGAGCAAAGATTAATCCATTAAGATAAGCACAACGATGAGCAATGACTTGAGGAACATTCTCAATTTTCCATTGTGCGCCAGAGATTTTAGTTCGACGGTCAATTTGCTTAACGGTAGATTCAATCGCACCAGAACCAATGGAGCAAATTTGCTCGGCTTGGTAATACTGGTAGTTGACGATGCGGTGTCGATGTTTCTCAAGGTAAACACAAAAATTAAGAGCTTGCTTAAGCTTGCACTCAGTAAAGCTGACAATTGCATCATCAACTTTCCCGTTCCACAGAAGCTCTTTGACTTTGTTTATCCTTCGCATTGAACCGCCAACTTTATAGAGGTTTTCCATGAGATGGAACCAATCAAGTATTTCACGTCGCTCTTGTTTGGGTTTCAACTCACCGATAATGTTCCAAATACCGTCATGTCCGTCGCCAATACATGTGAGAGTATGAGCTAAGGGTTGCTTATTCACCCAATCAATGACGAGATTATTTTCCTGGAAGGAAGCGGCGCTCGCTTGCAAATTGTGTAAGCGGACGGCTTTATAACCTTTCCAATCACATGGTTTTCCCATTGGTGTACGGGTACGGATATTTCCACCATCGACACTCAATTCCTCAACCGTTGATTCTACTTCTGGAAATTCAAAATTTTGACTGTGTACTAATCGCTGTTGCACACTTTTAGAGACTTCTATCCCAGTTGCGTATTCTACATCTTCTGCTGCACGTTGATACGATACTGAAGCGCTCGCTCTTAGACAACATGCTTCTAAATATGGACTTAATTGGCTATGTGGTCTGAGTTCTAGCTTTTGTGCTTGAGAACTTGTAACTGTTAGTTTTCCAATGATACTTTTTATCTCTCGTCTGTGTCCTGTCTTGCGGGGCTACAAAAAGGGCTAGGATGCAGATAGGATAAGCCTCATAGCCCTC
>JAYGHB010000046.1:0-4386 GCA_034931985.1 Halotia wernerae UHCC 0503
AGTTATCACTTAAAAATCATGAGTTGCAGATATCAGAGATGGACAAGGCGATCGCAGACAATAAGCTACAAGTTGCCGAAACTCACAAAAAGCTGAGTAAATTGTCTAGCACTCCCCAGGATGACCACTCTTCCAGTACCCAGTCCCCAAGTGAACAGCTAAAAGATACCCTCATAAATGCCCTGAAAAATCATGAGGATGGTTATCTGTGGAAAATTATCAATTCACTCAAACCATTGTGGCTCATAGGTAATCAAGGGTCAGGTAAGACATACACAGCCGGAGCGATCGCATTAATCAGAAAATACTGCCTTGATGCCCCAATTCATCAATTAATCGACCGTCACGCCACTGGTGACAATGCCGATGTATGGCAATTGCTAGAAGCCACCAGCAAAGCCGAATCAGAAGATGAAATAAGCCAAGCATTTGAAGATTGCTGTGATAGGTGGCTGCAACGAATTAAAGAAAAACCGACTAAAAAACAGCAGGTGATTTGTGATGAATTCACCAATCTCAAAACGTTGTGCGGTGACACTGCGATCGCTTTCTTCAAGATGAGCCTGACCGATACCCGCAAGGCCAAGGAGTACTTGCTGGGGATAACGCACAATGCCACCAATGAATCATTCCCAGATGGTACAGCATCAGCACGTAAGGCAGGGACTATATTACTGGAGAAGTTTAGCGCCAATGGTGAAACACCACTGTCTAGGGTAGTTGTCCGCTATGGTCTAGTTGATGAAAACGGGAATAACTTAGAAGATGAGGAAAGGTCACTGCCTAGTTGGATGCACCCTGAAAAAATCTACCAGCACTTTAACGGTAAGCCGCTAATTTTTGACGACTAACTTCTCTGAGCGATGGAGTTCTACAGTGTGCTTGATTCTCTGTAACTATTTATTAGTTACAGAGTCATTCTCCAACACCGGGAAGTATCGACGGGCATTAAGCGGCTTCTTCCACCCAGTCAACTCAAACAGGTACTCATCAGGGTCAAGGTTGAGCATCGTTGCCCATTGATTGATTTGACTGCCGTTGATGTTTATTCGCTCACACAGTTCAGTCTTAGTTAGCCCCTGTTTAGCATCATGATCAGAATGTGAAAATTTCATTTTCCCTCTGGGTATGTCCTCAACCCTCTCTCGCAGAGATGATAACCCCGCGTTTATTAGAGCCTGCCGTAGCCCATCAATTTCTGTTCTCAGCGAGTTAATCTCATCATTAAATTCCCTTTGTTGCTCGGCTACAGTTGCCTCTAGACCATCGATTTCGGTGGTTTTCACCTTTAGCTGCTTTACCTCTTCTTCGAGATTTTCTGGCATCACTTCAATCGGAATATTGCCCTCTAAATAATGCTCAAGTATAATCGTGAGAGCTTGAGACGCTTTCTTGATTTTGTGTGTTTTCATCCACTTCTCTAAACTAGCGTAGAGGTTGAAATCAAGGTATGCTGTAACTTTAGCGTGATTGTCTAACCAGTCTTTAGTAGCCATAGACTGCTTTTTATATTTTGGTAATTTAAAGTCAGTTACTTTAAATTTAAAACAAATTAAAGTAAATTACTGTTGTGTTAATAGTAATTTACTAATGTGCTTTGGCAGCTTACTATATTTAGTTAAGAAAATTAAAGTAAATTACTTTTTATTTGAAGTATCTGACTCTAAACATCTAACCTGTAATTAGTGTCTGACCTAGATGAAATAAGGCAAGCAGTCAAGAGCTATTATTAATTAAGTAAATTACAGCAGTAGATAAATTAAGGCACAGTCAGATAATTATTTAAATAAGTTGCTTGCTTTAATATACTTGTAGTTAATTAGTAAACTAAAGCAACTTACCAAGTAAGTTACTATCGCTCAAATGCAGACACAGAGCGGGTGTTATCTAATATGTGGGTGGTGGTAGCAGGGCGGGGAGCCAATCCGGGACAAGAAGATGGATTTAACCTTGATTCTGCACTCAGTAGCACAAAGGAGTCGATAATGCCAGAAGCCAAAAGGCGCAAGAAGAAAGCATTATTATGGGGAAAGTGAATAAGCGTATCGCTGTCTATGAATCTTCAAAGAGTCACAAGTTTGAATAGGCTGTCTCTTCATGTTCTGGTTGAACAGGCATCCGAGGAGCATTTTATCGCATCAGTGCCAGAGTTGCCTGATTGTGTAGCCGAAGCCCAAACCCGTTCGGATGCGCTCGCGGCTGTACAAGAGCAAGTTAGAGTCAGACTGGCAAATATTGAGGTACTGACGCTAGAAGTTGCCAATAATCCTTGGACAGATTTTATTGGGATGTTTGAAGGAGATGATGAGTTTGCAACTCTTGCTCAGGAACTCCGTACTGAGCGCGAATTAGATATAAATAGCACTGTATGAGCCTTTGGGTGTTAGATACAGATAGCAGTCGCTTTTTAACGGAGATTATACCTGCAATCGGTCAACGTGCTGCAACCATAAGCAAGTTTAATCAGCCAACGCCATCATCAGGGTTGTAGCGATTGCGATTGATAAGTTGGAATTGATTACTTGAGTGAGCCATCGCGTCGCTAACGGAGTTACAATACTTTGGGTCATCAATTACACGTTTTAGTACAAACGTGTAATCCCCTCAGCGGTGAAAAAATGAAAGTAGACGGCAACGGGCAAGGCAAGATTTTAACCCAAGACGAACTAAAGCGATTATTCACGGAGGGTTTCCTTACCCCACGCGATCGCGCTCTGTTTGGGATTTGCCTTTTCACTGGTTGTCGTGTATCAGAAGCGTTAGCACTCCAGACGACTGATATCAAATCTGGTGCTATCACTTTCCGAAAGTCTACCACCAAAGGCAAGCATAAAACCCGAATTGTGGACATCCCACCAGCACTCTTCTCAATCCTTGAGGAATACCAGCCCAAAAGTTCTGCAATGTTTCCTGGTATGCGCGGTGTAACTGAACGTCTGACCCGATTCATGGCAGACAAGATTCTGCGGGATGCTTGTAAGCGGATTGGGGTAGAAGGAGTTAGCACCCACTCGTTTAGGCGAACTGCCCTCACGCAGATGTCAAGCGCTGGGATACCTTTGCGAACTATTCAGGAAATTTCTGGACACAGTGATCTGGGGACGTTGCAGCGTTATCTAGAGGTCACGCCAGAGCAGAAGCGAAAAGCTGTTTCAGTCATTGGGTTCTAGCGCCAGGTAACGCTCGAATTAGTTCATATCCTTTTTTACTCTTCAGTTTTGTTTATGGTTAAAAACTAAATTTAAAAGCGTAAAAATACACGCTAGAATTTGCTTCATTGTGTACTTTTGTAAAGATTTTATAGGAATATGCGTAAAGTTACTAGTTTGATACTGATTAATTTATATAAGCTCCCTTAAAAGAAAGCGCAAACCTTTATAGAGCTATAGCTTTGGGAGAGTCTCATTAGTCCTTAGACGATCTAAGAATTGCATTTTGAGACATAAAAAGAGACATGATTTGGGTATGTCTCAAAAAGTATAGTTTCTGAGACACGTTGGGGGAAAAAGCTTTGCTGACAAGGATTTGAAGGTAATAATGCCAGACCTCGTTTTTGCTATTCCCCCTTTTCGAGGGGACATATAAAAAACCCCAGTCTTTATCATCTAAAAGCAAATCAGACATCCCCATGTTTCTTGAAAGAGGTATTAAGCTATGGACTTTGAAGAAGTATTTAAGGTGTTAGATGCAAATGTACTCGCAAAGACAAAAAGACATCTAAAGGATGTGGAAAAATTTGTTCTGCGGGGAGCTTGGCAAGGTCAGACCTATGAGGAAATAGCAAAGGCTTCCAACTATTGCTACACTCCTAGCTACCTAAAGCAGGATGTTGGTCCCAATGTATGGAAGCTACTTTCAGAAACGCTAGAGGAAAAGGTTAGTAAGACAAATTTTCGGGCAGCACTAGAGCGGCGAGCACAATTTAGAGAAGTCCAAAAAACTCAAAAGTCAGCAGGAGCTAAACCAACAATACTGACAGCTTTAGAGAACAGCACATATGAGGAACTAATAGAAATATTGTTCGCTGTTCAGGCAAACCTGGAGAAAATGCTTGTGTTCCAGAAGCGTAAGAATTCATTTACAGCTAGATAGTTATCACCAAGCCTGCTCATAAATAAATAGATCAATGAGACTGGCTGGTACCGAGAGATCCGTCACAGAATGTTAGAATCCTTTACTTTGTAGAAAGCGTAAACAAGGTTGCATTGTTTACGCTTTCTACACTGTAGCCAATCAGATCAAGATACTTCAAAAATATATTTATATAAATCTGAATTAAACTGAGTTTTTATGTATAGACAATTCAGCTATTAATATATAAAAATATTGAGTGTCAACATAAAACAAGTAGCTTTTTTTTGCTACTGACAATACAAAGGAGTCAAA
>JAYGHB010000046.1:4486-22698 GCA_034931985.1 Halotia wernerae UHCC 0503
TGCTGTAGGCTAATTAGCTAAAATACTGTGCCGTTATTAATAGCGGCACAGATTTTAGCTGTCAACATAAAACAAGTAGCTTTTTTTTGCTACTGACAATACAAAGGAGTCAAACATGAAAGTACGTATTCACAAAGCAACATTTGCAGGTCGCTCTGCTGTAGGCTAATTAGCTAAAATACTGTGCCGTTATTAATAGCGGCACAGATTTAAACAACTCTTTCAAACGAAAGAGTTAACACTAAGTATTTCAGGATTCGACTAGACATAAAATTAATAGCTACTGAGGTAAATAAATGAAGAATAGTTTAAGACCACTAGTGAAACCATCAATTGATCAATACATTTTTGAAAAAATGGTCTGCTTCAGAGCGGGAGGTAAAATTATTGAAGTAGATGATGAAAATGAGTTAGTGACTTCCTTATTGAAGAAAATGAATGGTAAAAACACAGTAGAAGATTTAGTCTCAAAAGTGTTAGCAGAAAATTCTTCTACAAGCCAGGAAGAAATTTTCAATGTATTGAATGATATGGATGAAATAAAATTGATAGAAGATGCAAATATCACCTATCAAGAAACACTTACCGAATATGATGCGGTCAGGTGGAGTAGAAACATAAATTTCTTCGGAGCATTCTGCAAGATTAATGACAACAAATATGATTACCAGAAAAGATTACAGGAAACTAAGGTCACGCTATTAGGTTTGGGAGGGCTTGGAACGCACATTATTTATGACTTAGTAGCGCTTGGAGTTAAAGATATCGTTGCTGTTGATTTTGACAAAGTAGAACTGTCTAACTTGAATAGACAAATTTTGTACTCAGAAAGTGATATTGGAAAGAATAAAGTAGTTGCTGCCAAAGAAAGAATAGAGCAATTTTACAAAGAACACAAAGTAAGATTCATTGAAAAGAAGATATCTTCCACCGAAGATGTTAAAGAACTTATTCGCGATAGAGACATAGTTATCTG
Source organism: Halotia wernerae UHCC 0503 (assembly GCA_034931985.1). Classification (GTDB taxonomy): domain Bacteria; phylum Cyanobacteriota; class Cyanobacteriia; order Cyanobacteriales; family Nostocaceae; genus Halotia; species Halotia wernerae. Next base: position 5,463 of record JAYGHB010000046.1, read on the forward strand.
TGTTGCAGATAAGCCAACAATGTTTATTCAGAAGTGGTTAAATGAGGCTTGTGTGCAAGAAAATGTTCCTTATATACATGGTGGTATAGATGTGCAGCGAGCTATTTTCTGTACTGTAATTCCTGGTGTAACTGGTTGTACAGAGTGCTGGACAAAAACCGTACAAGATAATGACGACTTTACTTACAAATTAATCGAAAAAGATTTATCAACCGACTTTTCGAGTTTAACACCAGCGCCAGCAATAGTTACATTCGTTTCAGTGCTAGCAGGGAACATGTTAACTGATTTTTTAAAGCTGAGAACTGGAATTGCAACACCTATATCTTTAGGCAAGCTAATAGAGATTCCCTTTGACACTATGCAGCCGAATATGGCTGAAGAATGGGAAAAGCATGAAGACTGTCCACTTTGTTCAGCAAAGTAGTTTTTGGACGTCGGAGCCTCCGTAATCGGCATCAAAGTAGCAGTCGTACAGAAACTTACACTAAGGCTGAAACTTAGGCAAGGAAAGCTTTTCTGCGCTGAAAATTTTTTTAGATTTACCAACAAGCGTAACTTTCTGTATGGATGCTACTCAAATGCCCAATCACATAATTCGTGTTTTTATTCAGCAACACCAGTTTTTATATGATCAACAGTAATTTTAGAAAGCTTATGCTTGCCTTTTTCCTATCTCAAGGGGGGGATTGGCTATACAAAGTGGCATTGCCGTTGCTTGTTTATCAAAACACCAAAGACGTAGTTGCTATGGGAGCAGTTTATGCAACTACATTTGCTCCCTATCTTTTCGTTACACCATTTGGAGGAGCTATCGCTGATCGATACCACAAAAAAGCAGTTTTGTTATTAGGAGACCTATTGTCAACAATTTTTGTTTTTGCACTAGGGCTACTATCTAGTTCAAATTTTTCAATCGCACTGCTGCCACTAGTCTTGATTATTGCAAGTATAGATTGTATGTCTCATCCAAGTTTTAACTCGATTATTCCAGAGATTGTAAAGCAAAATGAGCTTTCAAAAGCTAACTCCTACATTTCAAGTGCCGAAAGCTTAATCACTATAATTGGACCTCTATTTGCAGGCGTACTAGTTGCTAGTATTGGAGCAGTAAACACAATATATCTTAATGCTATTTCTTTTTTAATATCATTTTTGATAATCTTTCAAATTCGCTATCAACAAAGACAAATTACCCAAAATCCTAATCAATCAATTCTTAAAGATATTCGTGAGGGTTTTTATGAAACCGGAAGAAATCAAATTATTAAATATGCTTGTTTACTTTTCTTTTTTGAGAATTTTGCCATACATATATTTGAAGGTAATTTATTTTTCTTTCTAAAGGATACTTTAAAAGTCACTAATAGCCAGCTTGGCATTGCTCTTTCTCTAGGTGGCATAGGAGCAATAATTGGCTCTCTCTGTACACCCAAGCTTACTAAGTTACTATCTGAAGGCAGACTTATTTTGATTTGCTCAATCTTATCAGGTATTTCTGGATTACTTATCACTCTCTCAAAAAACTGGTTACAGTTTTCTATCAGTTGGGGCTTTGTTCTTGGCTTGAACTCGATTATTGCCGTTACCTACTTTACATTGAGGCAAAAAGTAGTTGATATTAACTTGTTAGGAAGAGTCGTTTCAATTACAAGACTCATTGCTTATGCTGCGATACCTATAGCAACTATTGCTGGCAGTTTCCTCATTAAAAGCCAAGGTATTGAAGTAGTAATAATCATATTTGGTTCAATCATGATTGCATGTGGATGCCTAGGCTGGCTTACTCCACTATCAAACAATGAAAGAGTTATATAAAGATTAGAGATGAACTGATAACACTGCTGCTAATGGTACAGAAATTGTAATAGCCGATGGGTAAAAAAAAATTGTCTTTTTATCTCATGCTATCAAGTATTAGTTTGGCTTTTTGGAAACATCTCAATTCAAATAAAAAATGCAGAAGGTTATATAGATGAAATCATTTCAAAAAAAAACCAGCGGAGAAAATAGCAAGCTAGCCATATTGGAAGAAATAGATCCTTACATTCTGCTTGTAGAAAAAATTGAATCCACCCGTACTGATCTTCTAAACCACCCAGTTTACAAACAATTGGGAGATATGACATCTCTGCGGATATTTATGGAATCCCACATATTTGCTGTTTGGGATTTTATGTCACTTATTAAAACTCTTCAACACCGAGTAACTTGCTTAGATGTGCCGTGGCTTCCACCGATAGACATTAATTCAGCAAGGATGGTTAACGAGATTGTTCTAGCTGAAGAAACTGATGAAGTCACCCCAGAGCGTTACACAAGTCATTTTGATCTCTATCTCACTGCTATGGAAGAGATTGGGGCTGATAGCAGTTCAATCCGAAAGTTTATTTACTCTCTTCGACAAGGTTTTTCTGCTGAGCAAGCTCTAGCCCCTCTTTCCATACCCGAATCTACAAAAAACTTTGTATTTTCCACCTTAACCACTGTAAGCAAGTCAACCCATGAAATTGCGGCGGCTTTTCTACTAGGCCGAGAGGACATCGTTCCTGCTATGTTTAGGCAAATCCTTGGCAGTTTGGAAAGTTCTCATGTATTCACCTGCAATTCCTTGCAACTTTACCTAGACCGACACACTTTTCTTGACGAGGATCAGCATGTCCCAATGGGGCAGAAACTCTTAAAAAATCTTTGTGGTAATGACCCTTTGAAGTGGGAACAAGCTTTCCACTCTGCTCACAGCACTCTCAAAGTACGCTATTCTCTATGGGATGGCGTAGCTCAGTCGATTCAGGTAAACAGAGAGAATCATGAGTTTAGTGGAGACAAGGTGGGGAAGAAAGAGAATTATTGAACAATAACTCTTCACTTCCCTCGCTCCCCCAGCTTGCCTCCACGCTTGCGTTGGCTTGGCAGACCACTAGTTACGCAGGAAACAAAACCATGAAATTTGAACTCCATAAACCAGAGTTTGCCGCCTGCTTGCCATTGGATACCCTAAGCTGGTCAACTGAGCATTACCTAGAACAGTCTCACCAGGAGTTCCACGCTTTAACCTGGGTGCAACTACTAGAACTTCCCAGCCCCTTTAGTTTTGATGAAGCACTTCTACTCTGCCAACATTCAAACGAGCAATGGTTAGCCTGGATTCCAGATTATGGTGAAATTGTAGTACACACTAGCCAGTTTTGCCAAATCCGCTAGAGTTACTAGCTCGTCAAGCGGATGCTTGACCAGTGGAACTTTGTAAAAAACTAAAGGATACTAGGGTATGTCATTGCTACAAAAGAATGCGCTTGTTAGCGGTTATAAATCGAGAAGAACTGTAGCAACACGCATCTTGAGTTATGCACCTCTCGAAACGCCTGTAGGTTGCTTGTTTGCAGCCTATGACGGTGAGGTACTGTGCCTAATCTCTGCCAAAGAGGAGGCAATGTTTCTGGACAAAGCCCGACAAATACTAAAGATGCTGCCAGTACGGGAGCCAGTTCTGCCTGCACGTCTAGCTCAGTGGATTCTAGATGCAATCCAGGGACAAACTCCTGATTTAATTCCAATGGACTTATCAAGCCTCACTTTCTTTCAACGTAAGGTGCTGGAGCAAATATTGGAGATTCCACGAGGTGAGGTGCGGTCTTATGCCTGGGTAGCACGCGAAATTGGACATCCAAGGGCTAACCGAGCAGTGGGCACAGCATTGGCCCGCAATCCCTTACCATTTATCATCCCTTGCCACCGAGTTGTTTGCTCAGATGGTCAACTGGGCGCTTACTCAGGTGGCGTGGGGACGCTCAAGGAGCGGTTATTGGCACACGAGGGAGTAGATCTACCATACTTGTATGACTTGAAGCACCGGAGACTGTATTACCGTGGCGACCGAAATACAAATATCTTTTGTCTTCCTACTTGTTACTTGTGCAAACAAGCTAAAGAGCAAAATATAATTTACTTTCGGTCAATCCAGGAAGCAATGGCTACGGGATATCGCTCCTGTAAGGTATGTCGCCCAATACCCCAACTAAGCGAGGAGGGTTAGTGATCATGCAGAGGGTTCAAGTCGAGTTGCTCCCCGTAGCCCCATATAACTTTGACCAAGCCTTAACATATTTGCGTACCTCGCCTTCGGCTGTGTTAGAGAACATCAGCGAGGATGGAACCTACTGCCGGGCAGTGACGATTAACGGAAGTGACATGCTCATCTCCATACGCTCAACGGGTACAGTAGAAGTTCCACATTTAACACTGGAGATATACGGCCGCCAAGTTAACTCTGTAGCCACAGCACACGTTGCCCAATTAGTTCGGAGGATCTTTTCACTAGACGAGGACTTAGCACTTTTTAAGGCTTCGTGTTCACAAGATCTCGTATTTAGAAATCTTTTGGAACGCTTTTATGGGCTTCGCCCTGTTCTTATTGCTGACCCGTATGAGTCTCTTCTTTGGGCAATAATTGGTCAGCAGATAAATGTTGCTTTCGCCTACAAGCTAAAACTAGCGTTGGTCAATTTGTGTGGGCAACGCTTGTGTGTTGGTAACCGTGAATATCCAATACTGCCACGAGTGCAAGATGTGGCAGCTTTGGATAAGCAGATGCTAAGAGCTTGTCAATTTAGCTCTCAGAAAGCCACCTACTTAATCAGTCTTTCTCGCGCGGTGGAGAGTGGCAGATTAAACCTTGAGGCATTGCGTACCTTACCATACGATGAAGCTATGGCTACCTTAACGGGGTTCAAAGGTGTTGGACGCTGGACAGCAGAATATGTATTAATGCGCGGACTAGGCGCTCCGGATATTATCCCAGCAGCTGATCTTGGGTTACGTGCCATTATTGGTCGAGCCTATGGTTTAGGGCGAACTGCATCTGAGGTTGAAGTGCGAAGTTTGGCTGAGGCATGGAGCAACTGGAGAGGATGGGCCTCATTCTACTGGTGGCTGGAGCTACAGTTAGAGAAGTGCATGGAGACTCACGGCTTTATCAACTCGTCCAAGATCTAAAATTCCGTAAGCCAGAACGCTTATCTGTTACTTGCTCACTTTATTTCCTACGTTGAATGGCAAAGGAGCTAGAACTCAGAATGCCTATTTTCCACACCACAAGTCTGATTCAGATGGAGTACCTAACTGCCCCAACCTTGGAATTGCCACCCTTGCCCATACAGCGTCCTTTATTGATGATTGGTCATGGCACTAGAGATGCAGAAGGAAGGCAAGCTTTGTTAAATTTTGCCGCTGCCTATGAAGCTTTAGATCCGTCGCGTCCAGTTGTGCCTTGTTTTCTGGAACTTACTGGCCCGACAATTCAGGAAGGAGTAGAGCAGTGCGTGGAAAGAAGCTACGTTGAACTCTCAGTGTTGCCAATGCTGCTATTTGCTGCACGGCACAATAAAGATGTCACAAATGAGCTAGACCGTGCTAGGGCTAGGTATCCGCAGTTAAAGTTTCACTATGGGCGTCATTTTGGGATTACCTCTAGAATTATAGAATTGTGGCGATCGCGTTTAGCACAACTTGACTACCCTGAATACAACCCCCAACAAATTTCTCGATCTGACACCGTTCTCCTCTTTGTCGGTTGTGGTTCTAGTGACCCCGATGCCAACGGGGATGTTTACAAAATAGCTCGCATCCTTTGGGAAGGAAGCGGCTACTCCACGGTTGAAACCTGCTTCATCGGCATTACCCAGCCCTGGTTAGAAGAAGGCTTCCGTCGGGCCAGCTTTTACCAGCCTAAACGCATCATTGTCCTGCCATACTTCCTGTTTACTGGTACTTTAATGAAAAAAATTATTAAGAGTACTGCCCAACAGCAGGAGCAATACCCAGATATTTCCATGATTTGTCTGCCTGAAATGGGTCTGCATCCTCAACTATTCTCGGTACTACGAGAGCGAGAAATTGAAACTCAGCAAGGAATTGTGCAGATGAATTGTGAAATGTGTCAATTCCGGCTAATAGGGGTGAAATGAGCGTGAGGTGAACGGTTACGATCTGTTCTAGAAAACTTACAATACAAGCAACTATGTTCGTCGTTATCTTTGAAGTGAAACCGAAAACTGAGCAGTGGGAGGAGTATCTCAGTCTAGCAAAGCTGCTAAGACCGGAGCTTGAAAAAATTGATGGCTTCATTGATAACGAGCGTTTTTCAAGCACAAAGCATAGGGGTAAAATCCTCTCACTCTCAACTTGGCGAGATGAAAAAAGTCTTATTCGTTGGCGCACACACACCCTTCATCACAATGTTCAAGATAAGGCGCGTTCCACAATTTTAGTCAATTACCATCTCCGAGTTGGCGAAGTGTTTAGCGACACACAACCACCTCTCGGACATAAAGTGCAAGAACAGCGTTTTGATGAAACAGAAACGGGAGAAGCAAAAACCGTTGTCATTGCAGAAGCTTGGCAAGAAGAGTCAACACTACATAGTTCTGAAAAAATTAGAGAATCAACAGGCTTTGTATCAGAGGAAATATTTGAAAGTATTTACCAACCTGGAAAATTCCTACAGATGACGGGCTGGACTGATATAGACGCTGCTAGTGTCGCTAAAGATCAGTTATTAGTTAGCGGAAATCGAAGCAGATATCGAGAAGTGCGTGTGATACGAGATTATGGGATGTCTGATCGCGTAGAAGCTCCACAGTGTCATCCAGAAGTAGAATTGACACAAGAGGCATTGATTTGGTAGACACTCAGCGTCAGTGGTCTGGTTCTTTGAGAGAATTATTCATTAGCTCCAGCCCTGTATGGGGTTCAGCCGGGATACTAACTTGGCTGTAAAATCCCGTACTCATCCGTCTCATTCTCTTCTAAAAGAGTAACTAGCCGCTTCAATGTCACCGTAATCTCGCTGCGGTCGGGCTGCGCTGACTGAACAACGGTCATGGAACTCAAGTACGTCTAAGATAAGATCAACACTAGCCTAACATGAGCCATGAGCGAGAAGGCAGCGGGAGATGGAGATGGAGGCTGCTATGTCTGTAAGGTTACTCAACATTTGTCAGCGTCTCCAGTTGTGCAAGTAGTTTTTCTATTTGCTTGCGCTTCTTAGGGTCTGACCAAATGCGCGATTTTCTTAGTTTGGTAGTCGCAGCAGTAAATCGCTCTTTGTAATCGTTAGACTCTGCTTGAGAGTTAGAGGTTGGAGTTTTCTTTTCACTGATATGTTGCTTGATTTCGCTTAAAGACCAGTTCTGAGCAAGAGCTTGTTCTAAAAATGCAACGCGCTCCGAAGTATCCTTAATCTGGGCGATCGCCTTAGCTTTGGTGTACTCAAGTGAGCCAAATCTTAGTGCCTCAAGAATATCTTCTGGCAGGTTTAACAAGGGCAGGCGATTCTTGACGAAAGATTCCCAGGTCATTAACCCCAAGCCGTCAAACACAGATTCAACGATTGTTAAATCCTTGTTTGCAGCCGGATCATGATTGAGGGCTGAATTATCCGTTTCGGTTTCGCCCATAACGTTATGGGTAGATAAGCCAATATCGCCTTCCTGACGGCTGATAACGTTATTAGTGGACTCACTTTCAATTTCACCCATAACGTTATGGGTAGGTTCAACACTATCAACAACGGGTTCGCCCATAACGTTATGGGTAACTAGAGATGCTTTTTGATGTAGGCGTTGTAGACGATACAGTAATGGGGGTATCTCCTCAATGCTTCGACCTAGTTTAAGAGCCAGCAAATGCAATATGCCTTCGGTTTCTTCAACTGGGTTCAGGTCTTCCCGAAGCAAGTTTTCGACCAGTGCCAGTTGAAAAGCTGCGTTATCGTCTAATTCTCGGATGACAACAGGGACAACTTTCAGTCCAAGCTCTTGGGCAGCACGATAGCGGCGTTCTCCTGCGACTAATTCGTGTTTCTCTCCATCAAGAGGGCGTACCAACAAGGGCTGCAAGATGCCATGCTGTTTGATGGATTCAGTTAACTGCTTTAATGCCTCGGAGTCAAAGTAACGACGCGGTTGATTAGGCGGCAGAGAAATCTGGTCTAATGGCAGGGACACTTGAGAATCGGTATTGTTTATGCCTGTAGTGTCCCAAGGTACATCAATTTTACTTTTGAGGGGCTGGCTGGCTTTAGTGCGTCTCATTTTAAGGATTCTAAACTAACGGCTATTTTTTTCAAGATTTGGACAGATGGGTGCTTGGGTTCGTAAACTGCAAGGGGCATTCGTTCTTCTGAAGCATCAACAAAAGCAGTGGAGCGAGGAATTGGGGCAAAGACAGTTCCGGCGCTGGCTAGTTGTTCGGTGATGGCTGCTAGGGTACGAGTATCCTGGGAGTTACGACCATCATATTTTGTAGGCACAAACCCGGCTATTTGCAGTTTGCGGTTTGGTTTATTGCGTACTGTAGCAACCGTTTTTAGTAATTCGCCTGTTCCCTCAAAGGCTTTGAAATGGGTTTCTAAAGGCACGAGAACATGAGTGGCAGCTACAAGGGAGATGTAAGAAAGTAGCCCTAAGCTGGGAGGGCAATCTATTAAGATAAAATCGTAATCGGATTCAATTGGTTCGATAGCTTCTTTCAGCCGGAAATCGCGCATAGAAGCATTAACCAATTGCATTTCTGCCGTACTGAGAGAGATATTAGCGGGGGCTAAATCCATGCCATGAATCCCCTCAATAATTGGCAGGGGTTGTTCATCCACAATGGCATTGTTGACAGTATGCTCTAAATCCCTTGGAACCAAGCCCATAAAAATAGTTAAGCTGGCTTGGGGGTCTATATCGATGAGCAGGACGCGATGACCCAATTGCGCTATTTGGTAGCCCAAGTTTTGGGTAAGGGTGGTTTTGGCAACACCTCCCGCCTGATTAAAAACTGCGATGATTCGGCTCATAAGTAAGTCGATTTACCTGCACCGTTACAACTTAAGATAACGGTAATCTGCCAAATGGCAATGTTTATTTTTGTTCGTGGCTGCTATTGTATTTAAAAATGTGGTCATATAGGTTATAGCCGATTTAATTAGGTAAAGACGCTGGCATCAGGGAGGATAGTGTTTTAATGATTTCGTTCCCTCAAGTCGATAAACTTCCAGAACTAACCTTGAGCGAAATCCAGCAGTATTTAGAAAGTGGACTTTTTCGGGGAATTGGGAAAAAAACTGCTCAAACTCTTGTAAATTACTTTGGCTATGACACCTTATTGGTATTAGATACCCATCCAGAAAGACTTGAGTCAGTCCCTGGACTTGGTAACTATCGAATCGCTGCAATTACCAAAACTTGGTCACAGAGTAAAGCCAATCCGACAAGAGCAGCTATTGCCCAGCTTTTGGCTGTGGGAACATCACTGAAGTTAAGCTTAAAGATTTGTGACCATTACGGACACAAAACCTCATCGATACTCAAAAGCGACCCTTACAGATTAATTGATGATATTGAGGGCATCGGCTTTAAAACTGCTGATGAGTTAGCGATGTCCTTGGGCATCTCGGTAGAATGTGACACTCGTTACTCTAAAGGTCTGCTCCATGTATTGAAAGATGCTTTGAGTGAGGGCAATTGTTTTCTGCCTGAATCCCAATTGCTGGCACGTTCTGTATCTTTGCTCAAGCGTCCTAACCACACACCCGTTTATAAATCTTTGAGTACCATTGTTGGTCAGTTAATTGAGAACCAAACTTTAGTTGATGGCGAGGTTGCCAATAGTGTTTATACTAGAGCCGCCTACCGCGCCGAACTCTCTGTAGCGTTAAAAATTCAAACTTTAATTAACCAACCAACTTACTCGACAGAACATCTAGAACACTGGTTAGCCGACTTTGAAGGGGCTGACTATCGTGAACTCTCACGCTTAAGCCATGAACAGATCAGCGCCTTGTTCATGGCAGTTAAACATCCTATTAGTATAATTACAGGCGGCCCAGGACGCGGCAAAACCCATGTGCTAAAAACCTTGGTGCAATGGTTGGTATCCATTCGGGCAAATATAGCTCTTGCAGCCCCCACGGGCAAGGCAGCTAACCGAATGAAATCCGCAACAGGCACAGACGCAAGTACCATTCACCGTCTACTTCAATGGCAGGGACAAGGGAGCGCTTTTCACTATAACGAGCATAATCCCCTGGCTATTGATTGGCTGATTGTTGATGAATTTTCAATGGTGGACATATTCTTGTTCAATTCCCTACTGAAAGCTTTACCCTCAAAAACCCAAATTCTTTTAGTAGGAGACTCTGACCAATTACCCAGTGTCGGGGCTGGAATGGTGCTGCGAGACTTGCTTTTTTCGGAACTAGTGCCGACGACGAGATTGCAAACCATTTATCGACAGCGACACGAAAGCCCGATTATCTATGCAGCTAGTGACGTAAATTTTGGCACAGTCCCAACACTGCACAAATTTAATCAGGTTTCGTCGTGGATGGATGTAGGGGACTGTGCCATGTTGTCAACAGATTCACCACAAAGGACGGCTAAAACCATTGTCGAGTTAGTCGCATCTATGAGCAGTGAAAATGTGGATTTAAATCAACAAGTGATGGTGTTAGCACCCCAAAAAGAAGGAGCTTCCGGGGTTCACAATCTCAATAAACTTCTTCAGCCCATCTTTAATCCCAAAAAAGATAACCAGCAAGAAGTCGTTTCTGGGTCAGTCGTCTACCGAGTCGGGGATAGGGTGATACAACTAAAAAATCGTTACGATACCATCCCGCCAGTGATGAACGGCGAGAGTGGTCGGGTTATTGCTGTAGATGACCAAAAACAAATGGTGAAGATTTCATTTGAGGGAGGCGCGGTTGTTGACTACTATCCTGGGAACTTTGAGCAAATCATGCACTCGTTTTGTATAACGTGCCATAAGAGCCAGGGCAGTGAATTTCAGTATGTGATTTTCCCGTTACTAATGTCTAACTGCCGAATGTTAACCCGTCAACTGCTTTACACTACCATGACTCGCGCTCAAGGGACATTTATTGCAGTTGGACAACCAGAAGCATTAAAGGTTGCCGTAGAAACAGATAAACCTTCCATACGGTTTACTGGACTAATGACTCTACTCATCTCACCCATTGATGAACTAACTAAAATATTCTCTCGCTTAGGCAAAGTCAGGGGAGTTGCAAGTGCGACACCATCTAACTTCACCGTCGCGTCTAGACTGCGCTCACGCGGACTCATTGCTGCCACCCCCGGACAAATGACGACTATCGGTACTATCGCACTACAACTGTATGAAGACAAATATGGACATCGCCCGTCAAAGCAACTCGAACAAGTGGGGAAGTTTCAGTTTAAGACTTATCACTATGAAACAGAGGCGGTTGAGTTAATTGACTCGGCGATTGATTTAGTGATGAGAGAGGGGTCATAGTAGAAGCAACGCGCTCAGGTAATTGTAGATGAAGCGGGTCAGAAATCAGTGATAATTTTCTCGACTCGCCAATGTCAAGCAACTGATAGCCTTTGGTTTATTAATCGGCGACCTAATTTACTTAATGTTGCTGTCAGCAGAGCGCAAGAACTGTTTATCCTGGTGGGGAATGTGGGGCGAATTTCTGAAGGGGGGCATACCAGAGAGTTAGTAGAATATATCAAGCAATTTGGTGACATTCGATAACTTCAATCAAGTGCAAATGCCAAAATCCAACACTTTTGAAGAAAAATATCCTTATATTTCCCGCTTTGTAGAAGAATACGGCTGGATTGAAATTGGAGAGAGTGAACACATTAACTCCTTTGTTAGAGCCTATGATTTTGGTGGCACTGTTTATCAAGGCAAAGCAAGTTACCGCAGTATAGAGGCGGCATTGCAAGACCTAGAAGCAGCTATCAAAGCCAACATGGAAGAAAGGGGAATTTAAGATAGTTATTCGACCGGGATTATAGCCTGTCAATTCATGTAATTAAGCACAAGTAAGAAAAAAGTAAGATAAATTTGTTTTTTAGTCGCTAAAAAGGTTGATATAAAAAGGTTTCAGCTAGCCAGTGTCTCGCACTGTTCTTGCGAGGTATTGGCTAGAGCTACCCTATTAGGTACGATCGCCGCTTCGACCGCGCAACTTCCTTTCGCGGGGTATCAACACAAGAAAGGCTTGAGCGATGCTTTGCCTTTCGGAGAGAAGCGAGCGCTAATTCCTGAAAATATTAACCCCTCATCATATCAAAAAAAAAATACCCAATCAATTCTGCTTAAAAAAATGTTATATTATGAACATGAAACAACAAAAAGAAAATACAGCCACACCTACCATCACCTTAGAAAATAAGGTAGTAGCGGCATCATACAAATGGGCGTAAATAGAAGGTTCGTGCAACCAAGGGCAATCTAGTATAATTTCACATTTGTCAACCCCATTTGAGGGCTTAATTGATAATAATTGCCAATCATTACATTGCCTAGTTTGCTTTCTTTTAGGCAATGTTTTTCAGTTTCGAGACGGAGCGATAATACTTTGAAACATACACTTCCAGGTACTCCAAGCTCCGTTTTAGGCAAAGTTATTTTACTGTCCATGCGCTAGAAAAAGTATTTGTGCAACTTATCTTTTCACGAGCGCGATTAAATCTCGTATCAATCTCTGTAACTGTTGCTGTATAAGGTTTATAGCCACAGGTTGCCCCTGGTTGCACGAACCTTCTATTTACGCCGTATCAGGAAATTCTGAAACAAGAGTGGAAATTAGATCAAGATTTCGCCTCTTTGTAAAACCACCGAAGCAATCCTTACTTTGCACAACTGAGTCATTTTTTACAGTCACAAAACTTGGAGTATTAACCATGTCAGCTAACACAAACATCACCTCCTCAATGAACAATAAGCGCAATGCTTGGCTTTGGGGATTTACACCTCAGGCTGAACTCTGGAACGGTCGTTTAGCGATGATTGGCTTCATATCCGCCGTCCTGATTGAAGTGTTTTCTGGTCAAGGCTTGCTTCACTTCTGGAGTATTTTGTAGGTCAGCAGTTGTCCTGCTGTGACGCTGACCCCGCTCCTTTGCCGTTGGCTAGGTCAACTTCACTTACCAAATAGGCTTTTTAGAGGAATCAGCAGAACCGTAGTTTTCGGTCAACTGTCTAGTACCGCAAGGCGGAATTCAAAATTCAAAATTCAAACAGGTATACAGCGTAAGCATTTCGTTGATTTGGAATGGGTGCTTTATTTACGCCGTGCTGTACTAGTATTTCGGTAATGTTCTAAACCTGTTGCTGATGCCGATCGCGGTAGAAAGGAGCAAATATTCTCCGAGGTTGACCAACACATCTGCAACACTGCCCTTTACCGCAGGTTAAAGCCGCATCATGAATTTACGCTCGAAATGAATATCTAATCCTAGCAGTGGAGATCGACTTTTATGCCTAAAGTAACCGCTCAAGGAAAAACCTTTGAATGCCCTCAAGGGGCTAATTTACGTCAGGTGCTGCTCCAGAATGGGATTGACCTCTACAACGGGGCCACCAAGAGCGTCAACTGCCACGGACTCGGCACTTGTGGCACTTGTGCAGTCCAAGTGGAAGGAGCTGTTTCGGAACCTGAATGGCGCGAGCGCACTCGGCGATCGCTGCCTCCCCATTCTCTCGCGCAGAACCGCCGACTAGCTTGCCAAACTCAGGTTTTAGGGAATGTCAAAGTGACAAAATTTGATGGCGCTTGGGGTCAAGGAAATCAAACCGTCTGGACACCAAAGGGTTAGTTCAGTTCGTCCAAATCGAAGATAGGTACGCGGATTGACAGATAAATATGTTTTGCGGTTTTCCACACCTATAAATAAATCCCTTCTGCCCTCTGCCCTCAGCATAGCTGCCTTTCTTGATCAAGCTTTTTAAATAATAAGTGATAGCGATGCCGATTAAAGAACAACCAACTCCCAATCCTTCTCGCCTGATCGGTAACATTTTTCTGGCGCTGGCAGCTTTGTTCCTGATTGCAAATTTTATATTGCCTTTTGTCTTAGGTCCTCAGATTCCCGGTGTTCCCTATAGCCTGTTCATCCATCAGGTTCAGGCAGGGGAAGTTGAGCGGGTGCAAGTTGGTCAAAACCAGATTCAATTTCAATTGAAAACGGTCGATGACGAGGCTGGACAAGTATTTTCTACTACACCCATTTTTGATTTGGGATTGCCCAAGTTGTTAGAAGAGAAGGGTGTTGAGTTTGCCGCTACTCCTCCGCCCAAGAATGCCTGGTTTACCAGTCTTCTGGGTTGGGTGATTCCACCTCTGATCTTTGTAGCAATCTGGCAGTTTTTTATCAGACGGGGTGGTGGTGGACCCCAAGGTGTGCTCTCGATTGGTAAGAGCAAAGCCAAAGTTTATGTGGAGGGAGAATCTGCCAAAATTACCTTTGCCGATGTGGCTGGGGTAGAGGAAGCCAAGACTGAATTGGTTGAGATTGTAGAATTCCTCAAGTCTCCAGGACGCTATACCCAGATTGGGGCGCGGATTCCCAAAGGGGTGCTGTTGGTAGGTCCACCAGGGACTGGTAAAACGCTGCTGGCTAAAGCGGTGGCAGGGGAAGCAGGAGTGCCGTTCTTCAGTATCTCTGGCTCTGAGTTTGTAGAACTCTTTGTTGGTGTGGGTTCTTCACGAGTCCGCGATCTGTTTGAGCAGGCGAAGAAACAGGCTCCCTGCATCGTGTTCATTGATGAATTAGATGCGATCGGTAAGTCTCGTAGCAGTGGTGGGTTCTATGGCGGTAATGATGAGCGGGAACAGACGCTCAACCAACTGCTAGCAGAAATGGATGGGTTTGCGGTTGGCGATGCCACTGTGATTGTGCTAGCAGCAACCAATCGTCCAGAAGTCTTAGACCCTGCCCTGTTGCGTCCTGGTCGATTTGATCGTCAAGTTTTGGTCGATCGCCCTGAGCTATCGGGACGAGAAGCAATTCTCAAAATCCATGCTCAGAAGGTGAAGCTAGGTGAGGATGTAAATCTCAAGGCGATCGCGACTCGCACCCCTGGTTTTGCTGGGGCAGACTTGGCAAACCTAGTGAATGAAGCGGCTCTGTTAGCAGCCCGCAATCAACGTCAAACAGTGGCACAGGCGGACTTTACTGAAGCGATCGAGCGGATGGTAGCAGGTCTGGAAAAGAAAAGCCGCGTTCTCAACGACAAAGAAAAGAAGATTGTGGCTTACCACGAAGTCGGACACGCCTTGGTCGGTTCGCTGATGCCAGGAAGCGGTCGGATCGAAAAAATTTCGATCGTCTCCCGTGGGATGGCAGCGCTGGGTTACACGCTGCAACTGCCAACGGAAGATCGATTCCTCATGGACGAAGCCGAACTTCGAGGTCAGATTGCTACCTTGCTAGGTGGGCGGTCGGCAGAAGAGATTGTGTTTGGCAGCATTACCACTGGGGCATCCAACGATTTGCAACGGGCGACCGATCTGGCAGAGCGGATGGTGACGACCTACGGGATGAGCAAAACCTTGGGACCGCAGGCTTACCAGCAGGGACAGCAAGCTATATTCCTAGGCGATGGTGTACCCAATCCCCGCCGCACCATGAGCGAGGAAACGGCACAGGCAATTGATCGCGAGGTGAAAGAAATTGTGGAAACGGCTCATCAGCAAGCTTTGGATACACTCCAGCTCAACCGAGACTTACTGGAAGTGATCGCGACTCAACTTTTAGAAACAGAAGCGATCGAAGGTGAGAAACTGCACAGTCTATTGAGTCAGGTTCAAGCTGCACCAACGCCGAATCGTTCGTAGGATCGTTTAAAGAACATAATACCCGAAAATTTTATCTCGTTTCTTTTTGGAGACTTTAATAATGTCATATACCATCGACTCAGCTCGAACAATTTTCCCTGACACTCAAGTTGCTGATGCGGTTCCAGCTACCGTTGAATCATTCAATCAACTCAGTGCTGAGGATCAGTTGGCTTTACTTTGGTTTGCCTATACCGAGATGGGAGTTACAATCACTCCCGCTGCTATGGGGGCAGCCAACATGGTCTTCGCAGAAAAAACCCTGACTCAAATCAAGCAGATGTCTGCTGGAGAGCAAACGCAAGTTATGTGCGATCTGGTTAACCATACTGATACGGACATCTGCCGTACCTATTCGTCTTTCGGCACGAATGTCAAGTTGGGCTTCTGGTATCAGTTAAGCGAGTGGATGAAACAACGAATCGTTGCTCCCATTCCATTCGGTTATAAACTTTCTACGCAAGCATCAGATGTCCTCCAAGCCATCCGTCAACTTGAAGGGGGCCAGCAACTCACCGTATTACAAAATATTGTCGTCAACATGGGGTATACCCCAACCGTTGGCACTGCAAAAGTCAAAGAACCTGTAGTTCCACCTAAAGATGTCGCACCCCGAACTAAAATCAGCATTGAGGGCATCAACAACTCTACAGTTCTGAGCTACATGGAGAATATGAATGCCTTTGACTTTCAGGCGGCTGTAGCTTTATTTGCTGAAGACGGTGCTCTGCAACCGCCCTTCGAGGAATCGATTGTAGGTCAGGAGTCTATCCTCGCGTACATGCGTGAACAATGCTACGGACTCAAGCTGATACCTGAGCGGGGGATTTCTGAACCAGCAGAAGGAGAATTCACCCAGATTAAAGTGACGGGTAAAGTGCAAACTCCCTGGTTTGGTGACAGTATTGGCATAAACCTAGCATGGCGGTTCTTACTCAATCCTCAAGGCAAGATTTTCTTTGTGGCAATTGACGTGCTGGCGTCTCCCCAAGATCTGCTGAACTTGGGCTTGATCCGGTAGACCACGCTTAGGGTGGTTTGGGATGTAGACCCTACAAGCCCAATTTACCTTGGGAAGCCGTACTTTTGTTGCTATCAATGATGCCATTGATAGTTTTAATGCCAACACCGATGCCATCATTGAAGTAACAGGTCTAACCGGAACCCTCGGATTAACCAACTTTACAACGGTGTAATTGTCGGTGGAAGGACATGGGTAACAGGTTAAGGTCATCAACTATTTGTCAATAAGTAACAATTGGCATCAACAACCACTGCATCGTTAGGATTTTTGTGAAATGCAATCGCTTCTACTCGATAAAAAATCACTGCTTCTAACAGAACTACTGTACCAATTTGGAGAAAATATATTCTCAAGAATCTCTTAAAGCCAATACCGGGCAAAAGTGTCTAACAGCATTACCTACCAAAAACGCTTGTGGTCAGCCATCTACGGTTTTCAGATCACAAGCGTTTCTTAATTTTTGATTGATGCTAACAGATATTACACCAAATTAGGATTTGGTGGAATACAGGGCTGAAACTACTTCAACAAGAGCCACAATTTGG
>JAYGHB010000047.1:0-2222 GCA_034931985.1 Halotia wernerae UHCC 0503
TAGGTTACAAAATATTTGGCGATCGCTCTTTGGGAAAAACTTTTTGGTTTACTGTACATCACCCCTCTCTCTTCATACTCTTTTTTTGGCGAAGGTATTGGCTACTAAATCTAAATGTGAGGTAATTTGACACTTATAGAAATTACAAAGGCTATTTTGCATTGTTGTCCGGAATGGACAATTGACTCAATATGCTATCTCGCTGATGGAGACTTCTGTTCAGCATACGTTGTAAATGATGAATGGGTCTTCCGCTTTGCTAAACACGACAAGGCACGCGCGAGTCTGAAACGCGAATACTGTTTGCTCCCCAAACTTGCAAATAAAATTACACTCCCGATTCCATCTCCGCAAATTGCCTCCCTTGAAGATAATCCGAAACTGTCATTTATCGCTTACCCGCTCCTACCTGGTCACGCTCTTTCGCAAGAACAATATTTCACACTTGACCAAGCAAGTCGAACCCGTTGTGCAGAGCAAGTAGCGCACTTCCTGAACCAGATGCACTCGGTGGATGTAAGGCTTGCAGAGGATTGTCATGTATTAGCCAATGAATATGCAAATCGGTGTTCTGATTTGTTGAAGCGAGCGCAAGAGAATCTATTTGCAATCCTAGATGAACCAGAGTGCCTGTTTATTGAGCGGGCGATTGGGAGTTATCTGGAATCATCCGGCAACACCTCAGATTTTCGCTCCACGTTGCTGCACGGCGACCTTTCTCCAGATCATGTTCTCTTCGATGATAAAGCGAAGCGGGTCACTGCCATCATTGACTTTGGGGACATAATGATTGGAGATGCGGCATGGGATTTCCTCTGGATTTATGAGGACTATGGTTTGGACTTCTTGTCGCGGGTGCTGCCAGCATATCATGAATCTGATCAGCCCGCACTGTTGCAGCGTGTATTCCAATTTTCACTGCTGCAAACTATTGACTGGGCTATTAGCTGTAAGGTGAAAGGCGATAATGCTTTCATGAAAGCTATTACACAATTAAGAACGATGAGGGTTCAAGAGGAAGCGCGATTCCTAACCGAAATTCGCCAACAGAACAAATACCTTTAATTTGGATAACTAGAGAAGACTTGGAGCAGATAGGCTTGATTCCAGTACAGGTAGATGAGGGAGAACGCGTATATGCTCCAAAGCTGCATTGTAATGTGACTATTGAACCAAATCAAGCAAAAAAATTATGTTACTTATTGATGGGTAACAGCAGAAATTCTGCTAGATGTACAAAAGGTGAGATGAAATCAGTGGTCGAGGTACAAATATAATGAGGGGTGTAAAGCTTACCAAAATCATCCTGAAGTATGTCGATGTGAAACTGATTAATTAAGAGAACAGTAACATTGATAATAATTACTACTAAATTATAATATTATAACTAACATCCTCGTTCTTTCCAATCGATTCAAATAAACAGACATTAAGTGTTTTTTCAACAAAGTTTTAGTACATTTGTTCACTACACTCAGATGACACCCACTTCACACCCAAATTGCTCTGAACTATCTCAAAGTTTTAGTTAATTATAGGATATATGTACTAACAATATGGCTATAAGGATAAAAAAATGAAAACCCCTGTCGATATTACTTTACAGTGGCTTTGCCTAAGCGGGCGGCGGGAATCGAACCCGCATTAATAGCTTGGAAGGCTATAGTTTTACCACTAAACTACGCCCGCAAACCCTATAAGTATAACATAGCTTTTGCGAAAATTCAAGCATCTAGTTAGAGCTAACGGACTTAACAGTGACTTTTACAAATAGATTGCTCAACTCTGGTTTTGTGCCATCTTGATTATGTCCTGGTAAAAAGTTCTCATTACTGAACAGATCATTGATAACTTTCTCATATAATACTTTTTCACTTTGTAGTTTCGCTGGCTCTATTTCTATAACTACAGCCTGTTGAAATTTGCCATTTTTATCAATTACTAAGCTAGTTAATAACTGTGCAGGTTGAAGTTCAGAATCTCCAGGGAGAAAACTTGAATCCAATGTTTTTGTATTACTTCCTTGGTATTTAGCTAGAACATCAGGTAACTCTTTGTACCTCAATCTACCTTCTTGTATCGATTGAAGTACTTCATTTCTAGATAAAGGAGTTGCGATCGCTATTGATCCTCCTTGTCTTGGAATCCGAGAATTTTCCTCAGTCGATGTAGTTTCTTCTCCTGGAATCCGAGAATTTTCCCCAGTCGGTGTAGTTTCCTCT
>JAYGHB010000047.1:2322-22235 GCA_034931985.1 Halotia wernerae UHCC 0503
CGAGAATTTTCCCCAGTCGGTGTAGTTTCCTCTCCTGGAATCCGAGAACTTTCCCCAGTAGATGTAGTTTCTTCTCCTGGAATGCCAGGAATCTGTTCTTGCTCAGTTTCAGATCTTCTTGGCTGTTTTAATGGTACTGATGGAACATCTGTTGGTAATGGCTTTCCTCTTCCCAGTTTGATTTCCTGACGGCGGTTCCAAGGGAGATCACCAACTGGAACTGTTGGTGTCGGCGTTGGTGTGGATTCGGGTTCGGGTTTACTTGTCGGTGTGGGTGTTGGTGTAGAAACTATTTTTTGAGGAAAGAGTGGGGTATTAGCTTGAGAAGCTTCAGTTTTGCTACTGTTGAGGATTGTATCCTCAGAACTGATGACATCAGGACTCTGATTTTTAGAGGTAGTTTGTGCTTTTTTTGGTAAACGTGATGATACAGACTGTTGGGACGCTTTTGATGATTTAGGTGTAACTTTTTTAACCGTTAATTTGGGTTTGGTTTGAGGAGAAATTTCTACAAATTCAATAGGAACTACAGCTTGGCTTTGCTGTGGAAACCACGGTCTAAAAATATTAGATGAGCGCATAAACCAAAAAGCCAGTAAGTGCAAGGAAACTGAACTTATGCCTACAATAATCCACAAACTTGGTGGATCAGTGTGTCGTCTCCAGACTTTGGCTGAAATAGGTGTTTTATCTGCAACCGATGTTGTCATATTAAATTTCAAACCAGATATGATTCGGTGCTATAGCTGCTAATGATTTAAGAACCAGTTTAAATTTTAGCGATTAACCATCAATTCTGGTGTGACAACAAAGGTGAGAACTGTTTCATCCACTCCCTTAAGTTTTAGCGGGCTACCTTTAGTAATTTCTTCGTCTTGCAAATAATCTGCCACAGCAGCAGAAACTAGGATAGTACCGGGAATCGCGGCAGATTGTAATCTGGCAGCAATATTTACACTAGGGCCAATGGCTGTATAATCGGCACGTTCAGCGCTACCGAACATACCTACAACTGCTGTGCCTTGGTGGATACCACAGCGAAACTGTACGCCACTGAGTCCATCAGAGTCAAATATACCTTGGTCGCGCCAACGTTGGTTTAATACAGCAAGTGAGCGTTGCATTGCTCTTGCTGTATTGACAGCATGTCGTGCCTGTTCATTGGGGGTGAGTTCTTCTGGCGCTCCATATAAAGCTAAAATAGCATCTCCCATAAATTTATCTACAGTACCGCCATTGTCAAACACAGCTTTGGTCATCGCTTCTAAATATTCATTTAGCAATTCTGCTACTCGTCGAGATCTAAGTGTATTTGCTAGCTGAGTAAAACCAACGATATCGCTAAATAAAACTGTAATTAAACGCGGTTCTGGGCGTAAATCTAAGGTTAAATCTCCAGTTGCGGCTTTTTGGACTAATGCAGAAGGCAAAAAGCGCTTGAGTACCGATTCTGTAAGGTAAGTATTTAGTTCCAAAACTCGTCGTTCATTTGCTTTCAAGGCTAACAGATTTCTAACTTCTGCTAGAAGTTCGCGATCGTTAAACGGTTTTGCTAAATAAGCATCTGCACCATGTTCTGTGCTTTCAATGCGAGTTTCTTCATCAACTTTTGCTGTGAGTAAGATTACTGGGATTCCTTGCAATTTTTCTTCATTACGTATCATCCGAATCATCTCTAGTCCTGTTACCAAAGGCATCATCAAGTCAGTAACAACTAAGCTGGGTGAAACTTCCTGAGCTATTTTGAACCCTTCATCACCATTACGAGCTGTCCGGACTTGATAACCGTTACGGCGGAGGATATCAGATACATAAGTTCGCAAATCTGGGTTGTCGTCTACGACTAAAATGGAGTGCTGAGTGTTTGTTAAGGGCTGAGTGTCAGAATTGGATATTAAGTCTGTTTTAGTAATATTTTCAATATTGTCTGTGATTGGCTCTATCAGTTCTAAATCAGCCAGTTCCACACTAGCGCGACTTGTGTTCAGTTCAACAGGAGTTTCTAGTATTTGTTGTGTGGGTAAATGAGAATTTCCAGTAACCAACCATAAAGTAAAAGTAGTACCTTCGCCGTAAACTGATTCTACAGTTACTTTACCGCCATGCAACTCTACTAATTCTTTGACTAAAGCTAAACCCAGACCACTACCTTCATAAGAGCGATTCTCTGAACCTTCAGCTTGGCGGAAACGCTCAAATAAATGGGGAATCTGCTCTTGGACAATACCAATTCCTGTATCTTGTACTTGCAATATGCAATGATTTTCTGCGGATTGAAGTTTAACGCTGATTGTGCCTTTATTGGGAGTAAACTTCATGGCATTTGACAGTAGATTATAAACTACTTTGTCAAATTTTTCCATATCCAAGTAAACTTGAGGACATTCATCCATCTCAGTGACGAGATGCAATTCCTTTTTTTCACAGTGGGGGCGAAACGACTCAACAATTTGGCTGATAAATTCGACTAAATCACAGGGACGAAAATTAGGCTGCATTCTGCCAGCATCCAGGCGTTGTAGATCCAGTAGTTGGTTTACTAATCGTAGTAGACGGCGGGAATTACGCAGAGCGATCGCACTTTGGTCATAAGATAATCCTTCACCAGAACCCACTGCTGACTCTAAAGGCCCTTGAATCAAAGTGATAGGAGTGCGGAACTCATGGGAAATATTTTGAAAAAATTCAGTTTTTTGTTTGTCTAGTTGTAATAAACGTTCAGCTAGCTCACGAGTTTTTTGGTATAGGCGTGATTGTTGTACAGCGATCGCTGCTTGAGCTGCGACTGCTTTAGCCAACTCAATATCAGATGTAAGCCACTGTCTTGCTTTCTTTCCTTCCCGCAGAGTAATACTACCAATGCATTTGCCATCAGCCAATAAAGGGACAACCATAAGCGATCGCGCTGGCATTTTCAAAGGCAAATCAAACCCCTTAATTGCTGAGGAACAATCGCTCATATCAGTAATAATCACCGGCTCATGTGTTCGCAGAATCTCTTGCAGGATGGGATTTTCTTGTATGGGCGCTTGAGAGTCGGGTAATTCTGGAGTTACAAAATTATTATTACTACTTAAATTTTTCTTTTGGGCTGGTGGGCGCATATTCTCAGGATGTTGAGAACTGTCATATAAACCCACACAATGGGCAAACTCATCTTCTTCTGTCCACAAAGATAATACACAGCCATCGAGCTGTAAAGCTTGTCCTAGTTGGTGAGTGATAGCTGCAAAAATATCTTCAGGATCTAGGCTAGAGCGAATCGCAGTAGTAATTGTATTAATTAAACTCTCTCGCTTGGCAAGCGCGCGTACCTGCTCGTATGCATAAGCTTGAGATAAAGCTAAGGCAGCTTGATCTGCTACCATCAGCACTAATTGCACTTCCTCCTTTCCCCAGACGCGTGGTTGGTAGCATTGGTGTAACGCCAGCACCGCCATCAACTCCTGTTGGCAAATTAAAGGCACAACTAAACTAGAGCAGATATTAGCGGTAGTGAAAGCTGCTACTCTTTGTAGTAATTCGGGCGTTTCACCTTGAAGGCGATCGTCACCTGCTACTTCATGAATTACCTGAACTTCACGCGTCTCCCAGACTGTTTGAGCTAGTAAAGAAGAAGAAGGGAAGATAGCTGAGGAAGATGTTGCTTTCTCCTCTTCTACCGTATCCTGGTAAGCCTTCTGGTAAATAAATCCTTCATCCACCAACTGTTCATCTTGAAAGGGACGTAAAAGGCAGACATCTACCTCCAACATATGACCAACTGTATCGACAATTGCTTGCAGAATTTGCCGATAGTCTAAGGCACTGCGAATGGTATTTGTAACGGTATTTAGCAGCGATTCCTGGCGTAGTGTGCGCGTCAGTTCGCGGGTACGGGCTTTAAGGACATTGTGGGTATCTAAAGCTTGGCGTACAACAGCTTTGAGTTCCTCTGCTTCCCACGGTTTAGTTACATATTTGAATACCTTACCAGCATTGATTGCTTCCACTAAGTCTTCGACATCAGTGTAACCAGTTAAAATAATTCGGATAATATCGGGATATTGAGTAGCTGTCAGGCTCAAAAATTCTGTACCGCTCATAATTGGCATCCGCTGATCAGAAATGATCACCGAAACTTCTCCCTCCAGCGCCAGCAAATCCAGTGCTGCGGGGCCAGAGGTTGCCCTCAGCACCTGATAGTCACGATAAAAGGTGCGGTAAAGCAAGTCAAGGTTGTCTGGTTCATCATCAACAACCAAAATTTTGGGCTTACTGTTTACTTGGGATTTCATGCACCGCTTTCCTGCTGCAACGGCAGTTGGGTAAAGAATAATCTGATCTCTTGGGAATGTTTCTGAGTTAGATAAGAGCAGAGCATTTCGGCCAATAAGGCTGTTTGGTTACATGACTGCTGAGTGTAAGAGCATTTACTCACAGTGATTTGCCTCAATAGCTTGTACCGATTGTCAATTGCTCTAGTACAGGGCAATTGAGATCACAATCAGTTTCCGTTTTATAGAGCTGATGCTTGCTTGCCAAATCTCTCCTCACCTTTGGCGATAACTGTTCAATAAGATACGCAACCCTTAAGTCTGTCTGAAAACACCAGATGAAGCTGCATATGTAAGTTTTCCCCTTGCAGATGTTGCACTAACACTTGTAGGTGAATTTTATTTATGGCATTCATCGGTATAGTCAGCAATATAACAGCAATCAGATTTAAAGCCAAAGTATACTATTAGACAAATATCTCTTTCCAATTTAGCAACTAGAAACTTCAACTACCCCGCCCTAAAAGGGACTGGGATTGCTAAAAACAAATTTAGCAACGCAAGTGTTGAATAGCCCACTCAGACAGATTCTGATACGCACATCCGAATACTTCCCCAGTTCGGATATTTTGCAAGACTATTTGTTTGGTCGTTGGGTAATGCCAAGACATTCTGGATCTGTTGGCGAGGGGACTAATACGGGTTTACTGGTTCCTGGAATTATATCCATTTCAAAACCAGTCCCCGAAAGGGGTGAAAAACAAGTAAAGCCGTCCTTCTAGGACGGGGTTTCTACCCATTTTTTTTGACAACTGACTATTGACAACTGATCCGCGTAGCGTAAATAAAAAAACAAGCCTGAAGCTCTTGAAAAGAGACTTGTAGATTTTTGGAGTGCAATTTAAGAAAATTTAAACCAACTCTTACACTCTGTTTGGCTTTACTGAACTAAGTATTAAATTTTAATGTTACTGTAATTTCAATGTTTTAGGCTAATTTTAGTTTTAATATTGCTTATACGATATTTTAGGATATTTTGAGAAGATTTTCGTTGAATTTAATCAATACTGAACTAACCTTGACATCCTGGTTTTTTGATCCATATTACCAAGAGCGAGTGGCAGCTGCCGAACAAGCTCCTTGCGAATTCCAAATTCGTGTGGCTACATCTGCTGATTTTAATGGTATTGCTCAAATCATTGCTGAAAGCTTTCACTCCCAAGATGGCTTGTGGGGATGGGCTTTTCCATTACTACGTTTGGGAATTTACGAAGACCTTAGACATCGCCTATCATCACCAGCACCCCATCAGGTTTGTTTGGTCGCTGTTGACATTACTGGTACAACTAGCAAATTAGTAGGAACTGTAGAACTGGGTGTACGCTTTACTGATTCATGGATACAAGTTGGCAGAAGTTTTCCTTATCTTTCTAATTTAGCTGTTAACCCTAAATATCGTAGGCATGGTGTAGCCTCAGGATTACTAATTAGCTGCCAACAAGTCTCCCAAGAATGGGGGTTTCACGACTTGTATCTACATGTTTTGGAAAATAACTATCAGGCACGACAGCTTTATTTCAAGCTGGGATATAAGGTAGATAAAATAGAGTCTAATTGGAATCCCTTCCTCATCAGACGCTCTCGGCAGATATTACTACATAAGCATTTGAGCGCTGAGTAAATTTAAAAATAGATCCAAAGTCAGTTTTTAAAATATCTTTTAATGCTGAATCAATGTTTCAATCATTATTAAGACAAACTAAAAATTAGTCCATATAAATAATCTTACCATTACTACCGCCGTAATGCACAATCTACAGCTTGGGGAATCTTGGCACTACAGTAATATAAATTTATTTATCTTTTAGCAAAAAATAAAATTATAGGTAAATAAAAACTATCATCTGTTTTTGAGCTTAGTTACCAAAGCTAGGATATCAAATATCCTTAGTTTATCATTATTCATCAACTTCACTCAATAATCTCACCCAATGCTGAGCTATACGGCGTTTCACTGAAATTTTTATCCGCTAAAATCCTTTATTTAAGTCGGTTTAGCTATTGAAGCAATGTTTCGTGTATGATCTCAGAGTCTTGATATAATAATTATTACAAAATCCAAAAATACAATCTACTCGTATGTTTTAGCTGATCTATAACATATTATTATGTGGATTCATTTAAATGCCTAAAAATGTAAATTTTTCAAAGGATTAGGAATAGACTAGAATAGAATTATTCAGTAAAGATACGCCTGATAAAAAAATCAATTCCTCATGATAACTTTGTATTTAAGATATTCATCTTTATAAAAACTTTAAAAAAATTTAAGTTCAATTTGGAGACAAATCCAGTTAGATATCATAAGATATAATTATTCGATAATAACTGCTTAAATTATTTGAGGAATGGCTATTTATTTCTATGTTAGCTAAATTGACCGAAAAGTTATTGATAACAAGGCAAATCAAAAAGCTGGTTTAATTTAATAGCAACTCCCCCTTGTAAGTGCATAATACTACCAAATTACTCAAAAATTTAAGAAAACATGGATAGCGAAAAGCGCCGGCGCTATCAAACTGCTATGGTATCAACTTATTATCCTGATACAAGTTTCCTTAATCGTCTTGTCATGCCAGATGGAACTGAGCAATCACCTGGCTCAGATATGCTTACAATTCTGCACAGTGGAAAGGTTTTCATTGTCAATAGTCGTAAACGTAATGGGTTAATACTTTTTAAGCGCTACCATGCAGAATTTGCTGGACCAGGAGCAGCTGTTGGCGGGGATTATGATTGTGATTGCCAAAGGGTGCTGTCTATAGGAAACCTATCTTTATTGACTCCCGAAACTTATGAGGAGCGTCAAAAGGCTTACTTGATTAGGCGACAGTGGATTCGGTTGATTAAACAAATTACAGAAAACCCTATCCCTCAGCAGAGAGTCCAGAAAATTCTGGATCAATTTGAACAATACTTTCCGCCAGAAATCGTAGCTAATTTGCCTGATGTTGCGTTTGCTCTTTTAGTTGGTGTACTACCACAAACCGTGGGATTAGTTCGTCGTCTGGGCAACGATGTCAACTGTAGGCTTAATTACTAAAAGTTGATTGATCAAGTAAATCTGACAATTGTTGAGAGTGTGTTAATTAAACTTAACATTATAAATAAAATTTAAGATTTCAAATTTGCCAAAACAGCTTGTACTCGATTCAGGGTGCGAGCGTTCTCCTCAGGCGTACCAACTGTAATTCGCAATCCTCCGCTAATCTCGCGTACAAGAGTGCCGAGTTGTCTGAGTTGAAAGTGAAGATTTTTCACAGCAGTATCTTTTGGATAAAAGCTATTTAATTTAAGGCGCAGGAAAATAAAGTTAGCAGTGCTTTGGGTGAGTTGTAATGTTGGGTGTTCTGATAAAGCTTTGATGAGCTTGGCTCGTTCACTCAGGATTTGGGGAATTGACTCAAGCAAAATTTCACGGTTTTGCAAAGCAACCAAGGCTGCGGCGATTGAGAAGCTAGGAAGATTATAGGGTAAGCGGACTTTTTCTAAAATAGCGATCGCTTCTGGGTGGGCAACACAATAGCCAACTCGAAGAGCAGCTAACCGGAAAGCTTTAGAAAAAGTACGTAGTATTGCCCAATTTGGACGTTGTGCTAATTCTCCAACTAAGGTGTTTTGGCTGAATTCAAAGTAAGCCTCATCAATCACTACTAAAATCTGTCCACTCAGACTTTTTAACCACGCCAACTCTGCCGCAGTGAGAGCATTAGCAGTAGGAGAATTAGGATGCACAACGAAAATTACCCGAATTGGGGGGTTTTGAGTTTGTTCTATGGCAGATTGGGCAGCTTTTAAGTCAATTTCAAAATTTTCTTCATTTCTACCCACCCCTACGACAGGAATCCCCAAAGTTTTTGCCAAAATTCCGTACATCGAGAAAGTGGGATTGGCAACTAAAATTGCACCTTCTCCCCCTAAACAAGTAGCGATTAATAAAGACCGAATCAGTTCATCTGAACCATTGCCAACAGAAATATTAGCAGCAGTCAAAGAAGATGGTAACAGGAGCGCTGACTCATTA
This sequence comes from Halotia wernerae UHCC 0503, assembly GCA_034931985.1. Taxonomy (GTDB): domain Bacteria; phylum Cyanobacteriota; class Cyanobacteriia; order Cyanobacteriales; family Nostocaceae; genus Halotia; species Halotia wernerae. Next base: position 10,663 of record JAYGHB010000047.1, read on the forward strand.
ACATACTCAGCGATCGCATCTTTAAGTATCTCATGTCCACCATCGGGGTAACGATTTGTTTCAATTATCTGCTGATACGTCCAGGCTAGCTTTTCTTTTAACTGAGGGGGCAAATCATAGGGGCTTTCATTTGTATCCAGTCGATCAAGCTGCGTGGGAACTGGTTCGGCGTTATTGCTGCTGGGGTGGGACTTATAAGCTGTAAATTGAGCTAAATCTGAGCGAATGAAGGGAAGCATAATTTTAGGTTAAAAATCGCGCACTGTATAATTTTACGTTTTCGTGTTATGAAATTTAGCTGCATAGCCTACGGCAAGCCGCTACGCGTCTACATCTGCGTTAATCCTCTTCTAAAGGCGGTTAATTATTTCTTGCTGTACCTCACGAATGTGGTAATCGCTATATAAAAAACTTATTGGTTTACTGGTGAATGTGTTTTGACATCCGAATAACTGGTAGAGAAGCTCCATTAGGGAGAGATATTTCAAAATGCTCAACGTCATCGAACCCGTGTGCTTTATAAAGTGGCTCACCAGCAAGGGTAGCAACTAATTCAAGTCTCGAATAACCTACGGCTGTAGCTGCTGATTCACAAGCTGCCATAATTTTACTTCCAATTCCACGGCGCGCCCAAGCAGGATGCACAAAATAGGCACGAATTCGCGCTGGTTCATGAAGTGGATCAAGTAAGTTATCTTCTTTATTATCAGCTTTGTCGCCTCCGAAGAGAGTTTTTCTTTGACTCCAGCCACCACAACCGACAACATTAGACTCAACTTCAGCAATGAAATATGTGCCATCTTTGATCAGTTGGCTATCAACACCGAAAACAGTGCCAAGAGCGCCATCCATTTGTTCACGACTGTAATAGGCAGCTTGGAGATTTTTCACCGAGTTTGGAATCAGGATATCTAAAGCCGGAATGTCTTCACAAGAAGCTTTGCGAATGGTGAGTTGTGTTTGCATAATGTATATCTTCTATTAATTTTCAATCACCAGAAGGATAAGGCTTCTCGTAGAGTAATAGTGGACAAATGACTAAAAATATTAGTTGTGTAAGAGTTTCATATTTTACAGCTTCAAGGTAACTGACAAAAGAGGCAAATGGCTTGCCAAATTTCTTGTGTGACATTACCCAAACCATGATCGCTATCAAGTTCTATTAATTCTACCCAAGGACGGGATCCCGCAAAGTCTTGACTGGCTTCAATCGGGATCACTTCGTCTTGCTTGCCATGCAAAATTAAGGTGGGAATAGGACGCTGTAAAATTTCCTCTCGGTATTGAGTCGCATCTGTTACGAAATTGTAGCTTAGAGGCAGCGATCGCTCTTCCCCGTAGTGGTAAATCATGAGATGCTTTTCCTGTTGCCAACGCTGCAACTCTTCATCTCCTAGCTTAGGCAACCAATGGGATAAAAAGCCAAAAGCTGGTGCTAGCAGCACAAGACGTTGTACTTGTGGGTATTTTTGCCCCAAATGAGCAGAAGTCAAACCGCCCAAACTTGAACCAATCAGCGTTATTGGTACAGAATCATCAGGAAATTCTAATGCAACTTGAGTTAACTGACGAGTAATAGTCAATTGAGAAAAGTCGCCAGCATTTAAATCGGGAATTTTTAGCTTTACCTGAATTTTAGCAAAGCGATCGCTTATGTCTTGCGCTTTGGCTGATTGAGGACTGGAAGCAAAGCCATGGAGATAAATGTATTGCAAGGCAGATAGTTAGGAGTTAAGAAGTATTAAGTGCTGATAATTCCTCACTGTTTTCTGAATTTTTATTTAAGGTGTTGTGACGATTTTTTCTGCGGTTGAGAGATACTGAACTGTAGCATAAAAGTCTTTTTTGGTTGCACCCCTCTGGCGTGAGTTAAGGTGCTGGTGCTGGTGCTGGTTCTGGGGTTGGTTGTGGAGTTGGTTCCGGCGTTGGCTCTGGGGTTGGCTCTGGTGTTGGGTCTGGAGTTGGGTCTGGAGTTGGGTCTGGAGTTGGGTCTGGAGTTGGGTCTGGAGTTGGTTCCGGTGTTGGGTCTGGAGCTGGCTGTGGCGTTGGCTGTGGTAGTGGTTTTGGCTGTGGCTGTGGTTCGGGTTGTGGTGTTGGGGTTGGCTCCGGCGTTGGGGTTTTACTAAAATTATTACCAACGTTATTATTTTGGGTATTTATGTTGCTATTGTTGCTACTATCAGCATCATTCACAGTTGCACTAGTACCATTTGACAGAACTTGTCCTGTTTCTACAAAGGAGCCGACTGGAGAGTTATTTTTGATGGAACCTGTGGAAGAATTGTCTGTGCTGGCGGAGTTTGAGGAACTAGTAGATAAATGTAAAAAAGATGGATTTTCAATTGTTCCTTTACCAGTGATTGGCGACTGCGCCGCTACCGCTGCGGTGGTTTCAGCTTTAACGCTAGCGATCGCTGGATCTGTTGTAGATGAAACACTTTGCCTAGTTAAATCCAGTCCCCGAACTAGATCGCTCGTTTCATAAAAATTCCTTAGATCAAAATTATATAAGCCCTGAAATTTGCCCTCCACTATAACCATCAACTGTCCTGCTTTCAGCACCTGATTTTGAGAAGCTTCTTGGTTAGAAACTTCAATACCGCTATTTGTCAACGCACCTACAATTGTGGTGTCTGTTTGTTGGTCGTAGCGTACAAATAAAGCTGAACCACGAATTGCTGCTGCGGCGCTCGGTGTTTGTATACGTGTTTGTCCTCTTCCAGGTGGAATCAGCAACAGTACAGTTCCGTTTGATAATCTAAAATTCCGACGTTTGGGTAAGAATCGAAATATTGCCTGTTCCCCAATCCTTGCTAAAGAGCCATCGTTGAAGCGCAAATCTGCCAAAGAAGCCCGACCAGTAGAAAGTCCATCCCCAGGAATCATTGCATCTAACTTGCGAGCCGGCCGTCTCTTTTTAGTGTTTTTGGGAATCAGTTGTACTAAGTTGCGGAGGTTTTGAATTTCAGCGCGAGTTAGAGGAGTAAAGGCATTTGCCTGACGTGATAAAGGTAGCACTATCAGCCCCGATAAACCAATAGCCAAAAGTGGGAACAATTTAGCAGACATAGTTTCAAGATTAAGGAAAATTTAACTGATACCAAACTGGTTGAATCCATTTCTTTATGAAGATGTGCATAATTTGCCTGCTTATAAAAGCTTTGTTTGTTAGCCACTAGCTTTAGTCTGCTAACAAAGCAGCACAAAGTATAAGTGTATAAAGCACAGCTTCACATAGAATTGGTATGACAATAAACTCGGAATATTTAACCTTCAATTAGGTTAATTTTCTAGCCAGACTTTAAGTAAATTCCTTTATGAATGTTTCAGAAATATTTTCATAAGCTGCACTTATTTAATTGAAGTTAAGGGATTTGCATTAACTAATGAAACTAAACTTCTATAGTATATAGAGTCTACGTGATGATTAATCACATTTATGAATAATAAAATCTAATTTTTCTAACCTCTTGTATAATAAAGCATAAATACATGTGTATAGATAAGGGTTTATTTCCTGTTTTTATAATGATTAGACACACTTATAAACGAGTCTAATAGGAGTTTTATATTGCTTATTGAAACTTCCGATACAGCTTGTGGGTCTAAGTTTGCCAAACGCAATTAACGCCATCTAAAGATGCAAACCAAGGGTTGGAAAAATTTGTTGTTGGCGATTTTGCTAACTTCCAGTGGTGCAAATATATGTTGCATCAGGTTAGATGCTGCTTGCGCGACAAGTTTAGATCAGTGGGATTCTCAAAATAAGTTAGCATCAACAAAATCTTTGGCAAGAACACACAGAACTCATCAGACAAGCAGCCAGGGTAAACAAAAAGCAATTAATTCGCGATCGCGACAGTTCTATTTATTAGATTTAGCATACATAGAACAAATACCATTAAATGTGACATTGCCAAAATCAGTAGTTGCTCAATCGAATCCAGCACCGCCAACACCACCAAATCCTGAGCCTCAGGCGAATGAGTCACCACAGCTAGAAACGCAACCAAGTGATTTTCCCCAATCTTACCCAAAACTTATAGAACCGTTGTTGGATGAACCCCAGACAGATTACGCCCAAAGGCTAGAAAAGCTCAGACGACGGCTGCAAAAGAAAAAACAGCCAAACCCTAAGGCAAATGTTCTTCCGGAACTGGGGTTGAGAGTGCAGCAAGTACCCATACCACAAACACCATTAGAACAATTACCCTTACCACCAGTAGAACAACCTGTAGCTAAGTTTAAACCTATAGGTTTTCTCAAGGCTCGTATAGGCTATTTTAATACAAGTAATATTTTTTCCTCAAATATTGATCCTATAGAAGATGGCTTAATTTTTTATGGATTAAGTTTCGCTTCTGCATATTATCCACTGGGATCTAATACTTATTTAAATGGGTCAATTGATGGTAACTTGATTCGTTATATAGATCAATCAAAATATGATTACAACCAAGTCAGATTCAATTTGGGGATTTATCAGCAGTTATCGCCACGAATGTATGGAGAAATCGGTTGGAGCAATCAGCAATTGTTTTATGCTAACAATAGCGATCGCTTTGATGCTGGCGATCGCTTTTTGGGCGAAAACTCTCTGAGGCTGTCTTTAGGAAGACGAGATTCACTTACTCAAAGGTTGAAGTTAGATAGTTCTTATATATTTAGCGTAAATTTTGCCGAGCCAAATAACCGGAATCGCATAATCAATTCTTTATGGGTTTCTTTGGACTACTACTTACAAAAACCTCTCCGGGTTGGTTTTGACTACCAATTTAACTTGTCAGACTTTACACAGCGTCAACGAGATGATAACTATCATCGATTATTTGGACACTTAAATTATCAAATATCTGACTTCAGTAATCTAAGTTTGCAGAGTGGTATTTCTTTTGGAGACTCTACAGATAGTAACATTGATTTTGATGGTTGGTTTTTCAGTATCAATTACAATTTAGAATTGGGCCGATTTTAAAATTAGTTTATGCCTGTTCCCTGTTATAGCTAATCCAGTCGCTCCAGCTACCAGCATAAAGTTTACCTGTGTGAATGTTAGCTAGTTCTAAAGAAAGTAAATTGACACAAGCAGTAACTCCAGAACCGCAATAAACTAAAATTTCCTCTGCATTTTCTAGCTTTTCCCATCGCAGGTTTTGCTCTATTAGAGAAAGTAGTTGTCCTGAAGAGTCTGTAACTTCCAGCCAAGGATAGTTAACAGCACCAGGAATATGACCGGCGATTTGATCAATTGGCTCCCGTTCACCTTGGTAGCGATCGCTTTCTCTAGAATCTACTAAAACTACCTGTGGTAAATCTTTGCGACTTTTTACAGCCTCAATATCTACTACAAGTTCTGAGTTGATCTGGGGGACAAAGGTGGCTCTTTGGGGCTGAGGAATGTTGCTTGTAAGTGGATATCCAGCTTTTTGCCATTTGGTAAAACCTCCATTCAGCACTGCTACTTGCTCGTGTCCTAAATAGCGCAACAACCACCAAAGACGAGATGCAAAAGCAAAGCGAGAGTCATCATAGGCTACAACCAAAGTTTTTTGAAAATTCACCCCAATTGTTGCTAATTTGTTAGCTAAATCATTAATGTTAGGTAAAGGATGTCTACCACCATGCTTACCTACAGGACTGGAAAGATCCTGATTCAAATCTAAGTAGTGAGAACCTTTAATATGGCTTGTTTGGTATTGTTGTTGCCCTATTTGTGGATTGGCTAAAGAAAAACGACAATCTACAATGACGACTTGGGGATCATCGAGGTGTTCAAAAAGCCACGCTTGCGAAACAACAAATGAATTGTTAGTCATTAGTCAATAGTCAACAGTTACTTATTACAAATGTCGGACTTGAAGAATTTTCAACCTCAGCTAACAGCAGATGGTTCCTTTACCTTCGTTTCCCAAGAGTTTGGTGAATCATTTCACAGCCATTTTGGAGCTAGGCAAGAGAGTTTTCTGAAGTTTGTTGCTCCTACTCAACTAGCTACATCTGCCCACAAACCAGTTTTACACTTATTAGATATTTGTTATGGTCTAGGATACAACACAGCAGCTGCTTTACAGACTATTTGGGCAGTTAATCCCAGCTGTAATGTTGAATTGATTGGTTTAGAGCTGAATCCATCTGCACCACAAGCAGCGATCGCCCAGCACTTATTCGACAATTGGAACTACGAATACACCGCAATTTTGACCCAGTTGGCATTTGAGCAACAAGTACAAACAGATCGCCTCAAGGCAAAACTACTAATTGATGATGCGAGAACCTCAATTAAACTAGTGCATCAATTAGACTTTCAAGCAGATGCAATTTTTTTAGATCCCTTTTCACCACCTCAGTGTCCGCACTTGTGGACTGTAGAATTTATCAAACAAGTTTCACAGTGTTTACACGTTGATGGTACCATAGCAACTTATTCTTGTGCTGCTGCTGTACGTACAGCACTTTTAGCAGCTGAGTTACAGATAGGTTCTACTCCACCTATGGGAAGGCGAACCCCTGGTACTGTAGCTAAAAAAGATCAGGGAGCAATATCTCCCTTATTCCCTTTTTCTCCCCTATCCCCAGAAGAAGAAGAACATTTGCGAACTCGTGCTGCAATTCCCTACCGCGATCCGCAATTACTCGATCCTGCCGACGTGATCATAATGCGGCGACGACAAGAACAACAAGCTTGTTCACTAGAGCCGACTTCCCGTTGGCGAAAACGATGGTTATTAGCAAAGGAGAATACTCAATTATCTGAGGACTAGTTTTTAATTATGCTGCGATCGCAACGAAAAATATTATCTTTAAATCTCCATTTATAGGCTAATTGTCACAATTTTGACAATTATTTCGCTTTTTCGGAAATTGAGATGGAGAGTTTTGTAACTATAATTACAAAATATAAATTTAGTGTTTACAGCTACATAATGTTGCGTATATTTATTGGGTATGATGATTTACTCAAATCAATCATAAGAGTAAAATACGTTCCTTTCTAGACTCGGTATAAAAACTTTAAATTCAAACTCACCTATTTTGATCGAAATTGAACAAATATAGCATTTTCTGGAGTTACTATATTAGGAAATCTCAGTGAAAAACCTGATTTAACATTTGCGCGAATTTATCATACTAGAATGATAAGCAGGAAAACCTAACAGCAAGATGATTGTAGTAATATACTCAGTATTCTCGTAAGATACCAAAAATATAATGTTTATTATTTAAGTAAGCACCCTTATGTAGTTCATAAAGCTTGCAGTCATGCCAAACGAAATATAATCAAACACTAAACTTGTTTTTGCAGTCAAACACTGTTAACTTCTCTAAAAGATTGGGGTGCCTTTGTGATTCCATGGAGTTCCAAGAGTACAGACTCTACTGAGCAAAATGTTACTGAGTCAAACCGCCTAAGTGCAGTAAATAGTATCAGTTCCAATAATGCCTTAGGATGGCAAAATTTAGAAGGTTATTCCTTGGGCTTACCTCCAGAAGACTTTTTAGTTGAACAGAAACAGTCAGAGCCTTCTTGGATAAAACCTGAGATTAATTCTGGTTACGATTCATTAAACTCTAGAATTCTCCAAGCCAAACTTTTTACAGTGAACGGCTCTGATTCAGAACTGCCGAAGGTTTTAGTGGTTGATGATCATACTGCCAGTCGGATGACTGCCGTTGCCCTCTTGTCGATGGAAGGGTACGAAGTTATTGAGGCCGATTGTGGTGTAACAGCAGTTGAACTAGTTAAACAAAAACAACCAGATCTGATTTTGCTGGATGTAATGATGCCGGGAATGGATGGTTTTGAAGTGTGCCAGCTGCTCAAGCAAAATGAGCATACTAGACTAATTCCAGTAATATTTATCACAGCTTTAAACGACAGGCGATCGCGAATTCGGGGAATTGAAGTAGGAGCAGATGATTTTCTCACCAAACCTTTTGACTGTGTGGAACTAGCCGCGCGCGTTAAGTCTTTAGTGCGTCAGAAGCGTTTGAACGAAGATTTAGACCACACAGAACAAGTACTGTTTTCTGTGGCCAGAGCAATTGAAAGTCGTGATCCCAATACTGGCGATCACTGTGAACGGTTGGTACAACTAGGACAAGCTTTTGGCGAATACTTCAATTTATCGCGCTACCAAATTCGAGATTTGATGTGGGGCGGTTATCTTCATGATATCGGCAAAGTGGGTATTCCTGACGAGGTACTACTGAAAACAGGCAAACTTACCCCCCAAGATTGGGCAATTATGAGGCAGCATGTTGTCATCGGGGAAAAAATCTGCCAGCCACTACGTAGTATGCGGGGTGTAGTGCCAATCATCCGCCATCATCACGAGCGCTGGGATGGTTCAGGCTACCCCGATGGACTAAAGGGGGAAGATATACCCTACTTAGCACAAGTATTTCAGATAATTGATATTTACGATGCCTTAACAAGCGAACGACCTTATAAAAGAGCTTTTACCATAGAAGAAGCACTATCTGTAATGCTAGAGGAAACTAATTTAGGTTGGCGCAATCCCCAACTTATGCAGCAGTTTGTAGATTTTATTCAATTTTACCAAGATAAAGGCTGAAGAATAAAGAACTAAAATTTTCTACTTCATCTTTCATTAGCTGATATGATTTGAGCCTAAATCTGAAAATATTAAGCGCGAAAGCGTAGTTCACTGACAGCTAATAGCTAATTATGGTAGTTGTAGCAATTCTAGCAGCGGGACGCGGCACACGGATGAAATCACACTTACCCAAAGTGTTACATTCATTGGGTGGGCGATCGCTAGTAGAAAGAGTTCTTGAAAGTGTAGAACCGCTTTCGCCTTCAAGACGGATGGCAATTGTAGGGTATCAGGCCCAAGAAGTGAAAACAGCCATGCAGTCAATCCCCAGTTTAGAGTTTGTAGAACAGACTGTACAACTGGGAACCGGCCATGCCATCCAGCAATTACTTCCCCATCTTGAGGATTACGTAGGAGATTTGCTGGTACTCAATGGCGATGTCCCGTTGTTACGCACTCAAACCCTGCAACAGTTATTACAAACTCACCAAGAAAATCATAACGCTGCCACTATTCTCACTTCGCACCTGCCCGAACCCAAAGGCTATGGGCGGGTTTTTTGTAATGGTGAAAATATTGTGCAACAAATTGTTGAAGAAAAGGATTGTACTGCTGCTCAAAGACAAAATCGTCGCATTAACGCTGGGGTTTACTGCTTTCGTTGGCAGGATTTAGCCAAGATATTACCCCACCTAGAAGCAAACAATGCCCAAAAAGAATATTATCTAACGGATGCTGTGACTCAAGTCGGAAAAGTGACGGCAGTGGATGTAGAAGATTATCAAGAAATTTTGGGTATCAACGATCGCCTCCAATTGGCCACAGCCTACGAAATTTTACAACGGCGAGTCAAAGAAAAATGGATGGTAGCTGGTGTCACCTTGATAGATCCTAGTAGCATTACGATTGATGACACAGTAGAACTACAAACAGATGTGATTATTGAACCCCAAACTCACCTGCGAGGCAAAACCACAATTCAAACAGGGAGCCGCATCGGCCCTGGAACTTTAATCGAAAATAGTCAGTTAGGTGAAAATGTTACAGTGCAGTATTCTGTAGTAACTGATAGTATCGTGCAGGCGGGAAGCCGAATTGGCCCCTATGCACATTTGCGCGGTCAAGCACAAGTGGGTGCTAAATGCCGCGTTGGCAACTTTGTAGAATTGAAAAATACTCACTTAGGCGATCGCACTAACGTGGCACATTTATCGTATTTGGGCGATACCACCACAGGCAATCAAGTCAATATCGGTGCAGGTACAATTACTGCCAACTATGACGGCGTAAATAAACATCCTACTAAAATAGGCGATCGCACTAAAACTGGTTCTAATAGTGTTTTAGTAGCTCCAGTAACTTTGGGAGATGATGTTTACGTAGCAGCGGGTTCAACTGTTACAGAGGATGTCCCTGATGACTCATTGGTAGTTGCCCGTGCGCGTCAAGTAGTTAAACCCGGTTGGCGTAAGAAGCAAGAAAGTGAGGAATAAAAGTCTGCATGGGGCATGGGGAATATGGGGAACTAAAAAGAAATAGAAGCTCTCTTCTCTGTTTTAGACTCGTCTATTGAATGTCTATTAACATCACACTTTACACCCCACACCCTGTTTTCGGTCACTCAAGGCAGCCAATGTCTGTTTCAATTGGCAATTCTAATGTATCGCCAGGTTTTTCGCCGTCGTGATAGGCGGCGAGTAAGATTTCGCTGGTTTTCCCCCAAGCGATCGCTCCGTTGGCATCTAAGGCGATCGCTCCGAAATCCCGCTGATTTTTGTGTGCTTCGGCAAATGAGCGCTGCATGGCATCTTTGAGGGACATACCATCGGTAACGCGTACTACAATTCGTGGTGCTAGACACTCATCGATAATATCTTCCCCAATGCCAGTACAGCTGACGGCCGCTTGGCTAGTAGCATAATTACCTGCTGGCATTGCTGAATCGCTCACACGTCCAATACGCTCAAAGCCTTTACCGCCTGTGGAAGTGCCAGTAGCTAACCTACCATAGGCATCTAAAGCTACTACACCAATGGTGCCGCGTCCAGCATTGCTACTTTCTACTAGTTCGGGTTCTGCTACCACGCCAGCCATTGTACTTTTAAAATTATCGTGACGCTCTTGCATCCATTCTTGCAACCGCAACTCAGTTAAAGCGTTGTAGCTGGGAACTTGTAATTCTCGCGCTAGTTCAGCTGCGCCATAATCTGACAGTACGCGATCGGGCGAATTTTGTAAAAATTGCACTAACTCAATCGGATTTTTTACCCGCGACACATTAATTACACCACTGAAGCGCCGTGATGTCCCATCCATCAAGGAAGCACTCATGCGAATTTGACCATCAGATTGCAACACTGAACCAGTACCAGCATTAAAGCGGGGATCATCTTCCAACATTTGACACCCCTGTACCACTGCTACAGAGGCATTTGCTCCTGACAATAAAAGAGCATAGATTTCTTCTACTACTGTATAGAGCGATCGGCGCACCGCCTCCAATCCTCCTTTGCCGTGGAGAGAACTACCTGCTCCTCCATGAATAATTAATTTAGGTTGCACCTGTAACTTCATTTATCCTTTGCGCTATTTGCGTCTCAGTTGCGGTTAGTATTACTAAGGCTTAGAAATTGGGTAATGTTTAATCTCCAGTCCCCAATTTACTTTAAGTTTTCGCTTCAGAACGGCGACGGCGGCAACGTTCTGAGCAGTATTTCACTTCGTCCCAGCAATCTTGCCATTTCTTACGCCAAGTGAAAGGACGTTGACATACCGGACAGATTTTTGTTGGCAAGTCAGATTTAGAACGAGCGCGTCCCATATAAAATACGTTGCAGACAAGAAGTTGATTGCTGAGAGGGATGGAAGACAATTATAACCAGTTTGCTACGAAGGGAGGATATTTTTAGCGAATAAATATGTTGTCAATCTCCCTCTAGACTTATTCCTCTGATGCCTACTTGACATCCTCTCACCGCTAACCTGACGGTGTAGCGGGAGATTCCTAAACCTCAC
>JAYGHB010000048.1:0-21364 GCA_034931985.1 Halotia wernerae UHCC 0503
ATTTTCTCAAATTATTGCTACGTCTCATCTTGACCTGCCTTGTCACCCGTTAAGGCGATCGCCATCACAAAAATTTATAATTTATTTTGACTTAAAAACAGCGTTGGAACTGTTCCAAAGTATCATCAAGAACTTGAAAGTGAAAACTGTCAGTGAAGTGTAAGTTAGTTTGCTGCTGAAGGAGAAAGGCGATCGCTAATTTACAGTCCTAAGGCGCTTCATCAAGGGACAGCAAGCTTATATAAACGCAAATACACGGATAAAGCCAGCGTGCAACTTTCACAGCCTATTGCTAAGAGTCAATGATTGTTTAATGCAGCAGTATCAGTAATTACAAATTTACGATTGTAACCTACTTAAGTCTATACTAAGCTAACGTAAGCCTAATTAGATATCTAGCTATTTAGTAGCTAGTATCCCTCTAAAGTGTTACCAATCTGTGTTGTTTACCATACCTTGCTGAAATCATTAACATCATCATGACGCACATCTTACTGGTTGAAGATGAAGTCAAACTAGCGCGATTTGTAGAACTAGAACTGAGTTACGAAGGTTATCAAGTCAGCGTCGCTTACGATGGATTAACTGCGCTTACCGCAGCGCGGGAATTACATCCAGACTTAATCATTTTGGATTGGATGTTGCCTGGTTTATCGGGCTTAGAAATTTGCCGTCGCCTGCGAAGTACTGGTGACAAAGTGCCGATAGTTTTATTAACTGCTAAAGACGAAGTTGGCGATCGCGTTGCAGGTTTAGACGCTGGTGCTGATGATTATGTAATTAAACCTTTCAGCGTCGAAGAATTATTAGCCAGAGTCCGCGCCCACCTGCGAAGAAACCAAGAAGCAGATGCCGCAGATATTTTAGAATTTGAAGATCTAAGATTAAATCGTCGCACGCGGGAAGTATTTCGGGGCAAGCGGTTAATTGATTTAACTGCTAAGGAGTTTGATTTACTAGAATATCTACTCGCCCATCCACGTCAGGTAATTACCCGCGATCGCATTTTAGAAGAAGTCTGGGGTTATGACTTCATGGGTGATTCTAACATCATCGAAGTTTACGTTCGCTACTTACGCCTAAAACTCGAAGCCAATCACGAAAAGCGCCTCATTCAAACTGTGCGTGGTGTCGGCTACGCTTTGCGTGAGTAGGCTAAGAGGCAGGGGGGAACGGGGCAGGGTGCAGAGGGGACTGAAGAAAATACCTTGAATTTGTACCATAATCCATCTCCCTTGCTCCCTGCTCCCTGCTCCCCTGCCTCTTATGCCCCATGCCCTAATTTGGGGATTATCCCGTTCTCAGCAAAATCTCATGTAATTGATAGTTAGTTATATTAGGATGCACGGAGTTGACTCTATACGAAAACATCAGAAATTAAGACTACAATGACTTATCTAGAAACAGCAGCGCAATTCTACGACGAAGTTGCCCAAATGCCGGAAGTAGGACTTTGTTGCGTTCAAAGTACGCCCCTGCAATTACCAGGATTGAAAATTCCCTCCAAGATGCAGGAAATGAATTATGGTTGTGGTACTACTGTTCACCCCACGGAACTTTCAAACCAACCCACGGTGCTTTATGTCGGTGTTGGTGGTGGTTTAGAGGCATTACAATTCGCTTATTTTTCCCGTCGTCCAGGTGGTGTAATTGCCATTGAACCGGTTGCAGCTATGCGAGAAGCCGCTGTCCGCAATCTGGAAATTGCCGCTACAGAAAACCCTTGGTTTGACACCAGTTTCGTGGAAATCAAAGCAGGTGATGCTTTTAGCTTACCTGTAGCTGATGCTGCCGTTGATATCGTCGCCCAGAATTGCCTTTTCAACATTTTTGAACCAGAAGATTTAACCCGTGCTTTACTAGAGGCATATCGAGTGTTAAAACCAGGTGGACGCTTGCAGATGAGCGATCCTATTGCCACGCGGGTAATTCCCGAACATCTACAACAGGATGAGCAGCTACGAGCCATGTGTTTATCAGGGGCGCTCACATACAAGGAGTACACTGAACGCATCATTAATGCTGGCTTTGGTCAGATTGAAATTCGCGCCCGTCGTCCTTATCGTTTGTTAGATTCCCAAACATACAAGCTAGAAGAAAATCTACTGCTAGAAAGTCTCGATTCTGTTGCTTTCAAAGTAGCTATTCCAGAAGATGGTGCTTGTATCTTCACAGGCAAAACAGCAATTTATGCTGGTACAGAATCTTTTTTTGATGATTCAGCAGGGCATCTGCTCCAGCGTGGTATTCCCACAGCAGTTTGTGATAAAACCGCTGCTAACTTTGCAGCTTTAAACCCAGGAGAAATCTTGATTACTGATTCTACCTGGCACTATAGCGGCGGTGGTTGCTGTTAATTTTAGTAAGCCCCAATGTTTTTAATTAGTTTATTTCTGTCTACGCTTTTTTTAGCTTATTCTAATGGAGCTAACGACAATTTTAAAGGTGTAGCAACACTGTTTGGTAGCCGAACAACTAGCTATCAAACAGCAATTTTGTGGGCAACTTTTACAACTTTTGCTGGTGGATTAACTGCAACTTTTTTTGCCAGTACACTAGTGAGAAATTTTTCTGGCAAAGGACTATTGCCAGATGCGATCGCTAATGCTCCAGAGTTTCATATTGCAGTCGCGATCGCCTCTGGTTTAACGGTGCTAGTTGCTGCTCTGACGGGATTTCCCATTTCTACAACTCATAGTTTAACAGGTGCGTTGCTTGGTGCTGGCTTAGTGGCGATCGGACTCAAAGTCAATTTTGTAGCTTTGGGAAATTTATTTATTTTACCCCTATTCCTCAGTCCTATAATTGCTATTTCTTTGGCAGCAGTAATTTATAGTTTATTACAATACAGTAATTCTCAATGGAATCTAGAAGCCAATTACAAAACAATTGCTGCTTGTCAGTTTATCAGTGCTGGCATCATCAGTTTTGCTAGAGGATTGAATGATACGCCCAAAATTGTCTCGCTGATTGTAATTATTGAGTATTTCTCGATTCAAGGAGGAATGATTACGGTAGCAATGGCAATGGCATTGGGTGGTTTACTCAATTCCCAACAAATTGCTGCAACCATGAGTGAAAAAATCACTTCCATGAACCAAATTCAGGGCTTATCTGCCAATATGGTAACAGGATTGCTTGTAATTACTGCTACTCAATTTGGGCTTCCTGTTTCTATTACTCAAGTTTCTGTATGTTCTATTTTTGGTGTAGGAATAATTGAGAGAAAAACCAATGTACGTATTTTTTACCAGCTTTTAATTTCATGGGTTTTAACCTTACCTATTGCTGCAATTATTAGTGGCATAACTTATAGATTATTGCAAGGATAAAATAACTGAAAATTTTTGTCCATAATTTGAAAAAATTTAACCAATGCATACTATCTCAATCACACCATTTAAAAATAAATTGAATTACCCTTTGACAAAAAAGGGCATCACTATTTTACAAATTAATTTAGGTAAGCGCTGTAACCTTGCCTGTACACACTGTCATGTCGGAGCTAGTCCAAAGCGTACAGAAGAACTTTCTCCAGAAATTTGCCAACAACTAATTGAGCTAATTCATAAATTTCCGGAAATTCAAATTGTGGATTTGACTGGTGGCGCACCAGAAATGAACTACGGATTTAAACCATTAGTAGAAGCAGCAAGAACAACTAATAAACAGGTAATTGTCCGATCTAATTTGACTATTTATTTTGCAGATGGCTTTGGTGATTTACCTGAATACTTTGCTCAACACCAATTAAGAATTGTGGCTTCTATGCCTTGCTACCTCGCAGACAATGTTGATAAAATGCGGGGTTCTGGTGTTTTTGATCGTTCAATTAAAGCTTTGCAATGGCTGAATAAACTTGGCTATGGAAAAGAACCAAACTTAATCTTAGATTTGGTGTATAATCCGCAGCTACCCACAAGCAAAAAATTTTCTTTAGCTCCCGAACAGATGAACTTGGAACAAGACTACAAAATGCTTTTACAAGAGCATTTTGAGATTATTTTCAACAATCTCTTCACCATTACTAACTTACCTGTTGGTAGAACTCAAATGCATTTAGAACGGAAAAAACTGTACACCAACTACTTGCAGTTTTTAGAATCGCATTTTAATTCCGGTACAATCGACCATTTAATGTGTCGTGACCAACTTTCAATTGATTATCTGGGTAATGTGTATGATTGCGACTTTAACCAGATGATGAATCTGCCAGCAAAAACTCTTAATGGTGAAGTGTTAACAGTTACGAAATTGCTAGAATCTGGTAGTTTAGACTTGATTAACGAAATTCAAACTGCGGCATATTGCTATGGTTGCACTGCTGGATGTGGTTCTAGTTGTGGTGGTGCTTTGGTATAAAGTTCAATGCGTTTATGTCATCAAAAATAATTTTGTAACAAACTTTGTTACACTTCTACTATTAATCATCTCATCATAATCTGATGAGATGAATTAAATCTCTTCACACCACACCAAAAAGCCGTAAAATTATCAAAATTTCTACGGCTTTTATTTTTTCAGGACTTACGCATGGGTAAAGGAAAAACAAACCGCAGAGGACGCAGCGAAAAGTTGTCAGGAGAAGCCACTGCGTTGGGCGGGTTCCCCGACTTGGAGCAAGTGGCGTTGGTTTCCCTCCGTAACAAACTTTTCAAGACAGAGTACACAGAGAGAAGTCTGAGCGGCGGCTTCCGCCGACAGAACTTCGGTGGAGATAAGAGTTTTAAAGTTTTTTGCGTAAGTCCTATTTTTATTGGAGATAAAAGCAGCGATAATTATAGATTACGGTAAACTGAAGCCGATAGTTCTTTTACAGTCGGCAATTGCACGAGATATATCGATAACCTGCTTCTTGAGCTTACTGTAGGGGTACGAAAACACCTAAGGGCGAAAAGGAGCGACAATAGTAACGGTAACGCTGTTCCTTCTCTGCTGCACCTAATAAAACTCCACAATATAATTCTGTTATAGATTGGAGATGGGTACGCCGCTTCAAAAACTGACCAACAGAAGGGAATGGTTGTGATGAAGAGCAAGAATCAAGTTGTTTTCACCTTAATTTTAAAAAGCGCTATTATCTTTTCACCTTTGCTGGTGTCTGCTGGTATTACCAGGGGACAACCCACACCATCCGTCTCTAGAGAATTGACTCCTGCTCAAGTAATATTAAATCAAAAGCAGGAAAAATTAGCCCAAGGGGTAGTAGAAAATCGCACTCCCGAACCAGAGCAATCTGATTTTGAGCGTGTCTTTAATCGTACAAATATCCTAATGAATATCTGGTTAGTCATATTGAGTTTATTTCCAGTTGCAGTCATTGCTTTATTTTGGCTGTTAAGACGGGTAGCAATCCGTGAGATTGTTGATAGGGCAATGGCACAGTTACAGGGAATCGAAAATTTACAGAACCAGTTAATTATTGTTAAGCAAGAAGCTGAAAATACTATTCAAGATGCTAAACACCTGAATCGGCAATTAGAAAAAGAAGCTGAGTCATTACAAGAAAAAATAAAAATACATCAAGAGAATTTATCAACTTTGACATCTGAACTATTGCAGTCAAAAGACAATATTTTTGCAGGATTAGAAACAGATGTCAAAAGTGTCCAACAAAATATAAAAAACTTAGAGTCTGAATTTGCCGAGCAATTATCCCAATTACAGATGGAGACTCAACGCCAAAGGAATCTCACAGTAGATAATATAGCTAAACTAGAGTCTGAATTAGCATCTCAACTCTCTGAATTAAAATTAGGTGTTGAACAACAAAAAACTTTAGCTTTAGAAAGCATAGAACAAAATAAATATGATTTGATTTCTCAAATTTCAAATGTGCAAACTGATGCTCAACAACAAAAGAATAGCATCCTTGATAATTTAAGCAAATTGCAGACAGAATTTATCACACAATTATCTGAGTTAGAGGCAGATGCTCGAAAACAAAAAGATGTCACATTAGAAAATTTAGGAGAATCAGAAACTCTATTTCAATCTCAATTATCCCAATTACAATCAGAAACTCAGGTACAGAAAGACAATATTATTGAGAGTTTCACAAAGTCCCAAGCTGAGTTTGTGTCTCAATTATCTCAATTACAGGTAGATGTAGAACAAAATAAAAACAGAACACTGGAAAATCTAGGAGAACTAGAGAACACATTTAAATCTCACCTATCGGAATTACAGTTAGATACGCAGCAGCAGAAAGATAGTACATTTGATAATTTGCTCAAACTAAAAGCTGAGTTTGCATCCCAACTATCAGAATTAAAATTGAATGCTCAAAATCAAAAAGAGCTAATAATTGAAAATTTAGAAAAATCAGGTTCGGAGTTTGTATCTCAGTTTTCAGAATTGCAATCGAATGCTCAACAACAAAAGCTGCTGATTCTCGAAAAGCTAGAAAAATTAGAGACAGAGTTTGTTTCTCAACTCTCAGAATTACAGTTAGATGCTCAACAACGAAAAGATTTAATTTTGCATGAATTAGTAGAACTGACACCTGTCTCTGTGACTGAGGAGGAACAGACTCAGGAACCACAACCACAGCCGGAATTATTAGCAGATGATTATCTTCAACAGGGAGATGCCCTGTTTTCTCAAAAGCAGTATATAGATGCGATCGCAGTTTATAATAAAGTAGTTAAATTTCAGCCCAATGAACCGATTGTTTGGTTAAAACGAGGTCTAACTTTAGTTAGATTAAAACGCTATCAAGATGCGATCGCGTCTTATGATAGAGCTATTAAGATTCAGCCTGATTATCACCAAGCATGGTGCGATCGCGGGGTAGCTTTTGGTAACTTACGACAGCATCAGCAGGCGTTTGCTTCTTTTGATCAAGCCATAAAACTCCAACCTGATGATGCTATTGCTTGGTTAAATCGTGGTCTTTCATTGGTAGAATTGGAACAATACGAAGAAGCGATCGCCAGCTTTGACAAGTCACTACAATTTCAACCCGATTCGCCTAAAGCTTGGGATAAACGCGGTTATACTTTGGTAAGATTAGGACGTGATGAAGAAGCGATCGCTAGTTTTAATAAAGCGCTGGAAATTAAGCCAGATTATGCCAGGACTTATTACAATAAAGCAGCTTGCTATGCACTGCAAAGACAAGTTGAATTAGCCTTAGAAAATCTCCAACAAGCAATTCAACTGAACCCTAGATATAAAGAAGATGCTGCAACTGACATAGATTTTGATGACATTGCAGATGATACCAACTTTAAGCAGTTGATTAGTTAAGGCTAAGGCAAGAGACGCGATAAATCGTCGTCTTGACAATAATCAGTCCTTCGTAGAGACTCCTATTTATCGCATCTTCGGTGATGTGAGACAAATTATCCCGCAAATATGCAACACTATAAAATTTAGAAATTTAAATCATTTCAAACTCTAAATTATGACTTTGGAGAAAATCGTGAGTAAAATGATCCACTACATTTGTATCAGTAAGTTCTAAATTGTAAAAATCTACAACCTCATGCTCAAAATATGGCCCGGCGTGCCAAGTACCCTCATTTAACTTGATAAAACAATTTCCCGGAATCCGAAAAGCGGCAATTTCTTCTAAAACGGGTTCATTTATATCATTATGAGGAGGACAAACTGCAATCAACCAATCCTTTCCTGACAAAGCACCTAAACATTGAGTACATTGCAGATGGCGAGTAATTTTATGAAACTTTCGCCCTCTCTTATCTAAACGCATAATATAAAATCGCGGAATCCCATTTTGTAAATTTAATTGGGCATCTTCTGCATCAAAATCCTTACCATCTTGACTTGCAAAAATTACCTGTCCATAACGTCGAAAGTTTTCTGAACTTACTAACTCTGCTGGTAATTGTTTTACTGTTTGTGATGTACTCATAAAAAATTTTGATTATGCGAACAATTTTACTATGACTTACGCAAATAATCTTTCTAACCCTCATTTCTCTGTACCCTCCGCGTACTCTGTGGTTAGTTTCCCATTACCTCTGCGTGAAATCGCATTTGGCCAGACTTATTCTGCTTGTTTTAAAGCTTGCATCAGAATTTCACCTGCACCAAACGAATTGTAGGGTGTAGGTAAGTCATAGGTCTTAAATGGTTCGAGAGGTGAAATATCGGCGTTGCATAATGGCGGTATGAATTAAGGTAAATTCCTATGCAATGTCCTGAATGTAATTCGACACATACCCGTAAAAATGGAAAAAATAGAGGTAAACAAAATTACATTTGCGTGGATTGCCATCGCCAATATCTTCTTTGGTATCCAATTCTTCCGCCAAGATACGGATTAGCTTAAGTTTGTCTGGTACAGAAAGTTTCCGAACAGCAGGAAGTAGCTCAGTGAGTGTCATGTTTTGCGCTCCATTTCTCCAACTAACATCACTTACAGCTTACTGGATCTAACATGCTTGAATGTGTAAAATACTCTTTGCTGTTGTGTAGCAATAGTTAACTGTTCTTCATCAGTGAAACCAGTTGTACTTAATTCCCCGACAGTTGTAACATCTACCCCTCTTGCTTTCAATGCTCCCACTAATCGATGATCCATCGCATCTTCATCGATTAACAATCGTATTTCACTCATACTAACTAACCCATCTGGGCAGCAAGTTGTTCATAGTTAGACTTTTCCGCAGAGAGATATGCTTCAACTTCTTCTCGATTAGCATGATAGTAAGTCAAGGCTACATACACTTGTACTAATGTTAAATTACCCATGCGTTCGACAATTTCCTCTGCATTCAAACCCATTTTGTACCAAGTGGCAATTCTTTGTACAGATATTCTGGTTCCTGTAATGCGAGGACGACCGTTAAGAGTTCCAGGTGTGCGAACAACTAGTGTGCCAATGTCAGTAATAGTTTGCATACACTAAATTTCTCAGTTTTGCCCTTAATCATAGCTTAGACATGTTTAAGTACTTTGAGAAGTGCGATCACCTACAGTGGGCGTAGCTCATTGCTCTCCCAATACAGCGCCACTAGCTACTAGTATAATTTGATATTTTTGGCTAGAAGCGATCACTTTGAGAAAATCAACAAGTGCGATCGCAAGGGTGAAATACATATTTCATTGCTCAAGCAATCGTCTCACTTGAGCTATGGAAACGGTCAATTTAATTACCAGGTAGATTATTTGGATCTATACCTAGAGAACGTAAATACTGCGCTAACTGTTCAGCTCTTTGCTGTTCTTGTTCAGCCCGCGATCGCTCCTGTTGTGCTTGTTCTGCATCTGTCAAATAGCGATTTCCTTGCTCATCATACCAACATAAAAACTCTTGTTGTATCCCACTAATTACAGCTTGGTGTCGCCCAATACCTAACCCTACTTCTGACATCAAATAGGGTTCACCTATTTGTAGTTGATAATTTCCATCTATCAATTTGTACACTTCAAAGGGCTGATGCTGGTCGCGTCGCCAAAATTCAGGGTTATAAATTACGTAATACAATACACCGAGTTTTCTGTATATATCTAGCTTCTCGTCATATTCACCTCCTGGGGTGTGGGATACCATTTCTAATGTGAATATTGGAACTATCCCATTTTCTTCCCAAACCGCGTAACTTTTACGTGATTTACCACCCTTTCTCCGTTCTACTCCCACACTCAAAAAAGCATCTGGGACTACAGGAACTCTGGGATTTACTCCTGTGGTGTGATACAGTGCCATGTCTACTCCGAAGTACCAATCCATGCGATTTGCCCATATCGAGTTGAGTAAGAAGAGCAAAATGTTGGGCAAAAAGTTTTGGTCTTCGTTATCCACTGGTGTATCGTCTGAACAGGGAAGTTCTTCAGTAGTTGGTAACGCATTTTTGAGATCAGGTGAGAGCATAACCGTTGTCTCGCTGGCGTTTGATAACTTTAATTATATAGCTATCGCCAGGTAGCTTAGGACATAAATTGAACATAAAACCCTTACACCAAAGGGTTTTTCAAACCTGTCCCCTGCTATAAGTAAGTGACGAAAAGTTTAACGTTTGGGTGTGGCTTCACCAAATTTAATCAAAAGCGCGATCGCAATACTCACAGCCAAAATTAACGTCATACTCAAAGCTGAACCAAATCCCCAGTTTTGGGTGACTCCTAAAAACTGATTGTAAACTAACCGTGCTGCGGTCATACTCGAAGCACCACCGAGTAATTCTGGATCAACAAAATCTCCTAAAGCTGTGATCAAGACAAGTATTGAACCAGCAGTAATTCCTGGCAAAACTTGAGGTACAGTGACTTGACAAAAAGTTTGGGTGGGATTTGCACCTAAATCGGCTGCTGCTTCTAGCAACCGCTTGTCTAATTTTTCCAGAGACGCATATAAAATTACCACCATATAGGGTAGTAAGCTGTAACTCATCCCAATTAATACGGCTGGAATGCGGTTAAGTAATTCTAAAGCAGGTAAACCTAAACTAGTTAGTAAACTATTTAATAAACCAGTAGGACGCAGAATAGTAATCCAAGCATAAGAACGAAGTAAAGAAGAAGTCCACAGAGGTAAAATAAAGCCTAGTAACAGCAAATTTTGCCAACGTTTTGGTGCTATTACAGCAATCCAATAGGCGACAGGAAAGCCCAAAATTAAACAAATAACTGTCGTAGCGATCGCCAACCCCAACGATCGGAAAATTACTTGTAGATAAAGGGGGTCAAGGATCCGAATGTAGTTACTAAATCCACTCGGATTCACTAAATCTCCCGGTCTAATATCTGGTACTAAACTCAGTTCAAAAATTATTAGTGTTGGTAGTACTAATAAAAGTAATAACCAAATACCAGAGGGTGCAAGCAATATCAATGGTTGCAAATTTAACCGCGAATGATGCAAATTTTCTGTTTTGGCAATATCACCTGGAAAATCGAGTTGAGCAGAATGATTTTTGATAGACACAAGCTTAATTTATGATTGAGAAATTAATTTTTTAACTACTAGTTAATTGAGTCCAATAACGCTCATAAATATCTTCAAAATCTCCCAGAGGAGTGATGCGTTCACATTTTTCTAAAAGCGAAGTTGGAGGAAATAAATTAACATTATTTTTGATTTTATTTGGTAATTGTTCCAATCCTGCACTATTAGGCGTAGAAACACTCATCCGCTGACTAATCATCGCAGCTACTTCTGGCTGTAAAATAAAGTTAATCCAAGCATAGGCTCCAGGCAAGTTAGGGGCTGTTTTAGGAATTACAATCGTGTCTGTCCATAACGAGGAACCACTATGAGGAATTACATATTTGAGTTTGGGATTTTCTTTACTAACTCGAATTGCATCTGCTGAATAACACATTGCTAATAATAAATCTCCTGCTAGAATTTGATTTTGCCAAGCATCAGTGTCAAAAGCTGCGATCGCTGGTTTAATTTCTGTTAATTTTTTATAAGCCTGTTTCACTTCGTTTTCGTCTTTGGAGTTGTAGGAGTAACCCAGCATCCGTAAGACTGCACCCATAACTTCCCGGACATCATTGAGCAATGTCATCCGCTTATTGAGGATTGTCTGATTTTGCCAAAGATAATCCCAATCTTCTGGAGCATTTTTAAGGATTTCAGAATTATAAATTAAACCTGTAGTTCCCCAGTTAAAGGGGATACTATAGCGGTTATTAGAGTCGTAACTAGGATTTTGGAATTGGGGAAATAAATTATTTAAACCAATTAAGCGATCGTGATTGATTTCTGTTAACAAACCTTTATCTACCATCTTCTGCACCATATAATCAGATGGATAAATGAGGCTATAAGTACCTCCACCTCCAGCTAACAGTTTAGCTAGCATCACCTCATTAGAATCGTACACATCTACAAGCACTTTCATACCCGTTTGGGTACTAAAAGTTTGCAATAATTTTTGGTCGGAATATTGTGTCCAGGTATAAATATCTAGTCGGTCACTTTTACCAGAAGTATTAGGATTAGCCCGCACATCAGCCAGCCTCCAGCCACAACTGGTTAAAGACAAACTAGAAATTGCTGCTATCCTTTGTAAAAATTGTCGTCTGTTAGTCATTAGTTAATAGTTTTTATCAGGATTTGGCAATATGGTTAGCACTTTAATCAGTATTCCCAGATATCACATAACTGAACAACTCTACAACTTGAAGCGTGATCAGCATTGAACCTCGCATGACTTCCAGTCACGCGATTCCTGCTTCAATGATCTGCGCCTGAATTACTCCAGGTCTTACAAGTTCTCCACAGGCGTTTAGAGCATCCGGCGCACCGACGGCTGCTGTTAATATTCTCAATCCCTATATATAATACAGATGTATTTCTTATTCCCCAATTAATTATGATACAAACAATCCAAGCGCGGGATATCAGTCTTTATGAACTAGAAGAAAAATTTGGTTTGCAATTAGTTACAAATGCTGATTTTTTCACAGAATGGACAAATGATTTACCATCGTTGAATGATGCAGAAAATTTATCGCTCGAACGAGTTAAAAGTAACTATTTAAATTTAACTCAACGTCGTCCAATGTCAGAAGAAGCGGTGAAGATGGTAGTGCTATCTCCACTGCTAGATTTAGCAGGTTTTTATCAGCCACCTTTTGAAATTGAAACTGAAAAATCTACTGATATTTCTGCTGTAGATGAAAGCATAATAGTCAAAGGTAATATTGATGTTTTAGTAATTCAAAAACGTCTTTGGGTACTAGTTATTGAATCTAAAAGCACTAAATTTGATGTCTTAACCGCATTACCCCAAGGACTTGCTTATATGCTTGATACTCCCAATATTGAACAACCAACTTTTGGGTTACTTGTCAACGGTAGAGAGTTTGTTTTTGTCAAGCTAGTTCAGCAAGAAAAGCCAAAATATGCTCGTTCTTATGCATTATCAATTGAACGAGATGCAGAATTTCAACAGGTACTAAGTGTATTAAAACGCATTGGTCAATTAATTTTGTTGTAGTCAGCACCTACACATAATATACCTAAAGTGACAAAGGCCAAAGGCTGACGGCTACTTGTTTAAGGTGTCAAAATAGAAACAACCTCCACCTTAAAATCTAAAATCCCATGAGTAGCGCTGATCAAATAATTTAGGTTCTATCGCTCCCCTTATGTAAAAAATAGAAAAATTGTTGAATTTATGGAATCAGATTGTATATTAATATGCCGTTAAAGCATTACAGAGTAAAGATTTTTAGCTTTTTTAGAAGGTGGTGAAAATGTTTGATATGTAATTAAAATATAAGAATTTAGGTTTGAGGGTGCTAGTGATGAAATTTCCTGTAGAGCAAATAATCAACCTAGCAGGGATGAAAGTATTAAACTGCCATGAAATTGAAGGTATGGGATTAATCATAGAAATCGAAAAAAATGCGAAATCTTGTACTTGTCCCAAATGTGGTTATCAGGTAAGTAGTATACATCAAAATCATTGGCGAATAGTTAAGGATTTACTCTGAAAGAAGAGTTTAGAGACATATTTGAAACGAAATATTCTTGGGGAGAAGGAGTATTAAAGTTACTTGATTGGATATATGATGCTATCTCATTTTTTCCCAAAAGTATTGGTACAATTCAGAGATGGTTTGGAGAAATAGTTGGTTATTTTGATAAGAGAACAACAAGCAAAGTTGTGGAAGGAATTAATAATAAACTCAAATTAATTAAAAGATTGGGCTATGGCTTTCGCAACTTTGAGAATTTCAAATTACGAACTTTGTTAACTTGGCATTTTGGTATTAATTATCCATAAAGGGAGCGATAGAACCATAATTTATTGAAATAGTATTATCATAATATGCAAACATATACTATTATAAAAACAGGAATTATTTGCGCCTAACTCATGACTAGAAGTCACGAGTGTGCGGCTTGCAGAAATCAATAAAAAATGAAGTATGAAAAATTTCATACTTCATAACCTCATACTTGTTTGTGCAAGACTGTAGCAGAAATAACAGTCTTGTCATTACTAGCGGAACATACTGCTAACTGAGGTATCTTCATGAATTCGCCAGATAGTCTCCCCTAGCAGATTAGCCACTGAAAGCACCACTAGCTGGGGAAATCGACTGGTTTCTGCTATGGGAATCGTATTTGTCACAATGACTTCCTCAAATAAGCCACTAGACAAACGCTCAATTGCAGGCGGAGAAAAAACTGCATGAGTTGCACAGGCATATACCTGACTTGCTCCTTCTTCACGTAGCAACCGCGCCCCTTCGGCAATTGTGCCGCCGGTGTCGATCATGTCATCCACTAAAATTGCAGTTTTGCCCTTAACATCACCGATGACATTCAAGACTTCAGCGACATTGTGAGCTTGGCGACGTTTATCAATAATGGCTAGTGGAGCATCATCTAGCTTTTTCGCAAATGCCCTAGCTCGTGCAACACCACCGACGTCGGGAGAAACAACCACAATATCAGACAGTTGTTTACTCACCAGATAGTCCAGCAAGACTGGCGAACCATAAACATGATCAAAGGGTATATCGAAATAGCCTTGAATTTGAGCCGAGTGCAAATCCATTGCTAGAACGCGGCTAGCACCTGCTTTAGTAATCAGGTTAGCCACCAACTTGGCAGTGATTGACTCTCGTCCTGCCGTTTTTCTATCAGCGCGAGCATAGCCGTAGTAGGGAACTACTGCGGTGATCTGTCGCGCTGAAGCCCGACGACAGGCATCAACCATAATCAGCAATTCCATTAAGTGATCGTTTACAGGTTGACAAGATGGCTGGATTAAATAGACATCACAACCCCGAATCGATTCTTGGATTTGAACGTATAGTTCTCCATCCGCAAATCTTTTACGAATCATTGGCCCCAAGTCCATGCCCAGATAACGAGCGACTTCTTGAGACAGTTGTAAATTGGCAGAGCCAGAAAATAGCCGCAGGCGTTGATTTTCAGTCAGTCCTGTTGCAACTGGCTGCATTTTTAAAGTTGCAGAACTCAGCACAGCAGATCCTCGATGTGCATTCATGGCAATCCTATCATTAGATATTTAACAGATTTAACTGAAATAACCTTAAAAAAACATTTGTGAGTTTTGTTAAAGCTTTCATACAAACTTTAAACATTTATCTATAAAATTATCATTGGCTCATTTGTAGTCCTTGTGGTAAATAACTTATAAGATTGCTGAAGTGAACATTAAGTCTGGGAACTAGTTCCATAGTTGAGATATTTTGGGCGAGGAAACTCTAAAAAACTCGAATACTTGGAGTTTGCTGAGGTAGAGTATTGCTTTTACCCATTTACACTCATAGCTTGAGAAATATTGAATGGGTACTCATAAAGTAGAAACACCCACCAATAAATATCTTAGAAGCATCTGAATGTTAGCTAAATATTCTATAATCCTAGCTGCAAAATTATAAACTAAGTAGCAATACCTTTGCCAAAATAAGAGCCTAGATAAATTTTGGCAAAAGTGGCAAAATTAAGCATACATAAGCGTTTCGATGAAAAGGTGGTTTTTCATCTGAAACCCTTATCCTGCTGTCAATACGTTAAAAAACCCTTGTAGGAAACCTTAAAGGAATTTTTAGGACTGATTGTTTTTGCCAACCCTCAAAGAAATGGGAGTTAATGGTTAAAGCATCATCATCTCACCCTCGTAAATTGGCGAAGGTATTGAAGTAGACTATATTTTTAATTGTAAATCACGCAAAAAACTTAAATAACCTGCCAAACTAGCTAAGCTCTCACAATCAAAGGACAGAGAAAGACAAAGGAAGCAGGAGAAATAAGGAAGAAATTATGGAAATTCACTCTGATCAAATTAACCTTACAGCTCTAACTAGGGGTGTACCCAATATGGCTTGAATAAGCTCTTGAAGCAGGGGAAGAAAGGAAGTTATTGTCTATAGGACTTACTCACTCATAACGAAAAACTAAGCCTTTGCGATTACTTCGCTTTGCTCGTAATGACGTGAAATCGTAGTCTGTGCGTAAGTCCTGGTCTAGTATTCTTCTCCCCCTGCTTCCCCTGCTCCCCCTGCTCGCCTCAACAGATCAGTTTGTTAACCAAACAGTGGGGGTGTACCCGTAGGGTAGGGTAGAATATTGCCGCAGGTAACTGTTTGTCGCCACTGGGAATTATCTTTAGGGTGACATCATTTTCAGTTGCCACCACACTAAACTGATCCATTATGCAACCACCTATTACAGTTGGCACTGTCCTGCAAAACCGTTACCGTATAATTCAAATTCTCGGACAAGGAGGATTTGGTAGAACCTATCTGGCAGAAGATCAGAGGCGTTTTAACGAACTGTGCGCCCTTAAAGAGTTGATTCCAGTAACAACAGTAGCTCATGACTGGGATAAGGCACAGGAGCTTTTCCAGCGAGAAGCTACTATTTTGTATCAAATTGAACACCCCCAAGTGCCTAAGTTCCGGGAACGATTTGACCAAGACCAGCGCTTATTTTTGGTGGAAGACTACGTTGCAGGTAAAAGCTACCGAACTCTACTAACTGAGCGCCAGACTATTGGTCAAACCTTCACCGAGACAGAAGTATTACATCTGCTGCATTCTTTGTTACCTGTGCTAGAGCATATTCACAGTCGCGGCATTATTCACCGAGATATTTCACCAGAAAATATTATTTTGCGAAATAGTGATGCTAAGCCTGTGTTGATTGACTTCGGGGTAGTCAAAGAATTGGCAACTCGTTTGCAATCTCCAGACAGTAATGCGCCAGTTACCACCGTCGGAAAATTAGGTTACTCTCCCACCGAACAAATGCAAGCGGGGCGAGCTTATCCCAATAGTGACTTGTATGCACTAGCAGTTACAGCAATTGTTTTGCTGACTGGTAAAGAACCAAGGGAGCTATTTGATGAAAACCAACTCACTTGGAATTGGCAAAGGTGGGTCAGCCTAAATCCCCAATTTGCCCAAGTTTTACATCGGATGTTACATCGACTACCAAGCGATCGCTACCAAAATGCTACTGATGTAGCCCAAGCGTTGCAATATCTAGATCAACCCAGTATCCTTAGTCCGGAATTGTCCAATCTGCAAACAATGGCTGTTGGTCGTCGCCCTGATCCCATACCACCAGTTGTACCCAACAAATCGGCTCCTGTGATTCCACCCAGCCGCCCTAGTTCAATTTTAGATAGTCCATTGGCGATCGGGGCAATTGGCAGTGCTGTAGTTATTCTGGCGGGGTTCGGTTCATGGGCGCTGGTTAGTTCCATCCGCAGTCAATCAAGATCACCATCAGATAATGCGTCACCACAATCTTTTCCTTCGCCAGTTGTGTCTGGTGGTACTACATTCTCTTCTAGTCCCACATCTACTATTGATCAACCAGTTATATCTAGTAAACGCCTGATTGTTAAACCAGATAGTACAACCATAGTTGAAGATACTCTCAAAGCCAATCAAATCATCAAATACACCTTTTTTGGTGAAGAAGGAGCTAAGCTAACTACATTTATTGACCAATCAAACAGTGTATCGCTAACAGTTTTAGATGCCAATCAACAACCAATTGACAACAGCGCTCAGCAAGTAACATCCTATACGGGTTTATTGCCAGTTAGCGGTAGATACACTATTCAATTAACTCTGGTTCCCGGAATTACTGAAAGCTATTACAGCCTCAATGTTGCACTAGAAAACCCGGTTGAACCAACCCCAACGCAGACACCAACACCTACAGAAACATTCACGCCAACCCCAACATTTCCAGAAATCTCAACACCAATACCAACCCCTATAGAGACACCTACACAATTCCCAACTTTTGGCGGAGAAAACAACAATCTACCTGGTGATAGCACCTTAGATTCAGTTCCCGATCAAAATAGTTCGCCTTAACTTTATAGTATGATGTCTATCTGCACTCAGTTATATGTTTCACTTTAAAATTGATACATTTAGGCAAGCAGGGTCAGCAGGGGAAGTGGATTCTATCAGGGTTTTCGTAAAATGGTATTACTTCACTAAAATCAGCTTGTTTAAGAGAAATTGTTAAAATCACTACTAATTACTGGCATTGATACAGAGGCTGGCAAAACTGTTTTGACAACAGCATTGGCAGCCTATTATCAAAAATATTACCCGCAGTGTAGCTGGGGAATAATGAAACCAATTCAATCGGGAATTGGCGATCGCGAATGGTATCAAAGACTATTTTCTCTAAATCAATCTGCTGAAGAAATTACACCTTTGTACTTTCAAGCACCTCTAGCACCTCCGGTCGCCGCAGCCAGGGAAAATCGCCGAGTCGATTTAGCCGTAGTTTGGCAAGCTTTATCAGAACTACAAAAACATCGAGATTTTGTCCTCATAGAAGCCTTGGGGGGTTTAGGTTCACCAGTAACTGAGGAATTAACGGTAGCCGATTTAGCAGCAGAGTGGCGTTTACCTACAATATTGGTAGTTCCAGTCAGATTGGGAGCGATCGCCCACGCAGTAGCGAATGTGGCATTAGCGAGACAAAAAAAGGTGAATCTCAAAGGTATTGTTCTGAACTGCGTACAACCTCGTTCCGATGACGAAATAGCCGACTGGACACCGTCAGATTTAATTCAATCGTTAACTAACACACCTGTTTTAGGCTGTTTACCTTACTTAGATAACCTAGATGATTTAGATAAACTTGCCCAAATAGCATCAAATCTAGATTGGGAAACACTAACCTTGTGAAATTTTTTACAGCCAGCATAATCAACAATCGTGATCGCATCTTGAGCTTTTTCATCCTCAACTGTTGCCGTTTAAGACATAAGCTGATCATAAAACTTCAACACCAAGAGACTTTCAGACCTGTCCCCTGTCCCCTGTTACATAATCCATTCTGAAGAGCGTTCACCCAAGTCTAAAGGTATGCTAACCGCTTTGCCAAGTCGGGGGCGATCGCGTGTTTGGGTAATAAATGTTTGTACCTGTGCTGTCCCACCTAGGGCATGAAGATAATTAGCAATACTATTAAGATGCTCTTGATATTCTGCCTCACTCAAAGGAAAAGAAGCTTGTTCTAGGTACTTCCACATTACTTGTAGAAATATTTTCCCCTGTGTCCGCCGAAACTGAACATCATAAGAATATCCCCACTTATCAAGTAACAGTTGGCGTAATTCCTGTCCTGTCATAGTTTTTCTCAATCAGATTTTACATTTAGTTATGATGTTAAGTTCCGTAACTCAAGTATGATAGGGATATAAAGAAATGTAATGCTAACAGAAAAGATGCTAAAAATATCTTGGAATAAAGAAATATGGCATCGTTGTAGGCGTTAGCATTTCAACTTAGATAGGAGTTGATTAAGTACTGATACTCTTGTCAAAATGCTTAACAAAATACACAAAAAGCGCGTAGATTATGGCTCAATTTTCTGAATCAATGGACGTACCCGATATGGGTCGTCGCCAGTTCATGAATCTGCTCACTTTTGGCACTGTTACTGGAGTGGCTCTGGGTGCATTGTATCCCGTTGTCAAGTACTTTATCCCACCTGCTAGCGGTGACGCTGGAGGCGGCACAACCGCAAAAGACGAGCTGGGTAACAATGTTAGCGTCAGTAAATTTCTAGAAGGCCATAATGTAGGCGATCGCACCTTAGTTCAAGGACTAAAGGGCGACCCTACCTATATTGTGGTGGAAAGCAAAGAAGCCATTGCTGATTATGGCATTAATGCTATCTGCACTCACTTAGGTTGTGTAGTTCCTTGGAATATAGCTGAGAACAAGTTTAAATGCCCTTGTCACGGTTCCCAATACGATGCAACTGGTAAAGTTGTCCGAGGGCCAGCGCCATTATCTTTAGCTTTGGCTCATACCCAAGTAAACGACGACAAAATCGTCTTGACCCCTTGGACAGAAACCGACTTCCGCACCGGTGAAGAACCTTGGTGGGCTTAATGATTTTAGTCAATAGTCCATAGTGTAAATCATTGACTATTGACTATTGAACACCAAATGCTTCTTTTGTCGGGCATTACCCGCCCATCCAACATATTGGCTCCTCGTGACTAATTCAATCGTTGTCCTTATAGAGATGAGAAATGCTTGTTCAACAGCGAGTTTAACTCGCAGTGCTAAAGTAATGGTAAAAACATTGCTGATAGCGATCGCTACTGTGACTTTTTTCTTCACCAGCGATCTAATTATTCCCCAATCTGCTGCTGCTTATCCTTTTTGGGCACAGCAAACCTATCCCGAAACTCCCCGTGAACCGACCGGAAGAATCGTTTGCGCTAACTGTCACCTAGCAGCCAAACCAGCAGAAGTGGAAGTTCCCCAAGCGGTACTACCTGACACTGTATTTAAAGCTGTAGTGAAAATTCCCTACGATACCAGCGTGCAACAGGTGGGTGCTGATGGCTCTCAAGTTGGCTTAAATGTCGGTGCTGTGTTGATGCTACCCGAAGGCTTCAAGATTGCTCCTGAAGACCGCATTTCCGAAAAACTTAAAGAAGAAATCGGCGACACTTACTTCCAAAATTACAGCGAAGACAAAGAAAACGTCATCATCGTCGGGCCTCTACCCGGAGAACAGTATCAGGAAATCGTCTTCCCAGTTCTTTCTCCTAACCCCGCAACCGATAAAAGCATCCACTTCGGTAAATATGCAGTTCATCTAGGTGCTAATCGGGGACGTGGACAAGTTTATCCCACTGGTGAAAAGAGCAACAACTCAGTTTACAGCGCTTCCGCTGCTGGCACGATTAGCAAAATTGCCAAAGAGGAAGATGGAGACGGTAACGTCAAATATATAGTAAACATCAAAACTGAGTCTGGTGAAGTTATTTCTGATACCATTCCTTTAGGCCCAGAGTTGATTGTTTCTGAAGGGCAAGCAATAAATGCTGGCGACGCTTTAACCAACAATCCCAACGTCGGTGGATTCGGTCAACAAGATGCAGAAATCGTGTTGCAAGATGCCAGCCGAGTCGGATGGATGGTCGCGTTCGTTGCTCTAGTAATGTTAGCTCAGGTGATGCTGGTACTGAAGAAGAAACAGGTCGAAAAAGTCCAAGCTGCCGAAATGAATTTCTAAATTCTTTGCTAAATTATTACTTACAAGACAGGCAAGTTGCCTGTCTTTTTTAACGTTTGTAATGGATGGCAAATTTTTTTCTACCCATTGTTTAACGAACAATGGGTAGATTTGCGTAATGTAGTTAGTGTTTTAAAGAATGAGTTACCTAAAGAAGAGTTTATTCAACATCAAGATGCTAAGTTGTTAAAATCGTTGAACATTGGCATTAAAGAAAAAATTCCTCAAGATCCCTTGGCTTCCTATTTTGTTTTACAAAAACCTTTACAAAAATATGGTCGTTTCAAGAAAATGGGGCTACCTGAACGGTATCGATTATTTTTTCTTAACGGGTGACAAGGCAGGTCAAGATGAGACGTAGCAATAATTTGAGAAAAT
>JAYGHB010000049.1:0-21332 GCA_034931985.1 Halotia wernerae UHCC 0503
GAGCGCTGTTGTAAGGTTGTAGTCATGTTTTTATGAGTGCTTTATGTTTTTATGATTTGGGTAAGTAAAGTTGCTTACCTCTATATAACCTTAGAATAAAAATTGAGATTTGTAAACCTTTTTGAATTAAGTATTTGTTATGTTTAGTCATTTGTTTTGATGATGAATCGTATCTAGAAATACGATTCGTTCAGTTTTATCAACCAGGAGGCCATGTCATTTGCCGTCCTCCCAAAATATGCAAATGTAAGTGGTGGACAGTTTGACCGCCATCAGCACCAGTATTGATGACAACGCGATAACCGTTTTTTAGTCCAGCTTCTTGGGCAACGCGTTTGGCAGTTAATAAAAGATGTCCTAAAAGATTATGATCTGAAGATTCAGCATCAGCTAGTTGGGGAATGGGTTTTTTAGGAATAACCAGGATGTGAATTGGTGCTTGGGGATTTACGTCTTTGAATGCCAAGGCTAAATCGTCCTCATAAACAATATTAGCTGGGATTTCTCGACGAATGATTTTATTGAAAATCGTCTCTGTGCTTTCATTCATGCCGATTTACCTACTCATCTGCTAGACATTCTATAAGTTGTCTTCTAGATATGCATGCGATCGCACCGTTGCTAAAACGATCAGCAGCAAAATAATTACCTATGCGATCCATAACATGCGATCGCAAGTCTTGTTCATCTTGCGCTTGAGCGATCGCTTGAAATATAGATTGCAAAGAGTTCGTCATCATCTTGTTGCCAAATGTACTCTTTTGAGGACTGGATTAGCCGGGAAATCAACCATATATTATCTCAATACCTTCACCAAAATTCTAAAAAATAGATACTCTAATTTATCGTTTTAACCTTTCGCTAGCTGTTTCTTAATCTACTTGGGATAGTTTGAGTTCACTGAATCAGAATTAATACTGATGCCGCGATTATTCATACTGAATCTCTTAATTATCCCGGCTGTAAAGAGCATCTTTGCAGTTGCAAAATCTATACCTATCTTAATTTCACCTACTGAAGAAAACTGCGATCGCTATGGGCGCCTCGTACGGGCTTGCATCCTCAAGGATGCAAGGTAGCAGCACCTTTGTATGAGGCGATCGCACCGCAAGATTGGCTAATCATGTCTCTCCACTCAGAGACTGCAAGTTAGATTTAGCACACAAAAAACTGGAAAGCAGACACACGTTATTTATGGCACCTACAATTCTTAATCCTGGCGATATAGCGATTACTGGTTACATTACAAATGGCAGTCCTGACTCTTTTTCTTTTGTTAACCTAGCTTCTATTGGCTCAGGTACAGTAATTTACTTCAGTGATAATGGCTGGACTGGTTCAGGTTTTAGGGGAGTAAGTTCGACTGACGGTGATGGTAACGAGAATTTAATTAGATTCACAGCAAACACTGATATTCCTGCGGGTACAATTATCCGTAGTACTGACACATCTGCTAACTTCACTTGGACTACATCAGGGTCAATTGGTACACCAAGCGGTAGTTATAACGACCTTTCCTTTAGTCAATCTGGTGAGCAGATTGCTGCTGTACAGTCAACAAACCCTGCCAATCCTCTTTTTTCTGACTTTATAGCTGTTTATCAAATTGATAACACTGGTGCTTTTGAAGACGCAACTAGTTCCACAACTGGTAGTGTGATTACAGGGTTGTCGCAGGCTAATAATACAGCAACTCTTTTCGATAGCGGAGCCACATTCGCAGCATTCAATCTCAACACACTCAGCAATGGAACTAAAGCTGAATGGCTAGCTGCAATTAATAATGCAGCCAACTGGATGTTTGGTAGTGAAACTGCTTTACAAACTGGCAATATTAATGTGTATGGCGGTGTAACTTCCCAATTAGACCTAACTATCAGCCAAGCTGACTCGCCTGATCCGGTAATTGTGGGTAATCCTCTCACTTATACTCTGATTGTAGGTAACAACAGCACTACTAATACTAACAACATTACAGTGGAATACACTTTACCTAGTGATGTTACTTATAGTGCAGCTACAGTTGCAAATAACTTTACTGCTAGTCAAGTTGGCAATGTTGTTACTTTCTCTGGTGGTAATATTAATGCTGGTGGAAGTACAACTTTGACTGTTGAAGTCATTCCTAATACTACAGGTATCCTGACTAGTGGCACAGCAATTGTAGACCCCAACAACACCATTGCCGAGAGCAACGAAACTAATAATACTGCTGCTGCCATTACTACCATAGTCAATGATGTAGTTATAACTCCTCGCATTCATGAAATTCAAGGAGCATCCCACATCTCACCGTTAAATGGACAAAATGTCGGTGATGTACCGGGAATTGTTACTGCCCTCAAATCTAACGGTTTCTATCTACAAGACCCCAATCAAGACAGCGATAACCGCACTAGTGAGGCAATTTTCGTCTTCACTTCCTCAGCGCCAAATGTGCAAGTGGGAGACTCAGTATTAGTTGGCGGTACAGTAGCGGAGTTCCGTCCTGGTGGTTCTGGTGGTGCTAACAATCTGACGATTACAGAAATTACTAGCCCCAAAATCGCCATATTATCCAATAGTAACACTTTACCATCTGCCACAATTCTGGGTAATGCTGGACGAGCGATTCCCAATACAGTCATTGAAGATGATGCCAGCAATGTAGAACAAAATGGCATTTTTGACTCTGCCCAAGATGGCATTGATTTCTACGAAAGCTTAGAAGCAATGCTGGTAAAGGTAAATAATCCGGTAGCAGTTAGCCCGACAAATTCTTTTGGGGAAATTTGGGTATTGGCAGACAATGGCGTGAATGCCACCGGACGCACAGCGCGGGGCGGTATTGTTGTTAGTGCCAATGATTTTAATCCTGAGCGCATTCAAATTGATGACACCTTGTTTGCTGCGGGTAACTCTCCCCAAGTGAATGTAGCTGCAACCTTAGAAACGATTACAGGTGTAGTCGATTACAGTTTTAGTAACTACGAAGTTCTGCCCACCTCATTAACTGTCACTTCAGACACTTTAACTAGAGAAGTTACTAACTTAACTTCTACTACCGACCAGCTCACAGTTGCCACCTTCAACGTCGAAAACCTTGACCCAAGTGATGGTGCAACCAAGTTTAACAACTTAGCCAACCGCATTGTCAATAATCTGCGATCGCCAGATATCCTGACTATCGAAGAAATTCAAGACAACAATGGTGCAACGAATAATGGTGTTGTTGATGCTAGTACTACTTATCAAACATTAATTGATGCCATTGTTGCTGCTGGCGGCCCCACATATCAATACCGCCAAATCGACCCCACAACCAATCAAGATGGCGGTGAACCTGGTGGTAATATCCGGCAAGGCTTCTTATTTAATCCTAATCGTGTCAATTTTGTGGATATCCCCGGTGGTGGTTCCTTAACTAATACCACAGTTACCGATGTGGATGGTGTGCCTGTACTTTCTGCTAGCCCTGGTCGTCTTGACCCTACCAATTCCGCCTTTAATAACAGCCGTAAACCATTAGTCGGTGAATTTACTTTCAACGGTCAAACTGTGTATGTGATTGGCAATCACTTTAATTCTAAAGGTGGCGACCAACCTCTATACGGGCCAAATCAACCGCCTACCCTCAGTAGCGAAATACAGCGCCAGCAACAAGCTACAGTGGTGAAAAATTTTGTTGATAGTATTTTAGCGATCGCCCCTAATGCCAATATCGCGGTAGTGGGTGACTTGAATGACTTTGAGTTTTCCAACCCCGTTAGCACCTTAGAAAGTGCGGGACTGACTTCCCTAATTGAAACTCTGCCAGAAAACGAGCGTTACACCTACAACTTCCAAGGTAATGCCCAAGTTCTGGATCACATTTTAGTAAGTAATAACTTGCTCAATCAGCTAGATGGATATGATGTAGTTCACATCAATTCCGAATTTTATGACCAGGATAGTGACCATGACCCTAGTGTGGCTCGGTTTAATCTGGCTGCAAACAATGCTCCTCAAGTAGTACAACCGATTGACGACCAAATCACTTCTACTAATAAGCCTTTCTCTTTCAATGTCGGTAATCAGTTTATTGATATCGATGCAGGCGATACTCTGACTTATAGTGCTACAGGCTTACCTACTGGAGCTAACATTGTTGCCAATACAGGCGAGATATCGGGTACTGTCGCCAAAACTGGCATTTTCGCCGTTACAGTCACCGCTGCTGACGGTAGAGGCAGTAATGCTAGCGATACTTTTGACTTGATTGTTGCCAATAATAAAGCGACTGCTGGGGATGACATTATCTATACCAGTCAACTTAGTGGTTTGAATAAATACATTGTCAATGCTTTAGCTGGAAGCGATCGCGTGATCGGTACTAGTAACAGTGAGTTGCTTAATGGCGGTAAGGGTGATGATTACCTTGATGGTCAGGGTGGTCTTGACATCCTCACTGGAGGCGACGGGAATGACACGCTTCTAGGTGGAAGTGGCTATGACACGCTTCTGGGTGGCGATGGTAATGACCGTCTGATTGGCTGGGGAAATGGCACTAAGGAAATCGACCTTCTCAATGGGGGACAAGGGGCAGATACTTATGTGTTGGGGGATGAGAGTTCGGTTTTCTATGCTCGTTCTCAAAACAATGACTACGCGGAGATTATTAGATTTAAAGGCAATGATCTGATTCAGTTGAAGGGACTTGCTAGTGAGTATTCTTTAGGGTCGAGAAGAGGTGGTGTCGGTATTTTTACTGGCAATAGCAAGGAGTTGGTTGCTGTTGTTGAAGATGGGTTGGACGTGAATATGAATTTGGCGATGGATAATCGCTTTTTGTTTGTTTGATTGCTCAGATTATTTTTTTCGCGCAAAGGCGCAAAGACGCAAAGTAAAGATATGGTCACTAGTAATACAATTCGGTTTTCTCAGTTTAATGCTTCTCTCAATCGCAATGTTGATGGTTTGTTGGTTAGTGATTTGTCTAGTGGTGATAATGTTCAGGCGAGGGCTGTTGCGGAAGTTATTCAGCGTAATAATCCGGATGTGCTGCTAGTTAATGAGTTTGATTATGATCCAGAAGCAGTCCAGTTGTTCCAGCAAAATTATCTTGGGGTTAGTCAAAATGGTGCAAGTCCTGTTGATTACCCTTACTTTTACATTGCGCCTTCAAATACGGGTATTGCTTCTGGGTTTGATTTAAATAATGACGGTACAGTAGTTACGACTCCAGGCGCACCTGGATACGGTGATGATGCTTTTGGGTTTGGCAATTTTCCTGGTCAGTTTGGGATGTTGCTGTTGTCTAAGTATCCTATTGACACGGCAAATGTGCGAACTTTCCAAAATTTTCTTTGGCAGGATATGCCGAAGTCTTTGCTACCTACTATCATCGATGCTTCTGGCATATCTTGGTATTCTCCAGAGGAACAAAATGCTCTGCGTTTATCTTCTAAAAGTCACTGGGATGTACCAATTCAGGTAAATGGTGAGACAATTCACGTTCTGGTGAGCCATCCCACACCTCCCACTTTTGATGGTCTCGAAGACCGCAACGGTAAACGCAACCATGACGAAATCCGCTTTTGGGCAGATTATATTACGCCTGGTAAAGGTGGTTATATCTATGATGATGGGGGGAAGAAGGGCGGTATTACTACTGGTTCACGCTTTGTAATTATGGGCGACCAGAATGCTGACCCGGTAGATGGTGATAGTTTTGACAATGCTATCCGGCAACTTTTACAGAACCCAGGCATTAATACGAATGTTATTCCCACTAGTGTCGGTGGTTTGCAACAGGCAATTTTACAAGGTGGCGCAAATGCTAATCAAAAAGGTAATCCTAGCTTTGATACCGCAGACTTTGCTGATACGGCTACCGGAAACTTGCGGACAGACTATGTATTACCTTCGGCTGACTTGAAAATTACTAACTCGGCAGTTTTCTGGCCTTTGAATACTGACCCGACATTTTCTCTAGTAGGTACTTTCCCTTTCCCCAGTTCTGACCATCGGTTGGTGTTCGCAGATGTGGAAACTGGAGCAACTGAACCAGGTAAAACTATTCCCAATGTTGAATTTTTAAGACAGCAAATCTTCAATACAGGCTTTATCCCTTCTGGTACAGCGGGTACTGTAAATAGAGTATCAACACCATTAGGTGGATTGTCTGGTGTTACTTACGATGCTGCTAACAACAGCTATTATGCGATCGCAGATGATCGCTCGCAAGTTGCCTCTGCCCGCTTTTATACTTTTACTACTGATAGTCAGGTGACTTTTACCAATGTCACTCCTTTAAAAGATAGTAATGGCAACTTTTTTGCACTTAATAGCCTCGACCCGGAAGGTATTGCTTTAACTAATAATGGTACAGTTTTCATCTCTTCGGAAGGTGAAGTAAATCCTGCGGTTGGTCGCGTTACTGATCCTTTCATTAAAGAATTTTCCCTCACTAAGGGGCAAGAAGTACTTTCTCTGCCTGTTCCCACTAAGTTTTTACCAGTAGTGCAAGATACCAACAACAACGGTGTTGTAGATGCAGGTGATACGCAAATATCAGGCGTTTACAATAATTTGGCGTTTGAAAGCCTCACTATCACACCAGACCAAAAAACTTTATTCACCGCTACAGAAAACGCGCTGTTTCAAGATGGGTCAAGGGTATCTACTACCAGTGGTAGCCGTTCTCGGATTCTGCAATATAACTTGGTGAGTGGACAGCCAGAGCAAGAATACCTTTACACTACAGATGCAGCTGTAACACCAAACCCAGAGACAGGTTTTAGTGATAATGGTTTGGTAGACTTACTAGCAATAGATAATCGTGGCACTTTCCTAGCATTGGAACGTTCTTTTGCTGTAGGTGTGGGTAATACGATTAAAATCTACGAAGTCACTTTACAAGGTGCAACGGATATTAGCAGCATCGATTCACTCAGCAGTTTAAGCGAAACTCAATTAGCTGCGATCGCACCAGCCCAAAAGCGTCTACTGTTGAATTTAAATGACCTGA
Organism: Halotia wernerae UHCC 0503; assembly: GCA_034931985.1. Lineage (GTDB taxonomy): Bacteria > Cyanobacteriota > Cyanobacteriia > Cyanobacteriales > Nostocaceae > Halotia > Halotia wernerae. The sequence continues at coordinate 6,989 of JAYGHB010000049.1, forward strand.
ATCTCCCCACTGACGCTAATCACCCGACGGGAGTAGATAACATTGAAGGCATTACTTTTGGCCCTAAATTAGCAGATGGTAGTCAATCCATCGTCTTGGTGAGTGACAACAACTTTAATAACAGCCAATTTACCCAAATCCTTACTTTAGATGCAGACTTAGTACCTACCGCTATACCAACATTAGAAACCCGTCCCGATTTATTTGATGATGAAGATCCAGCACAAGCCCCGGTAGATCAGAATGCTGATGCTGATGATCCAGCTATCTATATTAATGCCAGCAACTCTGCTGATAGCTTAGTACTCACCTCGGTCAAAAATGCCGGTTTGCGGGTTTATGATTTGTCTGGAAAATTATTGCAGACGATTAATCCTGGCGATATTCGCTACAACAACATTGATCTGCAATACGGTTTTAAGTTGGGCAATCAAACAATAGATATTGCCGTAGCCAGCGATCGCGGTAACGATAAACTAGCAATATTCAAGATTAACCCCAATCCCAGTACCCCTGGTCAATATTTGGAAGATATTACCGATAGCAATATTGGTACACTTTTCCAATCCTCACCTTTTGCCTCTCCTTATTCTTCATCCTCGCGCAGTTCTTACGGACTAGCTTTATATCGTAGTCCTGTAACTAACGATTACTATGTCTTTACCAGTCGCCGTGAAACCGGAGACGTAGCACAGTTTAAGCTCATTAACAAGGGTAATGGTCAAATTGGCTACGAACGAATACGAGAATTTACTATACCTGCAATAGGCGATCGCGATCCGCAAACCGAGGGTATGGTAGTAGACCAGGAGACTGGTTTCCTTTACATTGGTCAAGAAAATGTCGGTATTTGGAAGTTCCAAGCAGAACCCAATGGCGGTACAACTGGCAAGCTAATTGATACAGTCAAAGACTTGGGTGGTAATCACCTCACCGCTGATGTGGAAGGTTTAACAATCTACTACGGCAAAAATGGCACAGGCTATTTGTTAGCATCCAGCCAAGGTGATAACACCTTCGCGGCCTACACCCGCGAAGGTAACAACGAATATGTGGGTAACTTTGCGGTTGGTAGCAATGGAGCAATTGATAGTGTACAAGAATCTGATGGGGCAGATGTAATTAATGTGCCGTTGGGATCTAATTTCCCCTACGGTTTATTTGTCACCCAAGATGGTAACAATGAACCAGTCAAATTAGTGCTAGATGAAGGCGAACTTGAAAATGTCAATACTAACTTTAAGTTAGTACCTTGGGAAAACATCGCCAACGCTTTGCCTACTCCTTTAAATATTGATACCACTAGTTACGATCCACGTAATCCTGTTGCCCAACCCAAGCTAACTACTTATGAATTTTCAGACCTCCCCAAGTTAGGCACAACCTCTCAAGGTGAAGATATTTTCTTGGGAGGTTTTTCTGGGTTGTACTTCCAAGGTGTTGCACCCAACGGTAATCTGAGATTTGTCACGAATACAGACCGTGGCCCCAATGGCGACTCTGTTGGTGCAAATAGACCATTTTTATTACCTAACTTCCAACCAGAAATCGTCAGTTTTGAACTTAACCGTACCACAGGCGAAATTACCATTACCAAGCGCACTGGGTTATTCCGTCAAGATGGTACAACTGCGTTAACTGGATTACCAAATTTGCAAGCTGGGGAGAATGGTACAGCTTATACCGATGAAAGTGGTGTTGATTTAAATAACAATTCTTTACCTAACGATCCTTTAGGTGCAGACTTGGAGGGAATTGTAGTTGCTGAAAATGGCGATTATTGGCTGGTGGATGAATACCGTCCGGCGATTTACCACTTTGATAGTAACGGTAAGTTAATTGATCGGTTTATCCCCAAAGGTACTGCAACTGCACCGAATCCAGATCAACCTGCGGGAATTTTTGGGACTGAGGTATTACCAGAAGTTTATGCCCAACGCCGCAACAACCGGGGATTTGAAGCCGTGGCTTTAGAAGGTTCTAGACTCTACGCCTTTATTCAAAGTCCAATTGATAACCCTGATGTTGCTAATGATGGGACTTCTAAAGCTTCTCGTAATTTGAGAATTTTAGAATTTGATATTATCAGCAACCAGGTAACAGGCGAGTACTTGTATCTTCTCGAAGGTCTACCAGCAACAGACAAAATCGGTGATGCAGTTTCCCTTGGTAATGGCAAATTCGCAGTTGTAGAACGCGATGATAACGGTACGAATGCTAGCAACAAATTAATCTACCAAATTGATTTAGCAGGGGCAACAAATATCTATAATCCTGCTAACTTTAGCTTGCCAGATGGTAAAACCATTGAACAACTAACTCCGGCTGAGTTAGAGACTGCCAAAATTACTTCTGTGAGTAAAAACCTGATAGCTAATGCTGCACAGTTGGGTTACACCGGGGTAGAAAAACTAGAGGGTCTAGCATTAGTTGCACCCAATACGCTGGCTTTAATTAACGACAACGACTTCCAAATTGCAGGGTCTACACCTGAGAAACTCGGCATTTTGGAATTACCTAATGACATTGCAATTACTAAACCTCAGCCATCTCTAAACATCTTATTAGTAAATGATGATGGCTATCAGGCGAAAGGAATTAATGTTCTCTACAACAAATTAGTTGCTGCTGGTCATCATGTAACATTAGTTGCACCAAAACAACAACAAAGCGGTCAAGGTACAGCCCTCGATACTGATAAATTTGGCAAACAGTTAGAGGTTGTCAATTACGAACCTAATAAATGGTATGTCGATGGCAAACCAGTTGTTACCACTTGGGCGGGAATCGATTACATCTTAAAAGATAACCCTCCAGATTTAGTTATTTCTGGGATTAACGAAGGGGAAAATCTCGGTCTAGAAGGGATCATTTCTGGGACTCTCAGCGCGGCGGTGTCGGCATTAAATCAAGGTGTTCCCGCGATCGCAGTTAGTGCGGGTATCAAGACGGCAGAACGTAGCACAGGCTACCCCAGTACTGATAAAGCCTACGATGTTGGTGCTAATTATGTTGTCGATTTGATTTCCCAATTACAAGCAAAACAAGGTAATTCAGGTTTATTACCAAAAGGCATTGGTTTGAATGTCAATATCCCTGCAACTGACCAAATTCAAGGTATAGCTTTTACAGAGTTTGATAGTGCAGGTAGTTTTGACTTTAAATTTGGGGAATTACCGCCTAACTTTGGTACAGGTCAAGGCATACTTTATACCCAAAATTCCTTACCTGATGGGACAACACCAAAACCACTATCAGAAGGCGAACAGTTTTTAGCAGACAAGGTGACAGTCACACCTTTTGATGGCGATTGGGGTACAACTCCAGATCAACGCCCAAAAATCAGTTCTCGCCTTGACCTCACACCCCCAAGTCTGACTGACCCCATCGAAACTGCTAGTAAGTCGTTAAATATTTTGTTGGTAAATGACGATGGTTATCAAGCAAAGGGTATTGATGTTCTCTACAAAGCTTTAACGGCTGCTGGTCACAACGTTATTTTAGTTGCACCGAAAGACCAACAAAGCGGGAAAGGTACTTCCATCAACACCGATAAGATTTTCCAGAATACCGAAGTTGCGGAATTTGATTCCAGTCAAAACAAATGGTATGTCGATGGCACTCCGGTTGTCACCACCTGGGCGGGACTTGATTACATTTTCCCCAATAAAGAGAATATTGCTAAACCTGATTTAGTCATCTCCGGGATTAACGAAGGTGAAAACATCGGTTTGGATGCGATTTCTTCTGGTACACTCAGCGCAGCGGTGACAGCGTTGCAAAATGGCATCCCCGCGATCGCAGTTAGTGCCGGAATTGATTTACAAACAGGTGACACATCCAGCACGGAAAACGCCTATGAAATTGGTGCAAGGTTAGTAGTTAATGCGATTAACCAACTCCAAGCCACCCAAGGTAGGAATGCAGATTTACTGCCGAAAGGTGTGGGTTTAAATATCAATATCCCTGCATATAACCCCGATATTCCTCAATTCAGTACAATTGCAGGGGTAGCAGTTACTAAATTTGACCAATCTAGCAGCCTTGGTTTACAGGTTTCTGAGATTAAGCCAGGTGTTCCTGGCTTAACTTTAGGTGCTTCCAGCAATACAGGTGCAGGGGATTTAGAATCGGAAGGCGGTAGATTCTTAGCAAGAAATATCACAATCACACCGATTGATGGCAATTGGAGTGCTACTGAAACCAACCGTCAACAAGTCGCCAACACAGCCGGAGAAATTCCAGTAAATGCGATCGCTAGTGGTGACACCACCCAAAACTCGACAGTTCTCTGGGCGCGGAGTATCTTTCCTGGGGAAGTAACATTTGAATATTCTACCGATGCCAACTTTAGTGCGATCGCTGGCACAAAAATAGCCAGTGTTACGAATATCAACCAGCCTGTAAAAGTTGAAGTTGCTGGTTTGCAAGCAGGAACTCAATATTACTACAGAGTCACAGATGCCGCTGGCGCAACAGCAACAGGTAAATTTAGTACGGCTGCAACACTTGGCACAAAAGCAGGTTTAACATTCGGTGTTTCTGGTGACTGGCGCGGCGAATTAGCACCCTATCCCGCTATTAGTAATGCAGATGAAGCCAATCTTAAATTCTTCTTTGAATTTGGCGATACCATCTATGCTGACTTTCCCTCACCCGGACTCAAAAACCCAGATGGCACAGAAAAAGCCCAAGCTACAACTTTAGAAGATTACCGCGCTAAACAAGCGGAAGTCTACAGCGATCGCTACGGCAAAAATACCTGGGAAGATTTACGGGCTTCTACCTCTATCTTGGCCACAATTGATGACCATGAAGTAGTTAACGATTTCCAAGGTGGTGAGAACTTAGCAACTGCCTCAGCCGCAGACCAAGCTTTATACGGCGCTACTTCTGGGTTAGTCAACGACTCGCCACTATACGAAAACGGTCTGCAAGCCTTCCAAGAATACAACCCCATCAGCGATCAATTTTATGGTCAAACAGGTGATGCCCGCACCGATGGAGAACGCAAACTTTACCGTTATAATACTTACGGCAGTGATGCGGCCACTTTCGTTTTAGATGCGCGTTCCTTCCGAGATCCAGAATTATCAGCTATTACTAATCCCAATGATCCGGCTCAAGTTGCTGACTATCTGGGCAAGTCTTTTAATAGCGAGCGCACTTTATTAGGAAGCCAGCAAATCGAAGATCTTAAGCGCGATTTGTTACAGGCTAAGAACGATGGCATCACCTGGAAGTTTATCATGGTTCCAGAGCCAATCCAAAATTTAGGAGTAGTTGCAGCAAGCGATCGCTTTGAGGGTTACGCCGCCGAACGCACCGAAATTCTTAAGTTCATCAACGACAACAACATTAGCAATGTCGTCTTTGTGGCTGCCGATATTCACGGCACATTAGTCAACAACCTCACTTACCAATTAGCACCAGGTCAATCACAAATTGCTACCAGTGCCTTTGAAATCAGCACAGGTTCCGTTGCCTTCGATGCACCCTTTGGCCCTACTGTAGCGGACTTTCTCACCCCAGATCAAAAAGCATTCTACGATTCTCTACCTATCGCTAACGATGCCGATAGCCTACCCAACGATAAAGACGATTTCATCAAACAGGCTATAAACGCTGGTTTAAATCCTCTAGGTTATGACCCGATTGGCTTAAATAACAATCTCTCCCAAGCCGATGGCTTAATCAACGCCAAACTCTTACAAGGAGATTACGTCGCCACCCAAACCTACGGCTGGACTAAGTTTGACATTGATCCCCAAACTCAAAAGCTAACTGTTACCACTTATGGAATAGAACCTTACACCCGTGAGGAATTAGCAGCTAATCCCAGTGTAGTTACCAACCGTCAACCGAAAATTGTTAGCCAATTTGAAGTAGATCCAGCCAAAAAACTAGATATTCAATTTGGATCTAGCAATAATCTCAAACCCGGTCAAACCTTATTTACAGGCGATCGCGCAGATATTGTAGAGGCTACCAGAGGTAATACCATTATGACTGGTAACGGTGATGATACGGTGTTTGTAGGTAGTGACTCTTCAGTATCAACAGGCAATGGAAGCGATCGCGTCTTTGTTGGCGCTAATAGTCTTGCTAAAAATACTACTGTTAATGGTGGTGCAGGTAACGATCAACTCACCGTAGTTGAAGCTAATGGTAGCAATAATCTGTTTGGAGAAGCAGGTGACGATAAGCTGGAAGTGATTGAAGGTTCTCGTCAATTCCTCTATGGCGGTTCAGGTAACGACACCCTCAAAAGTGGCGGTAACAATAACCGTCTTTATGGTGGTTCTGGGGATGATATCTTATTTTCCAATATCCATGACTCCCTGTTTGGTGGCGATGGTGATGATATCTTATTTGCTGGTCAAGGAGGTAGTAACCGTTTGAGTGGTGGTGCTGGTGCTGACCAGTTCTGGATTGCTAACGCCAGTTTGCCAACTAGCAAGAACATCATTACTGACTTTAAAGCTGGAATTGATGTCATGGGAATTGGTGGTATTGGCATCAATGAGTTTAGTGCTTTAACACTATTGCAACAGTGTAATGACACATTAGTAAAAATAGGAACTACTGAACTAGTTTCATTAGTTGGAATTACATCAACTAGCCTGACAGCAAATGATTTCATTTTCTCAGTTAGTTAATTAAACTAGCATACCGCTTTGCTAAGAAACTGAAACTGAAACTGAAACCCTTGTAGAGACTTAGTGCTAGGTCTCTACATTCATTTTTGGAGATGTCTAATCACTGAAAACTTCTTTTAATCTTATGTTAATTACTAATTAATAATTAAATGTCTAATCTTAGATAGTATTTTTTATTTTTAGTATCAGTGTCACCCTATGTGTCAAAAAAGTAGGGTTAGCCTGTTGCTAAAACTTTGTATTTCTAGGAAAAATCAGAATGAATCTGATCAAGCGTTTCAGGCTTTTCAAACTTAGATGGGTTTCTCTACTTTTGGGTACATTAGTTTGCTTTACTATAGTTACCCTAGGCATAACAACCCTACCCTCTCTTGGGTTTTCCATACAGCAAGCTCTAGTAGGTAACTACGCTGGTGATGTAAGTGTTCTACCAACTGGTAAAATTATTACTCCTACAGCAACTCCAGGTTCGACTTTTGAGATCCTCTCAACCAAAGTACGTGCTGATGGGACTGCTAATGCCAACGGTGCTGTAGCAACTGCCATTAGTCCTGATCAAAAGACTTTGTTAGTTCTTACCAGCGGGTATAACAAAAATTTCCGTAATCAAACAACTGGAGAATCTATAACCTATCCGGTTATAGATCCCGTAACTGGTCAAAATTCTGATGTGACAACTAATAAAGCTGAGTGGATTTTTGTTTACGATATCAGCAGTAATAAATTAGTTAAGAAACAGCAGATCAATATTCCTAATACTTTCAATGGCCTTGCTTGGTCTCCCGATGGCCAAAAATTTTATATTTCGGCGGGTATTGACGATCGCATCTGCGTCTATCGAGCAGCTGGCAATAACTACGTTCCTGATACACCATTTATTTTACTAGGTCACAACTCTAACCAAACAGCACCTTTTCCTAGTTATGACGGGGGTTTGCTCAAAAACACACCAGCCGCAGCAGCTAACCCAGGTGCAGTTGTAGCCGGAATTGCCGTCAGTAAAGATGGTAAAACATTAGTTGCTGCCAATTTTGAAAATGACTCGATTTCTGTGGTAGACACTACTAGCCGCCAAGTCACCAAAGAAATTCAATTATTTAAACTTGGTAGTAATGTCGCTACGGGTGAATTTCCTTTTGATGTCGCTATTGTAAGTGACAACAATGGTGCAGCTACTAAAACCTACGTCAGTAGTCAACGGGATGATGAAGTTTTGGCAGTTAACTTATTAACTACAACTGTCACCCGCATCCCAGTAGAGGCTCAACCCAACAAAATTTTACTCTCTGGTGATCAGCGTCGCCTTTATGTGGCTAATGGTAACAGTGATACGGTTTCTGTAATTGACACTACCAAAGATCAAGTTGTGCAGACCATTAGCTTAGCAAGACCTCGTGAACGCTATAAAGGCTCAATACCCAACTCCTTGGCTTTGAGTCCAGACCAAAAAACGCTGTATGTCACCTTAGCCGGTGAAAATGCTGTAGCTATTGTTGATATCAATCAAGGTCGAGTTACAGGACGCATTCCTACAGGTTGGTATCCTAATTCTGTCAGCGTTAGTAGCGATCGCAAAACCCTTTTTGTAGTCAACGCTAAGGATAATTCCGGCCCCAATCCTTCTGGTGGTAGGTCAACCGCAGCTGGACAAGCCCGTAACACTACTTTCCGCAATGATTATGTTTTGGCTTTACAGAAAGCTGGAATTGCTCAAATTCCAGTACCCCAAGGCAGAACATTGGCAATGCTGTCGCAGCAGGTAGACAAAAACAACGGTTTTGACAATCGCCGTCCTGACCGGACAATGAGGTTTTTACAAGGAAAGATTAAGCACGTAGTTTATATCATCAAAGAAAATCGGACTTACGACCAAGTGTTGGGTGACTTACCGATTGGGAACGGTGATCCGAATTTAACTTTATTTCCTGAATCTATTTCTCCCAATCATCATAAGTTAGCAGCTGATTTTGTGACCTTTGATAATTTCTACGACAGTGGCTCAATCAGTGGCGATGGTTGGGGTTGGTCTACCTTTGGTCAAACTACCGAATACACCGAGAAGACAGTCAGCGTGTTGTATGGTAATGCGGGATTTTCTGGTTTAACCTACGATTATGAAGGTCAAAACCGAAATGTCGTTGTAGCACTACCTCAAGCAGCAGGTAATCCTTCACCTTTAACAACTAGGTTGACAACGCTTTTAGATCCTTCTGGTAATTCTGCGATTTTGCCAGGGGATAAAGATATGGCTGCACCTGCGGAAGCTAACAATTTAGCACCAAGTGCGATTGGTGGTTATTTGTGGGATGCGGCTTTAAGAGCCGGTAAGACAGTCCGTGGTTACGGAATTTTATGTGATTTGAACTTCTACAGTACCAGTGGCGATCCTACCAAACCTGATCCTAACAATCCCCTTTACATTCCTATTTCTCCCACACCTTTTGCCGATGGCATTCCCCAAGCCCCAGCGATGAAGACATCCTTGCAAGGCAGATGGGATATTTACTTTAGGGGCTATGACCAAAAAAATACAGATATTTACTCTGTAAATGAGTGGAAACGGGACGTAGAAGCATACGTGCAGCAAAATGGTACGTTACCTAATCTGATGATGATGGCCTTAGATCACGACCACTTTGGCAGTTTTGATTCTGCTGTAGCTGGGGTCAATACACCTGAGTTGCAAATGGCAGATAACGATTATGCTGTGGGTGCTTTGGTGGAGTATCTCAGCCAGCGCCCAGAGTGGAAAGAAACTGCTGTCTTCGTAATTGAAGATGATGCTCAAGATGGCCCTGATCATGTGGATGCTCACCGTTCAGTTGCTTACGTGATTTCGCCTTACACTAAGCGCGGTGTTCTCGTCAGTACCAACTACACCACCGCCAGCATGATCCGGACAATGGAAGACTTGCTAGGTATTGGCTATATCGGTATCAATGATGCTAACGCCCAGCCGATGTCTGATGCTTTTACCAGAGAAGCAAATTTAACTCCTTATCAGGCGGTTATTCCTGGTAATTTATGTCAATCTCCTGTTGATCCTAACCTTGTACCAGCCTGCCAAGACCCCAACGCACCTAAATCAAATGCTGTAGCAATCCGGCATGATTCTCAGTGGTGGGCAAAATTAACCAAGGATTTCAACTTTGAAGAGGTTGATAATTTAAATGCAGAAGTTTTCAACCGTGTGCTATGGACAGGTATCAAAGGAGAAAATATTCCCTACTCTCATGAGCGTAACGGTCTAGACTTGCGACAGAATCGAGAACAACTGCTAAAAGCCCGTTACGACAGCGGTAAACCTGCTTAAAACACAATCCGGTTCAGTTAAAGCTAAAAACTTTAAAACAGCAATGAGGCGAAAAGGTTATAGAAATTGCGATCGCCTCTGGTCTATTTTTATAAATCTGCAACCCCATCCCGCGAAGGAGATGGGGTTGTTTGATAACAATTGGTATAACAGCATCTGAAATTGGTAAAATTTGGGGTGAGAAAGATGAGAACATGAAGACATGGTAGTTGCCCATACAGATTTAAATATTGCCGCCTTAGAAGCAGAATATAGTCAAAAAACACCAAAGGAAATTCTTAACTTTGCCTTGGAAACTTTTAACAATATTTCGATTTCTTTCAGCGGTGCTGAGGATGTTGTCTTGATTGACATGGCCTCAAAAATTACTAAAAACTTTCAAGTTTTTACACTCGATACCGGACGCTTGCATTCAGAAACATATCAGTTCTTGGATCAGGTAAGAGAACATTATGGAATTAAATTAGAAGTAATGTTCCCCGATGCAGCAGAAGTACAAGCCTTAGTATCAGAAAAAGGATTGTTTAGTTTTTATCAGGATGGTCATAAAGAATGCTGTGGTGTCCGGAAAGTAAAGCCACTGCGCCGCAAACTGAATACCCTCGATGCTTGGATTACAGGTCAGCGCAAAGACCAAAGCCCTAGCACCCGTAACCATATCCCTGTAATTGAAGTTGATACCGCCTTCTCTACCGCAGACCATCAATTAATTAAGTTCAATCCTTTAGCAAACTGGTCTTCCGCGCAGGTGTGGGAATATATCCGCGCCTTAGATGTGCCTTACAACAAACTGCACGAACGCGGTTTTGTCAGTATTGGTTGTGAACCTTGTACTAGACCTGTCCTTCCCAACCAGCACGAACGGGAAGGTCGTTGGTGGTGGGAGGAATCTACTGCGAAAGAGTGTGGTTTGCACCTTGGTAATTTAAAAAAATAGTCGTAGGATGGTAGCGATCGCTGCACATAATTCGTAATTCGTAATGGCGATCGCTATTCTCAATTTTTCATTGCTGGATAATGCTGTAATACCTGCTGCAAATACTGTCCAGTATAAGACCGAGGATTTTTGGCAATGTCCTCTGGTGTCCCTACAGCAATTATTTCTCCCCCTTTGTCGCCACCTTCAGGCCCCAAATCAATCACCCAGTCAGCACAACGAATCACATCTAAGTTGTGTTCAATGACTAAAATTGAGTTGCCTTTATCCACTAAACGTTGCAAGACATCCAACAATTTGTGGACATCATAAAAAGATAAACCTGTCGTAGGTTCATCTATTAAATAAAGTGTTTTACCTGTGGCGCGACGCGATAGTTCTGTTGCTAATTTCACCCGCTGTGCTTCACCACCAGATAAGGTCGTAGCAGGTTGTCCAAGTTTGACATAACCCAAACCGACATCATATAAAGTTTGCAAACGAGCCACGGCTTTAGGAATGTTTTGAAAAAACTCTAAACTTTCCTCAACGGTCATATTGAGAACGTCAGAAATAGACTTGTCTTTGTACTTTACCTGCAAAGTTTCACGGTTATATCTTGCACCTTTGCAAATTTCGCATTGGACATAAACATCTGGCAAAAAGTTCATTTCAATGACGTTTACACCTTGGCCGCTACAAGCTTCGCAACGTCCACCTTTGACATTGAAAGAAAATTGTCCAGGTTTGTAACCTCTAGCTTTGGCTTCTACTGTTTGAGAAAATACATCTCGAATGGCATCGAAAACACCTGTATAAGTTGCAGGATTAGAACGCGGTGTACGTCCAATAGGAGATTGGTCGATAACGATCGCTTTATCAAGTGCATTTAATCCTTTAATTTCATGTAACTGTTTAGGTAAAGGAACTTTCTTTGTCAGATGATGTTGTAGCGATGGGTAAAGTAATTCGTTAATCAAAGTCGATTTACCTGAACCCGAAACACCAGTAACGGCGACAAGTTTACCCAATGGTATTTCGACATCGATATTTCTTAAGTTGTTGCGATGGGCATTATTAATTCCCAAACTGCGCCCATTTCCTTCTCGACGTTTTGCTGGGGTGTTAATTACTCGCCGTCCCGATAAATAAGCACCCGTCAAAGAATCTTCTGCTGTTAGTAACGCCTGCAAATCACCTTGGGCAATAATATTTCCGCCGTGGATGCCTGCACCTGGCCCAATATCAACAATATGGTTAGCTGCACGAATTGTTTCTTCATCATGCTCAACCACAATTAATGTATTACCCAAATCACGCAATTTAGTTAAAGTTTTGAGTAACCGTCCATTATCTCGTTGATGTAAACCAATACTCGGTTCATCTAAAACGTAGAGAACCCCAGTTAAACCAGAACCAATTTGAGTTGCAAGACGAATCCGTTGGGCTTCGCCACCAGAAAGAGTCATCGCGGGACGATCAAGAGTCAGGTAATCTAAACCTACATCTAACAAAAATTGCAATCTAGATTTAATTTCTCTTAATACTAAATCAGCAATTTGCATCTGGCGATCGCTCAATTTTAACTGGGCAGTTCTTTCTTGACAATCTCGAATTGATACCCCAGTTAAATCTAAAATTCCATATTGTCCTAACCGTACCGCTAAAGCCTCAGCCTTTAACCTTTTCCCCCCGCAAACTTCACATGGTTGATCAACTAAATACTGCTCTAATTTTTGTTTAATTAACTCCGAACCACCCTCATATTGTCGCTGTAAAATGGGGATAGTACCTTTAAAACTCTGTGTTTTTCGCGACTCTGTGGTTCGTTCTTCCTTCTCCCCATACAAAATAATCTCTTGTTGTTCTGCTGTCAAATTATTCCAATGTGTTTGTAACTCAAACCCATGAGCTTGACCCAAACTATAAAGTAATTCCAGATAATATGAATTATCTTTTTCTGACCAAGGCGCGATCGCAGCGTAAACTGGTGCTGCGGGGTTAGGTACTACCAAATCTGGTGCAAATCTTCTTAAAGTCCCCAGTCCGTGACAGTTGGGACAAGCACCATAAGGCGAGTTAAACGAGAACAAACGCGGCGATAATTCCTCCATTACCGCCCCATGTACTGGACAGGCGAAGTTTTCAGAAAATACTAATTCTTGTTCTTTTTCTTGTCCGTCGTCAGCAAGTAGACTCACAAGAATAGTTGCAATACCACCAGATTGTTTAAGACACGTAGACAAAGAATCAACCAAACGCTCTTGGATGTCTGGTTTTTTCACCAAGCGATCAATCACAACCTCAATTGTGTGAGTTAAATTTTTATCTAATTCAATCGAGTCTGACAATTCCCGGACTTCGCCATCGATGCGTACACGCACAAAACCTTGGGAAGCGAGACTAGATAACAGTTTGCGGTGAGTGCCTTTTTTACCCCGGACAACAGGGGCGAGAATTTGGAACCGCGTGCGATCTGGTAACTCTGAAATGCGATCGCACATCTCATCAATTGTCTGGGGTGCAATATTGCGATCGCATATCGGACAATGGGGTTCACCAGCCCGCCCAAATAACAGCCGTAAATAATCATAAATCTCTGTCACCGTCCCGACTGTGGAACGTGGGTTATGGGAAGTAGATTTTTGGTCAATAGAAATTGCCGGACTTAAGCCTTCAATCGCTTCCACATCCGGCTTATCCAACTGTCCTAAAAATTGCCGTGCGTAGGCGCTGAGAGATTCGACATAACGACGTTGCCCTTCAGCGAAAATGGTATCAAAAGCCAAAGAAGACTTACCCGAACCAGATACACCAGTAAATACAATCAGGCGATCGCGTGGCAATTCCAAATCAATATTTTTCAGATTATGCTGCCTAGCGCCCCTAATCCGAATCGTGTTCCGGTCATTTTGGTTAGGGTGCGGAAGATGTCCATTGAGGGATGCAGGTAGCTTGTTATCTGACATATCGGCAGGCTAATGGTGAGAGGCAGGTACTAAGACAGTATAAATACCAAGGGATGAGGCATGAATCTTGAAAAAGCTGATTTCTTTGCCCACAAGGGACGAAGTATGTAACAAGTTCTTACTTCATCGTTTATCCTTGACATTTCAGACTGCTTTAGTGAAACAATCCTTAATAATACTATCTTTACTGTGGTTATAGTAGAACAGTAGTACTGTTTGAGGTAGGGATTACTCTATATTCAGTCCGCAGACATCTTCCTTTACCTGCTCACTTGGAAAGCATCACGAGTAAACATCCTCCTCAGGGTAAAGCTGATAGTGTTACAAAGATAAGACTACGTATAGATTTCTACTGCATCTTCAGCACTTTCCAATTTTTATGAAGGTATTGAATATTTTGAAGAATTGCTACCTGGTTTAAGCGGGGGATTGAATCTGACTTTTCCCGTTAAGTCTCTTTTGCAAGCTGCCAACCCTCACAGAGGTC
>JAYGHB010000050.1:0-21063 GCA_034931985.1 Halotia wernerae UHCC 0503
AATTACTGGCTTTGATTATTTCCGTCTGTGGCACGATTGATTGCAATTTGCTGTATTTAGAGCCAATTCTCTGGTTATATTTCACTTACGGTATAGGACTGGAAGCTCATCAACAAAATAGTATTGTGCAGTTAAAAGATGGCTACCCTGAAAAATTCTTTTATCGGGATAACCAAGGATATTATTATCGTCGTTCCTGCCATCAATTGTTAAATAATATCTTACCTGGAATCAGTCAAAAAAGTGAAACAATTTGTGATGATGATGTTATTGATGAACGACTTACTTACTATTTGTTTTTTAATAACTTGTTCGGGCTAATTAATGCTTTCGGTGTCGCTGGACTTGTAGATGAGGAATTATTGTTAACAGAATTGCGAAATACCTTAAGCAAATATTCTGAACATTCTTTAGTGAAAAATCTGCTTTCTCAGCCACAATTGCGTTGTAAGGCTAATCTACTCACCCGCTTTCACAATATGGATGAACTTGTGGGGCCAGTTTCTACACAGTCTGTCTATGTTGCTGTTGATAATCCTTTGATATAAACGCAGAGGGGCATGGAGGTTGACGCAGAGTAACGCAGAGAGTTTATGAGAAGGAGTTTCTTGTCATTCAATTAAATCTATGTCAGTTAGTACAATCAATTACAGTTACGAAAGGTTTGATTCTACAATCAATAAAACTATTGCTTTTCGTCCGGTGGTTTTGGAGGAGGATTTAAGCCGTATTCATAAGTGGATGAATCAACCTCATGTGATTCCGTTTTGGAATTTAGCCTTTGATTTAGAACGGATGCGGGAGCATTTACAAAGGGCTTTGGGGGATAAGCACCAAACTCTTTATATTGGTTGTTTGGATGATGAACCGATGAGTTATTGGGAGTCATACTGGACAATTGATGATATTGTCGCTCGACATTATCCGGCAGAATCTACGGATCAGGGTATTCATTTGTTAATTGGAGAGCCAGCATTTTTAGGTAAGGGTTATGCTTTGCCTTTGTTACGGGCAATGACGTTTTTTCACTTTCAAAATGTTGCAACTCAAAAGATTATTGCTGAACCAGATATTCGTAACGAAAAAATGATTCATGTTTTGGAAAGGTGCGGTTTTAAATTTCAGAAAGAGATTAAATTGCCAGATAAATATGAGGCTTTGATGTTCTGCGATCGCCAGTTATTTATGCAGAGGTGGAAAACATGACTAATTGCGTTTACGACCTAATTGGTATTGGTCTTGGCCCTTTTAATTTAGGTTTAGCTGCACTGTTAGAACCTGTCACAGAAATCAAGTCTTTATTTCTGGAACAAAAACCTCAATTTCAATGGCATCCAGGATTATTACTTGAAGGTGCGACAATTCAAGTACCATTTTTGGCAGACTTGGTGACAATGGCTGAACCTAGTAGCAAATTCAGTTTTCTTAGTTACCTCAAAGCTAAATCGCGTCTCTATAATTTTTATTTTTGGGAGGAGTTTCATATCCCCAGGCGAGAATACAATGATTATTGTCAATGGGTAGCACAGCAGTTACCTAATTGCTACTTTGGACAGCAGGTAACAAGTATTTCTTGGGATGAAAAAGCTAATGAATTTATTGTTTCTGGTAATGGCTTTACCTATCGTTGTCGTAATTTAGTTTTAGGCGTTGGTACTGTTCCCTATATACCACCTTGTTTTCGTGATATCGTCTCAAAAAATATTTTTCACTCGGCAGAATTTCTCCACCAAAAAGCCAGATGTTGTGAGGCAAAATCAATTACAGTCATCGGTTCTGGACAAAGTGCAGCTGAGGTTTTTTATGAACTACTGCAAACACAAGAAAACTATGGTTATCGCCTCGAATGGCATACCCGTTCTTCTGGCTTTTTCCCAATGGAATATTCTAAATTGGGATTAGAACATTTTTCACCCGATTACATCCATTATTTCTACAATTTGCGCCCAGAACAGCGAGACGAACTCTTAGCTAAACAAGGTTTGTTGTACAAAGGTATTAGCTTTAATACCATTGCCAAAATCTATGACTTGCTTTACGAGCGTTCTGTCGCTGATAATTACCCAGATGTCAGGTTACTATCTGGGGTGGAAGTTAAAGAAGTAGAACCCACTGCTAACGGTTATCGCCTCACCTATCGCCATTCTCATCAGGATCAGCCATTTATTCATCATAGCGATCGCATTATCCTAGCGACTGGCTACCATCAAGCCATCCCTAATTTTATCGCAGATATCCGCGATTTACTCCAATGGAATGCACAAGGGCGTTACAAGGTAAATTTTGATTATCACCTCTCCCTCACTCAAGACATCCCCAACCGGATTTTTGTCCAAAATGCTGAGTTACACACTCACGGGATTGGTGCGCCAGATTTAGGTTTAGGCTGTTATCGCAACTCTGTAATTATTAACTCCTTGACAGGACGCAACGTTTACCCAGTACAACAGCGTAACGTCTTTCAGCAATTTGGTGTAGTCGCATGAAGCATCGGCTACCCCTGATCTCAAGCGCATTATTTCTTTGTGTATTCTTGAGTATTTTCAATGAGGTGTTACTGTCACCCTTTTATCCCCAGTTTTTCCGTAAAGTCTTCGGCGTGACGGATTTAGCCTATACCGGTTACTACATCTTTGTGTGTCGGTTAACCGTAGTGCTATCTGCGCCTGTGTGGGGTGTGTTATCAAGCCGCTTTGAAGTCAAACACCTACTCTATGTTGGTCAATTGGGTACAGCTGTGATGACAGCCTTGATGGGTACAAGCACCAGTGCAGAGCAATTTCTGATTTACACAATATTGTTGTTACTGTGCAAAAGCAGTTATCTGCTAGTGTATCCCCTCATTATCCAACTGGGAGGCGAAGAAAAACGAGCTGCGATCGCTGGTACATACCAAGCTGTATTTCATAGTGCAATTATCATGGCTACCATCGTCAGTGCATGGATGGTTAATATTGATACGCCTTTAGTTTTATTTTACGCAATTGCCGCAGCCGATATTTTACAACTTGCTATCTGTGCTTATATCTTACGGGGCGTATCTACTCAACGCCAAGAACAAGCAGGGGAGCAGGGAGCAGGGAGCAGGGGAGAAGATTCTGATCAAGCCTTAGCACCAAACCAACTGGGTTACATTCTCACCATTGGCATAGTCATCTTCACTTTCCAACTTGCAAATAACTTAGTCCGTCCCTACTTTACAGAGTATGTCACCTCCGAACCATTAAACGTCAACCTGCTCACCAGCAGTTTGTTGTTTTTAATACCTAGTATTATGGCGATCGCTGCTTTACCTTACATTCGTCAAGCCTGTCGTCCCGAACGCCTCAACAGCATCTACACAGGAAGTTTAAGTCTATTAATCATTAGCCTAGGCTTACAAGGATTATCATTCAACTTACCCTTACTCATCCTGGCGCGGATAGTTTACGGCTTCTTTCTAGCAGTTACCCAAGCCACCATAGAACTGCAAATATTCAACAAAAGCACAGCCAAACACCTCCACTTCAACTACAGCCTCACTACCTCTTTCGCCAACGTTGGACATCTAGGCGCACCCCTGTTAGCCTCCTGGCTAGTCAACACCCACAGCCTAGCCTCCCCATTCATCGCCGCCACAATTATTGGCTGCCTAAACCTCCTATTCTTTCGCTATGTTCCCAATGCAGAAAGCAGAAGACAAGAAGTAAAAAGTCTTTAAACTCCCTCTTTCCTTTGCGCCTTTGCGCCTTTGCGTGAGCTTTCCCTCTTAATACCCAACAAAAAAATGCAAAACCTAACCCAAATCCTCCAACCCCTCCCCTGGCAAACAGTCAGCCAAAAACTGCTAGCCAAAATGCTCTCCGAATTCATGTATGAAGAGATCATCAAACCAGAGACACTAGAACAAACACCAGAATATACCCTCTACCATCTCAGCCTCCCCGAAGGTATCGCCTACAACTTCCAAGCCAAAAAACGCTTATTCGATAGCTATCGCGTCATCCCCACATCCATACAACGACGAGAAGCCGACGAATTTTCCCTAGCATTTAACCCCCTGCAATTCGTCCTCGACATTCATACAGCCGTAGGAATGACAGCCGAAACCACAGCCCATTTAATCAAAGAATTGAGTAATACACTACTAGCTGATGCTCATATTCAAACCAAAAAAGAAACCCAAAATATAGATTTACTCAATTTAGACTACCCCTCCTTAGAAGGGGAAATGGAAGGACACCCCTGGATAACCTTCAACAAAGGACGCATTGGTTTTGGCTACGATGATTACTTAGCTCATGCACCAGAAAGTAAACAGCCAGTTTCCCTATTTTGGATTGCCGTTAGCATTGAACGCGCCCAATTTAACGCCATCCCAGAACTAGACTATACCACCCTCATCCAAGAAGAGTTAGGCGCAGAAAATTTTGCAGAATTTACTGCCATCCTACAAACACGTCATCTCAACCCCGCCGATTACTATTTTCTCCCCGTCCATGATTGGCAATGGAAAAATATCATCACACTTTTATTTGTAGAAGAAATAGCCACAGGTGCAATTATTCCTCTAGGCTACAGCCAAGATAAATACTTACCCCAACAATCGATTCGCACCTTTGCCAATATCAGCCACCCGCAAAAACGGTATGTCAAATTACCCCTGAGCATTTTAAATACTCTGGTTTACCGTGGTTTGCCGGGTGAACGAACAAAGGTTGCACCGCTTGTAACAGAATTGGTGAAATCGATTTGTGACAATGATACTTTCCTCAAAGATGAGTGTCGCTTGATTCTTCCTGGTGAAATTGCCAGCATCAACTATGATCATCCCTACTACAACCAACTTTCAGGCGCACCTTATCAATATAAGGAAATGTTGGGTTGTCTGTGGCGGGAGAGTGTTTTAGCTTATATCGAACCGGATGAACGTCCGATTACTTTAGCGTCTCTATTACATATTGATGGTAGCGGTCAACCATTCATTTCTCAACTTGTAGAAAGTTCTGGAATTAGCTTAGATGAATGGCTATCTCGATTATTCAAGACAATTTTACCCCCGCTACTACATTACCTCTACCGCTACGGTGTAGTTTTTTCGCCCCACGGTGAAAACACAATTTTGGTACTGAAGGATTTTGCTCCTCATCGGTTAGCCATGAAAGATTTTGTAGACGATGTAAATATCAGTCGTCATCCCTTACCAGAACTGGAGTCTTTAACACTACAGCTAAAAGCCATCTTGTTGACTGAACCACCAGAGGGTTTATGTCAATTTATCTTTGCTGGTTTGTTTATTTGTCATCATCGTTACCTCTCTGATTTATTGGCAGACTACCACAACTACCCAGAACATACCTTCTGGGCAAAAGTCAGAGAGACAATCTTGAATTATCAAAGTCGTTTCCCTCAGATGCAAGACAGATTTGAGTTATTCAACTTGCTAGCACCGCAATTTACCAAACTGTGTTTAAATCGCAATCGCTTGATTACTTACGGTTACGCTGATGATGGCGATCGCCCCCACGCCGCTGCTTTTGGTAAGGTGAACAATGCTTTGTATACAGTAGCCCAAATGCTGCCAATTGAGTGCTAATGATTCTCAATATGCTGGTAACTACTTGACAAAGATATTCGCAATTAGGTTAGCTATATAGTTGTTATAGGAAACAAAAAGCAATCTTCAGCGGCAGTAGTAATTAAAAATTACTGCTATTAACTATTAGGAGGTCAGGAATTGCCAGCGATTAAAGCTCAAAATTTGCAAATTGCTTATGATGGCAACATTATCGTTCCTGACCTCTCAGTAAACTTTCATCTGGGAGAAATCACTGCTTTACTGGGGCCGAATGGTTCTGGTAAAAGTACCGTTTTACGCACCCTGGCTAGACTCATTCAACCAAGTAAGGGTGCTATTTATTTGCATGGTCGCCATATTAGTCACATACCTACAAAAGAATTAGCCAAGCAACTGACGATATTACCCCAATCCTCAGAAGCACCTCCAGGTGTAACTGTGTGGGAATTGATTGGTTATGGACGTTATCCCCATCAAAATATATTCGGGGGTTTTTCCCAAAAAGATATCGCAGCGATGGGATGGGCGTTAGCTGTAACTGGCTTAGAATCTTTAGCAGATAGGATAGTAGATACTCTCTCTGGTGGGGAACGTCAAAGGGCTTGGATAGCAATGGCGTTAGCACAGCAAACCCAAATATTATTACTCGACGAACCCACAACCTTTTTAGATATTCGCCATCAAATAGAAGTTTTAGCTTTAGTGCGACGACTTAACCAAGAACATGGAATTACTGTTGGTTGGGTATTGCATGATTTGAATCAAGCCGCAGCTTATAGCGATCGCCTAATTATGCTCAAACAAGGAAAAGTCGTCGCTGTCGGTACTCCCAAAGAAGTGATGACAGTCAATAATATTCAGCAGGTGTTCGGTGTAGAAATGACTGTGATTCCACATCCGATCAATGGTTGTCCTACCTGTTTACCTTGCCATCTAGGTCTTCCACAAGGAGAGTTAGCAAGATGAGCAAATTTACCAGACGCGCCTTTTTAACTGCGGCGACAGTTTCCGCCTTGATTGTGGCTTGTAATCGTTCTCCTCGTACCCAAACCTCTAATCAGACTGCAACCAGAGTAGTCGCCCTGGAATGGGTGTATGCAGAAAACCTTTTAGCTTTGGGAATCCAGCCTTTAGGGGTTGCAGATATTCAAGGCTACAAAAAATTTGTGAATGTACAACCGTCCCTAGACGAGAGTGTAGTTGATGTCGGGACACGTCAAGAACCGAGCTTAGAAGCGATCGCTCAATTAAAACCCGATTTAATTTTAGGCGTAGATTTAAGACATCAAAGCATTTATGATACTTTATCTGCGATCGCCCCCACCCTCATATTTAACCCTTATCCTTTAGAGGAAAACTTGAATCAACTAGATGAAATGCAGCAAACATTCCGCAAAATTGCTGAACGCGTCAATCGTCGAGATATAGCTGAGACAGTTATTCAGCAAATGCAAACCAAATTTCAAACAGCAGCCACCCGCATCAAAAATACTCAAAAACCGAATTTCGTCTTGGGACAATTTAGCGATAATGCTCCCCAAATTCGTCTGTTTACAGATAACTCAATGGCTGCACAAATCCTGACATCCATCGGCTTAAAAAACGCCTGGAAAGGAAAATTTGACCGTTTTGGCTTCAATACAGTGTGGGTAGAAGCATTACCAAAAATAGAAACCGCTAATTTCATCTACATTCCCGCACCCAACAGCCCTTACCAACAGCAACTACAGAATAACCCTGTGTGGCAAAGACTAGAATTTGTCCAACAAAAAAGATTGTATGCGATCGCTCCAGACACTTGGTTATTTGGTGGCCCCCTATCAGCCCAAATCTTAGTAGAAAAAGTCATCAAAACCTTAATGTAGATCCCTGTGCGTTTAAAACCCCCATGCTTATCAAAACCCGCCCTCTAATCACAGGAATCTTCATCCTCATAGCACTCTTTCTCCTTCACAGCACTCTCATCACAACCATATTTTCCCCAGATGACATCGTGCGTTACATCAAACTACCCCGCACAGTCATCGGTATACTAGCAGGCGTAGCCTTGGGAATAGCAGGCGCACTATTCCAGACAGTCACCCGTAACCCCCTTGCCTCACCCGCAACATTAGGAGTAAATGCTGGTGCTTATTTAGCCGTCACCGCCACAACTATCTTTGCACCAGAGATATTTAGTGAATCGCCTTTACTAGTAGCATTTACTGGGGGTTTATTAGCAGCCTTACTGGTTTACGCCATAGCAGGCAAAGAGATCACCCCCATTCGCCTCACCCTCTCAGGAATGGCGGTTTCCCTAGCCTTAGCTGCCTTCACTTCCGCTTTACAACTGCTGTACGAAAACGAAACCCGTGATTTATTTTTTTGGGGTGCAGGTTCTTTATTACAAACCAATTGGCAGGGAAGTATCTATGCAGCACCTAGAGTATTATTAGGAGCGATCGCAGTTTTCATCATCGCTAAACCCTTAGATGTCCTTTTGCTAGGCGAAGATTTAGCTCGTTCCCTTGGTTCAAAAGTCCAGTGGACACGTTTATGTAGTACCCTACTGGCTGTCTTTTTAGCCTCTGTAGCTGTGAGTGTAGTAGGGCCGATTGGCTTTGTAGGTTTAGTTGCACCTCATATAGTGAAATTAATGGGATGTCGGCGACACCAAATTTTATTACCATCGGCGGCGATTTGGGGTGCAGTAGTATTACTCGCTGCTGATCTAGTAGCACAGCAGATATCTAGTGAACTACCTGCGGGTGGGATCACTGCTTTATTAGGCGCACCGTTTTTAGTGTGGTTAGTGCGTTCATCGCCGCGTTTATTGAGTAAAACAGAGAGAAATAATGCTTTACAAATACAAATAAAAACCCCTATTCAGTATCCTATTTTACTGGTAGCTGGAGTCTTCTGTTTATTACTGGTGATGGTTGTAGGACTATCCCTCGGCAATATTAATTTTGATATTCATCAACTAATTCAAGTCATCAATGGTAGTAGTGACGCGCTCGCAGAAAGCATCATATTAAACTTACGTCTACCCCGTCTACTGGTAGCATTATTAGCTGGGGCAGCATTAGCCATTAGTGGTTTATTGTTGCAGGGAGTAGTACGCAATCCTCTGGCTGGCCCGGAAATTATGGGGATTACTTCAGGAGCAGGTTTTGGGGCTTTACTGGCACTAGTATTACTACTTAATGTAAGTGTAACATTAATACCAGTTGCCGCTTTTATTGGTGCAGTTGTCGCCTTTAGTGTAGTTTATCTAGCGGCTTGGCAAAACGGCGTAGCACCAGCGAGGCTAGCTTTGGTAGGAATTGCGGTGTCTGCGTTTTGTGCGGCTGGGATTAACTTGTTAGTGGTCAAGTCTAAATTGCAGGTCACTCAGGCGTTGGTATGGCTAGCTGGTAGTACCTACGCTCGTCAGTGGGATGAGGTATGGCAATTGCTGGCTTTTCCCTTAATTTTACTACCTTTGGGATGGTTATTTGCCCGCAAACTTGATGTGATGGCGTTAGGGGAAGACTTACCCCGGATTTTAGGGATGCGTTTACAGCAAGCTCGTGGTGTAATATTAGCGATCGCTGTTGCTTTGGCAGCTGCGGCGGTATCCACAGTAGGAACTATTAGTTTCGTGGGGTTAATTGCTCCCCATGCTGCACGTTTATTAGTAGGTTATCGACACCGCCAACTAGTACCAATAGCGGCAATTTTGGGTGCTATTTTAGTAACCTTAGCTGATATCGTTGGTCGTGTTGTGCTAGCTCCTAAAGAAATTCCTTCTGGATTAGTTACCGCCTTGATTGGTACACCTTACTTTCTGTGGCTGCTAGGAGGACTGGAATTCAAACTAGATAGCCGATTGAAAAGGAAAAAATAGGGAATGTGATTGAACACAGTTCCCTGCGGTCTTAATGATAAGTTTTTGACTGGAGCAAATATTTTTCTATCTTCCAGGACTTTTCTGAAGGCGAATTTGCTGAAATTGTTCTACATCTAGATAATTTTCTGGGGAATTAACTTCTTTGTCGTCTACCCAAGCTTGTTGAATTTCCCAGCCGTGAAAGTAAAGTTGAACTTTTTTGTAAGGAAAAGCATAATCTCCCTGCTGTTGCCAAGTAAGTTTTAGAATCTGGCGATCGCTTTGAAGATAAAATTCATCTAATCGCCAAGACCCGTATCCATCACCTGCATCGTTATAAACTCGACCTGCACCAGTTAAGTTGACAGGTGCGTAGATGTGAAGCGTGAGTTGTTCACCTTCTGCCATTGGTAAGATACTGCCCGCCTTGACCAACAAAGGTATCTGTGATTGCGGTGCAGCCATATTAACCTGGGTTCCACCTGCCAATAGAGTATCATCCCAAAAGTTATACCAGTGTCCTTTGGGTAGTATTACTGAACGCGAGGTTGCGCCTTCCTCAACAATGGGATAAACCAATAAGGCATTACCCAAGAGAAAAGCATCTTCCACACCCCAGAGGCGAGAATCTTCACTGTCAGCCCAGAACAATGGACGCACTAGGGGATGACCTGTTTGGTTGGCTTCCCAAGCCAAGGTGTAAAAATAAGGCAAAAGGCGGTAACGTAATCGTAAAAATTCCCGCACAATACTCAGGATGGGTTCGCCAAAGCTCCACGGTGTGCGCGGTTTGACATTGTTGGCGGAATGGGTGCGACAAAATGGTAAAAAACAGGACATTTGTAACCAGCGTAAATACAGTTCGCCAGTGGGATTGCCCTTAAATCCGCCAATATCTGCACCACTATAGGGAATCCCTGATAATCCCAAGTTCAGCACTGTAGGAATAGTTTGGCGTAACCCTGCCCAACTAGTTTCAATATCTCCTGTCCAAGTCCAAGCGTAGCGCTGCAATCCTGCCCAACCTGCTCGTGAAACAATGAAAGGACGGTGTTCTGGTTGGTATTCGTGGAGTGCTTCATAACCAGCTTCAGCTTGTAATAATCCGTAGACATTATGAGCTTCTAAATGGTTACCACTTCTGCCTTCTAGAAAATGCTGGGTCGAGTGCTGGGGTAGGCTGGGATCTCCCCACAAAACAAATACTCCAGGCTCATTCATGTCATGCCAAAAACCAGTAAAGCCTAAATCGAGTAAATATTCATATTGGTGGCTCCACCAATGGCGGGCTTGGGGGTTGGTAAAATCGGGAAAGGCGCATAACCCTGGCCACACTGGAGCAATAGCAAGTTGACCATTGGGAAATTTGCAAAATACATCTTGCGATCGCCCTTGTTCAAATAATTCGCTCTTGCGGTCAACTTTTACTCCTGGGTTGATGATGGCAATTAAATGTACTCCTCTGGCTACCAAGTTTTGGTTAAAATCAGCTAACTTGGGAAAGCGATCGGGGTCAATGGTGAAGGCGCGAAACCCTTCTTGGCAATCAATATCTAAATGAATGGCGCTGAGGGGCAGGTCATGGGTCAAAAATCCTTCAGCAGTTTCCCGAACTGCGGCTTCTGTTTCATATCCCCAACGTGATTGATGATATCCCAGTACCCAACGAGGCGGTAGGACGGGGCGACCCGTTAATTCTGTGTAACGGTCTAGGAGTTGGGCGGGTGAGCCAAGACTTAAGTAATAGCGTAGCGCTCCTCCTGCAAAGTCGGCGGCGGCAAAACCGTTAAAACTAAAAGTTGCTAGATGAGTATTTTCATAAAAAATTAAGTAACTGCCAGATTCATGCAAACCTAAATAGAGGGGAATGCACAGATAAAGTGGGTCAGTTCCTGGCCCATATTTGCCACCAGCATCATAGTTCCACATCCGGTAAGTTCTAGTTGCTGATGCAGGGCGGAGGTTAAGGGGGGCTGCTCGTTCTCCCAATCCATAAATGTGTTCTTCTGGACGCAGTTGTGCTTGATGTAGCCAACCAGAAAGTTTCGGCTGGGGAGGTAATTCTGTGCGGATTGTTTGCCCCAAGGCATTCTGAAATTCTAGACTACCGTTTGGGTTGACAATCAGCTTAATTTCTGTGCTGGAAATCATCCAGCGATCGCCTATTTCTTGAAAGTTCACCTCTACCTCTGGCCAGTCTTGGCGGGAAATGGCATAGGGAATGGGAAGTAACCCCGGTTTCCAGTCAACACGCACTAAGTCAGCAGCTAAAAAGTAGATTTCTAGTTCGACGTTCTGGAAGTAAAAGCATCCGCCTGCTTTGGTAGCCTCAACCCGCAGGATATTTCCAATTTCTGTAAATACACTCTGATTACTCTGGAACTGGCGCTCTAAAGCGTCCCGTTGCAGCGGATAAAACAACGACCCCAAAAATCTTCGCAGTTTAATTAGGCGTAAGTTCAGTGATACCTGTTTCCAGAAATTCATAACTCTATTTTTTCCAATAAAATTTAGTTTCTAGATTTGGGAATTTTCTCGTCGCTTGCCATCTCATAAACCCCGTCCATTTTGAAACCTGGAGTTTTTAAGCAGAGTATATTATTTGGTCGTGGCTTGAGTTTTGAGCTTTACTCTAATTGTCCAATCCAGGCGGCGATGCGATACCCTCGCCAGTTTGTACTAATCATGGCTTTACCTACTTAAACTATCTATTTCATGGACTTGCTTCAAAGCTTGAAGTGCTTTATGATACTGCTCTTGGACATCCTGGCAATCTTTCTTTTCTGGCAATCCCTCCTGGCTACCCCGTTCAATCATGTCCGCATGACGGCGCAGAACTTCTCGGTCTTGGGGGTTATAGGTGTAATTAGCAACTGTAGTTATGGCTTCTAGTAGACGAATAGTGACCGCGACATCAGAACGGCCATACTGGCGAATTTGATTAAAGGCATCATTAACCAACTTTTCAAAAGTTATGGGTTCGGCAATCACTCGCAGTTTGTTATCGTCATCATAGCGGTAGGGTGAGGGAAATTCTTTTTGTACTAAATGGCATAATCCGGCGCACAATCGATCAACACAACGAACCGCAGTAAATGGATCGTTAATTCCAGGAGAGAGCGCGCGCAAGGCAATTTCTACTAATTGATTAATGGGAAACGCGACATCCTGCTGTTCAGTACGTTCTCTACCTACAATAAACACCTGTTCAATTTGCTGGGTAAGTTTTTGATTGACTCGTTCACCAGGCCAAGCCATAGCTAACTCATTACCCTGGAACACAAACTTGCCTGGTCGAGACTTGATTTCGATCAAAAGATTGTGCTTAATGGCAATCTTGATCAATTTTTGATGATCAACTGCTTGGAGATAACCATTACTATTAGCTCTAATTAAGTAAGCCTGTAACTCAAAAGCAGGTGGAATTTCTCCTAAATGTAGTTTGTATTCTGGGGGGTTAAATCCAATTTTTTTTGGAAATAGCCGTTCAATAGCTTTGTCTAAATCGCGGCTCACACTTTCAATAACATGGGATGCTTGAATGATAGTTGATGCATGATGAATAAAGTAAATTAATACACCGATACTAATGATCGCTAAGATCAGTCCGACTGTCACCGCCAAATGGGGAACAAACAGACTGTAGTCTTTTCCATAAATGGTCCGTAGTACAAGCAAGGAGTAAATGAAAGTACCAATGAAAGTACCCAAGACTATTTGATTGCCCGTATCTCGCATAAAATTACGCAAGATTCGTGGCCCGAAATTGGCCGAAGCCAGTTGCAGAGCCACAATTGTGATCGAAAAGGCTGTAGCAGTAACGCTCATCATTGAACCGGCGATCGCAGAAAGCACTGCTCGCGCCCCATCGGGGCCGCCAGTGTAAATCCAACTTAAGCCATCAAAGCCGATTATGCGGTCAAGGGTGATCATGGCAAACGCCAGGATGATTGCCCCTAGTGCGATGATTCCTGGTAAAAACCAGTAACTAGCGTGGAGTGCATCCCAAAGTTTTGCCAACTGCACGTTCTTCATGATTTGCTGTCAGATTTGCGGGGATCTACCTTGTTGTTGCCATTCTGCATTTGCACCAGTTGCTTAAGTGAATCACTGATGCTACGTGATTTAGGAACTTCGCTTTTACCTGCGGGCCAGCCTTCACGTTGACGAGAGCGATCGCCATCTGTCTCTTCGGTTTGGTCATGGAATAAAATTTGTCTGGTAGGAAAGGGTAAGTCGATACCGCTTTCTACTAACTTGCGCTTGATTGCAGAGATCACTTGATCTCTTGAATCCAAAGAATCTGCACGGCGTGGTGGACTGATCCACCAGCGAGCGCGGATATTAACAGTGCTTTCAGCAAGTTCCATCACCAGTGCGTCAGGGGCTGGGTCTTTGAGTACAATGTCTACACTGAGCATGGCTTCAAGAATCAACTGCTTTGTTAACTCCAAGTCATCGGCATAGCCAACGCCGATATCATATTCTAATCGGCGATTCTCGAAGGCAGTATTCACTGTTACCGAATTGGTAAATAGTTCAGAGTTAGGAATTACAATCCGGCGACCGTCGTAAGTTCTGATGGTTGTAGCGCGTGTTTGAATATTTTCTACCGTCCCCTCGAAACCTTTAAAAACAATTTGGTCATCAATTTGAAACGGCTCGGTTAGCAATATTAAAATCCCAGCTAAGAAGTTTTGTAAAATATCACGAAAAGCAAAACCAATTGCTACCCCACTAATTCCTAGCAACTGCACCAAATCAGAGGCCTTGAGTGAAGGAATGACAATAGAAAGGGCAATAAATAGACCAACTAGAATCGTAGTACCCTGGGCTAATCGACCCAGAACCATTCCCAAATTACGGGCTTGACGACGGTGGCGAGTTAAGCGCTTAACTAGTTTTTTAATTGACCTCCCAATAACTATAAATATTGCAAAAACAATTAACCCTAACAAAATATTGGGCAGCAGAGCAATGAAGCCGTTAACCATTTTCTGCATTTTGTCGAAAAGTGCCGATATATCTGCGTTCATCCAGCTTCCTCGTTCATCAGTCGTTGCTTATGATACTCAAAAACGAGGAATTTAAATTCCTCCTGAAGTCTGTATATTTATGTTCTTTGACAGAGATTAGAGCAAGACTAGAAACAATTCAGGCGGATCTAAACCAACGCCAACGTGCGATCGCAGTACTCGCAAAACCGCTCCAGGAGTTAGTCGAAGAAACACCTACTTCTGCTGCCTCACCTAATAGCTGCTTCTAACAATTGAATTGTCCCCACATTAGCATCAATTTCAACTTCTACACCCACTGGCATGGTAAATTTATGCTGAATATGACCAATCATCGAACCATACCAGCCAGGAATGCCCAAAGGCAATATGTGGTCTTGCAATACTTGCATTAAAGTAAATGATGGCTCATCCCCCAGACTACAATCAGTGCATTGTCCAAAGATAAAACCAGCAATTTGATTAAGTATGCCGGCGTTTTTTAGCTGAGTCAGCATTCGATCAATTCGATAAACATCCTCATTTACGTCTTCTACAAACAAAATGCTTTTGTACCAAGAAGGTAAATAAGGTGAACCCACCATCGCCGATAACACCGACAAATTACCACCCATAAGTTTACCCCTCGCCTTGCCTGGTGCTATTGTCTTTACTCGCACATCGCTAGGCTGGAAAGTTGCCATTGTTACAGCTTCGCCATGAAAGAGAATGCGCTGGAAGTAATCTACTGTAAAAGGATTCCAGGTAGATGTAGCATTGGGGCCATGAAAAGTTATCACCCGACTACGAGCATAAATTGCTAACACCAAAGAAGTAATATCACTGTAACCAATGATAATTTTAGGATGAGAGCG
This sequence comes from Halotia wernerae UHCC 0503, assembly GCA_034931985.1. Lineage (GTDB taxonomy): Bacteria > Cyanobacteriota > Cyanobacteriia > Cyanobacteriales > Nostocaceae > Halotia > Halotia wernerae. Next base: position 15,277 of record JAYGHB010000050.1, read on the forward strand.
AATCATGGTGTAGTTAAGTAGCGGTAAAAGGCGATTACATCCCCAACCACCACGCATAGTCATAATCGCTTTTACAGAGCGATCGCTAAACATATCATTTATATCCTGAGCGCGATCAGCATCTTTACCTGCTAAATAACCATAACGGTCTGCAATATGCGCCCCAACTTTGACGTTTAATCCTAATTTTGTGATCGATTGTTTCGCTGCTGCAATATCTTCTAGATCAACGATACCAGCCGGAGCAATCAGTCCTACAGTATCACCAACTTGTAGGCGGGGTGGTTTAAGGATGATGTTAGGCGATAATTGCTGTTCTTGAGCAGCAAGTGGTGAAATTTGGGTAGCTAAGGTAGTTAATCCGCAGGCGGTGAGAAATTGTCGGCGCTTCATCTTCATGAGGAAAGTTTAGCCTCACATTTGCTACATACCAATTCGTAATTCGTAATTAATTAAGAAATTCAGATTTAATCTGGGTTTTCGGGTTTAAATCTGTTGCCAGATTTTAGAGAATTGGTGTTATAGCTATCGCCAGCTAGTTTAGGACATAAACAGATCATAAAATCCAGATATCAAAAGACTTTCAAGTCTGTCCCCTGTCCCCTGCTATATCCAGTGATTTCTCTATCTTAAGACTCGATAATCTCTATAAGAGGAAGTATGCTGCTGTCTTATTGAGCGATACAGTGAAAAAGAAAGATTTACTGGAGGTAGCAGTGGAGCGTAAACGCTTGATTATCGAGATGGGGATGGGAATAGATCAGCACGGACAAGAGCCGACTGTAGCAGCAGCTAGGGCTGTACGTAATGCGATCGCCCATAATGCTTTACTTGGTGTTTGGGAAGTCGCTGGTTTAAGTAATCCTGATGAGATGATTGTAGAAGTTCAAGTAGCAGTACCCTATCCAGAACAAGTTAGAGAAGCAGAAGTATTAGCCGTATTACCGTTTGGTAAAAAAAGCCTCACCGTAGAATTTGGGGGAATGGTAGTGCAAGGACGAGCGATCGCATCTCTCAACGATAAAAATGATGAAATGTTGATTGCGATCGCGGCTGTTACAGTTCTGGTTGAAAGTTGAAGTGTTTAGTTTCAAGACTAAATTGTAAAACATGGAGTCATCACTACTGGTTTTATCGGTTTAACTCTAGAAACATTTAGATAAGATCAGGACAGACAGATTAGGATAATCGCCACCTGGAGCAAATTTATGACATTAGAAATCCAGATAATACCGACTTCTAACTTAGAGATAACCGAACAGAAGCAAGAATTTAATTGGAGACAATGTTGGTATCCTGTCTGTTTTGTACAAGACTTACCGAAAAACCATCCTTACAGCTTTTCTTTATACGATGAACCCTTTGTTTTATTTACAAACAAAGATGGACAACTTATTTGTTTAACAGACCGTTGTCCTCACCGTGCATCTAGACTATCTGATGGACAAATTATTGACGGCAAAATCGAATGTTCATATCACGGTTGGCAGTTTGGACAAGATGGTCAATGTTTACATATTCCTCAGTTACCTGCGGATGCAAAAATTCCTGTTAATGCTTGCGTAGCATCATTTAAAGTTGTAGAACGTCAAGGTATCATTTGGATGTGGGCGCAAGAAGGTGAAGCCGCTGTAGAGGAACTTATTCCGACTTTAGCTGATTTGGAAAACCCAATATTTGTCAGCACAGACTATATGCGCGACCTCCCTTATGACCAAAGCTATTTCATAGAAAATGTGATTGATCCGGCTCATATTCCTATTAGTCATGATGGCATTATGGGAAAACGAGAAGATGCTCAACCGCTAGAAATGGAAGTCATCGAAAGCTCAACTCAAGGAATCCGGGGAAGATATAGATATACACGTACACCTAATTCATCTTGGAATTCTTTAGATTTTATTGCTCCCAACTTAATTACTTATAAAATCAACATTGTACAAAAAAATTGGCTGGGTGGAGTAGCTTTGTATTCCATCCCTCTTGGTAAGGATAGATGCCGAATTTTACTGAGAAATTATGGTAATTTCTTCACTTGGAAACTCAAATATATGCCTCTTTGGCTAGACCATATCTTCGTAAGAAACAAAATATTGGAAGGTGATTTGCAACTTGTTGTCCAACAAAAAGCACAAGTTGAGCGTTTGGGACAAAACCTTAAACAAGTCTATTTACCGCTGAAAAGTTCTGACACATTGGTAATTGAATACCGCAAATGGCTAGATAAATTTGGTGCATCTTTACCGTTTTATCAAGGCTATGCTTCAGCAAAAAATATAGATAGAGGCGAATCTAATCCAAATTTGACACCCTTAGACAGATTTTCACAACATACACAAATTTGTAGTTCTTGCAATCAAGCCTATCAAAACACAAACAAACTGAAACAAACTTTTATCGGAGTAGCGATCGCTCTTGCGGCTATAGCCATATTAGTAGATAATTATCAACTGAAAATAGCCACAGTTTCAGCAGCACTATTAACAGTTGTTTTAGCAGTTATTGCCCAGCGAATCAAAATTAAATTTGAACGTTCCTACACTCGCCACTAAATAAGTAATTGAGCATAATTAAATTCAACTTTGTTTTACTATGCCCCCTTCGGATGACGCTCTCTACGAGACGCTACGCGAACGCAGCGCTGTCTGCCCTATGCCCAATTTCCATGAATATATTGTTTGAAAAACTCTAAAACCTATGCCCGAAAACCAGCCAATTCAATATCCTCCTGTTGTCAAGAAAGTTGCCATAGTTGGTGCTGGTCTTGGTGGTTTAGCAGTGGCGATCGCTTTACGAAAACAAGGTATTGAAGCCCAGGTTTACGAAAAAGCCCATTCTTTGCGACCAGTTGGCGCAGGACTGACGCTGTTTCCCAACGGCTTGAATAGTTTAGAAGCGATCGCTCCTGGGATAGTTGATTATTTAAAACACGCAGCTAGCCAAACCCGTGTCACCAACTTGAAAAAAAGTACCGGAGAAATGATTGTACAAAACTCAATCACTCTCATGGAAAAATACGGGCAACCAATGTTAAACATTCGGTGGTCACGTTTGCAAGAGATTTTGGCTGCTGCACTGTTACCCGATATCATCCACCTCAATCATCGTTGCATTGGTTTTGAGCAACTTGACAACAGCGTTAAAGTGTCTTTCGATAATGGCAAAATAGTAGAGGCAGACCTACTAATAGGAGCTGATGGTATACACTCAACTATCAGGCAAACATTAATTGGAGACGGTTCTCCTCTCTATGCTGGACGGCTGTCTTGGCGGGCTGTAGTTAAATATAGTCATGAGTTGTTGCCCGCTGACGAAGTAGTATTAATGGCAGCACCCGCAGGCAAAAACTTTTTGTTAGTCGATGTGAGTGGCGGATACATTTTTTGGAGTGCTGGGGCGCTATCTGAGGAAGATTCTCTAGCTTCTAGTGCTGCTGATGTGAAATTACATGTCTTAGAAAAGTTTGCTGGTTGGGGAGAACCAGTACAGGCGATCGTTACAGCAACCAACGCCGAGGATATTGTGGAACGCCCAATCTGGGACAGACCACCTTTGCACAGATGGAGCCAAGGTAGAGTCACACTATTAGGTGATGCAGCCCATCCGATGGTACCATCCTTAGGACAAGGTGCAAATACAGCTTTTGAAGATGCCTGGGAACTCTCCCAATGGCTCACCCACGCGCCCAATATTGAATCAGCCCTTACTAACTATGACAGCAGTCGCATACAAAGAACCCAAGTAATTCAGGCTCGTAGTGCCTTCCAGGGAAATCGCGCCTATGAGTCTGACAACGAAACATTTTTGCGGGAAGCATTAGATCAAGCACAGGTGAGTCAACCAGAGTTTGAAGATTGGATGTATAAATACCAACCATTCATGAGAAATTAAACTTGTGCCTGAGGAACAAGGAAACTAATGCTATGTCACCCACAGCCATAGAAAGCGTTGTTAATGCTTACTTTGCCAACTTTGCGGCGATGAATCCAGAAGGTTGGGTAGAAAACTTTGCTGAAGATGCCCTGAGTTACGATCCGGTTGGCGAACCACCAGCAAAAGTCCATGAAGGATTCCGTCAGTTTATCGGGCAATTGCAAGCAGTCTTTGCAAAACTAGAATCCACAACCGAGCATATCTTCATTGCTGGTAATGAAGCAGCAGTCAAATGGACAATGCAAGGATTTAGCAAGAGTGGCAAGGTAGTAACCTTCGAGGGTATCACAATTTTCGAGATTAATAAAGCTGGTAAAATTCAAACAACTCGTGCCTATTGGAACCCTGCCCAAATGGTGGCTCAACTGCGCTCGTGAAGCGCTCTAACTTCAGCCTGAGGTAAAATGAGATACTTCACGATCACAGTATAATCCAATACGGTTAAGCAAAGTGGAACCCAACAATCCCTCAGAAACCTTGGGTTTCCTAACGTCAACCCAACCTACGTAGACATATATTTTGAGCCTTTAACTCAACTGTATTGCAGTATAATAAAGTTAGGAAAAGCAGGAGTCAAAATACAGAAATATCCTGACTTTTGACTCCTGTTTTAATATCAAATCTTGTTAGTTAATTAGCTACTTTTATAACTGTTGCTCTTCTTCATAGAACCAATTCTCTGCCAACAGCGTTAAGCCAATCAGCAAAAAAAAGCAAAAAATCAACAACCCAAATATTCCCATCATTGCTATTACCTCCAACAAAGCTTGTCAGACATACTTTTAGCAAATGAGACGCATGACTCCCCAGAATAAAAACAATCGAGAATTGCTATAAGTAAATTATTACTCTTAATACTTGGAATGATTCGCGAAATTAATGTGTCGTAATAATAGCAGAAATATTTACATTACTCAACATAAGATCTATACCTAATATATTTCTGTTGACCCTATATCCTTATCAAGCATCCATAACACTTATGTTAATCAGTTGGATTTATCTTGTTGCAGCAATCATATTTGAAGTTTCTGGCACAACTTGCATGAAACTTTCTGAAGGATTCACTAAAATAGTTCCTTCAATATTAATATTTGTATTTTATGGAATTTGTTTTACTTTTTTAACTTTCGCCCTTAAAAGACTGGAAGTCAGTATTGCTTATGCCGTGTGGTCAGGGTTAGGAACCATCCTAATTGCGAGTATTGGTGTTGTCTGGTTCCGTGAATCTTTTACACTCGTCAAATTTTTCTCCATTGCTTTAATTATCATAGGGGTGATTGGCATAAATTCAGGGAAATAAATGTAGATGGTTTGAGGCTAAGACCTCAAACGGAAATACCTCATCCATCTTAAAATGGACGAGGTAAGCAATAACTAAACCAACAAGGACTTTTACTAGTTGTTACTTTTAAAGTAAGGAGGAGTTATGACAATCGCTGCCACAAGAACAGTAGTAAGCTGTTAGGAAAGCATATTAAGCAGATTTAAATAAACGCTGCTTTCAATGCTTTTTCATAAGTAGTAAATATCGAAGGAGAAAACCCTCATCTCATTTACTGTTCATACTTTAGCAGAGGCAATCAAATACATGTAGCCAAGTTGGCTGATTTTTGAGAAGTGTGTCATTTAGTGGCTGAAAGCCTTACGGAGCAAAGGCTCCTAGACGAACTCTTTCTTGATCGCTTCAAATCGGAATGAATGGAAACCCATCGAAAAGACAGATCCCCGACTTCTTAGAGAAGTCGGGGATCTTATTTTTCAACTGCTTATTGCATTAAAATCTGACGGATTAAAATACTCATCACCTCGCCAGGGTTGGCGGTTGGTAATAGTGGACTCCAATCTCCAGTG
>JAYGHB010000051.1:0-21018 GCA_034931985.1 Halotia wernerae UHCC 0503
TTTATTTATGGGGATTATCTTTTTACTTTTTACTTTTTACTTTTTACTTTTTAATTCCGCGTAGCGGTACTAGCGCCTATAGCTCACGCCATCACAAAGAAAGCGATCGCCCCCTTCAATATTAGGATTGTGCTTGAGGTAATCATCTAACCAGTTGCAACCACGAAGAAGTAGGTCATCAAGATGCAAATTCCATAAAATTATGGTGTTATCATTGCTAGCCGATGCTAAGGTTTGACCATCAGGGCTAAAGCTAACACTTAATACTGGAGCGCGATGCCCGTTGAGGGTTTTAATCAATTTACCCTCACGGCTCCAGAGTTTGACTGTACTATCCCAACTGGCGGCGGCAAGTAATTTACCATTAGGACTGAAAGTAACAGCATTGACGCTATCGCTATACCCCTTTAACAGTGTTTTCAACAAAGTCCCATCCCGTCGCCAAAGTCTAACTGTGTTATCCCAACTCGCAGAAGCTAGCAACTGGTCAGTTGGACTGAAACTCACACCTAAAACCCAGCTATCATGGGGCGAAAAAGTTTTTAACAAAGTCCCATCCCGTTGCCAAAGTCTGACTGTTTTATCATCACTAGCTGAAGCCAGCACCTGACCATCAGGACTAAAATTAACGCTATTTACCCAACCCTGATGCCCCATTAAGGTTTTCAGCAAGCGACCATCACGGCTCCAAAGTTTCACCGTCTTATCTTTACTAGCTGATGCCAATAAATTACCATCAGGGCTAAAGCTGACACTCATCACACTATCGCTATGTCCTAGGAGAGTTTTCAGCAAAGTACCATCACGGCTCCAAAGTTTGATAGTTTTGTCATAACTTCCTGATGCGATGATTTTACCTTTGGGATCAAAAGTCACACTGGGAATTTTATCTGTATGTCCCACCAAGGTCTTATAAAGTCGAGGTTTAACTCCATCAATAATCTCATCTCGTTGCCAGAGTTTCACGGTGCGATCGCGGCTGCTAGAAGCCAACATCTGACCATCGGGACTCCAAGCAACGCTTAAAACTTTATCTTGATGCCCCTGAAGAACAGGTAGTGTGGGAGCATCCAAACTCCAAAGTTTGACAGTTTTGTCATAACTTCCTGATGCCAATAATTTATTATCGGGACTGAAAGCAACAGCAGCAACAGCATCGCTGTGTCCTTTGAAGGTTTTGAGTAGCGTGCCAGTTACACTCCAAAGATTGATCGTATTGTCATCACTTCCTGAAGCTAACTTTTGACCATCAGAACTGAACTGGAGGCTCCAAACTATACTGGTGTGCAGTTGTAAATTTTTGTAAGGGCGAAAATCTAACCCATTTTGCTGCCACAGTTTCACACTTTTGTCTCGACCTGCTGACGCTAGCAGCTTACCGTCAGGACTGAAGGTAACGATAGTCACACCTTCTTGATGCCCATACAAAGTTTTAACCAAGCTACCGTCTCTTCGCCAGACTTTTACTGTTTTGTCGTCACTTGCTGAAGCAATGAATTGACCATCAGGACTGAAGCTTACCCAGTTAACTTCTTCTTGATGTCCCTTAAGTGTTTTAACTAAACTCCCGTCCTGGTGCCAGAGTTTAATAGTTTTATCTTGATTGCCAGTAGCTAGCAATTCTCCATCTGGACTGAAACTGACGCTATAAACCCAATCACCTTGCCCGGCAATGGTTTGGGCTGACTGCGGGTCAAATTCTTCTGTAATGGGGTTTTTTCGCCAGATTTTTACGGTTTTGTCGAGACTGGCTGACGCTAATTTTTGACCATCAGGGCTAAAACTGATACTAGTAACAGCATCAGTATGACCTTTGAGGGTTTGCAGCAATGTACCATCTCTTCGCCAGATTTTGATGGTTTGATCTCGACTGGCTGATGCCAATAATTGCCCATCAGGACTGAAAATTACACCCCAGACAATATCAGAGTGACCCTCCAAGCGGTTGAGTTCGGTTACCCCGTAAACTGCCTGTTGCAGGGCTGTCACTACCCGCATTCTGGTTTCTGGTTGGACTCCTTGTGCTTGTTTGAGTTTTTTCCAAGCCCGCAAACCTTCTAACAAAGCATCAAATTCTTTATTAGAAGCAAACAAAGCCTCACTTGATGCTGCGATCGTGCTAATTTTCCAGTTGGTTTCACTGCGTTCTGCTCTGATAGTTTGGTGAATAGCTGCTCTTTTTTGTAAGTCGGCTTGCCACCATAATGCTGCTATTGTTCCCCCCATCATGGCTAATACTACGCCCGCTATCCGTGCTTCTCGCAGTCGCCGTTGTAAAAGCAAATTGAGATGTTCTTGAGAGAGCTTTTGAGCTACTTCAGCTTTGTTTTTTTCATATCTTACTTTTTCTAGTTCAGCAACTACACCATAGTTGTTTTTTTGACGAATTGGTTCTACTAAATAATCATGGACTAATTGATAGCGATCGCCTAATTCTTCTCGCAGTCGTAATACTAATCCTGAACCGACTAAAATCTCTAAAATCAATTCCCAAGCTGATTCAAAGTTTGAGGTTTGATCAAGATTTTTATTTAGGGCGATCGCCAAATCATTTTTTGTTTTAAGTGGTCGTGTACCTTTCTCTTCAGTTAACTCAAATAATAATTTCCAACTTAGTTCTTCATTTTCTTGACCACAATCTTTAATAACTTCTTCTAGCCAGCGTTCAACTAGTTTTTTCGAGCCGCCGCAAAGTTTGTATTGTTCTAGTGTCGTAATATTTTCTGTTTGCAGTTGAGCGCCAACTATTTGTAGTTCAATTGGATGTACTTCTTTGATTTCTCCTGCTAAATCTTGTACTAGTTTTTGAATTAAATCATCGCTTAGTTCATAGTGAGAGCGTTGAGTAAAACTTTGGATGATACCTATTGTATCTTCAGTAGAAAATTTTCCTAAATAGTAGCGAATATCCTTATCTAGAATATTTTTATTAATTACACCTAAATCACTATTATCCTGACTCAAACGTTCAAATTCTAACAAGTAATGTAAATAATCTTCTCTTAACGAAAGAATTATTTTAATGAAAGGAATGTTTAAACATTCACTAAAAAAGTTATAAAAAGTTATTCTTTGAGAATTGTTATTAATAAAGAAAAATTCTTCAAATTGATCAAAAATAATAACTATTGTGTGATTGCGTTCAGCAGCTAATCGGAGCTTTTCCAAAATTATAGGAGGAGAAAAATCGATAGCAATGGGGATTTCTATTTGTGCTAGTACTTGGTTAATATTGCGTCCCAAAGCTGTAACCCAATCGGTATAACTAGATAAAACAATAGGTAAAGGTATACGTTCACCGATTGCTTTGCCTTTTAAAGCAGGTACTAAACCAGCCTTGATAATTGAACTTTTACCAACCCCCGATAGCCCATGAATTACCGTAAGTTTATAGTCAGCACGAGTAATTCTTTCAATTAAACGATTAACATCCTGCTGTCGTCCAGAAGCAGCTATTTCCTGGGCAACTTCTTCGGGAATAAATGGTGTTTTTTGCGGTTCTACGACTGGGTTAATTTTGCAGCGTTGCGGCTGTAATTGACTAGCACCAATAAATGCACGAAAGCCGTACTGATGTTCTATTTGAATTTTTTCTTGCTTGAGGTTAAAAGCTTCTGTGTAGTCATGACGTTCAAAAAAGTAGAGCGATCGCAACTCTTCTAAAATCTCTAAATATAACAATGGCTCATACTGTAACTCGCAAACTACCCGCGCCCATTCCAGGTTACTAATAGCTTCATCACACTCACCTAAATGCCGTTGTGTCCGTGCTAGCAATAAAAGATACCAACTTTCCTGCTGTCGGGCAACCTCTGTTGCCAGTTCTGCGATCAAAAGGGCTGTATTGACTAATTCATGAGCTAATATCCACTTAGATTCAGAAACTGCCACAGTTGCCAAAAAACCATAATCTTGAGCAACTTGTGTTGAGTCACCATAGGTTTTATGCAGCAACAAAGACTTTTGAGCTAATTCTTTTAAATCTTCCCAGGCTTGTAAACGTTGCAGCATTTCACAAGCAGGCAAAATAAATTTGGCTACTAAGTCTTGTCTTTGTTCTTGTTCCAATACCTCTAGGCATTGTTTAAACCAAACGAAAGCATGTTGCCAGTAGTTACTATTAGCACCTTGATGTAAGTCTGCCATCCGGCGGTAACATAGCCCTAAGTGGAACAATACTATTGCCTGCCAGAGTCGATAGGGGGAATTTCCTCTTTCTTGAAATTCTTCTTTTTCTCTTTTCCCTTCTTGCTGCCACAGAGCTAGGCTTTTTTGATAATGGGCTAAAGCCCCATTAATTTGATCGTTGGCGTATTTGTCTCGCCCTAACACAAATTCTAAACTGGCTTCTAATCCTGGTTCTAATTGAACACTATGTAACCGTAGTAAATCATTACGGGCTGATTCAATTTCGAGACGATGCTGAGACTTAGGTGCTAAATCAAGGGCAGCATTAGATAAAAACTTTGCAGCACCAGCTTCTAAGACTTTGCCAAAAAGAGATTCTGTCTCTTGCCGTATTAAGGCAATTAAATCTTCTTTGGTCATTTCAAATTTGATGGTGGTTGCAGCCCAGCTTTTGAAATCAGGTGCTAATCTGGATAACAATGATGCCACTTCATCTTGCAGCCACAACACTAACGGAAAAGAAAAAGTAGCTGCATAAATATCTCTTGCTTGGTTGATACCAGTCAGTAAGTCGTCGAGATCGATAACTGATTCTAAACCAAACACCATCAAAGCTGATGGCAAAGAATCTGTAACAACAGCAGAATGATCTAAAAATAATTCTGTGACTATTTTGTTGTGTAAGGCAGTAGTTGATGGTTGAAGCAATATCTCTTTTAAATTTACATCTTTGGTAAGAGAATGGACAGCATCTATCATTTGCTCACGCAATTGTCCATAGTTACACCGGACTAAAATCAGAGAAAACTGACCTTGTGAGAGCTGAATTGATCGAACTAACCGTTGCAGAGATTGCTGATTATTTTCGGCGATCGCTGCTATAAGTTGCCATTGTGTCATAACTATAAACGGACTATAAAGGAATAATAAAAAATTGCATATCAAAAACTGAAAAGGCATAAATATCCTTCCCAATTGTTTATTTTTTGTCGTTATAATGCATGTTATTAAGAAACCAGGAAAATGCCATTCAGGCATTTACTAGTCTGTCAAGCTAGTTTTGAGGGTCACTTAATTCAAAATTTATTGACTTATTAATTTCTGAGATTCTTCTCTTGTGACTTTTTTTTGCTGCCAAGTTATGACTTTCTCTGTTTCTGCCAATGCTGGGCTAATACCAAACCAGCGCCCTAGAGGATCGCGGTATTCAAACAAATACATACTTCGCAGTAAACTTTGGTAATCAGACTCACCTTTAACGCTCTGTTGCTGCACTACTTCAAATAGTAACTCCCACTGATATTCATCAATAGCTAATAGCAAGTCATCACGATAATCCTTAATCACAGCTTCTAAACAGTCTCTAGAAAAAGGTGGATCTTGCCGCTGAAGACAACTATAAAGCAAACCCAATAAATTACGGATGTGACCGCCACTGACGCGACATAAACGATCAAGTGTTTCTGGATAATCGAATAACTCTGTAATTAATGACAGCCTTTGATGATAAGAAACTTCTGGAAAAGCTCTTGCTAACACTAATTGGCGCAGTAGTGACATCCCTGGTTCGTAATCACTACTATCTCTTTGTCGCACTCTAACCATTGGTAGAACCTTAGGTGCAATGCCTCCCCCCAAGCGGTTTTTGAGTGTTTCATACTCATTGGAAAAAATTAACGCTAGGGGAATTGTGTAAACTAAGTGGCATTTGAGTCGGCGTAACTGTTCACCTCGGTCAATGAAGAGATATTCTGGTTGTGTCCGCCCAGATGCAACAGGGCGCATATCAACTCGATCTAAATTATCTACGATCACAACCAGTCCTTTTTGACCTCTTAACTTGAGTTGTTCAACAGCTTTGTCTAATACCTCTTCGTTGATAGCTTGCAAAATACTATTAGTACGTGGTTCCAGATATTGCCTTAACTGATTTCGCAACTGAGCGCTATCTTTAGTTTTGGCTGTAATTTTGGCAATACCCAAAGACAATTCTGCTTGTCCAGAAAGCTCGATGGGACTTTGCAAAAAATCCCCAATTTCTTTAAATAGACTAATAAAGTAAGTAGGTTTTAGTTTGATACCAATCGCTTCTAAGCTGACACTAACTTGGCGGGCTACACTCAACAAGATATCACTGACATCGATATCCGCCATGTCTAAGTCTTGACTGGATTCAAAATAAACTACATGAAATTCTGCTACTTCCAGTTCTGCTTTGAGGCGCTGCAACTCCGTTGACTTACCGCAGCCAATGTGTCCGGTGAATAACTGGCAAGTCGGCTCATCGGGAGAAATACGACTGATAGTACGTTGTAATTCCTCAACAATCTTACAACCCCGGACATCAGCAAAATCGATGTAGTACTGTTGATCCAGCACATTACCCATATTTAACGTGTAGCTGGGGTTACATGCTTTGTAAAAGCGTGACAAATTCAGTGTATTTCTCATGTAGATGCGTTTTTTGTCTTTTTATATACTTAAAATCTCCATTAATTGTATAGGTACGTAATTAGCTCGCAATTGATCATATTGCAGAGTACAGCGCTCGATGCAGGATTGCGACAAGCAACAGTCAGTACCATGATAGAGATTTAATTGACCCTGATGAGTACAGTATATCCGTCTTTTTTACAGATGCTATTGAGCTTTTGACAATCTTTAAGCTTTTACTTGACTAAAAATTAACTTATGTGCATTAGTAAGCTTGGTAGAAAAAGCTACTATGTATTACTATTCTTGGTTTGTATAGCTGCTGATGGGGCAGTAATATAGCAATCCGGTTTGATTTCTGAACTTAATTGTATAGGGAGGGAAGAGGAACACAGAAGAAGGGAGATGATGAATACTGTAGTAGTGTAGGGTGTTGTTACTAAAGGTAAAAAAGTCTTGAAGGTAGCGGCTAATAGATACTGGCAGAGTTTACTGTAGTAAATCAGTTACTCTCAACTTACAGAAAGAATAGAACCGAAACCAAAAGGGGTTCAAATGGCTGGCATAGTCTCAGTTTCCCATACAGATTTAGCCCAGCGCCGTCAGAAATTACGTCGGCGGCGGCAGATGAAAATTCTTCAGGCTGTTTGGCGCACTTTGGCCATTAGTGGTCTGGCTGGTGGTTTACTATGGGTGGCAATCCAACCAACATGGGTACTCAATGCTCCTAAACAAATTGTGATGAAATCAGGGAATCAAGTACTATCAGAGGAGGCGATTCAATCATTGTTGACACTTTCCTATCCTCAGTCTTTATGGCGGATTAAACCGTCTGCGATCGCTGATTCTTTGGAGCAACAACCAACTATTGCCCAAGCAACAGTCACTCGTCGGCTTTTTCCTCCTGGATTAATCATTGAAATCCAAGAACGAGTACCTGTGGCGATCGCTCAACAGACCAAATCACCAAATCCTGATACCAACAATGAACAAGCAGCTACGGGCTTAATAGATGCAAGTGGGGTTTGGATACCCTTAGAAAAATATAAATTAGTAAATCCCACCGTCAAATTGCCAAGTCTTAAAGTTATTGGGTCGCCAGCACAATATCGCTCCTACTGGAGTCAGCTTTATCCATCTTTGAGCCAAAGTTCTGTGAAAATTATGGAAATTGATTGCCAAGATCCAACAAATTTGATTTTGAAAACAGAACTAGGAAATGTGTATCTGGGTGTCCCAAGTCCCCAGTTAACTGAACAAATCAGGGTACTTGCTCAAATGCGCCATTTATCTGCAAAGCTCAATCCCAGTCAAATAGAGTATATTGATCTGAAAAATCCCGAATCTCCATTAGTACATGTGAACCAAAAAAAACAGAACGTTGACTCCCAAGCTCCCTAGAAATATCCAGTATGTTGAATTTAGCAAATCATAGTAAATTTATATGTTTACTAACTATTATTGATTATTTTCCCTTTTCTAATAAAGCCAACAAATTAGCGTTAACTTTTAATTAATTCAGATGAGAGGATCAATCATCAGACCTCCTTCCAAATTAAAAGGACTACGATTGTTACCCTAATATCTAGTCGAGGGGTGCAATATGTTAGACAATCGGATGGTAGTATCTGGTGTGAAAAATGCCTTGTGCCTACCCAATCTTTAACTGAGCCCAGCTGATAAAAGAGAAAAATGCGTGAATTTTTCATTGGAATACATAATGTACACCCTTGAAGGGCGGCTACTCTTCTCCTGACAAAGACGCTACGCATAGCTTGCTTCTCCGTCGGGGTACGAGTTCTCCGTAAGGAGTATCGGTAGGATAGACAGTTTAGTTTCTGTCACAACTACTTATTAGTTGATCATACTGCCCATTGTTCTTGGACAGTCATCTAGAACTTCTGTGTATTGCAACTCTCTTGGTTTGCCAAGGATGTTTGGTTTTCCTGGTTGGTTAATTGTCCTGGCGAAAGTTCTGACAAGATAGAATTTTACGCTCAACAAGTTTCTATTCAGGCACATCAAATAGCAAATCAATCAGGATGTTATATAACTAATAAGCATAGTCTTCCCCTTTAACTTGACAGTTAAGTAAATTGAAGGCAACATTTGTGTTTTAAGTTGCAATCATTTTTGATGGTTAAATCTATCAACTATATGACTAAGGCAGGCAAAATGGGCTATTGCAGCGCATCTTTGGAATATATCCTATCTTCTGATCAAGCCAAACATGATGTTACTTGTACTACTATTAGATGTATGTTTGATTACCTAGAATCAGCTGATAGTATTGATCATCTAGGAAAAAAGAACTCGTTTTGTCAGTATTTTATTCCTTTAATTCTGAATAAAATATACAAGTTAAGTGCAATCAGTGTGGCTGTTAATGCAAAAAAACAAACACTGCTAGTTGTCAACTTAATAACCAATCTCAATCATTCACCGGATTACTAGGAGGTTATTGGGTATGTCAAAGATATACTATGCCAAATTGGCAACGTAGTAGTGAAAATATTCATATCTTGTGGAAGTTATTATGTATACTTCTCTAAAATTGGCTATGCAAGCGGCTGCTTTTATGGCTTATCCCATAGCAAACTTTCGCACTTCTAATCTTGTTAAGGTTGGAAATAATGATCACAATAAAGAACAGTGCCATAGAGGCAGTGTCCAACTATAGTTGACTCTTAGGTGAAGAACACCTGAAAAATTCGTTTATCTACCTTTTCTGAATCCAATGACACTTGATAATAACCAAGAGCTTACCTATAAAAACTCCCAATCTGTGGGGCAGCCAGGATTTTCGCTGGCATCTAACTCGACCAATCCCTTTAATCACTCTGGGCTTAATTTTGGACAAAACAGCGATAGTAAAAGGATTACTACAGAAAATAGCAGAATTGGCGAAATTGTTCCAGGTCGAGTTGCCAACATTAAAGTTATTGGTGTGGGTGGTGGTGGTGGAAATGCGGTTAACCGCATGATTGAGTCTGATGTCTCTGGAGTAGAGTTTTGGTCAATTAATACTGATGCCCAAGCTTTAACTCTGGCAGGGGCCCCTAGTCGGTTGCAAATCGGACAAAAGCTAACACGGGGTTTAGGAGCAGGTGGTAATCCTGCCATTGGTCAAAAGGCAGCAGAGGAATCACGAGACGAAATTGCCACGGCTTTAGAAGGTGCTGATCTAGTATTTATCACGGCTGGCATGGGAGGTGGTACTGGAACAGGTGCTGCTCCTATTGTTGCAGAAGTAGCAAAAGAAATGGGCGCTCTCACTGTTGGCGTAGTGACTCGTCCATTTGTTTTTGAAGGACGTCGCCGCACCAGTCAAGCAGAACAAGGTGTTGAAGGGCTAAAAAGTAGGGTAGATACATTGATTATCATCCCCAACAACAAGCTGCTGGAAGTGATTCCTGAGCAAACCCCTGTGCAAGAAGCTTTTCGCTATGCAGATGACGTACTACGTCAAGGGGTACAAGGAATTTCAGATATCATCACGATTCCTGGTTTAGTAAACGTTGACTTTGCCGATGTCCGAGCTGTGATGGCCGATGCAGGATCAGCATTGATGGGTATAGGTGTCAGTTCAGGCAAATCAAGAGCTAGAGAAGCAGCTATTGCTGCTATTTCTTCACCATTATTGGAATGTTCTATTGAAGGAGCTAGAGGAGTTGTCTTTAATATTACTGGGGGTAGCGACCTTACCCTACATGAAGTGAATGCTGCCGCAGAAGCAATATATGAAGTGGTTGATCCCAATGCCAATATTATTTTTGGGGCAGTGATTGATGACAGGCTACAAGGTGAGGTGAGAATTACAGTAATTGCTACTGGGTTTACAGGCGAAGTACAAGCAGCGCCACAGCAAAACGTGGCTAACGCCAGGGTAGTAAATCCGGCAAAGCGACCAGCACCAACACCACAAACACCAACAGTTAATCCCCCAACACCTGTTGCAGAACCC
The DNA here is from genome assembly GCA_034931985.1 of Halotia wernerae UHCC 0503. Lineage (GTDB taxonomy): Bacteria > Cyanobacteriota > Cyanobacteriia > Cyanobacteriales > Nostocaceae > Halotia > Halotia wernerae. The sequence goes on from JAYGHB010000051.1 coordinate 10,526, forward strand.
AAAGAAAAAACTGGACTAGATATTCCAGATTTTCTTCGTAATCGGCGTACACCACCACGGAATTAATTGATTTGGAATTTGAAATTTTTAGATGAAATTTGCAGTCTCTTGTTTGGCTGAGTGCTGTATAAAATCTTTTATCTCTGGGCTTTCACTAGCAATAGGGGAGGGGCTAGCAATTCTGTTCTGTTGTGATCCCCGATAGAGCCAATTGATAACTAGGGCTTGCTGAATAGAAGTGTAATATATACCAGATAAGGGTTTTAAGCCTTTTTCCAACAAACGAGTGCAAGGTTATAACATCTAGAGTCTCAAAACCCTTGCACAATCGTTAGCGATCGCTGGGTAAATTTGTCAACTGAGCGATGAAACAACTATTTCGTATGCTGTGTGGCTTCTAGATTTGCTTAAGAGACTTATTCAGCAACCCCTAAGTACATCCACTGCCAAAATCAAACCTAGAAGCTATGCCAAATAATTTAAGCCAGTGGCCCCCTTTGAAGAAGACCGCACTGGCTCACCATTGACTTTTGATTCTTGACTAAGAAGCTGATTCTCTAGCTGTATGTGAACCGAGCTTTTTGCTATTAGGCGATACAGAAGGTTCACGATGTGTTGTCCGCAGTTTTGGCTTAGGAGTCCCTCGTCTTTCTTCGTCACCACCGTTGCTATCTGATTTGGCCCAAGAGGAACGGCTGCGTTCACCAGAAGACTCACGACGCTTGTTCAGCTTTGGTTTGGGAACGGGGCTGTTGTCTTCTTGAGGATCTACGCCTGATTGCAACCAAGCAGGGCGAGTTTCATCGTAAGCGATTTGCAATGCGGCCGCAGCGATCGCATGAGCATCGTATTTTTCAATCAATTCGCTAACTATTGGCAAGAATGAAGCTAGACGTTCGCCAGTTAAGGCTTCTCCCACTTGTTCTTGCAATTTATTGATGTGTCTAGCTTCAATTTGCGCCCGTGTGGGAATCGATAGTAATTGCCAACTTTGGCGATTATGGCGCTCAAATGCCTGTTGCTTACGCCGCTCGAAAGGCTGGACTAAAGAAATAGCTGTTCCTTCTTTACCAGCTCGACCAGTACGACCAATACGATGGACGTAGGTTTCTACGCTATCAGGCAAGTCGTAGTTGATCACATGAGATAATTGATCGACATCTAACCCCCGTGCGGCAATATCAGTTGCTACCACCCAGCGCACCTGACGATTACGGAATCTACCTAATAACCGTTCTCGTGCTTGTTGCGACAAGTCACCGTGATATTCATCGACGCTGTGACCGGCCGCTTGCAATTGATTGGTGAGTTCTGCGGCTGTACGTCTGGTACGCACAAATATTAAAGCTGTTTCTGGATCTTCCATTTCCAGAATCGGCTGTAAAGCTTTGGCTTTTGTCCAGTGGCGAGGGATGAGATAAGCTACTTGATTAATTTTATTAGGAGCAGCCTTTGGTTGTTCGACAGTGACTATCGAAGGCGATCGCAAAAATTTGTTCACCAACATACGAATTGATGGCGGCATGGTTGCTGAGAACAAAGCTGTTTGGCGATCTGTGGGTGCTTGAGAAAGGATTTTTATCACATCGTCGATAAAGCCCATGCTCAACATTTCATCGGCTTCATCTAACACAAACCATTTTACCTGATCGAGCTTCAGACAGCCCCGATCTAGTAAATCTATCATCCGTCCTGGGGTACCCACAACCATGTGGACACCACGTTTTAGTTGTGACATTTGGCGGTCAATCGATTGCCCACCATAGATTGCTAACACTCGCAATCCGTCATTGCCCATGAATTGAGCAACGGCATCGTGAACTTGAATTGCTAACTCACGGGTTGGAGTTAAAACCAGCGCTTGCACTGCTCTTTGATTAACATCTAATCGTTCTAAAATTGGCAGCGTAAATGCTGCTGTTTTACCTGTTCCTGTTTGGGATTGACCGACTACATCCCTACCTGCTAGCAGTTGAGGAATGGCTTGGACTTGAATGTTTGTAGGTTCGGTAAAGCCGATTGTTTCTAATAGCTCAACACGTTCTTGTGAAATACCTAATTCTGGAAACGAAAGATTCATCAAATCTCCTCGGTTTAGTTTTTATTTTGGGATTAGTCATTAGTCGCTGGTCATGTAATTTGACAATGGACAAATGACGATTTAGTTATTGACAATTTGACCGTAGAGGTCGTATGCATCAGCGCCGTGGATCGCTACTGGCACGATGGTTCCTAGCTTCGCCTGACCTTCGATATAAATTTGACCATCGACTTCTGGAGAAAATCTACCTGAGCGACCAATTAATTTCCCACTTTCAGGATTTTCTTGCTCAATCAGGACATCAACAATCTTGCCTATTTCCTGCTGATTCTTTCTTTGCGAAATTGGCTGCTGGAGTTCCATAACTCTGTGCCGACGCTCATCCATCACTTGTTGGGGCAACTGATTAGGTAGTTTATAGGCAGGGGTTTCCTCTTCTGGTGAAAAGGTGAAAACACCAACATGGTCAAATTCATGCCGCTGAACAAACTCTAGTAGATGCTCAAAATGCTCTTGAGTTTCTCCGGGGAAACCAACTATAAGTGTTGTCCGTAATACTGCCGTTGGTAGCGCTGTTTTGATGCGATCAATAATCTCATTATTCACACGTCCTTGCCAGGGACGGTTCATAGCGCGGAGAATCTCTGGATGAGAATGTTGCAGGGGCAAATCCAGGTAGGGTAAGACGTTAGGTGTTTCTTTGAACGCTGTAATCACATCCGGGGTTAATCCGGTGGGATAGGCGTAGTGGACTCGAATCCAGGGTACATATACCTTTGCCAAAGCACGGAGTAATTCGGCTAACTTTGGCTGACCGTAAATATCCAAACCGTAATTGGTAGTGATTTGGGAAATGAGAATTATCTCTTGTACCCCTTGGGAAGCTAGCTGCTTGGCTTCAGCAACTATAGATTCAATAGTACGCGATCGCTGGTTTCCTCGTAGATAAGGAATAATACAAAATGCACAACGATAATCACATCCTTCAGCAACTCGCAGGTAGGCAACACCCTCTGTTGTGGTGCGGTAGCGCGGTGTCGTTTCATCAGCAATGTAAGTTGGTTCTACACTAACCTGTTTGACCCGTTCTCCCTGTTCTACTCGCTCAATTACATTGACAATTTTGTGATAATCACCTGTTCCCACCACAGCCACTGCTTCAGGCAACTCTTCCAATAATTGCTCCTGGAAGTGCTGGGCCATACAGCCAGTGATGACGATTTTTTTATTTGTCTCTGCCAACTCTACCAAAGTTCTGACAGATTCTTCCCTTGCTGCTTCAATAAAACTACATGTATTGACAATAACGTAATCTGCTAACTCTTCATTTGTATCTACATCGTAACCTGCTTCTACAAGCAGTCCTAACATGTGTTCTGTATCAATTCGGTTTTTCTCGCAGCCCAAGTGGGAAATTGCAATTGTTGGCTTTTCACCCATATTTTGAAAAATTTTTCGGTTTTTTTTGTAGTCAAGCAAAAAGTGCGATGACTCTAGCTCTTGATAATGAGCACCCTTATAATTACAGCACTCAAAGTTCATATAGAAATACTCCACTCCTAGCTACTGCCTGTGGACTTATGACCTGAATCATTTGAGGTCATGATATGATATTTCTACTATTAGTTTTTCCCAGGGTAAAATATAGTGTCTTTGGGTACATTTGACACTTGTAACATTTTCAACAAATCATCTGTTTGGTATTTTACATTACCAAGAGCGTGTGCGCTGTTAATTTACCCGTCGGGAAGCCGCCCAAAGGGCTTGTTGTGAGAAGTCGCTACCCTCAGGGAAATCGCGCTTGCGACTACGCCTAATAAAGCAGTAGTGCTACCCAGAAGCTTCTGGCTTGGCCTACGACAAATGCGTGGACGAGATGCCTAAACTACGGGAAGCTGCCTTGCGTCTTGTGAGTGGCAAACTCCTCTGATTGCAGCCAGGTTTTATCTTAACATATCTTATGGGAAGTTTTACGCCAAATTCCATCTTTGGAGAGAGGCAGTAAGACAACCAGTGTAAAACACATTTGACTAGTGCAAAAAGTAAAAAGTAAAAAGTAAAAAGTAAAAAGAAAGAATGCTTATTTTGTAGACTTTTCGCCTGTTTCAGATGGTAGACTCATTTACGCCATCCTGTACTAGTTAGTTAAGAGTCAATAGTCAATAGCCAAAAAATTTTAGACTCTGGACTGGTGGACTATTGACTCCGCGAAGCGGATTTAAAGACGTGGACTTACATCAGATATTTAAAACTCGAACACCGATTATTGGCGTAGTTCACCTACTCCCACTACCCACCTCACCCCGTTGGGGAGGTACTTTGAAAGCGGTGATTGACCGCGCCGAACAAGAAGCAGCAGCTCTAGCAAGTGGTGGGGTTAATGGCATTATTGTGGAGAATTTTTTCGATGCGCCGTTTACCAAAAACCAAGTAGATCCAGCAGTTGTAAGTGCTATGACTGTTGTGGTGCAAAGGATACAAAATTTGGTGACGTTGCCCGTAGGCTTAAATGTTTTGCGGAACGATGCTAAAAGTGCAATGGCGATCGCTAGCTGTGTGCAAGCACAATTTATTCGCGTCAATGTTCTGACAGGGGTAATGGCAACCGATCAGGGATTCATTGAGGGAGAAGCTCATCAATTATTGCGTTATCGGCGCGAATTGGGTTGTAATGTCAAAATCCTGGCTGATGTGTTGGTCAAGCACGCCCGTCCTTTGAGTTTCCCAAATCTGACAGTTGCTGTAAAAGATACGATTGAAAGAGGTTTGGCAGACGCAGTGATTTTATCTGGCTGGGCTACAGGTAGCCCCCCTGACCTGGAAGATTTAGAACTAGCTTGTGGCGCAGCAAACGGCACTCCAGTATTAATTGGTAGTGGAGCCGACTGGGAAAATATTGCTACACTGATGCAGGCAGCAGATGGTGTAATTGTGTCCAGTTCCCTGAAACGCCAAGGTCGGATTGAGCAACCAATTGACCCGATTCGCGTCAGTCAATTTGTAGAAGCTGCACATCGCAGTTGGAACTCCAAAAGTGAAACTAAATCAGCAGAACAAGTGAAGTTACATTTTTAGGAAATGGGGACGGACTAGGGGCTAGGGAAAGCAGAGGAAGATGAAGAAAATAATAACCAATGCCCCATGTGCCCCATTCCCCATTCCCCATGCCCCATGCCCCATTCCCCAATTAGCAGTTTATGATTCGCCGCCGTTCTACTCCTTGGATTCATAAATGGTCGCGTCCGTTGATTGCCGCGATCGCCGGTTTTGGTGCGCTGACAACTGGCTATCTCACCATAGAAAAAATAACAGGAGGTAGCGCCGCTTGTGTAGCGCAAGCTGGTGTCAAAGGCTGTAATGATGTGCTTTCCAGTCCTTGGGCAACAGTTTTCGGTCAGCCTTTAGCCTTATTTGGGTTTTTGGCATACACCAGTATGGTGATATTTGCCCTAGCGCCCTTGGTGTTGAAATCAGGGGAAAATAAAAATAGCAGTAAACAATTGGAAAACTCGACGTGGTGGCTGCTGTTGGTGGGGGCGATCGCCATGTCAGTTTTCAGTGGCTACTTAATGTACTTGCTAGCATTCCAAATCAAAGCTGTTTGTCCTTACTGTATTGGTTCGGCTTTGTTTTCTCTAAGTCTTTTAGTACTGACGATTATCGGTCGTGCTTGGGAGGATGTTGGACAAATCTTCTTTACCGCAATTATTGTGGGGATGGTAACGCTGATTGGAACTTTAGGTGTTTATGCTGGTGTCAATCAAACAGGTGGTACAGCTGGAACTCCCGGACAACCAGAGAAAATTAACTTTGTTCCTCAAGCGCAACCTAACCCGGCATTTGGCTGGGAAATAACTACAACTTCTGGTGAGGCAGAAATTGCCCTAGCCCGCCATTTAGTAAAGATAGGCGCTAAGGAATACAGTGCTTATTGGTGTCCTCACTGTCATGAACAGAAGCTGCTTTTCGGTAAAGAAGCTGAACAGATCATCGACAATAATATTAAGGTAGAATGCGCTGCTGATAGCCCAAAAGGTAAACCGGAATTGTGTAAAGCAGCGAAAATAGAAGGTTTCCCTACTTGGATTATTAATGGTAAAAGCTACAGTGGAGTACAAAACCTAGAAGAATTGGCAAAAGTTTCTGGTTATACGGGTCTAAGCAACTTCAAATATTTCAAGTGAACTACCTACACTGTACCTCCGGTACAGTGTAGGCTTCCCAATTCATAAAACCTCGCGGAATGCGGGAAACTCAGTCACTTTAGTGCTGAGAGGGAAGCGACACGAGGGATTTTAATCCCCGTTGTTTTTTCTATATCATCCGTGGTGAGGGTCTTCAATATATCGCCTAACAGCTTCACTGCTAACATTGCCTGCCGTGCTTACAAAATAGCTATTTGTCCAGAGTGACGGTAGCTTTTTTAATTGGGGGAACTGTTTGCGTAGATAAAAACTTGAGCGACCTTTGAACGCTTTAAGAACTAAATGTGGGGCATCAGTAGGTTTCACGCTAATAAATAAGGGGATTATCTTTTTACTTTTTACTTTTTACTTTTTACTTTTTAAACTTTGAGTTTAGTCTCTTATTATAAAGAGGTCAACAAAATTCTGGCAGGTCGAACCAGTGGCGAAAGTCAAGAAAACAATGGGAGTTCAGCAAGTATTGCTGTCACCAGACAATGAAACAAAGGCGTTATTAGAGTACCTCTGTCAACAATCAGGTAAGCTTTATAACAACGGTGTATACTTGGCTCGTCAAACATTTTTTAAAACAGGGAAGCTGCTAACTAGTAAGTTTGACTTGATTTACGAAGAATCTATTAGTAAATCACTGGTTGCTCAGTCAATACCTTCAACTCCTATGCAACAAACATTAATGTCTGTAACGGAGGCTTTTAAGTCGTTTAAAGAGTTGAGGTCATTGTTTCTTAACGGTCAATTACATTTCAAACCTAAAGCACCCAATTATCTGACGGGTTTAAAATTATTTCAAGTTGCTTATCCAAACTCAGGAGGACAAAAACCAACCTTAGTTAATGGTCAACTTAGATTTTCTCTAGGTTTAACCGTTAAAAGATGGTTCTGTGTCTCAGAGTTTTTCTTACCAATGCCTTCAAATATAGATTATTCCAAGGTTAAAGAGTTTACCATTCTTCCTCAGAATGGTGCTTTCTATCTTGAAATGTCTTACGAAGTCGAGAAACAAAAACACGAATTAGACATCAATCAAGCTTTATCTATTGACCTTGGTACTGCCGATAACTTAGCGGCTTGTGTCGATACTTTAGGGAATTCCTTACTAATTGATGCTCGTGCAATGAAAGCGATGAATCAATTATGGAATAAAAAAGTATCAACCCGTAAACAAGGAAAGCCTGAAGCTGATTGGGATAACTGGTTAGACCGTGCTACCCGTAAACGCAACCATCAAATGCGAGATGGTATTAATAAGGCTGCAAAATTAATAATTGATCATTGTTTGAAATCTGGCATTGGAACATTAGTAATTGGATGGAACGAAGGTTTTAAATCTAATGCCAATATGGGTAGGCTGAACAATCAAAAATTTGTTCAGATGCCTTTAGGTAAGCTGAAAGACCGACTAAAACAACTTTGCGATTTACACGGAATTAGATTTCAAGAAACTGAAGAATCTTACACCTCAAAAGCAAGTTACTTAGATGGAGACTCCCTACCCAAGTACGGTGAAAAACCACAAGGGTGGAAAGCATCAGGTAAGTGCCTTGAGCGTGGATTGTATCGGGCTGGTAATGGATCAATTGTTAATGCTGACCTCAACGGGGCAGCAAATATATTAAGAAAAGTAGCCAGCAATCTAAGCTTAGACTTAGGCTTACTGGGTAGACGGTGTTTGACGACCGTAACGAGAGTTAGATTGTGGGTGATTCCAAAATATACTCTGTCTGTAGAATCTCAGTGTCTTTAGACCTGAGAGTGTCAATAGAGTTACCCTAGGCTGTCTTACAGAAACTACTCTTTCTGAGTCCTGTGAGTAAAGTTTATTTCACTCATCTGAGGATTGCTATAGTTCTTACACGAGCTATCTTTACCAAGAAGCCGATAACTATAGGAAACAAAGAATATTTTTCCCCACTAGGTTATGGGAATGAGTAAGCAGTTAGGCAAGCGTGTTGTAAAGTTAATATCGAGACTGAAACAATCGCTTGGTCAAGGACACAGAGAATTGATTACCGCCTCTGTCGTTGCAGTCTGCATCCTACTTTTGCGATCTGTGGGATTATTGCAATCATTAGAGTTAGGGGCTTTGGATCAGTTTTTTCGCTTACGTCCAAACGAACAGCCAGATAATCACATTACCATTGTAGTAATTGATGAGACTTATTTACGCAAAGTCGGTTGGCCAATTCCAGATGTTATTATCGCTCAACTATTACAAAAACTAAATGTTTACAAACCACGGGCTATTGGCTTAGATATCTACCGTGACTTGGAAGTGCCTAGTAATGATTTAGCAGTAAAACCTAGCAAAAAACAACTGCTCGATGCTTATAAGTCGATGCCGAACTTGATTGGTATTGAACTGTTGGCAAATGAAAAAAATAACAATTATAAAAATAAAAACGTTGGTGTTCGACCTCCAAAAGGGCTGAATCGAGAGCAAGTCGGTTTTAATAATGTACTATTTGACCCTGATGGCAAAATACGTCGTAGCTTATTGTATTGGCACGTTAATAACAAGTTACACGAAAGTTTTGCCCTTAAGCTAGCTTTATTGTATTTAAAGTCAGAGGAAATTACTCCAAAAAAAGCAGCTAGCAATCCTGAGTTTTTACAGTTGGGTAAGGTTGTATTTACACGCTTTCAAGCAAATGACGGTGCTTACGTGGGAGCTGATGATAGAGGCTACCAAATTTTGTCCAATTTCCCTAAACCAGGGTGTCAAAATAGCTCATCTGGAATATTTTGTGGTTATCAACAGGTAACTATAAGCGATGTACTAGCCAATAAAGTAGATAAAAAATTAATTAGCGATCGCATTGTACTTATTGGTTCCACTGCTCCCAGTCTTCAAGATTTTGTGTTTATTCCCCAATCTAGTCGTCTGATGGGTTCAGCAGAGCCGATTACAGGCATTGAACTCCAAGCTTATTTTATCAGTGAGTTAATTTCATCTGCCATCGAAGGACGACCTTTATTGAAGACATGGACTGAGCTATGGGAATCCTTGTGGATTTTTACTTGGTCTTATCTGGGAGCCGTAATGACATGGCAAGTACGATCACAAAGTCAGAGTATTTTTAGTATTTTACTTTCTTATCTAGCGTTAATCTTAAGTGCATATCTGGCTTTTTTAACTGGTTGGTGGATACCAATAATTCCTTCATTGCTTACCTTTAGCATTTCAGCTATTTGGGTGATTTTTCATATTGCTCATATTCAAGAAGAATTGAAACGTTCCAAAGAGTTTTTGCAGCAAGTAATCAATACGATCGCTGATCCAATTTTTGTAAAAAACAAACAACATCAGTGGATTGTGTTAAATGAGGCATATTGTCGATTAATTGGCTATCCTGATACTGTGTTAATTGAAAAGTCAGATTATGACTTTTTTCCTCCCCATGAAGCTGATGTGTTTCGACAACAGGATGAATTAGTTTTCCGGACTCAACAACCTAGGGAAAACGAAGAAGAGTTTACTGATGCGACTGGAAAAACCCATTTAATTGCCACTAAGCGATCGCTCCACAAAGACGCGGCGGGTAATTTCTTTTTAGTGGGCATAATTCGAGATATCACTCAGCGTAAAGAGAAAGAGTACGAATTTATCCGCACTGCTAAACGCAAAGAAGACCATTTGCGTTATCTGGCTTATCACGATCCTCTCACAGGTCTATCTAATCGCAAATTCTTCGCAGAACAACTCTACGAGTCTTTAGTTTGGGCCCAGGACAATAATTTATCCCTCGGACTGCTGTTTATTGACCTGGATGGCTTTAAGCAAATTAATGATACCCTCGGACACGAAATAGGCGATCGCCTCTTAGTGACCATTGCTCAGCGGCTCAATAACTCTTTACGTGGTAGTGATACTGTTTCCCGCTTGGGTGGCGATGAATTTACGGTGATTTTACGGGCAATTCCCAACGAACAAGTAGCTGCTAAGGTTGCTGAAAAGATTTTAGGATGCATTACCGAGCCAATTGTTTTAGATGGATATACTACTAAAATTTCTGCCAGTATTGGTATCAGTATTTATCCTCTCAATGCTCAAAGCACGGAGATGTTAATTAAACAAGCAGATACCGCTATGTACCGTGCCAAGCACCTGGGCAAAAATCGCTACGAGTTTGCTTAATTGCAGCATAGGAGTTTCTGACTTTTCCCGTTAAGTCCGAAAACCCCTGCACAGAGAGCTGACTTTTCCCGTTATGTCTAGAAAGACTTGCTGGCAAAGGGTTTAATAAACA
>JAYGHB010000052.1:0-20675 GCA_034931985.1 Halotia wernerae UHCC 0503
CTGGTAGATATTTTTTCAGCTTACCTGTAAACAACACCAATTAGATAGCTAGGGATTTTGCGGGATTTCAGCCACTAATTACCCCCGTGAACGATTACGGTAGCCCTTCTACCTGAGAAGCGATTGGTGGCAATAGATAACTGTTGGATTTGTTCGGTAATGGCATCAATGAATGGTTCAACCTCGTGTTTTGAACGACCAGTAACAAGGTCGCCATCCACAACAACACCTGTAGGTGATGCTGTGTAAACTGCGCCAGCATTGATAATATCTGCAAGGACAACCTCATGACAGATAACTTGTCGCTCCTTGAGTAATTCAGGTATTGGTGTCAGTATCCACAGACCGTGGCAGAGTGCGCCTTTAATAATCCTGGAATTTGCCATTGCCCTAGCATAAAACTGTACAGCTGGTGAAGTGCGAACTTGTTCAGCACTAACTGGCTGACCTGGTAGTGGCTCAAAGTAACGCAGACGCACGCTAGTATAGTTAGCGCACATAATCACAGCCGCATAGTCGTTAACATCTACATTTTGAAAATCAATGTTTACATCTATCGTTCGAGGTGTATTCCCTGTATCTTCATCACTGAAAAAGCGAACGCTCGGCTTGTCCCAGAGCCTAGACATCAGATGTACTGTTGCTTTCAGTTCTGAGAAGCGCTTTTGATAGGCTTCAATTTCTTCAGGAATGAACTCACTTTCTACAAGAATTGCAATTTTTTTCCCACCAAGGGATCTAGGTATCATATTGGTTCAATATTCTTAAGGGTCACTAAATTCTTAATTTGGAATGTACGTGACTTTTTTTAAGTCTTTAGCGATAAGTTTAGAGAGAGTAAAACATAACTACAAGGGTTAATATTTTGCAGAAAGTTTACATTTTTTGTCTATTTATTTTGATGTAAATTTTAAAAATAAAAAACGAAATTACAATGGTTAATTTTTCACTATAAGGTTGCATTTTTTTTGGTAATGAAGGCTAGAGAAATACTTGAAATTGCATTTATACTGTAAGTAATAATTAAGGACTAAAAATTCAGATTTTTTAATATCTGAGATGAATATTTTTAAGAAAGAAAAGAAGCCATAGCATACTTTATTTTTGAATTATTATTGTTTTTAAATCAGGTTTTATTGAGTATTATCGATCATGATTGGCAATTTTTTACAGACTTATTTCGACTTACTTATGAATTTGATCAACCAAGAAATTTATTACAAGCTGGGGCTAATCCGAAATGCCTTGAGGGAAACTGGTGCAATGGGGTGCGATTGTAGGCTGGAACCCAAGTTTACCAGGAGCCAAGATTGAATATACTTTCATCATCTTGAAGGATGGAGGGCTAGAAAACCTGACTTTCGATCCAAAATGGCCAAGTGTGAAGGTTGAAGGACGCGATCGCCCCCTACCATTACAAATCGACTAAAATTGAGCCAGCCGCAAGCCTATTGATGTAGTATCAATGGGTATTGCGGCTAGTTTGTTCTAATTTTATTGGTGGTGATTCACTCGTCCAGTAATTATTCATTCCCCCCCTGCAAAATGCTCGAAACCCTTGATTTATCGTTGAGAGGTAGGGGGGAGTGTGAAAGGTTACCTCGTCCATAAGTTTCAGTCATCACTCTGAGGCGATCGCCTTAACTTTATCTACTAAATTCTTGAGGTGGTCATCAATAGGTTTAGCACAAGAGGCGAGAAACATCAACGAAACCTCCGTGACGACGTACAGTATTTGAAACCTCGGAATACATGCCTCCGACTTTACCTGATTGATGGGTAAATAAATCATGGCAACCCACAATTACTAGTAGTTCTTGAGCGCGGGAGAAAGCCACATTTACCCGTTCTGGCTTTTTAGCAAATCCTACATCTCCTTGATGATTGTTGCGAACCATACTGACAATTACAACAGGTCTTTCCATACCTTGAAATCGGTCAACTGTACCTGTACGGATTTCTAATGAAGGAAAAAGTTCAGATTGCAAACGTTCATCAATTTTTCTCAACTGAGCGCCATAAAATGTAATTACGGCGATTTGTTTTTTTGGTTCACCATTGGCAACTTGATCAGACCAAGTACTTTCAAACTGTTGACACAGACGTTCAATTACATCAATTTCACGAGTATTAAAAAACGAAGTATGATCACGTTGCTCTTTAAATTCACTTTCTTTCGGCATTTTTACCCAAATAAGATGATGATTTTTTTGAATTATTTGATCTACCAGATTGTGGGCGCGTTTGGTGTCAGGTTCTAAAAGACCGCATTCTAATTTACCGTCATAAAACTGATTGATTGCTCCCATAATAAAGGGATGCATTCGATATTGTGTAGTTAGCATCTGTTTGAAGCTTTTGTCAGCAGCTTCAAACTGACTTTTAAAAAGTGATTCTTCTAAAAATTGCAGTTCTTCTCGTGTACTGCTAGTTTTTTGGGCAACTTCTTCTAAAGTGCTAGTATCGAGCATGGGTGGTAGTTGTCGATGGTCGCCTACCATGACTAACTTTTTGCCTTTTAAGGCGGGTATGAGTAACTCTGGTGGGGTACACTTGCTGACTTCATCAATAATTACAACATCAAAAGATTTAAATTCTTCAGAAAAATCACGACCGGCTGCTTGTACACAGGTGATACCGACGACGTTGGAGTTATCTAAATAAATTCGCCGTAAGTCATTGTGATCGCGCTCTGTAGGATTTTTGACTTTTGCAATCCAATCTCCGATAAAATGTTGATAGCGGTTGAGGTAAGTCTCTTCATTCTGGAGTTGTTGTTGCCAAGCTTCAAACTGAGTTTTAAGACCGCGTAAAAATTCCCAATCAAATAAGTTTACATCAGAATTTTGAGGTTTTAATTTATCTGGTATTTTTTGCCATTCTGTTTGCCACCAGTTTCTTTCGGTTATTAAAGTTTCTGAAATCTCTGGTTGCAATTGTTGCTCTAATTTATGTAATTTTGTTTGGATTTTTTGGAGTTGCTGTTGAGAAATTATAGTTTCTGCATTTAACTTTAAAAGTTGTTCATCCAAAGATTTTTTGATGTTTTCTAATACAGCAAAAGGTTCTAAAGATGAAATTATAGTTTCCAGTTTATTTGTGCAACTTTCCCAAAAATTAATTTTTGTAGCAAACTCTTGGGGTTGTTCCCAAATATTTGCTTGCTGATTCAGATATTTTTCAGCTAAAGCGCGCAATTGAGTAGGTACGTTTTGCTGCTGGCTGAGTTCTTGCAAAATATTGATAACTCGTCCTAGTTGTAACTTTCCATCTTGTTTAGCTTTTTCTACCTGAGATTGAATGCTAGATATTTGCTGCTGGTTGATTTCATGGTTTTGTAGTTCATTTAATTGTCGTTGTAGGTGCTGAAGTTGTAGTTCAGTTTCGGTTTTAACTTTTGAAACACATTGACGGGCATTTTTCAAGATACTTTCTAATAATTCTTGTGTAATATGTTTGAGAGTAGAGTCGATGTGATCTAGTTCCCACGACGCGCCATAACTTTGTTGCATTCTACTCAAAAAACACTGAGTATTTTCAATTAGTAACTTTCGCTGTTTGGGAGTAAGTAATTGATAATTATTAAACTGTTGATAAGTCTCTTGCCATTGGGTGTGATCGCTCGATGATAGCACCATTGGAATTTGGCTGAAAGTTTGTTGTAAAAAATAACTAAAATTATGTTGATTTCCTTTTCGATCAATGAAATTTCCTTCTATTTCATAAGTGATCGCCTTCTTTAACAACTTCCAATCTGGCAAATTAATTGTATAACTTTTAGGTAAAATTGGTAGTTTTAAGGAATTAGCAAACATCCATAAACCTAGCGGTAAGTCTACTAAATTATCTGTTAACGGTTGACCAGATTGCTGACAATTACTTATTACTTGATACAGATGACTAGATGCTGTAGACTTCCAATCTACAACTGCTGTGATAATATAATCAATTTCCCGTTGACGATTTTGGAGAATCTGAATGGTTTGCTGTAGGTTTTGCTGCTGGGGGAATAATTGTTGATGTTCTGTTTGTAGCTGATGCAAATAGTTACAATTCTCTTTTACAACCTGCGCCGAGACTGCAACTTCTGACATGGCTATAGTTGCATTCTGAGCATAAGTGAATAATGTTCTCAATTCAGATAATTGAGTCGCTACAGTTTCACGCAACCAAACTGCTAATCCAAATGCACCACGCATAGGAGAAATTAATCCTAGTTCATCTGTATATTTGATGGATTGACGAACATTTGCTAAAAAGTTTTTGACTAAAACATTACCTTCTGTGTATGACTTCAGACGGGGCAAAAAATCTACAATTTCTGGAGCTTCCCAGTTAGTATTTTGTGCAGTGTTTAGTAGATTATTTAACCCCAAGCTTAGAGATTCAGCTTCATTTTTTTGGGCTTCGATTTCCTGACATGCTATTGTTTGCTCTTGAGATTTGGCTTCTAAACTTGCTTTAGCTTTCTGAAGTTCCTGTTGTTTTTGATGAAATTCTTCCTCTACTTTTAGGTATGCTGTGAATCGTTGTGACGATGCCAGCAATTGACGCAAAACTTGTACATTATCTAAGCGGAGAGCAAGACTATTTTCGCAGTCAGCAGCAGTATTTTCTAGCCATCTGCCAATTACTTGATCTTCTAAAAATGGTTGTCCTTCTTCTCCAACTTTCTCGGCTCGTCCCTTACGTATAGCCCGAATAACTGGGTTGTGAACTAATCGACTCAAAGCATTATCAACTGCTAAATTGGCTTGAGAGGCAATCAGGGTGCGTCCACCACGCAGGGCAACTTGATAGCAAATCTCGGCAATTACAGTAGTTTTGCCTGTACCTGGTGGCCCTTGAATAAGAACTAAATCCTCAGCTGCAAGCACCATTTCTACTGCTGCTTTTTGACCAGGATTAGCAGAGGATAACAACAAATCCTGTGGTTGAAGTTGGACAGTTCTTTTGATGGGTCTAGCTTGGGAAGCATCAAATAAAAAGTTACCTAAGTAAGGGTTTTGGGTATGACCATGATTCAAGTCATCTAAGGCTTTTTTCTTGCGTCGAATTTGTTGAATGTCGCCAACTGCCTCAAAATACAAAAATCCGGTGGTTGGTAGCTGATAGTTTTTTGCCGCTATGTAATCAGCTAACTCGCGTTCTAGTTTGATGCTGATAACGCCACATTTGGGGTCAACTTCTTCAATAGCACCTAGTTGACGACCGCTATACCAGCTTTGTCCTGTAGGAGTATTTTCAAATAGCTTTATTTCTTCGTTTCTTGCCCGTTTTACCCGTTCCCAGAAGTTGGCTACATCCAAGGAATTTTCCTTAGAACCGTCTAGAGTGGCTGAGGCGACATCAATTTCAAAACTGATTCGTCTTTTGAAGCTATGGTTGTGGGCTAGGTAACGTACGCAAAACTGACGCGCCTTAGCGATATTTTCCTCAATCTGCAAAAACGCTTTCCAAGCTTGGAGTTGTGCTTCTGTAGGCACATGGTCGCCACAAACTGGCGTAGTTGCCATCCGTGCCAGGGCTGTTGACGGAATGCCGATAGAATATTGGTGGTTGGGCAGCAGTCGTAAGTGACAAGGTACTGCATAGCCATCAATTTGTCCCCGTGAGGGTTGTAGCAAGTGCGCTGATAGGATTTTTAAACCGCCGTGTCCATCTTGATGTACAGCTGCTGTGAATCCGATAGTTTTTTTTAGTTCGGCTAATCTGGGAGGTAACTGCACATCATCCCAGTCTGTGGCAATTGTCAAGTCCCAAATTTCTTCTTTTGGGTCTCTTCCGTTACCCTTACGACGCACATAGAAAAGACAAGGCTGCTGACCAACACATTCATACATTAACTCGTTAGCACGCTCCCGCCGTTCCCGAAAGTCAGAATATAATTTCAGGGCAGTTTCACCTTCAAGATTGTGAATCAACTTATCAATTGCCGAAGCTATTAACACGTAGCCCCAATCTTCTACAGTTTTAACGTCAAAAGTTGTGGTAATTACATCTGGTTTTTTAGCTGCTGTGCGAATGCGTTCTGCATCAGCTTCTAAGATTGTGCTTCTTTGGGTTTTAACTGCAATATTAAGTTGATTGCAAATGGCTAATAGCTCTTTGCTACCTAAATTTAATTCCTTTGATAGTTCGGATATTCTGACTTTGGCGTTGTTCATTATTAGACAATGCTATCTCAAAGCCTGTACTGCTGATAAACTTGGCTGGCGGCGCGATGTAACAAAGAGTGTCGCCATACCAAAGACTTCATATCATCGGCATAACCGCCACCAATGACACAGGCGACTGGATAACCTGCACCCACACAGGTACTCAAAACCTGCATTTCTCGCCGAAAAATGCCAGTATCAGTTAAAGCTAATTTGCCCAAGCGATCGCCTACATGAGGGTCAACACCTGCATCGTAAAATACTAAATCTGGCTGGACTTTTGACAACAAATCTGGTAAATAATTTGCCAAAGTTTGCAGATAAGCATCATCCTCCATTCCCACTGCTAAAGGAACATCCAAATCGCTGTTTTGTTTAGTACCGGGGAAATTGACTTCGCAGTGCATGGAGAAAGTAAAAACACTCTCGTCGTTTTGAAAGATCAAAGCTGTGCCATCGCCTTGATGAACATCTAAGTCCACAATCAAGATTTTTTGCACAAGTCTGAGTTTTTGTAAAACGCGACAGGCGATCGCTAAATCATTGAAAATACAAAAACCAGATCCATAACTAGCAAAGGCATGATGAGTACCACCCGCAGTATTGCAAGCTAAACCCTGACTTAGTGCCAGGTTGGCAGTCATTATTGTACCACCAACAGCTACACAAGTACGATTCACTAGCGCCAAACTCCAAGGTAAACCGATGCGTCGCTGTGCTTTGGGGTCTAGGGTTCCATCACAGTAAGCTTGAACATAGTCTGAAGTGTGAACTAACTCGATTAACTCTGAAGGTGGGCGTTCAGGGATATGAAATTGTTCTATTTGCGCTACGCCGTCAGCTAAAAGCAATTCATACAGTTGTCGAAACTTGGACATTGGGAAGCGATGCCTTTCTGGCAGAGGAGCAATGTAATCTGGATGGTAAATAATTGGCAAATCCATGTTATTAATTTTTAACCATAGTTTTATGCCTAATACATCTTGAGATTTTGCATTTACTAGAAGTGTAGAGATAAACTGATGATTTTAACTGGATAATTTGACCAAATAAAGATGTAGATATTTTTAAATAAATAGGAATTTTGAGTGAAGATTATAATGGTTTTGGCTGGGATTATCTTAGCTAATTTTGGATGAATAAGTTGATTAATTGAAAGAGTGAATGTATTTGTGAAACAATTAAAAGAAATTAGCCATCCAGGGTGAGGCACTTGCAAATATTTGTGTAGCTGCTAACAGCGCTGTTTGTGTAGCTTCTAGTTGACGTGTTAACTGCAAATGGTGGGGGGTAAACAAGCCTGTATACAAAGGTGCTAACTGTCTGATGTCTAGCTGCAATTCACCCTTGCCGCCTTTTGTAACTTCACCTCGTCCATTAGCGACAGACAAAATAAATTTACCATTGTTGTCAGTCAATAAGTCATCTTTAACTGACAAGTGGAGTTCAGATTGCACTCCTGGCGGATAGCCGCGCATCTCTAGGGCTTTGCAGACATGAATCAGGCGCAACATCCAGCGCTCTTGACGGCGGATTTTGGCAGTTTGTTCTGGTAACAGCAATGTTAAAGAATCAATTACCGAACTTTGCCATCGCACTTGTTTGATTTGGGAGCGATGATTGGCTAGAAAAGACCAGAAAGTTTGGGCGGCTGCATCTGTAAGAATTACCCAATCTCTCACCCCCAGATTTGTGTTGTCTTCTGTGGAATGTTGGCTAAAGATAATGTAGCCTTGGGGTTGGTCTGAGGAACCGATAAAGTAACCATAAACAGTTTCTTGAGTATTCGGTTGGATTAATCCTTCCCAGATTGCTTGATTCCGGTCTAAGTATCCATGAGTAATTTTAGCCTGCTGTTGATATAGGTCATGAAAGACTTCATGATTGAGTGGAATTACAGGTTGTACAGGTAGCGGTTGTTCTCGGATCTGAATACTATCAGTAGGAATTTCCCAAATGCAAAAGCTACCGCCTTGTTCATACCCAGCTTTGCGATATAAGCGCTGAGTTGCTGGATAGAGTACAGAAATAGGTACTTCCTGGGTACGAAGTTCTTTGAGGGTGTGCTGCATCAGTGCGATCGCAGCTCCATCTCCGCGATATTCTGGAGCAATGCCTACTCCCCCAATTCCAATCATTGGTACACGCTGTCCACCCCACCACTGACCCATCGGTAGAGTTGCTAGTCCACCTACAACTTGTTGATCTCGATGAATAATGCGAAAGTTTTCTAAGCCGATGCGGTTTAAGAAAATTTCGCTATCACCAGATGAGATCACATAACACTGTTCTAGGATATAGCCTAACTGCTGAACATCTTCTGTATGGGCAAGAGTGGTGTATTCAAATTGAGGTGTCATCGCTTCTAGCGTTAGTAGTACGAAAACACAATCATACTACAATGAGCAGTACATTGATAGGCATTGGGGAGGCAGTGCGGTCTTTTCCCAAGGGGAAACGCCAAGAGCGATGGGGTCTCCCCCGAACTTTGCTCAACGGGGGGAACCCCCGCACGCAAGTTCTCTCCAAGTGGAGCAACTGCCGTCATGGGGCATAAGATGAAATCTTACTCCACTGGTCTTTTGCCTTTTCATTCTGAGGCTAGAACCAAATTTCAGTTTTGTGAATCTTCCAAGATTTCCAGTAACTGGGTTTCATTTAACTGATTAATTCCCAAAGTCTGCGCCTTTTCTAACTTAGAGCCTGCGTCTTCTCCTACTACTAAATAATCGGTTTTCTTACTTACCGAATCAGTCACTTTACCGCCAACTTTTTGAATCAACGCCTTAGCCTCATCTCGCTTTAAGGTTGGTAACGTACCCGTAATCACAAAAGTCTTACCCGCAAACTTTTGATTACCATTATCAACTGTTGTTTCCTGGGTGCCAACAAATTGTAACCCTGTTACTTGCAAGCGCTGAATTAAAGTTTGATTCGCACTAATACGAAACCATTGGTATACAGACTGAGCAATTTCCGCACCAATCCCATAAATACCTGCAATATCTGATTGCTTGGCTGTCGCCAACTGGTCTACTGTAGGATACTTCTGGGTCAATAATTGGGCATTTACACTACCAACATGACGGATGCCTAAACCATATAATACCCTTGACCAAGGCTGGTTTTTCGATTGAGCGATCGCATCTATTAATTTCTCTGCTGACTTTTTGCCCATCCTTTCTAATGCACACAATTGCTCTGCTGTCAAATCATATAAATCGGCAACAGAATGCACTAAGTTTTTATCAACAAGTTGATGCACCAACCTTTCGCCTACGCCTTTAACATCCAACGCGTCACGGCTTACCCAATGTTCAATTTCTCCCTTGAGAATAGCTGGACAAGAAGCATTAACACAGCGAGTCACTGCTTCATCTAACTCCCGCACCACTAATTGACCGCAGACGGGACAATGGGTGGGCATAATAAAGGGTTGAGTATCAGAAGGACGCAGTTTTGTTAATACCCTAGTTACTTCTGGAATGATTTCCCCAGCCTTGCGGACAATTACAGTATCACCAATGCGGATGTCTAATTGGGCGACGCGATCGCTATTATGTAAAGTAGCGCGGGAAACTGTTGTTCCTGCTAATTGTACTGGGCGCATTTGTGCTAAAGGTGTTAACGCCCCTGTTCTACCGACATTGACAGCAATATTTTCGACGCGGGTGGGTGCTTCTTCTGCTGGGTACTTTAACGCCACCGCCCACCGAGGGAATTTTTGGGTAAACCCTAGCTGTTCTTGTAATTTAAAAGAATTGAGCTTTACCACTACCCCATCAGTCATATAGGGTAAATTTAGCCGTTCCGTATCCCAGTATTGATAATATTCTGCCACTTCGGCTAGAGAAACACACAACTTATGGTTAGGGTTGACTCGAAAACCCATCTTTTCCAACAACTCCAGCGCTTCCCATTGGGTATTAGCAATACTGGCATCATCCCTACCCGAAATATGTAATGTGTAGGCAAAAAAATCTAATCGTCGCCGGGCTACAATGCGTGAATCTAATTGTCTGAGTGTACCAGCTGCGGCATTGCGGGGATTAGCAAACAACTGTTCACCTGCTTTTTGCCTTTCCTCATTGATTTGTTTAAACACGTCCAACGGTAAAAACGCCTCGCCTCGCACTTCTACCTTTTCCAAGTTTTCTAAATCTGTTAAATTTAAGCGCAACGGAATTGAGCGAATTGTCCGCACATTTTGGGTAATGTCTTCACCCATAACTCCATCACCCCTAGTTACGCCCCTAACTAGAATGCCATTTTCATAGGTAAGAGCGATCGCAGAACCATCAATTTTCAGTTCAGATACATATTCTACAGCGTCTGTTGTTGGTACTTGTCGCCGCCAGCGTTGCTCCCAACTTTGCAGTTCATCAATATTAAAGGCATTCTCCAGACTGTAAAGTGGGATGTTATGGCGTACCGAGGTAAAGTGTATTGCTGGTTTCTCACCCACGCGCTGAGTAGGACTATCGAGTCTCACCAATTCTGGATGCTCAATTTCCATCTGTTGCAATTCCCGATACAGGCGATCGTAAACTGCATCTTCCATAATAGGCGCATCTAAGACATAATATGCATAGCTGGCTTGTTGTAACAACTGGCGTAGTTCTTCTATGTGTTTGACTTCGTGCTGAATCTGTGTCATGAGATTTATCGCAAAATACCTAGTGATTGACACTCCCCTTGATTAGCTAGGGAATTAACCCCATGTTATCCGTAAGTCCAAAACAAACCCTGGTAGTATATCTTCTCCAGATAAACTTGTAGGAGACTCTAATATTTCTTTTGGTTGCCCTTGTCGATAAATTTCCACACGACGCGTTTTTCTATCAATTAGCCAACCCAATTTTACGCCTGCATTCACATATTCTGACATTTTGGCTTGCGCTTCACTCAAGCTATCTGATGGAGACATCAACTCTAAAACAAAATCTGGGGCAATGGGTGGGAATTTCTCGCGCTTTTCTGGTTCAAGGGCGTTCCACCTCTCTAGTTTTATCCAAGATACATCGGGGGAACGGTTGGAACCGTTAGGAAGTTTAAAGCAGGTGGAGGAGTCGAATACTTCTCCGAGTTTTGTTTGACGGTTCCAAATTACAAAATCCGCAATCATTGATGCATTACGTTTTCCTGTTTCTCCTCCCGTTGGTGGCACGATAATTAGTTCCCCTGACTGATTACGCTCAAATTTAACGTCAGGATTATCCCGACATAGTTGGTAAAACTGGTCATCGTTAAATTTAACGACATTATTAAAGTTGATGGTAATTGCGGTCATGGCAGTAAGTCAGCGTGAATAATTTTGTTTTTCCACGTCGTTATACTTACCATATTCTCATGGTTGAATAGCTGTCAAAAACTTTATCTGCACTTATAATTGACACTTTTTCTGTAATTGTTTGTGCAATCAGTAGTCTATCAAACGGATCGCGATGATGTAATGGCAACATAGTGACAGTAGCTAAGTGTGCTACGCTGATTGGCAAAATTTCAATGTCATTTATTTTTACTTGCTGTGGAATAAACTCTTCGTACGTGTGTGGTATGGTAAGTTTACCGATGCTTACCTTGATCGCAATCTCCCAAAGACTGACAATACTTAACAATAAATCATTATCTGATTCCAGCAAACTCTTGGCATTAATACTCAATTGTGGACTGTCATTGATGAACCAAAGAAACGTGTGGGTATCGATTATAAATTTCATTCCATGTACTCACGAAAATCTTCTAGAGGCTCATCAAAATCAGGTGACATAAAAATTAAACCTTTAGCGCTCCCACTCTGGCGACGTTTTTTAGGTTTATTAATACGTAGTATTTTGAAAATAGGTTGATTATTCTGCATGATGATTATTTCATCTTCTTCTAGCGCCGCTTGAAATAAACTTTCTGGGTGATTTGTTGCTTGAGAAATATCAATCTGGCGCATAGCTACTTAACTATTTTATGAAGTTACCCACAAGCCTAGCGCAAAGTATAAGTTTGTGATCCGCCTGGAGGCGGTGTTTCTCCATCACACCTAACAAATAACCCTCTAAAAGACCTTTGATCATTGCGATCGCCTACCGACATATTGTATGTAATGTCCAATAGAAATCAGCGAATGACCTTAACTTAGGGAGTTGCGTGAAAATAAAGTACCAGTAAACCGAGTTTCGACTACTTCGACTTCGCTCAGTACAAGTGCGCTCAACTCTCGACGGTTGAGGGTTGAGCGCAGTCGAAACCCGATTAGTTGGGACACTATTAACCCGCAGATCTCTTATCGCAAATATGGCGGAAAAACTTCTTTGAGCAAAAGTGGCAACGGAATTTTCCAAAACAAGCAATGCAACTACTAAAAGAGCAAATCCCTAGACAGCAGCATTGCTAATATTAAAAGCAGTTGCTTAACCATCCCAGTCTGCGACTTCATATAAAAATCGAGTTTTGCCAATCAGCTTACGATTAGCAGAGGTACTTTGAACAAACACAACATACTTTTCTAAGTTACTCGGTTTAATCCGAATTGTTGCATCCATCGGTAGACCTAACATTTCCCGTGCGGCACTGCCGGCAAATAAATCACCAGTTACCCGATCCATTAAAATAATTTCTTTATGAGCTTGAATGGTTTCTGTTTTCGTAAATTCGTAGAAACCCCTACCAACTTTGAAACTTAAACCATTTTCCAAAACCAAAGCTTTAATTGAAATATCTTGTTCAACCTCTAAAACTTGGAAACGTCCCGGAGAAACTGCCCGTAAATCTGCCGATTCATAATACGATGTTTCTGCTCGGTTCATCATGGTGTTAAATATTTTATTTAACCCCCGACTCATGCGTCCTTGCTCAATTACTTCTTGTTCATAAGCTTGTAACTGTTCATTAGAAGATTGTTGATAACAAACTGCTAAAAATAAGTCAGTAATATACGAAAATTGGTCTAAATTTAGATGAAAACCGCCGGATTTTTCAGCTAGTTCTTGATAAAAAGGAATCGCATGGGAGCGATTGAGTGCCTGAACTCCATAGACTGTAATTTCTGCATCGGTTAATTTATCTAATTCTTTACGCCAATTCAGTTTTTGAGGATTGTGTGCTGGAGGATGGGGTATATCATCACCAATCAAAACCAGTGATTTTGATGCTGACTTTGACCAAGATAGAGATTGGGATTCATGTAACACTAATTCATAACATTCTGGAGCATCTCCGCCATGAGTAGGTTCTACATTTTGCACAAAATCACAAATAGCATCAACATCACCAGATAGGTTAAATATTTTAGTGACATAAGTTGACTTGGCATCACAATAGTCTCCATGCGCGATAATCCCAATGCGAATTAAAGGAATTTCATCTATCAGTCTAGTAACAGTATTTTTAATTTTTCGCCGTACTTGAGTCAGGCAAGGATACATACTTCCAGTTGTATCAAAGCTAAAAGCAATCTCAATGTTATTACTTGTCATTGGCTAAGTTGAAATATGATTTTTTTATCTTAGCTGCTGAAATTAAAGTAAGCAAATATACATTATTTAATATTTTTTTTGGTTTTAACTTTCAGTGATTAAGGATATAAAAAACTCCACCCACGAGGGGATGGAGTTTTTGAGCATGGGAGAAGAAGTTACCAATGCCCAATGACGGCAGTTGCTCCCCAAGGCAGCTTTTGGGAGGAAGTTTCCCCCCAAAACGTGCCGCCGCGTTGTGGCGACTGCGGGGGAGACCCCAGACGCTCGCGGACTCGCTCTAAGCGTAACGCGTAGCGCCTGGTAGAGAAGCTATGCCGCAGGCTTTATGCTGCACGATCGCGCAGCGTCTCTCCTATGCCCCACGGCGGGCGACTATCTCTCTCTACTCACAAAGGGATAGAGTTTTCCGTCGCTTTCGATGAATCCCTAAGATAATTTATAGATAAAATATAATCATTATTATTTATAACTCCAATCCTTTACTATATAAGAATTAATTAGAGTAGATATCTGAGATTTATTTATAAAAGTAATTCCCTTTTAGTAAATATAAAGGTAAGCTATTTCTAATCAAACATTAAGCAAATATAAATTTGCGTTATCTAAAATAGCTGGTTTAGCTGGGATCAACGCAAGTTGAGGCAAAAATCCCTAAGTTTTACTGTAAATCTAGAGGTAAGTCGATGGCTCAGTTTCTACTTGAGACTGTTTGGCTGATTCCGTGCTATGCGTTAATAGGTGGCTTGTTGGCTATCCCTTGGTCGCCGGGATTAATTCGGAAAACTGGGCCAAGACCGGCGGGTTATCTAAACTTGATAATGACATTTTTGGCATTGGTTCATAGTGCGATCGCTCTACAAGCGACTTGGAATCATCCACCCCAAGAAGTATTTATTCCTTGGCTGTCTACTGCTGGTTTAAACCTTACCATTGCTTTAGAAATTTCCTCGGTGAGTGTCGGTGCAATGGTGGTAATTGCTGGATTGAATTTTCTAGCACAGATTTTTGCAGTTGGTTACATGGAAATGGATTGGGGCTGGGGACGCTTTTATTCCTTATTAGGATTATTTGAAACTGGATTATGCGCCCTAGCCTTGTGTAACAACTTGTTTTTTAGCTACGTAATTTTGGAAGTTTTGACTTTAGGAACTTACCTGTTAGTTGGCTTATGGTTTAGTCAGCCATTGGTAGTCTCCGGTGCTAGAGATGCTTTTTTAACCAAACGGGTAGGAGACTTATTTTTGTTGATGGGGGTACTAGCATTGTGGCCTCTAACCGGAACTTGGAATTATCCAGAACTAGCCCAATGGGCGACGACTGCTAATGTCGATCCCATAATGATTACCCTGGTAGGTTTAGCCTTAGTTGCTGGGCCAATGGGCAAATGCGCCCAGTTCCCCTTGCATCTGTGGTTAGATGAAGCGATGGAAGGCCCTATCCCCAGTACAATTTTGCGGAACTCGGTAGTAGTTGCTAGTGGTGCTTGGATACTAATTAAACTGCAACCGATTTTAACTCTCTCACCGCTAGTTTCCTCATTTATGGTAACCATTGGTGCGGTAACAGCCGTGGGTGGTTCCTTAATTGCGATCGCCCAGATTGACGTTAAACGCTGTTTATCTTACTCTGTCAGTTCCTACATGGGTTTAGTGTTCATCGCTGTAGGAATGCAACAAGACGAAGTAGCACTGTTATTAGTACTCACTCACGCCCTAGCATCAGCACTATTAGTCATGAGTACCGGGGGAGTTGTTTGGAATAGCATTACCCAAGACATAACCCAATTAGGTGGACTATGGTCACGCCGCCCCATTTCCGGAATAGCATTTATCGTAGGGACTTTGGGGTTAATTGGTTTTCCACCACTAGGTAGCTTTTGGGCATTGTATAAATTAGCAGATGCACTGTGGACAGTTCAACCTTGGTTGGTAGGAATAGTCATAGTTATCAATGCTTTAACAGCCTTTAGTTTAACCAGAGAATTTGGTTTAATTTTTGGTGGTAAACCTAAACAAATGAGTGAGCGATCGCCTGAAGTTCACTGGCCAATGGTTTTACCAATGGTAATTTTACTAGGCTTTGTTCTGCATTTGCCTTTAATATTGCAAAGCTTATCATTACTACCCGATTGGGCAACATTAAATAAAGATGTTGCACTACTTTTAATTTGGTCAAGTATTTCCGGTTGCAGCATCAGTGGCGTAATTTATTTAAGCAATATTCCCAAACCAATTCGTCTTCCTTGGAAAAGCTTGCAAGACTTGCTAGCTTACGACTTTTACACCCCAAAACTCTATCGAATGACAATTGTTTTCGGCGTTGCCCAAATTTCTCAACTTGCTGATATGATTGACCGCTTCGTAGTTGATGGCATCGTTAACTTAGTTGGTTTGTTTTCATTATTAGGTGGTGAAGGTTTGAAATACAGTACTTCCGGGCAAACCCAATTTTATGCCTTCACCATACTTTTGGGAGTAGGCGTTTTAGGAATGTGGGTAACTTGGCCATTTTGGGGAGTACAGTTTTTAGATTTAATATTTTAACCCCATGCCCCATGCTCAATGCCCAATGCCCCATAATCTTCCCCAATTAATATGCTGAGTGTTTTAATCTGGATACCAATTTTAGCTGCAACTATTATCGGATTTTGGCCTAGTAAAGCCATCCCTGCAAATCGCGTTCGTTTAGTAGCCCTCACTGTAGCTTTTCTGGTTCTTCTCTGGAATATTTTCATATTGTTTAAATTTGATATCACCAATCCAGGGATGCAATTTAAAGAATATCTTCCTTGGAATGAAACCCTTGGTTTAAGTTATCAATTAGGGGCTGATGGGTTATCAATTTTGATGTTGGTATTAAATAGCCTCCTCACCTGGATTGCTATTTATAGCAGCAGCAAACAAACTGAACGCCCCAAGCTTTTCTACTCGATGATTTTATTAGTGAGTGGTGGGGTTGCCGGTGCTTTTCTAGCAGAAAACTTGCTGTTGTTCTTCCTGTTTTATGAACTAGAATTAATTCCCTTCTATTTACTGATTGCCATTTGGGGAGGAGAAAAACGAGCTTATGCAGGTAACAAATTTTTAATTTATACTGCGGTTTCGGGAGCCTTAATTTTAGCCACCTTCTTAGGTATGGTGTGGCTGACTGGTGCTACTAATTTTGCTTTTGATGCAGTCTCTACTCAAAATCTTTCCACAGCAAAACAACTTCTTTTACTGGCAGGAATAGTACTAGGTTTTGGCATTAAAATTCCCCTAATTCCTTTCCATACTTGGTTACCTGATGCTTACGTAGAGGCTTCAGCACCAGTTGCCATTCTTCTCGGTGGCGTACTGGCCAAATTGGGAACCTATGGATTATTGCGATTTGGTCTGGGGATGTTTCCCAACGCTTGGAGCATTATTGCACCGACATTAGCAATTTGGGGAGCAATCAGCGCTATCTATGGGGCAGTAATTGCGATCGCCCAAAAAGATATCAAGCGCATGGTATCATACAGTTCGATTGGTCACATGGGCTATGTATTGTTAGCTGCTGCCGCGAGCACTTCCTTAGCATTAGTCGGTGCTGTAGCTCAAATGTTTAGTCATGGCATCATCCTGGCGATTCTCTTCCATTTAGTAGGAGTCGTAGAAGCCAAAGTTGGAACCCGCGAATTAGATAAACTCAATGGTTTAATGAGTCCCATTCGAGGTTTACCATTAATTAGCGCCCTCCTAGTTTTAAGCGGCATGGCTAGTGCAGGTATTCCCGGTTTAATAGGATTTATCGCCGAATTTATCGTCTTTCAGGGCAGTTTCTCTGTCTTCCCCTTACCAACACTGTTATGTGTAGTTACGTCAGCCTTAACCGCAGTTTATTTTGTAATTCTCCTCAACCGCACCTGCTTTGGCAAACTTGAAAATCTAGCCTACTATCCCCAAGTTATATGGTCTGAGAAAATACCCGCTTTAATTTTGGCATCCCTAATTATCTTTTTGGGAGTACAACCCACTTGGTTAGTGCGTTGGAGTGAATCCACAACTACAGCAATGGTGTCTGAAATTCCCTCTTTAGAAAAAACTGTCATCTCTCAAGTAGCTGTAAGCTTCCCCGCACTAAAGTGACGGGGCTTTCAGTAGCCCTGAGTTGTCGGTGCTGAAATTACAGCACAAATAACCCGAACCTCCAGGCAGGCTTACAGACTGCCCCAATAAAGAAATCATTTTTGCCCCATTCAAATCAGCGTCACCATGCCAAGAGCAATTACCACACTTGAAACGTTTGCCAGACCTCAAGCCAATGTGCAAACACTGGTGGCAGGTTTGGCTTGTGTAGGCTGGTGGTACTGCAATTACTTCAACTCCTTCCTTAATCCCCTTGTATTCAAGGAAAGAACGCAATTGATAAAACGACCAAGAGTTAGAGCGTCTGCGTTCAACCTTGTTTCTTGGTTGCCCATTTGTGCGCTCCCTAATACCAGTCAGATTTTCGATAGCAACAATTGCGTTTGTAGACTTTGCTTGTTGAATAATCCGGTAGCTGATTTGATGGTTAAGCCATTGCTGAAATCTTCTCTCACGCCCCGACAACCGTTGCAAAATCTGCCTTGCCCTGCGGCGAGTAGATCTTGTGCCTTTCGTAGCTTTCTTTTGGAGAGAAGCCCTTACCTTAGAGAACTTGTCTCTAACGTTATTGATTTGTTTCCCATCCCACTTATCCCCATTGCTAGTTACAGCGATATCTCTACGCCCAAAATCCACACCAATAACGTTAGTTGGTTTAAGTGGTTCGGGTACTTGATCTTTAATTTGGATATGAATGTAATAAGAACCATCCCGATGTTTACACAATTGAGCCGATGTCGGTTTTCTGCCTTTGAGCTTGCCTCTTTGGTAGTTACCCGCATCAAGCTTAATATGCTCTCTGCCATCACTCAAGGTCAAACTAACACTCCAGTCTTTCTCCCTAAAAGCAAAAATCCTAGCGTCGTAGTCGGCACTAGTAGGCTTGAAGAATTTAACTGGTTTATTCTTTTGCTTGGCAACTTTACGGTTAGCCCCTACTCTGGCACAAGCTCTGACGGACATATTAGCAGACAACCCAAACAACGAACGCAAGTCTTGATAGACCATGTTTTGAATGGTTGTCTTGCTTGTTATCTGAGGTTTAATTTGCTGATTGGCATAATTGCAAGCATCCGCAAACGCCTTCAATGTTGCCTCTATTTGAGCAACTTGTTCAGGTGTGGGGTTGAGCTTGCAAACCATCGTCAGTACTTGTTCCATAAGACAAATTATATCACATGTGACAGCTATTTAAAAATAGCTGAGTCGTCTTTCCTCCGTGGTCTGAAGACGCACGGCTTCCACACTCCCGCGAGGTTTTCAGGTGAAGTAGTATTTTTGGCGTTGCTGCATCAAAGGATGAAATTTTATTATGTATTAAAATCTAAAACTTTGTATACTCTTTGCGTCCATCGTACCCTTTCAGGGAAGCAAGCTACGCGCAGCGTCTTTGATAGGAGAAGTTTGCTCAACGGGAGGAACCCCCGCATCCCAACTTCTCTCTGCGTATCTGCGTGAGATCCAAATCTTAAGGAATCAAAATGGTACAAACTCCAGAACAAGCTACTAAACTACCTCCTTCTGAGCATGAATTTGCCGAAGTCATTCATCGCCTCGAAGCAGGCGGTTCAATGTTACCCGATACCCCAGAAAACTTGATGCAAATCATCGGTTTATATAAAGCCTATGCTGTGCCGATGGATTTTTACTGGCGCAACTTACTTTATATTGCCGAACAAGTATTTTTAAATCCCTTTCCGTTCTTTAAATACTTCTTACCCCAAGAATATTTAGAGCGCCACAATCATTATGCTGGCGATGATGCCGATTTACGGGTTTGGCGCGGTCAAGCTACAGCCCACCCCGAACTTGTGGCATTTATCCTGAAAGGTGAAACCTTCAAAATGCCCAAATTATTACATCACTGGTTCCACGATCGCATTAATATGGAATTTGCTGAAGATTGTATGCGAGCAATGCTTTGGCATAGAGGAATGGGTGGGAAATTTGACCCTTACTTGGATACTGAAGAATATAAAGCCAACGCTGATAGGGCAATCCAAGCTTACTTTAAAGGGAACCCATTGATGTTGGGACTTTATAAACTGTTCCCAGATATGTTTTTAGAACAGTGCCGCCAGATGTCTTACTACTCTAATCTAGGTTTATTCTGGGAAGTTATGGCACCGGTGTTCTTTGAAATGTCGGATATCTATGATGAAGGTGGATTTAAAGGTATACCAGATGCCATGAATTTTTTAGTCAATGGAATATTTGCAGTTGCAGATCGTCCGATTTACCATCATGTTTATATCCGTGGGGAATGCTACGAAATCGTTCCCAAATCCAAAGGTTTTACTTGGTTACATGAAGCAGCTTTACCCTATGTAGAAGCAGTTTTCTACCGTACTGCTCCCTTCCGAGGTACAAAGTCTTATAATGCTCAAGCAAATCAAGTGCCTGCGGATCAAAAAGACTTCCACTATGGCATTCTCTATGCTGATGTGTTCCCTGTAGGTACGGCTGGCATTCCACCCACATTGTTAATGCAAGATATGTTGCATTTTTTGCCCCCATATCTTGTTGATTACTACAGCAAACATTGTCGTGGTCAAGATGATATGTTGATTCAGTTGGGTATTAGTTTCCAACGGTCAATGTACAATGTAACTTCTGCGGTAATTCAAGCTTTGAGAACTGTGCTTTTACATCCTTTAGATGACCAAGATCCCCAGCATTTACAAGCCAATCGAGATTTCTTTGAGTCTCAGCTAAATCGCTTTGCTCGCGCTGATTATGGTATGCGTGATGCTGCCCGCTTGCGGAATATTCAAAGTCAGGATTATAGGTGAAAAAGCATGGGAGCAGGGAGCAGGGGAAGCAGGGGAAGAGAATAACTTATGCCCAATGCCCCCTTCTCCTATCAAAGACGCTGCGCGAACGGATGACGCTCTCTACGAGACGCTGCGCGTAGCTCGCTTCCCCGTAGGGGTACA
>JAYGHB010000053.1:0-18788 GCA_034931985.1 Halotia wernerae UHCC 0503
AAAAAGTTCTCATGATGTTCTTGTACCACAAAATATACTATTTTGGAGATGTCTATTCATTATTCACTATTAGCCATTTACTAAAATACATCAGCCGGATCTGCTGCACGAAGCTTATTAGAGGCGATTGCAGCAGAAATTAGACACATGGCTAGAGTTAATATAAATACGGTCAGGGCTAGATTTATACTCATAATTAGCTCTAGTCGAGTTAATGTGGTTAGCAGTTGATACATGCCTACTGTGGTAATAAACCCAGGAATATAGCCTAAAACAGCGAGGAATAAAGCTTCCTGAAAAATGACGAGTAGGAGCGATCGATTTGAATAACCGATCGCTTTGAGAGTAGCGTATTCGGATAGATGATCGCTAACATCGCTATAGAGGACTTGATAGACGATCGCTACACCGACGATAAAACCCATTAAAGCACCGAAATTAAAGATCGTGCTGCTAGGATTGGTATCTTGAAATTTTAATTCTCTCGTTTGCAACTCTTGATGGGTGAGTGCTTTAACTCCAGGGACAGCTTGTTCGATGCCTTGTTTAAGGGCAATGAGATCCGTCCCAGGCTTAACCCGAATTATCCCCAATGATACTTGTTCGAGCGAACGGCTCCCAAACATCTCGGCGTAGTTGAGATCGCTGGTGATAATATTCCCTTCACTAAGAAAGAAGGAGCAGCCGAGACTAAATAAACCATTAACTATCACTCGTTGATTATTTAACATCGCTAAAGTTGTATGTTTGGCTGACATTTTAGCGGGAATCGGCCCTAATTGAGAACGAGACAATCGATCGAATAAAACTGTAAATGGTTCGCGTAGTTTGGCTTGTTGTTGGGTTACTTCAGGCAGATCGAAGATTTGAATTTGGGGATTGTAGGCAAAAACCCGCGTACTATAGGAGATGTTTTCCTTGTCATAAGCCCAAGTAACGTCTTTGAGATAGAGAGGTTCGACGGAGATAATGCCATCAAAAGCAGCCGCTTGATAAAGCCGAGTTCGATCGAATGTACTAAAAGAGTTGATAAATTTAGCATCGACATTGGTAATAAACAAATCTCCTTGTAAATGTTTCGGCAGCAAAATTGCACCGCCTGCAAATAGATTTACAAATCCCAGTTGCATGAAAATCAACACATTAGCAAAAGCAATTCCTCCCATTGCTACACCCGTTCGCACTTTTTGATGAGATAATTGCGCCCAAGCTAATGGTCTTTCCCTTTGCAAAAAAAGTTTTTTCATGGCTTCAAAGGCAGACGTACGCGCACTTGCATATTCGTTAACTTGGCAACTTTCGGACTATCAGTTGGGGCAATCTCAATTTTAATTGCGACAATTCTACTTTCTTTATCCGTAGTTGGACTACTACCTCCAGCTTCTTGGGTTTGTTTACGCCCTACCTGAAGCCCAATTTGAGAGACTGTACCATGCAGTTCCCCAGCAAAGCTGCTATATTCGCTGGCAATTACAGCAGATTGCCCCTGTCGAATTTTATTGATATCGATTTCGGCAATTTCTGCCATCACGTACATCTTGTCGGTTTGGGCTAGTTCAACGATACCCTGACTAATATTTACCTGTTCGCCAATGCGGGTATTGATTTTGAGGATTTGTCCAGCTACAGGTACGCGAACTTCTGAGTCGCGTAATGCGGCTTGTTTTTGCTCCACAGCAATTTGGGCTTTCTCCAGTTGTGCTTGGGAAATACGAACATCGGTCGGGCGAACTTCCCGTAATTCGGCTAATTTAGCCTGCTCTTGTTGAATTTGAGCGTTCAGAGTTTGGATAGTTCGATCTAAATCTGCCTGTTTTTCTTTGACTGTTTCTCTCGCTGTTAAGAGTTCGGTTTTGACTTTTCCCAATTCCGTTTGAACATCTAACTGCTTTTCTTTGAGAGCAGCTCTGGCAGACGCCAAATCTTCCCCTGCTTTATCTAATTGGGTTTTAGTATCTATGTCTCGTTCTCGAACGGATGCTTGCGCGGAAATAAATGCCTCTTGAGCTTTATCTAACTGGGATTTGCTGATCCCACCCGACTGATACAAGGTTGATTGGCGTTGATATTCTGCCTGTGTATTGGCGAGTTTGGCTTGACTGCCAAGGATATTATTACCTGATCGAGTAAACTGTAAGCGGCGGCGATATTCAGCTTCAGTATTAGTTAATTTAGCTTGGGCGGTTAGTAAACCCAAACCCTGTTGATCGGATTTTAATTGGCGTTGGTAATTAGCTTCAGCATTCTGTAATAGCGATCGAGCACCAATTAGAGCTGCTTCTTGTTGTTTTCGTGTACTCATCAATTGAGCTTGCAGTTTGATGATGACGGCATTTTGGGCGGTAATTTGCGATTTTTTGAAATCACCTTGAGTCACTTTCTCCAACTCAATTTGACGTAGTTTGACATCGGCAAGAGCATCGCGCAAATCGGCTTGCTTGCGGTCAATTCCTTGCAGAATAGCGATTACCTGATTCTGTTTGACAAAATCACCTTCTTTAATCAGGATGCGATCAACTCGACTATCTTGAGCATTCGCCACTGAAAGCTTGATGACTTCTCCATTAGGCTGAATTCGCCCCAATGCTAGGACAGCATTGGGTTTGGCAGAGATAACTGGCTTTGGACTTTGTTGAGCGATGCCTGAAGCACATCCACCCAACAAGGTAACCAATCCATAAATTGTCAGCACAAAATAATATCTCATGGTTTGAGAATAACTAGTGATTTTGATACTGTTCATTGATACTCGAAAAATTCAGAGCCATCAGGGGCATATAGAACTCCTATTTGATTTCTGAACAATGACTAAGAGAGAATACGTAGAGTAATACAAGTCTAACAGAAAACAATTATAAGTCAGCGTTTACCAGATGCGACAGTTGCAGTGTGAGTGTCAGGGCAACTGTCAACAGAGAAAACTGCACTTGATGCGAGCGCGCTCACTACAGGATTTTATAAATCTGCGTCCAGATGCACGCGAGGTTAGGAAAGCGTTAGCAGTCAAGCTGGCTTATCAAGGCTAATTGTATGATGAAATTCAAATAATTCTAGACGTATCGCGAGGGTCAATAACGGGTTGGAAGCAAGCTTATGAAAAAGGTGTAATTGATGGATTGTAACTGAACTACAGGGGAAGGAAGAGTTACCCGAGTGTTGAACAACGAGAAGAAGTTTTGAGTTGGCTCTGTACGAAGGAATGTTGGGAGATTGGTGAGCTATAGTACAAATTAGCTTTTGAGTACGACGTGGTTTATGAGTCGAAACAAAGTTACTACGACTTGTTTGAGGAAGCAGGAATCAGTTGGAAGAAAACAACAAAGTTAAATTTTAAAGCCGACCCGGAGGCTGTTGCAGCAAAAAAAAAGAGATTTCCTCACTATTGGCAAGCAACCGCTCTGAAATCGAAGCTGGAAAATTGAGAGTATTGCTAATTGATGAGTATCATTTGATGTGGGGAGACTTAATACCAGTTTAATATGAAGCTACATATAATAGATGGAAGCAAACTTGATAAATTTGAATACCCATGAGCCGTCCTTTTGAGATTGAAATTGCAGAGAGCGGAAAAGAACTAAAAAAACGTCTGCAAACAGCCAACTTGGGAAACCAACAGGAAATCGGAAAACGCTTGGCACGAGATACTTCAACGGTCACGAGATGGTTGCAGAAGTACAGAGAGGAGCTAGCTACTACCAAGTTTTAGGGGCTTTATGATGCTTAACTATAGTACTCTGAATTATTTTGTCTAAGCTCCCACCAAAATAATCGCTCTCATAAGCTTGAAGAGCATTGACGGAAAACCTGGTTACCTTCAAAAACTTGCCCTTCTGGTTGATATCCCAAGTCTTTCATCAAATTCAAAATTTCACTAATATTTTTACCCGCTTTTCTAAGTAATGATTCTTTAATTTCAAAAATAATACAACGTGGTCGATACTTTAATATAGATTCACTCATTCCTTTCAAAATCTCATATTCTGCTCCTTCAGCGTCAATTTTTATAATATCAATTCTATTTATTGCATATTTCTTATTCCAATTATCAAATTTATCAACTTTTACCATTTGGATCATTTGCCCATTTCCAAAGAAAGATCTTACTCCAGCATCATGCACACCCCAATCTGAATCTCCAAAAATAGGAATTTCAGTGGTTTCATCTCCTAATGCAATTTTGTGTAGTTCTATATCATAATTATTAGCTTTCGCATTGATAAGAAGTTTTTGAGATGAATCCTGGGTTGGTTCAAATGCAATCACTTTTCCATCACCTAGCTCTTTTAACTTCTTTACAGCGACAAGGGAGTGAATACCAATATGAGCACCAACATCAATAAATGTGTCCCCTATTTGTAATTCAGAGCAAATAAATGTGAGTGTCTGAGGTTCATATTTACCAGTAAAATAAATACAACGCTGAAGATTATCTCTTAAATCAAGAGACAACTCAAATCCAAGCCTATGAGCTGTTACCACTGGGTCAATATTCCATAATCTGGAGGGAAAAGATTGTGGGAGAATTACTTGGGTAACATTTTGACTAACGAGTCGCTGACAAGAATGATTATAACCATTCTTAGTTTTAGACACTTGTATAAGAATGCTTGATATTATAAATCTAAGGTATTTAATGGGTATAAATTTTTCTGCAAATACAAATAATTTGATTATCATGAGAAAAAGGCATCTGCGAATATACTTTTTAACTATTTTAGATAGTAAATTAATTGAGACAATCATCTGTATTAAAGAAAACTGATTGTGAAGCAGGTAATAATATCCTTTCAAGGCTTACTTTCCCATTTATCTATCCAAAAATATTCTGTAAAGATTAAATGATACTACTAATAAGCATTTTGAAAAATTTATGGCAGTACTTTTTCAACACCGATATTTGAAATTGAGGTTTCAAAAATATTATACCCTGATTTTTTAAAAATATGTATTATTTCTGGTTTTCTCTCAGTTTTACCACTAATAAGAATAAATCCACCTGCGCCTGCACCAATGGCTTTTGCACCACTAGCTCCAGCAGCAAATGCTATATTAATAATATGCTCAATTTCCTCGGTCGAAGCTTCCGGTAAACGATTACATTTTGATAGCCAATGCATTCGAAGGATTTCTCCAAACATTTCTCCATCTTTGGCAATTATTGCTTTTTCAATCTCGTCTACTGTAGCTGGATGAGAATTATCAGAGAATGAATAAGATTTAGCTAAATGACTTAGTAATTTGCTTGCATCACGACGAATACCTGTTTCAACTAAGATAAAGTTATTTAAAAAAAGAGAATTTAGACCATTAACTAAATCCTTTCTTTGAGAAACTTTTATTTCACCTTTTGTATTGGCTGTCATTTCTATGCATCCACCAAAGGCAGATACCAATTGATCTTGAAATCCGACAGGTTGCCCCAGATATTTTCGCTCCCATTCATATGCCTTTAGACCAATATCTAAAGAGGATAACATAGTTCCTGTATTTATATATTCACTTGCTGCAACTAATGCCACAGATATGGCACCACTTCCTCCCAATCCAGCACCAGGGGATACATCTGATTTTGTAAATACATTAAGTTCAGGATGATATTTTTTGAATAGGTTATTTAATGCTGTTGGTTGGTGCTTTATCTGCTTTCCAATAAAAACATAAACTTTAGTTTCAATTGCAACAGCAAGTAATTTTGCACCATGTTTTAAATAACATTCGGGTAAATCAGTCCCCCCACCAGCCAATGAAAGGCGTAATGGAGATCTAAATTGTATATTCATTTTCACTACTTACATTACTTACTTCAAAGGAGTTAGCCATTTCAAACAGTCAGATTTTCTGCCTTCACATATATCAAAATAACTTTTCTGTATTGCTTGACTAAGAAGTCCTACCCCATTGCCTATTGGTACTTTATCAATGCTTAATACAGGTGTTAGTTCCGCTAATGTACCAGCAAGAAAAATTTCATCTGCTAAATATAGCTCCGTACGAGGTATGTCACGTTCTACTACAGATATATTAAACTCATATTCTAACAAATCAATAATATTTTTTCGCGTGATGCTTTCTAATATGCCTGCAGATATGGGTGGGGTAAATACTTTACCTTTTCGCACAATAAAGATAGTTGATGCTGTTGTCTCAGATACATTAGTATTACTATTCAAAAGAATTGCTTCATCATATCCCCCATTTAATGCTTCTATAATGGGCAGCTTAAAAGCTTGATATGCGGCACCAGATTTAATTAATGGAGACATACTTAAGTCACTACTGCGTAACCATGAGCTGACACAACAATTAACACCATTTGAAACATTTTTAGCTCTTGGAGTAGGAAAAGCAACTATGTAAGCTCCATTTACAACTTCGCCAAATCCTTCTCCATAGCGCCCTTGCTCAACATAAACAGTAGGTCTTACATATACATGAGAGTGTGATTCTAGAGCATTAATTAAAGCATTCATTCCAAGAATTAGTTGATTTCTAGTGTATGGAGATGAAATTCGCAAGATTTTTAATGAATTGAATAATCTATCAATATGTTGTTCTACACAAAGCAGTGAATAAGAATTGTCATCCTGCTTATAGCAACGGATACCTTCAAAAACATTTGCACCTCGAGTTGCTAATTCAGTCCATACATGGATTACTGCATTATTCCAAGGTACTATTTCTCCATTAAACCATATTACAGATGGACGATCGAGCTTATTCATATTTAATCTCCTCTAGAGAAACTTGATGAGAATTTTTAGAAGATAAATATGCTGCCTCTACAATCCTCATTGCTTTTACGCCATCTTCTCCAGATCCAATTAAAATTTTGTTATGCAATATTGCATTCATAAAATGATTCCACTCTTCATTCCATGATTTATCTCCTCCTCGATAATCTACTACTACTTCGGTAAAAGGTTCACTCGGCTCCCTCATCCCAATATGTATTTGCTGGAGATCGTAACTGCCTCCTAATCCAGTTATTTCAAAGTATCCATTATCTCCATATAATTCAAATCTAAATCGATTTCTCCATTGCGTTATTGAGGAATGAACTGTAGCGCAAAAACCATGATTTTGATGAAGTAATGCAGTTGCAGTATCTTCTAAAGGATAAATTGGAAATATCATAGTCGCAATATTGGCTGAGACTGAATCGAATTCCCCAACATACCACCTAAAAAGATCAATACAATGAATACCTTGTTCCATTAATTGGCCTCCAGCGGCAATCTGAGGATCGGAACGCCACTCTTTTTCACATCCTTGTCGCCCGCAAATCCCATACAAGGCTCTACCTGTAATTAGATTTCCAATCAAGCCGTCTGAAATAATTTTGTGTGCTTTTATCATCGCCGGATGATGCCTATGATTAAAACCACATTTCAAAATAACATTATTTTCTTTCGCTATTGTTACTAACTTTTGTGCATCTAATGAGTTTCTAGTTAAGGGTTTTTCACACAACACATGCTTTTTATTTTTCAATGCTGCACTGACTATTTCAAGATGAATATGTGGTGGCGTACAAACTACGATTATATCAATTTCATTATTGTTAACTACTCCTTCCCAACTTTGCAAGAATTTAGCATTATATTTATTAGCCAAATCTTTAGCTTCACTTTCTTCTAACCCAGCAATAAAACTTATAGTACTGAATTCATGTTGATCTATTGATAAAGCTCTTCGATTAGCTTGAAGTCCTGTACCTATTATACCAACTCTCATTTTATTCATATTTTACTGCCAGGCTTTATATATATTAAGTCCGTCATTTCTATTTGTTCTTTGCTAAATGTAGCCCAGATATCAAAAACAACTCGGCCTCTCATAACCTCTGAGATATCTAATATATTGATGTTTTTCATGCATCCAGCTCTTAGTATAATCACAACATCAACGTTTTTAGATGCTGTGATTGCAGAGTCAAAAACTTTTAAATGATTGTTCGCTATTTGACTTGCATCTATCATTGGCTCAAAAACGTTAATATCGACTCTATATTGCTTTAGGCGATTTATCAATTGTAATCCAGGAGACTTTCTAAGAGTGTCCGTTCCTTCTGTGTAAACGAGTCCTAACAATGCTACACAAGAATGCTCAAGTAAGATATATTTTTCTATCCTCTTTAGTAAATTATCTAATCTACTTTCATTTACCGCTATCACACTATTTAACAGCCTTGTTTCCAAATCTACTGCCCTTCCGATCATCTGTAATGATCTAATATCTCTTGCTAATGTACCACCGCTAAACCAGGGACCAGGAAAGAGAGGTAACTTCTCTCCTATCCGTTGATCTCTCTTCATTATTTCTACTATTTTATAAGCATCTGCATTTATACTAATTGCCAATTCGGAAAACTCATTTGAAAAACTTATGCACGTAGCTAAAAAACTATTAATAGCATGCTTAACTAATTCCGATGTTCTAATGCTACAGATAATAGGCTGCTCAGGGAAAAATGAAAGTAAATCGGATATTTCTCCTGCATACATGGAATCATCAGACCCTACTACAATCATATCTGGATACTTGAATTTGATTATAGCTTTTCCTAATTGTAGATTCTCTGGAATGTAAGCTATTTTAGGCTTTTTTTCTGGGTGAATGTATTCAACAAGTTTTTCACATGTTCCAGCTGGCACTTGTGAACTAATAATATATTTGTGTGAGACATTAGCATCTGATAACATTTGAAATAAATATAAGAAGCTACTTAAATCACACTCATCATTTTCGTCTATTGGTGTATCTATAGTAATCCAAAGATATTCTGCTTCAGAAATATCATTCAATCTTGTGGTGAAGGTCAAATGACCTGAATCAATTCCTTTCTTAATCAAAGGATTCAGATCAGGCTCGAATATCGGAGCTTCGCCCCGGCTTAAGCCACTAATTCTTTTTTCATCTAAATCAAATCCTATGACAGTATCAAATGTCTCTGCGAGACAAGCTGCTGTAACACAGCCCAAGTGCCATAAGCCAATAACTGCAATTGCTTTCTTTTTCATTGTTTCTTTAAACCTAAGTATGTGACCATTCGCTCCACAGCAACAGTTACCGCCTCATTAGAACTATTTGGTGGATACCATCCTAATTTTTGCACTTTTGAAACATCTAAATGGACTACAGGTTGATCGCCTGGCCAAGCTGTAGAACCTCCTTTAAAGTTAAAACTTACATTCGGGAGATTCATAGCATTAGCAACACATTCTGCAATTTTGACAACAGATGTTACCTCATCATTCCCTAGATTAAATATTTCGACTTTCTGTTTATAATTCATTTTGTAATTTGATAGCAACCAAACCATTCCAGAAATACAATCCTCCACTAAAAAATAGCTTTTCGCTTGCATCCCATCACCTAATATTGTGAGTTGAGATGGGTCTTTATCTAAACGTAGAGCAAAGTCGCGAATGGCACCGCGAGACATTCTACTTCCAAGAACATTACCAAACCGAAAAATCCAACCGCAAATTCCAAAAAGATTAGAATAAGAGGAAATAAATGCCTCTGCTGCAATTTTTCCAGCAGCATACATCGATAATGGATACAATGGTCCACATTCTTCAGCTACTTTACTTTTTGCAAGATCGCCATAAACTGAGCCCGAACTTGAAAAAATGATATCTTTTACTCCTTCTTGTGACATTGCATTAAGAATATTTCGTGTGCCATAAACAGCGGAGTCAATGTCAATGATTGTGTTATTTATACCCAATGGTATATCTGCATTGCCTGCCAGATGCCAAACTTGCTGTTGTGATTGCATTACAGACTGAACAAAGTTTTCATCTTTAATATCGCCGAGAAAAAAACTAAAATTCTTTTTGCTTGTCATAGTATCAAGCCATATTTTATTACCATTTGACATATTGTCTAAAACGGTTACTTTCCGTCCTGCTTCAATTAAAGCATCGACCAAGTGACTCCCTATAAAACCAGCCCCACCTGTTACAAGGACTCGTTCTGGTATTGCTTCTGAAATTTTAATCATTATGGTTACTGTATACCTGCTTTTTCGAAATCGATTGCCGTCTTCTGTGACATTGTATGATGTACACATTTGTCCAAAATATCTGGTGTAATAGTGCAAATATGAGGCTTGCTTGGTATTATGTTATAGATCGCATGAACATCTCGGATACTACCAACAATTATTTCACTATTACTTTCAGCCTGCTCTATCCAACCTCTAACGAGGTTAATTTGATGAACCGGATCCCCTCCATGATCGCTAATTCTACCAAAAAAAAGTGAGACATATTTAGCTCCAGCCTTTGCAGCAAATATTGCTTGGGTTGCCATCATACATGCCGTAACGTTAACTGAAATTCCTTGTTTACTTAAAGAATTAATCACTGGCAGCAAGGATTCCCCATAAGAATTAATTATGGGAATCTTAATCACAACATTTTTACCAAAACCAGAGAAATGCCGTGCCTGAACAACAATATCAGGAGCTTGATTTTCCGTAATTTGAATAGACACAGGATAACCACCTGCCATATTAACAATTTGTTTTAATTGATGATCGACATCAATTATGCCTTGCTTCTTAATTAGTAAAGGATTTGTTGTAATACCCTCACCAACCCCTAAATCCAACCAATACTGAATGCTATCAATGTCACAACTATCAATGAAAATCTTCATAAATTATTTCCTGAAATATCAAATAATTGATGATTACTTATACTTCAAATTACTTTGTTTAACTGAGATTCAGCCTTTGATTTAAATCTGAAGTTCTCACTTGAACTTTTGCTATTAGCTCTTTAATGGTAGGGAAAATTAAATACTACTCTCATTTTAATAAAGTATATTTTTATATTTGGACATTACAAGGTAATTCAGGCAGATACTGCTTAAACCTACCCAACATAAAACTGCTATGTTAATCCCAAATCAGACCTCTACTTAATTAAAAGGAACTATAAAGCTAAAAAAATCAATTACAAATGCTTTATAGATAATTAATTTATATGGCGTGCATAATTTTTGTTATCTGTTATTTGCATCTCGCACTATGTCCCTAAAGTTTGGAACTTCTACAGGCGTAGAATATCGTCCCAGTAAATTTAGACACTCACGAGACGCAGCCTCAAAGTATGTTGAAGCAACTGCTGGATTACGATCAATTTTATGAGATGCGGCCTTGATAGAAATCAATTTCGTATTTTTTGAAGGTATTGAAATTGAGTCCAATACATCTTGGATACTTTTAAATGACACCCAAGGATCACTATCTCCAGCAATGACGGTTATTTGACCCTTAATAGAGGAAAAATCTTTAATGGTGTCTTGACAATTTTCAAATTTATACCTGATACAATCCTCAATAAAAGTATTTTTTACATAGTAACCTAACATATCTAATCCTGGTTCCCCAGATTGAATAATATCAAACACGTCTTGACCATTTACTGCATGAAGAGTTGATCTAACGTCTACAACAGGCGCGATAAATACTCCATGCAAAGAACGTTCACACATAGCACAAGCTCTTAATGCAGCGCGTGCTGAAAGACTCAATGACACAATAATCTCAATATCTGTTACTAATAGCACTTCAAGTATATCTTCCACTTGTTTGGACAAACGTGCATCTGAGATTTCACCAAAACTTTCGCCCACATGGTTGCGGAAATCGAGACTGAAGACCCTAAAGCCATTTCTCACCAGAAAGTAACTCAATGTAAACATTTTCTTAGCAGTAATCCCAAATGGTGGAGTAATAAGAACGTCTCCTAAATACCTTTCAGCATCAGGTTCATCTACAGTAAGTACCAATTTTTCATTACCTATATTAATCACCCTATTTAGCTTTTCATTAGTCATATATCTCTTTGAAGTTACTGTAGATCAAAATTTTTTTAGTTCAGTGTGCCATATTCAAAGTACCATATTCAATCACCTATAACACTTATTTGGCTATGAATCTTTAATAATTTGTCACGTTATTACAAGTTATATTTTATTTACGATTTATTTTGTAGTTTTAGTGTGGCATCATAGTTTTAGTTAATAGAAAGCATTCCAGTTTTTATTCTTTCAAAAAAGATAAATAAAACATGATAACGTAAAGGACTAATGGCGGGATCGTGTTAAGGGGAGCCGCCATAACTGAAGAAAAAACAACTCTTAATAAAACACCTCGTGCGATCACCCACTAAACGCTAAAATACTCTACAAAGACGCTCAAATTGAGGAACTAATCAATCGTTTTAATTTAGCAACTTATCTTGATTTAGCGATTAATTCTTAAATAGGTTCACACTTAATTACATTTGCATTAATCTAAGTGCGTGGCAACTACTTATGTTAAGTTGAGTATTTGTAAAAAGCGCAACTTTATCGCTCAATAGGTGAATCAAAGTAGTTATTAAAGCTTGCTAAATCAGTTTGCTACGAGAGTAACCGTAGTGTATGTCTGTTTAAGATATTGCCCCGAAGGGCTAGGATATTTAGATGAAAAGTGAGAGTAATTTAAGTTTGATCTCAACAGAAATGATTAAATCAATGGAAAAGGTTGATTTAACCGTGGTGGGTAAAGCGATCGAACTTCTCTGTAGTGCTTACAGGAAAGGTAGAAATGTTTATTGTATCGGGAACGGAGGTTCTGCTTCAACTGCTGCCCACTTTGCTGCTGACCTAGGTAAATTTGCAACAGGCAATAAAGTTGGGTTTCGAGCGTTAGATTTAGTGAGCAATTATAGTGCTCACACAGCGTGGACAAACGATAGTAGTTGGGAAAATACGTGGGTTGGAATGCTTAACCCTTGGATTCAAGAAGATGATATCTTAGTACTTTTTTCAGTTAATGGTGGCAACGGCTGGTCTAATAATCTGGTTAAAGCCATAGAGTTATCTGTTGGGCGTGGTGCAAAAACAATAGGTTTTGCTGGTAATGGAGGTGGAGCATTTGTAAAGTTGTGTGATGTTTCAGTTATTGTTCCTACCCCCCAATCTGAATTTATTACCCCAATTACAGAGGCAATTCATGTTTGCATACATCACATAATATGTACAGAGATAAGACGCAGAATGAATGATGAGTAATGTAAACCTTGAGGTAGTTATTGCATGCGGAGGGGCAGGAACACGTATGTCTTCAATACTAGGGGATACTCCTAAAATTCTTGCCCCTGTCGGCAAGCACTCTTTTCTTGACTGTACTTTAAATCGATGGCAAGAATATGGTTGCACTAAAATTCATCTGCTTCTAGGTTTTGGTTCTAAAGAAGTTTGGGCAGCTGTTATGGATTGGAAAAAATGGAATCCCAATAGTGAAATGAAAGTATCGGCAACAATAGAACCATATCAATTGGGCGTTATTGGAGCCTTGCGATTTTCGGAAAGTTGTTTGTCTGATTTATTTCTATTTACTTATGGTGATGTATACCCGACAATACCCCCTCAACTTCTGTTGGATAATCTTGATGTAGAAGATTATGGTTGCCTTTCTGTTTGTCAAAAAGACATTGCCGGAGAACCTCCAAATATTTTATTAAAAAATGGGAGAATCAATCATTACTCGAAAAATAATGAGAGTATGACCCATGTGGATATTGGCATGATGGTTTTACGAAAAAAATCTCTTAAAGTAATTGAAAAACTTGATCGTAACCTTTTAAATGAAGCAGCTTTACTTGAAACTCTTGCGATTTCTGGTA
Source organism: Halotia wernerae UHCC 0503 (assembly GCA_034931985.1). Taxonomy (GTDB): domain Bacteria; phylum Cyanobacteriota; class Cyanobacteriia; order Cyanobacteriales; family Nostocaceae; genus Halotia; species Halotia wernerae. The sequence continues at coordinate 13,689 of JAYGHB010000053.1, forward strand.
AACTTGCCGGGTATGAACATAATATGCCATCCATCCATATTGGAGACCCTGAAGCGTATTTAAATTTTTTACAGTGGATAGAAGAAAAAAATGCAAGCCATAAAAAATAAAAATCAAATAGCGAGAATAAATAATACAAGATTATTTAAATATCTCCATAGAGATGGCGATTCTAAACTGTCCCTGTTCAAGGTAATACTGAGACAGTTATCAGAATGGTTTAAAGAAAACAAACAGGCTAAAGAACAGTTCTCAAAAAAAGATTATAAGGTTTTATCTCATTGGCTTAGAGAATATCATTTAGGAATGTTTTATCAGCCACTGATTTCAGATGATACTTCTGTTATCGAATTGACTGCTAATAATTTTCCTGTTCACATCGAATTTCGTAATAATCATAGCGATCTTTACATTTTAAGAGAAAATTTTATTCAAAGAATATATGATTTTGAATATGAAAAAATAATAAGAAATGTTAAAAATATTGTAGACCTGGGGGCAAATATAGGACTCTCATCCTTATTTTTCCAGAGCAGATTCCCTAGTGCACAAATTGTATGTGTAGAGCCCGTAGAGCAGAATGTGAAAATACTCAAGAAGAACGCCGAAAATAATAAATTTTCTTGGGTAATAGAGAAGGTAGCAATTCAGTCCAAGGCTGGTTCTGTCACCTTATATCCAAATGCTTGGTGGAGTTCTTCTACGGTAAGTGAAAATGTCGCTTCCAAACGTGAATCAAATGAAGATCGCTTAGAGCATCTTTTAAAGTTACCATCAGAAGTGGTACCCTCTTTTCCCGTTAATGCTATCTTGGACAAGCATAATATTGACATAGTTGATGTCTTAAAAATGGATATTGAAGGAGCTGAAGAAGGAGTAATATTAAATTCTTCAGAGTGGCTAAACCGAGTAAAGATTTTGATCATAGAGATACATGATAAATATGTTAATAGATATGAAATTACCAAGGTTCTTATAGATGCAGGTTTTGAACGTATGGTAGGAAGGGAAGGACCTACCGACGTATTCATTAATAAAAAATTAATAGAAAATATATGAAAAGCAAATTGTTAACATAATTAAGATGATAGAGAATGGAAGATAGTTTGTCATTAAAGAATAAGAATATACTTGTAACAGGTGTCAGCAGAGCTTCAGGTATAGGTGCAGCCGTAGCTAGAATGTGTGCACAGTCAGGTGCTAATGTTATAGTTCATGGAAATCCGCAATACGATATTAGTATGGGATATCCAGATGCTTCTGTAAGCTTCTGTTGTGATTTAGAGAAAGATTATAATGTGAGGGTGCTAGCATCTACAGATCTTTCTGCTAATGGAGAACCGGAGAAAGTTATTAGAAGTGCCCAAAATTTATTTGGTAATCTTGATGGGATTGTACTCAATCATGCTTATTCTGTAAATTCCACAATTTTTGATTGTACAGCGAAAAATATTGATAGCCATTTTAATATAAATGTAAGGGCTTCAATGTTAATGATTCAATCGTTTGCAAAACAGATTGATAAAAGTAAAGGAGGAGTTGTTACTCTTTTTACAAGTGGACAATACTTAGGTCCCATGACTAATGAAATTGCCTATGCTGTATCAAAAGAGGCAATCAGAGGATTGTGTGTCCAGGCTTCAGCAGCTCTTGCAAGCCATAATATACGAGTAAATTGTATAAACCCTGGTCCAACAGATACTAGTTACTTAACTGGATCCGCTTATGATGAGATTGCCAAGATGTTTCCATCTGGACGTTGGGGGACTCCCAATGATGCGGCAAGATTAGTCCATTTTCTTCATAGTGATTATGCAAAATGGATAACAGGTCAAACGATAGCAAGCGAAGGAGGCTTCCAGCGATGAATAAATATAATTTTACCGAGGGAAGATATATTGTAGGCTTTGACTTGGGCGGCACGTTATTAGAAGAAGGTTTTCCTAAGTTACATACTATTCCCAAAGAAATCAGTTCAAATGCTGGAATTGAAGAAGAGGTGTTGTCGCAGTTGTTACTTTATTCTATGGATCAGTTAATAAATGAAAATCAAAGAATTTCAGATGAACAAATTCCGGCTAAGATTATTTTAGAAGAGGCGATTAATTATTTTAAAATTAATATTTCAATTGAGTTATTAGAAGAAGCTGCATGGCATTTACTAGGTGAAAATACCACAAGTTATCTTAAACCACTGCCCAATGCTCATAAGCTACTTGAGGAATTGAAACAAAATGGTGCAATACTCATTGCCCTTTCAAATACCGCAATCCCATCATCAATTCTCGATCGTATACTTGAGGTGCATAATATGAGAAGATATTTTAGTTACATTACTTTATCTAGCGAATGTGGGTGGAGAAAGCCACATATTAAAGCTTTTGAACAGATGGAATCTAGTATCAATCTTACATTTCAAGATTCTATGACCTTTATTGGAAATGATTATGAAGCAGATATTTTACCTGCAATACAAAAAGGTTACAAAACTGTTTATATTGGCAATAATAATTTAGCTCTAAATTCTTATCCAAAGCCAGATATTTATGTTGAAAATATAGAGAAACTAATAGGTATTATGTCACATGACAAATCGAGAGCCTCATTGGCGTGTTAATGGAAAAGATGATTGGGGATTAACCCCCCTCAAGAGTTATGACTTTATTAAAGAGTTTTTATGTGCTCTAAAACAGCTACTTTCCTTAGTTAGTTATAAAAGTCAAAGTAGGAAAATTAATAAATGTTTACAACAATTTGAGATAGTAAAAATTTCTTTGGGTTCTGGCCGAGATGTCCCAGATGGTTGGATTGGATTAGATAGTCATAAATCTGGTAAGCGTGTATTTCCCGTAAATTTACTTTTAGGAATACCTCTTAAAGATGACAGTGTTCATGAGATTCTTGCTGAACATATAATAGAACACTTCTTTTTTGACGATGTTTACTGGTTACTTTCAGAATGTTATCGTGTTTTGAGTCCTGGAGGAAAGCTACGTATCGTATGCCCAGATGCGAAAAATATTGCAGAATTGATTTTGAAGGGTCATAGGGCAGAAACAGATCATGATGTGATAATCGATTCTAAAACTCACCGTTGGCCAGATGATGGTTTACGTTGGGCTAGGTTTATCAATCGTCTATCTCATCAATGGGGTCAGCATAAAAGCCTACTTTCTAGAGAGATAATTTCGCAAATATTAGGTAAAGTTGGTTTCGATCATGTTGTGCAAGTTTCAATAAATGAAAGTATTTTTTTTAATCCAATTCCTGATATTCACTCTAAACGCTTCCCGGATGACGGGCCAAATTTAAATCTTGCTATTGAAGCATCTATTAGAAATAAGAAAAACCTAAAATGAAGTATTGTTACAATTGCAGTGCTCTATTACAAAAAGAGCCTCCAACTAATTGTTCTCAATGTGGTACGGAACACTGGAAAAATCCTAGATGTTGTGCTGGAGCACTAATAATAAAAGGGGATGAGCTACTACTAGTGCGTCGATTATCTCCCCCGTGGGCTGGTTTTTGGGATATTCCCGGTGGATATTGTGAAGCATATGAACACCCAGAGGTTTGTGCCAGTAGAGAAGCCTTAGAAGAAACCGGCGTAAGTATTCAAATACAGAGCTATCATGGAATTTGGCTAGATACAGATTCTAATTTATTATATGGATCAAATATTTGTATTTATTATATTGCTGAACCTATAGGTGATTATTCAATGATCCCAGATGGCAAAGAAACAGATAAGGTTCGATGGTTTAAATTAAATTGTCTACCCGAAAAAATAGCATTTTCAAATCATATTCCTGACGTACTCAAAAAATTAAGTGAAACTCTTGAACCCACATTTCGCTAGTTAATATGGTTACTAAGTAAGTAAAGTCTAGTTAAGCCAAGTCTAGAAACTGGAGTTTAGACTAGACAGCAAGAAAAGACTCAGCAACGCTGAGTTGAAAAGAAACAGACTTCAGATATTAAAATCTACAGTACTAAGCAGATTCTGGTTGCTCTTTGCGGGGCTTGGTTGTAGTTTTTTTAACTATGGGGTAGCGAATTCTACGTTTACGTAGTTGATCAGTCTTCCAGCCTGGAGACTTTCCGCGAGGTTTGGGTGGAAGGGCAGGAGTACCAATCACTGCAAAAATGCTTCCCATCGCCTGGGCAACCCTTCCAGGGGTCATTTTGTCTGATGACTTTTGCCAGGGTAAAGGGTTGTCAGTAACGATATCACGGGCTAACCACAACTCCCAAGTCATCAGGGGCATTAAGTCACTCCATCTTTCAGATTGCTTAGGGGTACTGAGTTTTGGAACAGTCCAGTGGAGTCGTTGTTTTAAAAAACGATACCAGTGATCAATTGTAAAGCGACGCAAGTAAAGTCTCCAAACTTCTTCTAAGGGAGGCATTTCTTCTCCTGCCCAAGCTAACCACAAAGGTTTCGATACTCGTTGATTACCTTGAACATCAAGACGTTCAACTCTTAAAAGTGACATCGGACGCGTCACCGCTTTACGGAAATGCAGATTTTTCCACAGGCTAACCCGTACCCGTTTTAGTTTCGGATCATCTACCTCGAAGACAGATGTTTATCAAAATCGACTCCCATAACTATGCGCCTGATAGTTGAGTATGAAGGAACACCATGCTTTTGTATTTCAAACGTCTTGATCAACACTCGACGATGCCGTTTAACAAAATCCCCCCATGCACGATACCCGACATATCCACTCATGGTGCCCATTATTACAAACAGTAATACTAACCAGAGTCGGTGTCTTCGCCCATCTAAAGTTCTAAAGTCTTCGACTTGACGCAGTTGTTCAATTAGATTTGCACCCATGATTTTTATCCCCTCAACACTTGCAATTTTACCTGTTTTAGGGAATGAAACAGCCCTGCCTTAATAAGGGGGGAACCGGAAAAAGATCTATCGGAGTCCCCCAATTTATCGGGGGATTTAGATATGTGCAACTTCACATTAAATTGGTATAAGCCTATCATCATTTCTACATTTTCAAAAAAACGGTATCATAGACTAATATTTTTGGTTCTTGCGTTACTTTTATGGAGAATTAATACTAAAGTGCCAGTTTAATA
>JAYGHB010000054.1:0-18444 GCA_034931985.1 Halotia wernerae UHCC 0503
GTTTACTAAATCCTTTGCCCGTATGCCTTTCACAACTTAACGGGAAAAGTCAGATTCGCGTCGAGGTCATCAAACCAGTAGGACGTAATCGTAAGTTCCAACCCTTATGGCTAGCTTGGTTGGGTCAGACAATGCCTGCATTAGAGGCTCTCTGGCACAAATACTTACGCCGTTTTACCCTGGAGCATTGGTATCGATTTGCGAAACAGAGGTTATATTGGACACAGCCTCAATTGAGTTCTACTCGGGCGGCAGAGCGATGGAGTGACCTGATGCCCCTGCTAACTTGGCAACTCTGGTTCGCAAGAGTTGCCTGTATTGATTCCCCCTTGCCCTGGCAATCGACTCACGATAAACTGTCTCCAGGACGTGTAGCACAAGCCTTTCCTCTAATTTTAGCCACTATTGGCACTCCTGCTCAACCCCCGAAAACTCGCGGTAAATCACCTGGGCGTGCCCAAGGGCATCAGCCACCTCTACGTAAGCGTTATCCCACTGTCAAAAAACACGCATCTAAAAAACCTAAAACCGAAGAATCACTTAAGAACGCCGATCTAACTGCTGCTTAGTTTCTGCTTCTTTTTTAACGATTCCACTTAACTCAGCCTTTAAAAGAAGTTGGGTCACTTTCTCTTGCCTTCTATTCATTGCTGCTAAATGCAAATTAGTCCAAACTCAAGTTCATAAGTCAGGCGGTCAGATGGATAAATTTTAATTGCTTGACGATAATTTGCCTCAGCTTGATCAAATTTATTTAATCTCGAAAGCGCCTGACCTAAACCCAGGTAAGCAAAATAAGCAAGATAACTTGGGGAATCTAGTGCAATAGCTTGACGATATGCTGTAGTTGCTTTTTCTGTATCAACATACAACAAGCTATTACCCAAACCTATATAAGCAACGCTATTTTTGGGAGCAATTTCAACCGCTTTACGGCAAGCGGATATCACCTTATCTTGATATTTAGAAATGGAAAATATTTGACTAACACACAAACTCAGATATGGTCTGATGTTCTTAGGGTCAAGTGCGATTGCTTGGTTATAGTAAGCCTCTGATTTGCTGGACTGTTCATTAAAGCTTATGGTGTCAAATGAAGAACCAACTGTATCACCTAAACCTATATACGCAGAGGCATCCTTCGGGTTTAATTCACTGAGTTTGCGATAGACATAATATTTTTCGTTGCCATTTTCTATATCGTCAAGCACACTGGCTAAAGCTTTGTAAGCCAAAATACTTTGAGGATTAATATCAATTGCTTTACGGTAGGCTGCTTGCGCTCCCTCAAAGGGGAATCTCGATCCTGATGCTTCACCAAGTAAACTTAGAGAATACCCCAGACCAATATAAGCTTGAGCATTATTACTATCTAATTTAATCGCTTGGCAAAATTTTTTGGTTGGTACAAATCTTATTCTCCGCGCTTGATATTCTGTCAGAAGTCTCAAACCTTGTGCAATCAAATCACGAGAATCTCTATTACTTTTTATTTGCTTATCACGGCAAATATCGATTGCATAATTATATCCCCCAGTAGCATTTATATCAATAGCTAGGGGATGTGACTGCTTGATATTATCAAAATCAAGTCTGTAGGCTACTGATATAACTAGCAAAACCAAGAATGAGAGAAGGAGTTGCACAATTTTCATGACTTATAACTATCACTATTGCCGTGTTAATCAGGATATAAGTTTTTTGTTATCCCTCTTCTAATAAACCAGATTTTCTCGCTCCAGTGCGGATTGTGGGAATTTTCTGTTCAATTGTTCATACACCCGACTTATGTAACGAAACAATAAGTCGCACATTGCGTGAACTTACAAAATTGCGTTGCTTCCGTCGAGGGCTGTGAGTTTTCCAAAACTGCATAAGCTGTGCAAGTCTGGAATTAAGAATGAATGCAAGGTAGTACTGCTATTAATAGATGGTTCTTAATACTTATGGCTTATGGGTATTGCATTAAAATATTGGCAGCTAGTAACAATTGATGGGGCGGGAAAACGAAAAATTCGGGAAATTACTCCAGCTAAAGGATTTTTTGTAGATAAATTTCCAGAATATACGCCCGAAAGTGATGTACTAGATACAGAAGTGCAACGAGATCTGCTGCAATTGTCTAAAGATGATACTACTGAGAGATCCTGTTTAGCAGAACGTTGTCTACTATGTTTGATATCTTGGCAAATTGAGCAGGTTTGCCTGCAATTAGAAGCCCAATTTGGGAAGGCTCACGGTTTTAGTTGCAGTGATTTACTCCCTTATGTCTTAGATGACGATGGCAAATTAGAACAAACAGGTGCTTATCAATGCTTGGGACGCAAAATTTTGCAGAGTTTTGACTCACAAAAAAGTAATCTTGCAACTTGGACAAATATAAAGGTAAAACAGCATCCAGAACTGAATAAATTTTTGTTAGAGTTGGGACTTTACCGCGTCACTGATTGGGCAATATTGAATGATACTGTACCGAAAAAGTTAAAGCAAATTCTCGGAGAATTTCACTCTTTAACATCTAGAGAAGTGGAATATTTTTTAGCACTATTAAAGAGCTACCACAAAATTTATAAATTGCAAAGATTACAGCAATGCTCTTTAGGTAACAGGGGGATATGTCCTCAACCGACAAATCAACAGTTACATCAAATTGCTTTGAGTTTACAAAGTCAAATTGAGCAAATGCTGGATAATGAAACTGTAATGATGCAATTACAGGAACTGGCTGCTTATCTACGAGAATATCGAATTTATCATAAAAGTGGTTCTCTACCAAAAGTTACAGAATATCCTGCTGATATTGCTGATGTGGAAAACAATGGTGAAAATGAAAGTGAACAGATAGAATTTTTACGGTTGTATCGTTCTCAATTTTTTGTTTGTTTAGATCAAGCTTTGGATATGGTTGTGACTTCGTGGGTAAAGAAGTTACAACTAAAAAAGAGAGATAAAGCACAAAATTTTTTAAAAGCACTCCAGCTATTTCATTGTCAACAAATATCAATGACAGACATTGCTCGTAGTTTAGGATTAAGGGCACAAGATACAGTAACTCGATTACTCAAGCTGAAAGATTTTCGTGCTGATGTTCAACGAGAGTTTTTGAAAATGCTATGCGATCGCGTGATTGATTTAGCACACAACTATTCTCATCCAGAACTTCTAAAAAATCTCGAACAAGAACTTGCATCTATTCTACATACACAAAGTTCTGTCTTATTTAGAGAGGCAGAAATCAAATCTCGAACAGTAAAAAATAGTCTTAAAAATAGCCTCTTTTCGGAAAAACTGTGCCGTTATTTAGATTCATTAAATGTGTAGATATGAGTGACTTATCAAGCAAAACTTCTCAATTACATTCAGATTACGAGATTCTATCTCCAGCAACAATTAATATCTCATCTGAGCAGATTATTCAGGCAGTAGAACTCAGTAATCGAATTCCCAAGGTATCACAAAAATGGCAAACTTATCTTAATGGTCTAGCACTATTTGCTTTTGAAGAATGGCTGCAATCAAGAACAGATTCTTTAACTGTTAAGCGAGAAAAATGCACCGTTTTACAACCAGTATTAGCAAATGCGATCGCTGTTGTGGCTAACTTGCAGGTAGGTGAATTTAAAGTTTGCTTAATTCCTATTGGTATGTTGGATACTTCTGAAGTGACTCTACCTCGATTGGTGGTAGATTTACCAGAATATACTCCTCATTTTTATGTATTGGTAGAAGTTTTAGAAGAACAAGGCTCTGCTGTAATTTCTGGTTTTTTATCTTACCATGAACTTGTAAAAAATCAAGCAGAGGCAAATTTACAGCCGGAAGCAGACTGGACTTATCAATTACCTATGAAATGGTTTGATACTAATCCAAACACTCTATTATTATATTTGTGTTGTCTAGAACCAGAGGCAATTTATTTACCAGTAATTCCTGATAATCGCACTCAAATTTTATCGGCGATGCAAAATAAATTGACAGCATTGTTACCCAAGTTGCAATCACCTGATTGCGAACTATGGGAAGTATTAACTTGGGAACAAGGAACTGCTGTATTGACTAATCTAGACTTACTGCATTGGGTTTATAATTGTCAACAGCAGACACCTGATTCTCAACTTAAAACCAACCTCAAAGATTTATTCAAACTATGCACACAGCCAGCTTTAAATGTGGGATGTTGGCTGTGGGATGAATTAGATGAATTAGCGCAGGAATTTTCTTGGAAATTATTACCTACTTTCGCACCTGCGGTAGTAACGCGAAGTCCCATAGAAGAATTTCAGGCAATTATTAACCAACTGCAACACCGAGGTTTAGAAATTCCTTCTCAGGCGCGGGGTGCTTATCAAGATTTACTCTTAGCAGGAATCCCTTTACGCTTGTATGCTGTGACTTGGCATTTACTATCTGAATGTGACTCACGTTTGTGGACATTGTTGTTAATTTTAGGTACAACTTCACAGGATACTTTACCTAACCATTTAAAATTGCGAGTGAGTGACCAAACTAGGGTTTTATTGGAACAGAGGATAAACCAAGAACAAGGTGATGCATATTTATTTACTCGTGTTGTTGGCAGTTGGGATGAAAAGTTTTTAGTCAGTGTGAGTTTAACAGATGTTGGAGAAATTAACTTACCACCATTTACATTTTATCCGAGGCGATTTTTTTAGCAACAATTAATTATTGTGTGGTCGCTTGATTGTTGAATAGAGCCAAGCTAGCCTCACAGGTATGATATTCACAAATATGAAGCGAAATTTTTTGCATAACCTCACCAAGTGTGAGAAATATAGAGAATTAGGGAGCAATGTTCTCTGATTTCAATTGGAGGAATAGTTTCTGTGCATTACCATCTCAAATCCCTCTCTCTGATTACTGTAGTGTTATCTCTGACATTACCTATAAGTACTGCTGAATCACAGACAAGAAGAAATGTGCAAATTCCCGTAATTGCACAATCACAACCAGCATCAAGACGCAAGAATGAAGTATTGCGGCTCAATCAATTGGGTATTCAGCAATTATCTCAGGCACAGTTTCAAGCAGCATTAAAGTCCTTTGAAAAAGCCTTAGCCATTGCCAAAAAAATCGGCTATACAACAGGTAAAAGTATAACTCTCAATAATCTTGGGCTAGTTTATATCCGTTTAGGACAGTATGACAAAGCCTTAGAGTTATTGCAGCAAGCCTTAGCCATTCGTCAACAAATTGACGACAAGACAGGTATAGGCAAAACTCTTAAGAATGTAGCGTTAGCACACTACAATATGGGACGTTATGGCAAAGCATTAGAGTTATTGCAACAATCTTTAGCAATTAAAAAACAAATTGATGACAAGGAAGGTCAAGGAAATACTCTCAATAGTATCGGGCTAGTCTACCGTGCTTTGGGACAATATAATAAAGCCCTTCAGTTCCATCAGCAAGCTTTAGCAATAGCTAAAAAAATCAACGATACAGACGGTAAAGGAGCAGCTCTCCACAATATTGGGTTAATTGCGGAAACTGTGGGAGAATACAGCAAAGCTTTAGAGTTCTATCAGCAAGCGCTAGCTATTACTATACAAACCCGCGACAAACACTCAGAGGGAACTGCTCTAAACCGCATCGGCATAGTCTACGCCAAACTAAAAGATTATGCCAAAGCTCTAGATTTTGCAAAACAAGCCTTGGCTATACGTCAACAAATTGATGACAAGAGAGGTCAAGGTACAACTCTCGACTTCATCGGGTTAGTTTACAATGATTTAGGACAACATAACAAAGCTTTAGAGTTCCAGCAGCAAGCCTTAGTCTTTGTCAGAGAAATTGATGATAAAGCAGGGGAAGCAGTAACTCTTAATAATATTGCTGGAGCTTATACGAATCTTGGTAAGTATGCAGACGCAGAAAAAACACTATTCGCTGCCATTAAAGTTATAGAATCTCTACGACCTGGGTTAACTGACGAACAAAAAGTTTCTTTTTTTGAAACCCAGACTTCTACTTACTTTTTTCTCCAGCAAGTTTTAATAGCTCAAAATAAAACTAACACAGCCTTAGAAATTGCAGAGCGCAGTCGAGCTAGAGCATTTGTAGATTTATTAGCCTCAAATATATTCGGAAATACTAATAATCAGCAAATCATTAAACCTCCCAGTATTGAAAAAATTAAACAAATTGCAAAAGCACAAAATGCCACTCTTGTCGAATACTCAATTCATGAATCAAATCTCTATATTTGGATTATTAAGCCTACTGGAGAAGTTGCATTTAGACAAAAAGACATTAGATCATTACTTATTGAAAAAGTAAACAATATGTTTTCAATAAGTAATCTTACAGTATCTATCACAGGTAATAAGGTCACAATTGGAGCAACAGACGGCAAATCATTAAAAACGCTACTCGCAGACTTAGTAAATAATAGTCGGATGTCTATTGGCGCTGGCGGTCGCGGTATTGATGTCACAGCAACAGGTACACCTATTCAAACAAAATACTTACAAAAACTACATAAAATACTCATCGAACCCATTACTGATTATCTCCCCACTAACCCAGATGAAAAGGTAATCTTTATTCCCCATGAATCTTTATTTTTAGTTCCCTTTGTAGCATTACAAGATGCAGATGGTAAATACTTGATTGAAAAACATACAATTTTGACTGCACCTGCAATTCAAGTTTTAGATTTAACACACCGACAACGGCAAAATATCACAAGTAAAGATATGTTAATCATGGGGAATCCGACTATGCCAAAGGTGGGTGTTCCACCTGTACAACTTGACCCACTCAAAGGTGCAGAACAAGAAGCAGTTAATATTGCTAGTTTCTTTAAAACTAAAGCTATCACTGGCAAAGATGCCACAGAAGCGGTATTTAAACAAAAATCATCCTCTGCTAAAATTATTCATTTAGCAACACATGGATTACTCGATGATCCTCGTAAAAATATACCAACAGCCATAGCTCTTGCATCTACAAGTAAGGACGACGGATTACTCACGCCTGGAGAAATTGTTGATTTACCAATTAACGCTGAATTGGTGGTTTTGAGTGCTTGTGATACTGGTAGAGGTGCAATCACTGGTGATGGTGTAATTGGTCTTTCTCGTTCTTTGATTACGGCTGGTACTAGCAGTGTAATTGTGTCTCTGTGGAAAGTTCCTGATACTCAAACATCAAAATTAATGATAGAGTTTTATCAACAATGGGAGCAAAATCCCGATAAAGCTGTAGCTTTACGTCGGGCGATGCTAAAAACGATGGAAAAGTATCCTCAGCCTATTAATTGGGCAGCTTTTACTTTAATTGGAGAATCAAATTAATTTACTTTTGTAGTAGATATTTGCGTTGCTGATAATATGATCAAAAGCTCACATCCATTGAGTTTCATTTATGACTGTTTCTAATTTTTATTTGAAGGTTCAACAATTTGGGCAAGTCTGCCATTTTGAGTTGTCTTGGGGGAAAAGTCAGCAGCTTGGGGTGACGGTTGTTTATCCTGATATACTCAATTTAAAATATCAAGAATGGCAACGAATTTATTTATGTTTTTACAATAGTGAATTGCGAGGGAGAGTAGAGGAAATCGGTAGTTTTGCAGCCGCGAATATTGATTGGCACGCTCGGTTAGTGGAAGCAGAAGCACAACTTTTATATGAGTTTCATCACTGGTTACGTAGTGCAGAATTATATGAAATTAGGGCAACCGTAGATAAAGCAATTAAAGCTGATATTTTTCTCTCTTGCAATTCGCTAGATTTATCCCGCTTACCTTGGGAAGTCTGGGAAATTGGTACAAACAATTCTAGTAAGTTGCGTATTGTTCGCACACCTTTAAATCGGCGAAACGCAATTGCTAAAAATACCAGGCGGCGTCAAGCTAGGATTTTAGCGATTTTAGGTGATAACTCTGGGTTAAATTTTGCTGAAGAAAAGAAGGCTATTAGTTCTTTGAAATCTTTAGCTGATGTAACTTTTATTGGTTGGCAGCCTTATACAAGTATTTCAGAATTAAAAGCTAATATTATTACTGCGATCGCCTCGCAACCAGGATGGGATATTTTATTTTTTGCCGGACACAGTAATGAAACTAACTTGACTGGTGGTGAGTTGGGTATTGCCCCGAATACAGCCTTATTATTAAGTGAAATTGAATCATCATTAACTATTGCTAAAAATAGAGGACTGCAAGTAGCAATTTTCAATTCTTGTAAGGGTTTGAGTATAGCTAATAAACTAATTGATTTGGGGATTAGTCAAGTAGCAGTGATGCGAGAACCCATTCATAATCGAGTAGCTGAGGAATTTTTTCTGCGATTTGTACAAGCTTTGGCTGCATACAAAGATGTTCACGAATCATTATTAACGGCTGCACAATATCTCAAATTAGAAAGAAATCTCACTTATCCTAGTGCTTATTTAATTCCTTCTTTGTTCCGTCATCCAGAAGCAGATTTATTTTGTCTCCAACCATCTGGATTTAAACAATTATCTCAAGATTTCAAACCAACTCGCTCTGAAGCGATCGCACTTTTATTTATATTAATTATTAGCTTATCCCTACCCATACAAAGATGGTTATTACAACAGCGTATTTTAGTGCAAGCTATCTATCGCCAACTAACAGATCAAGTTGCAACTGTACCCAGTCCCCCTGTTTTTTTAGTGCAAATCGATGAAGCTTCGATTAGAAAAGCTAATATCTCTAATCCTAAGCCGATGAATCGTCAATATTTGGCGAGTTTAGTTAATAAATTGGCAACAAATAACGCCAGAGTAGTTGGAATTGATTATCTACTAGATCGATCCCAAGGACAAAGCGATCGCATTCTGGCTGAATCTATCCAAAGTGCTGTATCTGCACCCCAACCGACATGGTTTGTCTTGGCTGCGACTCATAACCTAAAAGGTGAATGGTTGGAGGCATTACCGCAGATTGCTAGTCTGAACTGGAGTTTGCAAGGTGAGATCAAAATTCTACCTTGGTATATACAATTGTTTCCTCTTGATGATTGGCAATCACAGCCTTGGCACTTTGCTAGTTTATTAACACTAAGTCATGAATTACAAGAAATTTCTAACTCACCCCAGCCACAATTAGATAGTCAAGCAGACTTTCTGCAACAGATTAACGGTTTTTTAAAAGATGGTAAAAAAAGTCATCAAACAATTCTTTCACAACAACAAGCATATCTGCAACCAATTACAGTCCTGAGTTATTGGCTAAATCAAATGTGGATGCACCCCATTATTGATTTTTCTATTCCCCCAGAAGAGGTGTATCATTCTATTCCTGCTTGGCAATTATTAGAAAATCAAGGTATTCCCCAAAACTTACAGCAACAAATTGTCATTATTGCCCCTGGAGGATATGGAGAAGCCGGAATTAGTAAAGATGGTGAAGATAATTTTCATGAAGATTTACCACTGGCAGTTAAATACTGGCGTGATCAGAAACATTCCAGTAACAACAATCAGGTGATTACAGGAGGCGAAATTCATGCTTATATGTTGCATCATTTACTGACTCGTAGATTAATTATGCCGATTCCTGATTTGTGGGTAATTGGTATTACTATTTTGCTAGGTAAAAGTCTATTTTTATTGCTAAAAACAAAATATAAATCTGGATGGCAATGGATAGTACTATCAACAATAATGACTGGATTTTATGGACTACTTACCTTACAGGCTTACATTTCTACTGCAATAATTTTACCTTGGTTTTTACCATCAGTTACATTATGGATTTATTTTATTCATTATAATTTTAAGAGGAGAAAAAATGCGTAAACTTATTTTGTTTATATTATTTTTATCAACTGTAAACTCAGTCATTTTACCTGATAAAATTGTAGCTGCTGAACAAACAGAATCACCATCTCTATGGGTCAAGATTTACCGGAGTTTATTAAAAAGAAAAGAACCACCCGTAGAACCGCGTAATGGTGGCTCTCGTCCCCTTGGTACAGTCTGTATGATTTCCCCAGATGCCCCGCCTGTAACTAGAATTGTTTGGAGTGATCGCCCTTTATTTCTCTGGCACGGTGAAGCTACAACAATAGAAGTTATGACTGTAGATGAGAAAATAAAGTTATGGGATAAAACAGTAAATAAAATTCAAGATATCACCTATACAGGCGAACCTTTACAACTAGGTAAAACTTATAAATGGGTAGTTAATTCTAATCAGTTTGTCACCTTTAAAATTATCGATAAACAAGAACGCGATCGCATTACTCAAGACTTACAAAATATTGAAAATAAACTCAAATCAACAGGAGCAAATCTTGAGGCGATCGCTTCTGCTAAAGCCAATTATTTTGCTGAAAATAATCTATGGATTGATGTATTACAACAAATTTATTCTGTACCGAAACCTTCGGCTGAATTGAAAGCATTTCGTCAAGATATTGTCCATAAATTATGTCGTCCTGTGTAGAACTCATCATCAGAACTTTATTTGTTGGCAGAGGAAATAAGTAATTTTCTACATACACCAATTACTTCAATACGGTTCAGTTAACGCTTTAGTCTTTTGAAGATCCCCCCAACCCCCCTAAAAAAGTGGGGCTAATAACCTTATTTTACCCCCTTTTTAAGGGGGTCGCCGCAGGCGGGGGGATCTTAACTGAACTGTATTGCCAATTACTTGGGTTTGAAATATACACCTGAAAAATATCTGAAAAGACAGTTCTAGTTTTTGCATATCCCCAGTAGCCCTGAGAAATATATATTGTAAACTCTCTTTTGTAGGAAACTCCTAATCTGGAGTACCAGTCATGCGTTATCCAACAATCAGCGTCACTGCATTTATCACTTTTATCTTGACTGTTTCCATCCCTGTAGCAGCCAATTTCCCTACCTTATTTCAAGTATCACAGGTATCAGCACAAACACTAGCAACTCGCAAAGCAGAAGCGGATAGACTTTTACAGCAAAGTGGTGAGCAATTGAATACCAGTCAATTTACATCTGCATTGCAGTCTTTGCAACAAGCACTAATTATTTATCAAGAAATTAAAGACCGCCATAGTGAAGGTGTAGTGCTAGGAAATATTGGTGTTATTTATTTTTACATGAGAAATGATACCGAGGCAATTAATTATCACAAAAAACACTTAGAAATCGCACGGCAACTTTCAGATCGTACTATGGAAGCAAAAGCTTTGGGTGGTTTAGCATACAGTTATGAGTCTTTACAAAATCATCCTCAAGCTATTAAATATCTTCTAGAACGGTTACTAATTGTTAGGAAAATCAAGGACAAAAATTCTGAAGCACATACTCTACGAGGTTTAGGATACAATTATATTACTTTAGGGGAATATAGTCAAGCAATTGATTATGTGCAGCAAAGTTTAGTAATTGCAACTGAAATAAATAATCGTACTTTAACAGTTAATAATCTCGGCGTTATGGGAATGATTTATCAATCCATAGGAGACTATTCTAAAGCAATTGAATATCATCAAAAAAGTTTAAATTTGGCACGTAAATTTAAACTGTATCATCAAGAATCAAATGCCTTAGGTAATTTAGGACTTGCTTATTTTAGTTTGAAAAACTACTCTCAAGCGATTGACTTTTTTCGCCAAAATTTGGTAATTGCTCAGAAAAATAATGATCGACAAGTAGAAGGTAAAACTCTTGGTAATTTAGGAACACTGCTGCAACAACAGGGCGAATATAATCAGGCAATTACATACCATAAAAAAAGTTTGGTGATTGCACGAGAATTTCATGATCTTCGGGGAGAGGGGCAGATTATAGGCAATTTAGCCTTCATTTATAGCTCTTTGGGAGATTATCCTAGAGCTATTAATTTACTACAGCAACGTTTAGCAATTGCACGAAAAATTAAAGACTCTAAAGGAGAAGGATATGCTTTGGGAAATCTAGGAATAACTTTCTTAAAATCTGGCAACCTTATAGAAGCAGAAAAAAATCTTCGTGATGGAATAAAAGTATGGGAAGCTACACGAAATAACTCAGTGAGAAGAGATAGTGACAAAGTATCTATCTTTGAAGAGCAAACTTTAACTTATAGTTGGTTACAACAAGTCCTGATTGCTCAAAATAAAACTGATACAGCTTTAGAAATATCTGAACGCGGGCGGGCACGTGCTTTTGTAGAGTTATTAACTTCTCGCTTATCTTCTGACATTAAAGAACAATTCCCTACCCTACCAACAATTACAGAGATTAAACAAATTGCTCAGGCGCAAAACGCTACTCTTGTACAGTATTCAATCATTTATGATGACTTTAAATTTCAGGGTAAACAAAAATCCAAGGAATCAGAACTATATATTTGGGTAATTAAACCCACAGGTAAAGTCACCTTCCGCAAAACCGATATCAAACCTCTCTGGCAAAAAGAAAACACCAGTCTTGCAGAACTTGTTACCACCAGTCGTCAATCTATTGGTGCAAGAGGTATTAATGTCAGCGAAAATCCTAATGTACCCAAAGCCAAACAAAAATTTCGCCGACTCCACGAACTGTTAATTGAACCCATCGCCGACTTACTCCCCAGTAATGAGAATGAACGCGTAATCTTTGTTCCTCAAGGTGAATTATTTCTTGTACCCTTCCCGGCACTCCAAAATGAGGAAGGCAAATACTTGATTGAAAAACACACTATCCTGACTGCACCATCAATTCAAGTGTTGAATTTCACTCATCGGCAGCAAGT
The DNA here is from genome assembly GCA_034931985.1 of Halotia wernerae UHCC 0503. Lineage (GTDB taxonomy): Bacteria > Cyanobacteriota > Cyanobacteriia > Cyanobacteriales > Nostocaceae > Halotia > Halotia wernerae. The sequence continues at coordinate 12,692 of JAYGHB010000054.1, forward strand.
AAGGAGTAACAAATCAGGGGAAGTGTTGGTAGTTGGCAATCCCAAGATGCCAGAAGCGAGATTAGAACCGGGTGAACCACCTCAACAATTATCTAACTTAAAATGGGCAGAAAAAGAAGCAAAAGAGATTGCGTCACTATTTGAAACGCAAGCAATTACTGGTGATGAAGCCACTGAAAGCGCAATTGTCCAGCAAATGACCAAAGCACGAATTATTCATTTAGCCACCCACGGAATATTTGATGATTTTCGCGGTTTGGGAAGTGCAATAGCCTTAGCACCCTCCAATCAAAATGACGGTTTACTCACAGCTGAAGAAATATTTAACCTAAAACTAAATGCAGACTTAGTAGTTTTAAGTGCTTGTGACACCGGACGCGGACGAATTACTGGTGATGGTGTGATTGGCTTATCTCGTTCATTCATCAGTGCAGGTGTCCCCAGTGTGATTGTATCTTTGTGGGCAGTTGATGATAGTTCCACATCCATTTTGATGACCGAGTTTTATCAAAATCTGCAACAAAATCTTGACAAAGCAATAGCATTACGAAAAGCCATACTTACCACTATGAAAAAATATCCCTCGCCTAAATATTGGGCAGCATTTACCTTAATCGGGGAAGCAGAATAACTTCACAGTTTCCTACTTGGAATAACTTGATAGCCATTATAAAGGAACTGGAGTAATTTTACAAATATAGCAAACTTGTAAAGACTGTAAATAAAGTAAGTAGGTAGGCACAATTAAACCGAACTACATAAACTTATGTAAAGCACCAGAAATGCTTTGAATATAAGCTTTTAAGCGATTTATATTTCTTAATGTAGTGGTGTTTTTTAACGCCCACCTACTTAAAACAGATAAAGTATGTTAGATAATATCGGAGAAAACAATTTTATCCAACTAAATAATCGTTACCTAGTACTCAAACAACTGCGAAAAAATCGAGGAAGATATACACTCCTGTCTAAAGATTTACAGACAGAACAATTAGTAGTTATCAAAGTCCTTTTATTTAACCAAGAATTTCGTTGGGAAGATTTAAAGTTATTTGCCAGAGAAGCAGAAACTCTCAAAAGTCTTTCTCATCCTGCTATCCCTAGTTATATTGATTATTTTGAACTAGATATATCCAATCTCCAAGGATTTGCCTTAGTACAGACTTATATCGTAGCCGAATCTCTGCAAACACAGGTAGAAAATGGGCGAACTTTTAACGAGCAAGATATTAAACAGATAGGAGAATCTTTATTAGCCATACTAGATTATTTACATTCACGCCAACCAGCAGTTATTCATCGTGATATTAAACCTAGCAATATTCTCTTAACTAATCGTACTGGTAACAATGTAGGTAATGTATATTTAGTAGATTTTGGTTCTGTACAGACAACTATAAAATCCCACAGTACAAGGACAGTTGTTGGTACATACGGTTATATGCCACCAGAACAATTTGGAGGGAGAGTATGCCCAGCTTCTGATCTTTATAGTTTAGGCGCAACTTTAATTTATTTAGTTACAAGAAAACACCCTGCTGAATTGCTAGATAATGATTTAAATCTTCAAATTGACAACATTAATAATATTAGCTCTGAATTCAAAATTTGGTTTAAATTAATGACTTATCCTAGTCTAAACTGTCGTTTTAATTCTGCTGTAATAGCACTAAAACAGTTAAAAAATTTATCTGATATCAATTTAGAATATTCTCATCATTTACAGGTAGGCATCAAACCTAAGTCTAGCAAAATTAAACTAACAATAACACCTGAAAAATTTTATATAGTTTTTCCGTGTAAAACTATACATAAAATTATCTGTGAGATTTTTTCTATAATCATAATATATGGATTTTTATATGGATTTTCATTTTACATTACTGCTTCAACTCCATTTTTGGTCAATCAGTTTAATTTTGTTTTAAATCTTGTTTTAGATTTAATAAAATACATTCCTCAATATATATTTCTTGGCTTTAGTATATCACTAAATATTTGGTTAATTTATTATTTTATATATACGTTTTTAGGAAAAATATATTTATCAATAGATGAAAAAAATATAGTTATTGGTAGACAAGTACTTGGTTATAAATCTTTGAATTTATCAGCACCAGTAATTATTAATAGAGCTTATCTTTGGAAATTAGTTTCCACTGCACAATATTATAAATTAACTAATATAAATAAAAGAAATGAAAAAACAGCTAAACCTCCAAATTTAATAATTTGGGAGGGGACAATCAATCATTATGACTTGAACTCATTTTTAGATCGGCCTTTCAGTTTAGATGAACGTAACTGGATAGCACAAGAAATAAGTAATTTCTTAGATATTCAAATAACTGAAGAATAAAAGTCAGTGATTAGTTCAAATTTACGTAATTGTAAGTATTGGTAGTTAAGATATGTTCAATCATACTGAATTACTGAATAATCGATATAAAATTCAGAAACAGTTGGGATACAACACAAGTCGTCATACTTTCTTAGCTAGAGATTTGCAAACTCACCAATTAGTTGTAGTCAAAGTGCTAACATTTAATCATGACTTCTGTTGGGATGATTTAAAATTATTTGAGAGAGAAGTTAAAATTCTGCAATCTCTATCACATGCATCTATTCCTCAATACATTGAATATTTTAAATTAAATAAACCTAATTTGCACGGATTCGCTTTAGTGCAAACTTATATTGACGCTCAATCTCTGCAAACATATCTGATCAATGGATGCACGTTTAATGAAACAGAAGTCAAGCAACTAGCGAAACAATTACTTTTGATATTAAATTATCTTCATTCTCACCAACCTTGTATAATTCACCGCGATATTAAACCCAGTAATATTTTATTAACTAATTGCTCATCCCATAGTGTTGGTGATGTTTATTTAGTTGACTTTGGTTCATTATACATTGCAAATTATCAAGATGGAACTATTACAATAGTTGGAACTTATGGTTATATGCCACCAGAACAATTTGGTGGTAAAGTTTTTCCTGCTTCTGATATTTATAGTTTAGGCACAACACTCATCTATTTAATAACGGGTGTAGAACCAGCAGATTTACCTCAAAATGATTTACAAATTCAGTTTGAACAATTCACTAAAATTAGTTCTAGTTTTAGAGACTGGTTAAAGTTAATGACACATCCCAGTCTTAAAAAACGTTTTAGCTCGGTTGCAGAATCTTTAAATGCTTTAGAATCTGGGAAAGTACAATTTAACAAGACACCACTCAGTAAAGTTGTTATAGAAAAAATAGATGGCTCTCTGAAAATTATTATCTCTTATAACCGGAGCAATTCTGCAAAAGATTCTAATGTAAAAGCTATTAATAAAATGAAACAACCCTATCATAAGTCATGGCTGAAAAAAATTTTTAGAATACTCGTCACTCCTGGTTTATTGAGCTTTGCGCTTTTAAGTTTAGCACCATTCATTTTTTTCATTTGGATTTTATTTACACAAATATCTACTCAAATATTTATTATATTAAGTATTGCATTAATTATTTTTACTCATTTTGATTCTGCTATTCATGCTAATTTCACAAAAAGTAAAAATTTATTTAAGGCTTTACTACCTGATGAAAATAAAGAAGTATTTATAAATAAAAATATTAAGTCTATTGACTATTTAATTTTAAATATTACATCACAGGAGATTATTTTAACATTAAATTACACATCTAAATTGAAAACCCAGGAAGTTTATACGGTTTTTAAAGAACCTATACAGAGACTCTCTAGTGTCGTATTTAAAAAGAAAAGTTATCAAGAAGTTGAAGTAAATGATGAAGGAAATATAAAAATACAAGAACAAGAAGTAGTCCCTACGCTCTCTCTAAATATAGGTAAAAAAAGATATGGATTAAGTTATCAACTTAATATGTCAGAACTTTATTTGTTAGCAGAGGAAATTAGTAACTTTGTAGATCTACCAATTACTTGGGTTTAAGAAACACCAAGCGATTTGGAAATCGCAGCTACACAAACAAAGTCCCTGACGCTCGATGACTCGCCCTAAGCGAAGCCATGCCGTTGGCGAAGCCTCTCGTAGAGAAGGCTTTACCGCTACGCTAACGGGTGACTTTCCGACTTTCCTGCGTCGCTAAGGCAAGACGCTCGATTACTCGCTACCGCTTCGCTATCCGTTGTAACGACTGCCGTCCAGACTTCAGTCTGTTCGCGCAGCGTGCGCTTTAGCGCAGGGCTATTTGCCGAAAGTGGATGCACCCAATACAGTTTTAGTTTTTGCATAACCCCACTAGTCTTGAGAAATATAGATATATAGAATGCGAGAGTGCTTGCCAGTGCATGATTCTCATTCTTGATTCCCAATTCTTGGCAGTTAAGTAAACGAAGATGAGCTAGAAAATTGTAGTAACCGATTTTGAAGTTAAGAGAGATAACTTTGTAATTTCCGACTTGGGCTGACTTGATACTAAAGGAGATTCAGAATGTCTAAGTTCTCTGATAGCTCCCATGACGATCATCGCAAATGGGGCAAAATTGAATTAATCATATTAAGTGTGGTATTCATTGGTATTAGTTTATCTCACTGTACCAATGCTGGAAATACTTTAAATCAGGCAGAAACTGCGTATAAAAACACCAACTGTCAGCAGGCGATTAAGCTATTTACTAAAGTTATTGACAATTCAGTATTAACTGAAAATGAAATTGCCCGCGCTAAAGCCCAAAAAGCAGAATGTGAATCATTTCAAGCTGGAGTTGATGCACAAATAAAGGGTAATTTAACTACAGCAACACAGTTATATATCAGTTTTCTCGAACGCTATAGTAATAGTCCGCTTTCGCCTGTGGTGCGACAAAAAACTTCTAGTTTATTACAACCATCAAATTTAGATCAAGTTGTACAACCTTCAGTTTGTGACAGATTAGATTTAATCTTGCAAAATCAACTACTGCCCGAACCAAACAAGAATTTACCGCTTTATTATCAAGCCTGTGGACAAGTTTACACCAAGGATGGCCAGTATAATCAAGCGATCGCTGCCTATGAAAATTTTCTGCAAAATTATCCACGACATAACCTAGCACCTAATATCAAAACCACTTTAGCAAGAGTTCTCCTAGCAGCAGCCAAGACTGGAAGTAGTGGAACAATCTCCCGACCAAGGGCTACAGGTAGAGCTTCTAGAGGTTCTACTGTTGTCTTCATCCGCAATGACTCACCGCAAGAAATGCAGATTGTATTTAGCGGTTCTCAACCACGGTTTGAAAAATTACAACCATGTCAAGACTGTCAAATTCATTTTGGTACTCCACCCAAAACTTGTCCGGGTAAGGGACCTTTAGGAAGGTATGTTCTCAAACCTGGGATGTATGATGTTGTCGTCAAATCTACGGGTGGTAGAGTTAGACCATTTAAAGGTCAATGGGATTTGCAAGATGCTACAGAATATAGTCATTGTTTTTATATTGTCCGAGGATTGACCCCTCCATCAAATCAAGTTCCTAGACCCATATATAAAGTTCCTAAACCCGTATACCCCGACTCTTTCACTCCTTCTCTAAAGTCTTGATTTTTGGTTTTTATCCGAAATCCTAACTGAAAAAATTATTTATTCGCAGTAAATAACTCTATGAAACGCATCACAACTTGCATTGTACTCAGTGGCTTTGTTTGGTCTGGATTGGGTATATTTTCTATGCCAATAAATATATCTGACTTTTCCCGTTAAGTTGTGAAAGGCATACGGGCAAAGGATTTAGTAAACAG
>JAYGHB010000055.1:0-17707 GCA_034931985.1 Halotia wernerae UHCC 0503
TGCATCCTATAAGCTAGCCACAGTAAAGCTTTGATAGTTTTCGGATATGTCTACTAGAGATATAGTAACTCGTAAGTAGAAATCAGCAGATTACCCAGGCTTATGACTAAGCGAGTGGAAAAACCAAAACAGCACAGCATACGAATTTTCTCGTACCTGCTACCAAATTTCGCTCGCTACGGTTTAATTTTCTTGCTGAGTACCGTTTTGCTGTCTGAGTCAGTGGGAGCAACACCGAGAAATCGAGGGTTGCAGATAGCACAGCAACCAGAAAACACACAACAAGATCCCACTCTCACTGCTGCTCTACGACTGATAGACGAAGGGTCGAAATTGCAGCATCAACAAGGGACAGCACAATCACTCAGACAAGCAAGAGATAAATATCAACAAGCTTTAAAACTCTTGCAGCAAATCGATCATAAATTCGGTCAAGCCGTTATCCTCACTGTTATTGGCACTGTCTACTCCGATTTAGGAGAAAAACAACAAGCACTTAAATACTACAACCAAGCCCTACCTCTATTCGTTACTTTGAAATATAAGAAAGGGCAAGCCGGTGCATTCCTTAGTATTGGCCGTGCCTACTCCGATTTAGGAGAAAAACAACAAGCCTTGAAATACTACAACCAAGCTTTAACCCTATTCCGTGAAGAAAAGGACAAGGGAGAAGCCATCACCCTCAATAACATTGGCACTGTCTACAGGGATTTAGGAGAAAAGCGAGAAGCCTTGAAATACTTCAATCAAGCCCTAGCCCTACAAGATACTGAAAAAGACAAAAGAGAGGTAGCTGCTACCCTGAACAATATTGGCCATGTCTACTCCGATTTAGGAGAAAAGCAACAAGCCTTGAAATACTTCAATCAAGCTCTAGCCCTATCCCGTGCTGTTATCAACAGGAAAGGGGAAGCCACTACCCTTAATAATATTGGCACTATCTACAGGGATTTAGGAGAAAAGCAAGAGGCTTTGAGATACCACAATCAAGCCCTAACCCTATACCGTACCGTGGAGGACAAAGGAGGGCTAGCCACTACCTTTAATAATATTGGTGCTGTCTACTCCGATTTAGGAGAAATGCAAGAAGCACTCAAATACTACAACCAAGCCCTAACCCTATACCGTGCCGTAGAGGACAGAGACGGGGAAGCTACCACCCTCAACAATCTTGGCGGTGTCTATGAATCATTAGGAGAAAAGCAACAAGCTCTCAAGTACTACAACCAAGCCCTACCCCTATACCGGGCTGTCGGGAACAGAGGCGGGGAAGCTACCACTCTCAACAATCTTGGCAGTGTTCATGACTCATTAGGAGAAAAGCAACAAGCCCTTTCATATTACAACCAAGCCCTCGACCTACGGCGTGCAGTGGAAGACAAGGGTGGACAAGCCCAAACCCTCAATAATCTTGGCTTTTTCTACGACTCATTGGGAGAAAAGCAACAAGCCCTCAAGTACCTAAACCAAGCCCTAACCCTATACCGTGATGTGGAAAACAGGGGTGGACAAGCCACGACTCTCAATAATATTGGCAAAGTCTACTCTGATTTAGATGAAAAGCAACAAGCCCTCTCATACTACAACCAAGCTTTACCCCTAACTCGTGCCACGAGGGACAGAGACGGGGAAGCCACCACCCTCAATAATATTGGTGTAGTCCATTTCGATTTAGGAGAAAAGCAGGAAGCTCTCAAATACTACAACCAAGCTTTACCCTTAAGTCGTGCAGTGGGGAACAGAGCCGGGGAAGCCCAAACCTTCAATAATATTGGTTTAATCTACGAATCATTAGGAGAAAAGCAACAAGCTCTCAAATACTACAACCAAGCTCTAACCCTACACCGTGCAGTAGGAGAAAGAGCCGGGGAAGCAAATACCCTTTACAACATGGCTTACCTAGAACTTAACCAAGGTAATTTGCAACAAGCCCGCACACATATTCAAGCTGCTATCAACATAATTGAAGATTTACGCACTAAAATTGATGACCAACAACTGCGTACTTCTTACTTTGCTTCAGTCCAGAGTTACTACAGACTCTACACCCATCTGCTGATGCAACTGCATAAAAAAGACCCCTCTAAAGGCTACGACGCATTAGCACTGCATATCAACGAACGTTCCCGCGCTAGGGGTTTAGTCGAACTGTTAACCGAAGCTCGCGCAGGTATTCGTAAAGACGTTGACCCCAAACTCTTAGAACAAGAACAGCGTTTACTCCAACTAATCAATGCTAGAGAAAAACAGCGATTTGGGATAGTCAATAGTTCCCAGATTCAAGACCTCCCTTATAAAACCCTAGCAGACAAACTACAAACAGAAATCGACGACCTCCTCAATCAACACGAACAACTACAAACCAAAATCCGCACTACTAGCCCAAAATATGCTGATTTGGTATATCCCCAGCCTCTGACGCTTACTCAAATTCAGCAACAACTAGATCAAGATACACTGTTGCTGCAATATTCCTTGGGTGAAAAATACAGCTACTTGTGGGCTGTGACTCCCAACTCCATCGATACCTACCAACTCCCCAAACGCTCGGAAATAGAAGCTTCAGCCCAGGATTTTTATAAGTTGTTACAAAACCGGGGTAATTTACTTAGCTCTCCCAGAGGAATTAGAATCGAGCCTACTGGTGTCAGCCAGTCTAAACATATCAATTCTGCACTCAAACTTAGTCAACTTATTTTATCCCCAGTCGCTAAGAAGTTAGGTAAAAAACGTTTAGTGATTGTGGCTGACGGTGCTTTGCAATTGATTCCCTTTGCGGCTTTACCTGACTTAACCCAAGCCGAGACTGAAACAGAGGTGAATTATCAACCCCTACTCGTCAACCATGAAATTGTCCACTTACCTTCCATGACTGCTATTGCTACCCAAAGAAAAGCCCTCAAAGGTCGCAAAAGCACACCAAAAACTTTAGCCGTCCTCGCTGACCCGGTGTTTACAGCTAATGATCAAAGAGTCACAGTCAAACCTGAGAATATTGTTACTGACCTAGATTTGAGTTTAGAAGAATCTGCCTTACAACGAGCTGCTAAAAATCTTAATCGTGATAGTTGGGATCGAATCCCAGCTACACGCCAAGAAGCCAAAAATATCTTACAACTTGTTTCTCCCAAGGAACGTCTGCAAGCTTTTGATTTTGACGCGAACTTCAACTGGGTAAATAATTCACAACTGTCTCAATATCGATTCATCCACTTTGCTACCCACGGTTTTTTTGATTCTAAAAATCCAGAATTATCAGGTATTGTTCTTGCTTTAGTTGATAAAACAGGTCAACCAGTTAGAGGCTATCTGCGATTGGGTGATATTTTCAACCTCAACTTTCCTGCTGATTTGGTGGTGCTGAGTGCCTGCGAAACTGGTTTAGGTAAGGATGTCAACGGTGAGGGCTTAGTGGGATTGACAAGGGGATTGATGTATGCTGGTGCTGAACGTCTTGCTGTCTCACTGTGGCGAGTGGATGATAAAGGTACATCACAATTGATGCAGGAATTTTACAAACAAATGTTGCAGCAGGGTAAATCACCTAATGTTGCTTTGCGTGACGCACAGTTAAAGATGTGGCAGCAAAATGAGTGGCGTAATCCCTATTTTTGGTCGGCTTTTATCTCTCAAGGTGAATGGCGGATCTAAGTCTCATAGCAGGGGACAGGTGAGTCCAGCACTGCGGGAGGGTTTCCCTCTCTGACGAGACGCTTACGCGAACCGCAGGTGACTGGCGTTAGCGTAGCGTAAAGCCTGCGGCATAGCTTCGCTTAGAGCGACGTTAGGAGCGTCACCCGAAGGGTGACAGAGTTAAAAGTCTTTTGGTGTCCTAACGACCTTGGCTATTACTATAACTACGGTTCTCAACTTAGATGAGGTTTAGCTTAATGTTTGTAACCAAGAAACTCCTGTGAGATTGGTATCGACTGTAGCTAATGTCAACTGGTGGTAAATTGCGGTAGCTGCAATAAAGCGATCGCCAGGGTCTTGGTGTGGTAGCTCAATCTGACGGCTTAAAATAGCAATGTGGCGGTTAAGTAGAGCTTCACGAATTTCTAGGGTATTTAAGGCTAAATCGACCCATATAACTGGATTAGGCTGTAAAGAGAGCCGTCCTTTTTCTGCTAAGAGTAACGTTTCCCAGATACTAATTGGACTGAGCCAAAGTTCGTTTGTTTTTGCTCCAATAGTGGTTTGAAGCTGAGGAGATAGGCGTTCGTTACCAAGCAAATACCAAAGCCAGATGTGGGTATCAAGTAAGAGCTTCACTGGAGTACTTCCCATGTTTTAAGAGGGATGACTGGAGCAATCACGTCTCCCAATATTTCGCCGCTACTCTTCATTGCTCCAAATGCTGGGCGTTGGGGTTTAGGGGTAGCAGGATAGATGATAACTAATGGTTCTCCCTCATGAGTGACGGTTAAGGGTGTTTTAGTGCGTTGTATTTCTGTAAATATTTGTTGGAGCGTTGTGGGTAATTCGCTGGTAGCAATGTGTTCCATAGTATGGTTAGCTCTTGGGTTCGGGATTGGTGGTTAGTTGAGTGCAGCGTTTGCTGCTAATGGGGGAATTTTCTAACTTCTATTTTAGAGATTGATGCTTAAAAACCTCAGCGTTGATTAAGAATTGTCAATTTAGTCTCTTCTTTCGGGTTATAAAATTGCATATCCTCACAACGCCTAGAAATATAAACAATTAGAAAATCGCAGATGGAAAAATCCTATGCCACACATCCAACGCCGTCAATTTTTGCAATTTGCCGGTTCTGCGTTGGCAACATTGGGTATCAACCAGTGGGATATTATGCAGCAGGGCGATCGCTATAGTAAAGTCTTAGCTCAAACCACACCCCGCAAACTAGCTTTGTTAGTGGGTATCAATCAGTACATTAATGGTATTCCACCTTTATCTGGCTGTGTCAATGATGTGCTGATGCAGCAAGAATTATTAACTTACCGCTTTGGTTTTAACCGCCAAGATATCCTGACTTTGACGGATCAACAAGCTACTCGTCAAAATATCCTTACGGCTTTTGAAGAACACCTAATTAAACAAGCAAAACCTGGGGATGTAGTAGTGTTTCACTTTTCTGGGCATGGTTCACGAGTACAAGACCCCGATCGCGATCCCCCAGATGGACTTAATAGTACATTCGTTCCTGTAGATGGCGACTTACCACTGGGATATCCGATCATAGGCGGCTCTGTGCAACACATTATGGGTCACACGCTGTTTTTACTCATGTCTGCATTACAAACTGAAAATGTCACCGTTGTCCTAGATTGTTGTCATTCTGGTGGTGGTACACGGGGAATTTTTCGGGTGCGGTCTGTTGATGGTGGTGATCTTATCTTTCCTAGTCAAGTAGAACTTGATTATCAGCGTCAGTGGTTGGGGCGATTGGGGATGTCACCCCAAGATTTTATCCAAAAACGCAGACAAAATATAGCTAAAGGAGTGGCGATCGCCAGTGCTAGACGTGGGCAATTAGCGGCTGATGTTCCTTTTAAGGATTTTAGTGCAGGTGCATTTAGCTATTTATTTACTCAGTATCTTTGGCAACGTGTCGATAATCAACCTGTGAGTAGAGCAATTTTAAGTGTTCGTCAAAGTACAAAAAGTTTAGCTTCAGAAACAGGGATTCTGCAAGACCCAGAGTTTGAGTCAAATCTGAGTACAGAAAATACTAATGCACCGATATACTTCACACCACAACAAGTACTGCCGGCTGAGGCTGTGATTACTCAAGTCAAGGGCAACGAAGTAGAATTATGGCTGGGTGGTCTAGATGCAGGCAGCTTAGAAGCATTTACAAACGATCCATACTTTGTCGCTTTGGATGCTACGGGTAGTCAAAAGGGATTAGTCAGGTTAAAGTCTCGTCAAGGATTAGTCGGTCAAGGCACTCTGCAAACAAATACCCGACAGAAAGAAAAAGTACAACGAGGAACACTATTACAAGAACGTATCCGGAGTATTCCTGTTAATCTCACTTTAAAAATTGGCATTGATCAATCCCTAGATCATAAAACTGCTCAACAAGCAAGACAATCTCTGGAAAAATTACAGCGCATTGAACCTAAACCAGTGGGACAGGAAGAGTTGCAGTACATCTTTGGGCGGATGACTGAGGCTAAGTATCAGGAGTTACAAAAAAACCGAGTTTCTAACTTGCCAGAAGTAGGTAGTTTTGGGTTATTTTTACCAAGTTTAGATCAAATTATTCCTCATACCTTTAGTAAAGCCAATGAAACTGTCAGCGCAGCTGTACAGCGTTTACAACCCAAGCTGAAATCCTTGTTAGCAGCCAGAATTGTCAAACAAATGCTAGGTAACACCAATTCATCCAGAATTAATGTTACTGCCTCCATGAATCTAGCTGATGATCAAAAATTAATTGGTGAAACTTTCACGCCTCGCGGTGCTACAAAAAAAAATACACAACAGACAAAGCAACCAATACCAGTTTCTCTTAACATCCCAAAATTACCTTTAGAGACTGAGATTGCTTTTCAAGTAGAAAATAACGAGACTCGTCCACTGTACGTCACCATTTTGGTAATTGATGCTGCTGGTAGTATGGATGTAATTTTCCCCTTTGATTGGTCGGCTGTGGAAGATGCTACGTTAATACAGCCTTCACAAAAGCGGGTAATTCCTCAAGCTGATGATGGATTTCAACTTACTATTGTCGAACCTTTCGGTATTTCAGAAGCACTAATTATTGCTAGTACAACGCCTCTGAAAACTGCACTGCAATCATTACAAAAAATTGCTGAATCTAGAGGGCTGAGAAATAAACGTAGTCCTATTTCTATCTCTGATGACATTTTAGATCTAACTAATAATTTACTTGATGACCTCGATACAGGTACTCGCGGCGATGGGCTACGCGGCGATGGAAGCGATCGCAATCCCGAATCAATACCACTACCAACAGGAGTTCGCGGTGTTGACACTGAAAAACTCGCAGCAATGGGGATCGCTTTTGAAGTCATCAGCTAACACAGATTTGTCAACAGTATTCCAACACATTAAATAGTGAGAAAAACAACATGAACCTAGAAAATCAACAAGCGAATCAAGAACAAACTAACGATGGCTCAATTTTCACTGAACCCACACCAGGGGGTAATCAAAAGACGATAGCGACGCTATTTGGTGAGGTAGTTTGGCTATTTACCCAATCACCAAGACATAAGAATTTCTTCCTTTTTGACTTGGAATGGTTAGTGATGACACCCATCATGTTCAAGCAGTTTCGGGTTTTTTATGCCCCTGATAGACCGATAGGGGTAGCACTCTGGGCTTTTGTGAATGAGGAGGTAGAAAAGCGTTTAATGGCAGGGAATGCGCGGCTTGCGCCAGCTGATTGGAAGTCAGGCGATCGTTTGTGGTTGGTAGATATTGTTGCACCTTATGGGGGGCATGAGGAAATGATTAAGGATTTGAAAGAAAAGGTGTTTCCGAATAGGGAAATAACATTTTTAGCCTTTGCAGAAGGTAATGCGACTGTAAAGAAAGTATAAATAACTAATTTTGTTCTTAAATTTAATTTTTCTTCAGGAGAATTGTAAAAATGGAAAACAACTGGACACTAGAACTACGCCAATCACCAATTATTTTTGGGTTATATGGTCATTATTATTGGGTAAAAAGAGATAATCAGGGTAATTGGAAAGGAGAAATTCAGGGTTTACCGTCAATCTACAATAATGAGACTAAAAAGTGGGAAATAGGCCAGGGTTTGTATGGTGACACCTTGCGAGGTTACTCTGTCTCTCAACCTAGATATAAAGATATAGACGATCACGTTGTAGTTTACCAATATCAAGGCGAAAAGACTGACATAGAAGCTCGTTTTTCAGCAGCAGAAAACAGCATAGAATACCTTAACAATAAGAATATTACGTATCAACCTTGGTTACCTCATTCATCTGAGGAGCAAAATAGTAATGCTTATGCTTATACTCTAGGACAAGTTATGGATTTACCCAATTTAGACAGCATTAATGCTCCCTTAACTGCTCCTGGTTGGGGTTACGATATTCTGTTTGATTTTGATAATCTTGAGGACGTTAATGATTATATTTTTGATGAAAATGGCTTTTTCGTCAAAATTTCTGAGAAAAATGCTGAGGGTGAGATAGTCAAAGAATATTCAGGAACTTATGACTCTGCAACTGGAATTTTCAATCTCAATGGTGAGGCTGTAGATGCTAATGGCAACCCCATAGGGGAATGGGAAACCGAGATTGTAGGAATTGCCCCAGAGTCAGGTACAGTCGTTAGCAAAACAGCAAAAACAACCCCTGACGGCGAATTAATTGGCCCCTGGGAAACCAAAGTCGAGGTTTCAGAAGAATATGCCCAATCCATAATTAATGAGGCTGTACGCAATACAGAAGGCGCATTCATTGGTAATGAAATTGGTGAATTATTTGGCTCATCTTTGGGACAAGTCATAGCAGGAGATAACATCTTCGCTCAAATCGGTTCACAAACAGCACTTTCAACCGTTCTAGGCAATGTTGGTCAGTCCATTGGTGCTTTCTTAGAGAACGGATTTGATTTATTACAAGGAGTTGAATCCGCATTCGAGGACTTTAGCAAGGATCTGTTTAAAAACCTTCAATCTACCAGTATTAGTGCGGTTAGTTCATTTCTTACTGCCGAATTGTCTGATGTACTAGATATTCCAGGAGATTTTGGCGGACAGCTTTTAGAAAGCTATATCGGCACTGAAGTATCAAATATAGCAAATGCTGTCATCGGTCTTGATTTTAGCCCTTGGAATCCTGCAACCTTTATTGGTAGCTACTTAGCAAAACAAGTTGTCTCACCTCAAACCACAGCAGGAGCGATCGGTGGTTCTATTGGGGGAACGATTGGGACATCTCTGGGAATAGGTTTATCTGCGATCGGCGCAGAAATTGGTTTTCTGGGCAGCCTTGGAAGCACTATTCTTGGTACGGTAGGGTTACAAGGTGCATTAGCCAGTTGGGGACTTTTTGGCAATATCTTACTTCCCGGTGTCGGTGCTTTTATTGGGGTAGCCTTGGGTACGCTTTTAGGTGATACCCTTGCTCCCTTCATTAGTAAAATTGCCGACGATGTATTCGGTCAAGATCCCCCCCGCGCCGATGCTTGGATGGATTATGATCCTCTACTGGGGCAATTTATCTCAGATCCCACAGGACGAAGGCAGGAAAAAGGTCAACGTGAGACTGCTGTAGAAATCGCTAAATTCGCCTCAGATGCACTCAACGCTTATGTTGAAGGAATCGATGGTGAAATCATTAATCAAGAGAGCTTAAGAGAAAGTTTCCGAATTTGGCAGGATAAGAAAAGTCCTTTCCTTATTGAAGGCAAAGGCTTCAAAACAGCCCAAGAACAACTTGAATATGGGGTTTTAAGCAAATTACGTGAGTTAGAAATTGCTGGAGGGGATATCTTTGCCAAGAGGGTGCTGCAAAACTCTCAAGCCGAAACTCTCGAAGAATTAAGCGGCGACTTTCAGATTGCCCAAGACTATGGCCGTTACCTGGAAAATAAAGATGTCATTGATTTATTAATCGCTACAGAACCCAATTCCGCCTTTAGTGCTGGTTGGGTGATTACTTTAATTCGTGCTGAAGAATTGGGACTCACAGAATGGTCAGCCTCAGACTTTCAGGGAGGACTCGCTAGCTTCTTTGATTCGATTGGACTTGATGACATTGGGGTGACACCTGATGATGTTGCTATTTCCATTGATGGTACAACCCTCAACTTAGACATCATCGTTGATGGTCAAGTTGTCAGCAATATTGAAATTGAAGACTTTGCCAACAAGATTAATTATCAGCATTTAGCGACTTCAGCTGACGGTAGCGTTGTCACCGGAATCGATGGCAACGATATCTGGATTGCTGGTAATAAAAGTAGTACCTTTGTTGACGCAAAGACCGCAACTGGCAACTCCAGCAATGACATTCTCATCGGTAGCAATTTTGCAGACACCATCAATGGCGGTGCAGGACGAGATTTTATTCGAGGTAATGGTGGAAATGACCTGCTTATTGGTAGCAGTAACAACGACCTGATTTATGGGAATGATGGCGACGACACCATTCATGGCGATGAAAATAACGGCTTTGCCCCCATCCCTACAGAAGGTGAACTATCCGACGCTGCTAAATCTGATGCACCACCAGCTTTTGACGGTGTGCGTCGTACTTGGTTCGGCGGGACTGAAATCCCAGAAATTGAGCTTTCCCGTAATTACACTCCACCGAAACCAGATTTCAATGAAGATGAATTACATGGCGGTGCAGGAAATGACCAAATTGCCGGAGGTGCAGGAGAAGATAAACTCTATGGTGATGCTGGTGCAGATACCTTGTATGGCGATGAAGGCGATGATTACCTGGTTGGTGGTGCAGGCGCAGATGTCATCTATGGAGGCGTAGGTTTTGATGTCGCCAGCTATCAAGATGCCACTCAAGGTGTGACTGTAGATCTTGCTGGAGATGAAAATTATGGCACTGCTTCTGACGGCGATCGCCTTTACAGTATTGAAGATTTAGTTGGTAGTTCCTTTGACGACAAACTCTCTGGAGATGCCTATGCCAACATCATTGATGGTGGTATGGGTTCAGATAATATTGATGGACGAGATGGACGGGATACAGTCAGTTTCTTCACCAGTGCATTCGGTGTTGAAATCAATATGAACACTGGCAAAGCTGTTACCAAAACTGGAGAAAAAAGTACAGAGACAGATACGCTACTCAACATTGAAGATGCGATCGCCTCAACCCATGATGATACTCTTATCGGTTCAACCCAAGGCGGTGGGCTGGATGGAGATGCGGGGAACGATACCATTATTATTGATCACGATGATGTTGATGTTGCCAATAAAGCAGCTACCTACGATGTGCGCGGTGGGGAAGGAATTGATACCCTTTCGTTTGCTACGTGGGATAAATCGCGCGGTGTTGAAATTAACCTCAACGGTTCTGAAAATGGAAACAGCTTTAATAGTATCGAGAAAGTGATTGGTAGTACCTTGGCAGATAGTATCACTGGTGCTGCCACAGCTGAAATCTTTGATGGTGGCAAAGGCAATGATGTGTTTACCGTCAGTGAAGGACGCGATGTTTATTTACTAAATCGAGGCAGCAATAATGATCAATTGCATCAAATAGTTGTGCAAACGGATGTGAATCAGACATCCAATCACGGTAACATCAAAGTAAATAATGACTTATATCGACAACTTTACCCAGGACTAAACAACAGAAAGGTTGAGTTAAAAGTCAATTACAAAGATAGTGTTAACTATGGTGTGCCTCCCAAGGAAGATGACGAGAGTATTTCTCAGCAACAATCAATCGTTTTGGGTGAAGATGTTACCTATCATGATATCTTTGGTAGTCTAAAGGCGCTCGACCCAAATTCAATTGATCTTGCCTATGAAAAATATTTCACTACTGGTTATCCCAGCGATTCAAAAATCATTACTAAACAAGAACTAATCGACTTACTTGATTCTATCGATTTAACAATTGGTATCAAACCAGAAAACTCTTATATCACTAATCTGTCAAAACTGACAGATACCATTACGATTCAAGGAGGCGGACTTCTCCCCAACAAAGATAGCAAAAATCTTTCTTGGACAGGCTTTTTAGAAGAAGGCTACAGTACCAAGCGTCATAAAAAGACATTCAGTGATGATACCTTTACTGTTACCCATCAAGGGACGCAATACAATTTTGGTACAAATCAGCCTATCGAACGCCTTGGTTTTGCCGATTCCGGTCATATCGAGCTTGGTCAAATCAAATACTTCCAAGATGGCAGTGCAGATGTAGATACTCTTGTCGCTGATACAGATAAAGCTACATGGCTTTATGGCGGTGATGCCAACGATACAATCAAAGGCGGTGAACAAGCAGACGTTCTCATTGGAGGCAAAAAGAATGATCTACTCCAAGGGAATGGAGGAGATGATCAATATGCCTATTGGCTTGGTGACGGTTATGACATTATCGACGATCAATTAGGCATTGATACTATTGTTTTTGGTGGTGGCATTACTGCCAATGATATTAAACTCAAAGTCGGTAAACTTGATGATGCAACCAACTACACCAGTTTCAAAGAAATCCTTCCTGGTGAAGTATCCCCCGATCTCAACATAGAAATTTACAACCCCGAAACCGCAGCCCTGACTGGCTCGATTACAGTCATTGATTTTCAGGATTTAACCAATTTTAAAGACAAACTTCGGTTTGCTGGTGATTACGAAGTTTCTATTTTTGAGTTGCTGGAACAGTCAGGAGATCCACTGCTACCAACTTTTACCGGAACTTCTGCCAACGACACTCTAACAGGCACTGAAGCAGGTGAAGCTTTTTGGGGATTGGCAGGTAACGATACCATGCGCGGTAATGATGGCGATGATGTTTTCTTTGCTCATGGCGGTGCTGACAGCATCGATGGTGGCAATGGTTCCGATACTCTTGATTATCGCTACGCCACAGATGCAGTGAACATCAATCTTAGTACGAAAAGAGTTACAGAATCGGGTGATCTCATTGACAAGTTCAACTCAATTGAAAATGCCGTGGGTTCTGATTTTAACGATACCATCATAGGTAACAGCAGCGATAATATTTTAGTTGGTGGTGCTGGCAATGACGCGATCAATGGTGATAAAGGAAACGATATTCTCATCGGCGATGCAGGTGATGATCTTCTCAATGGAGGTTTAGGTAACGATACACTGACTGGAGGTGCTGGACGCGATCGCTTTGGGTTCTCTCGCGCTTCTGATGGTATTGATACCATTACTGACTTTACAGTTGCCGATGATTTAATTGAAATTTCTGCTGCTGGTTTTAACAAATATTTGCCTGTTGGACAACTCGATATTGGTCAATTCATCTTGGGAAGCCAAGCCTCCACTAGCGCTCATCGCTTTATTTACAATGACACGAACGGCGACTTGCTCTTTGATAGTGATGGGAATGGAAAGATCTCTGCTGCTAAGTTTGCCACACTTGCTCCTAACTTGGCACTGACTCATGAAAACTTTGTTGTTGTCTAGTTTTTAATAGTTCCTTTTTGGAGTTATCTTTTTAACCTGTATTGAGGCGATCTCATAAGCGATCGCCTCAGTGCTTATTAACCGATCTCAATTAGGACTTACGCATTTGTGACGAAAAACTAAGCCTTTGCGATTACTTCGCTGCGCTTGTAATGACGTGAAATCGTAATACCTGCGTAAATCCTGTCAATTTTATTCAATAGGGTAATTCATCATGTGCCGTCAAATAATTCAAAGACTGTTTCTGTTATGTATTACTCTTGTTTTCAGTCTCACATTTTATCTCAATTATGTCACAGCTCAGTCATTACCATTCTATTGGGAATTTATTGATGTTGATATTGCTGTCCAAAATAATGGTGATATGTTAATTTCAGAAACTCAAAAATATACATTCACTGGAGATTACAATAATCAACGTTATCGTTATATTCCTCTTGATAAAGTAGATACAATCACTGATATTTCAATCTCGGAAAATGGTCAATTGGTAGCTAGTAGAACAGGTATTGAAAATAATCAACTTTGGATTTATTGGACACATAAACTCAAACCACCAGAAAGCCTTATTTTTGTCTTAAAATATCGTGTCATTGGTGGATTGCACATTGATAATAATAATGCTCAAGTATATTGGAAAGCTATCTTTGCTGACCGTAAAGCTCCGATCAAACAAGCAAAAGTTAAAGTAGAACTCCCTAAAAAAATTGCTGCTGGTATTAAGACGTTTCAGAGTTTTGGAGTTCCTGCCAATGTTCGCCAAGTTGATGCTCAAACTATTGAATTTGTTGCTCAAGAAATTATCGAACCAAGACAAGAATTAGAGGTTAAAGTAACATTTAATCGTCAAGGTACTGAGATCAAAACTCCTCAATGGCAAACTTTAAAATCTTGGTTTAATTGGCTTCGGTGGCTTTTTATAGCAATTTTCTGTTTTCCATTCTTGATTGGCTGCTTTACTAACTTTTTCTTGCGTAGTAGTTCTAATGGCAGTTACAGAAGAAGATCTGGTGGTAGTGGTTACGACGGAGGCGGCGGAGGTGGTAGTGGTTACGACGGAGGCGGCGGAGGTGGTGGCGGTGGCGGTGGCGGTGGTGGTGGCGGTTAAATAGCTAATATCTCTCTATATGTTTTCACATAGCACCCAAAAGTCGTTAACAATGAAAGTTCAGGCAGCAGCAAAGAATCCTGAGAAACCTTCACTGTTATTTTAGAATTGAATAAGTCTTGCGATTTGAAACTGATTAAAAGAGCCTGATTTTCGTCCAAAAACATTGATTCAGAGGAGAAAGGACTGTTGTGACTCCATATAAACTTATGCCCACTGGAGAAACTCAGCACACCAGCACGCCACCAACCAAATTTCATTACAGCAACCTCAATCTCCGATACGATCGCTGAAAAGTTCTCCTTAATTAACAATACCTTCGCCAATTTACGAGGGTGAGATGATGATGCTTTAACCATTAACTCCCATTTCTTTGAGGGTTGGCAAAAACAATCAGTCCTAAAAATTCCTTTAAGGTTTCCTACAAGGGTTTTTTAACGTATTGACAGCAGGATAAGGGTTTCAGATGAAAAACCACCTTTTCATCGAAACGCTTATGTATGCTTAATTTTGCCACTTTTGCCAAAATTTATCTAGGCTCTTATTTTGGCAAAGGTATTGACTAATTAATCAAATTTTGTGCGATCGCTACCACATTCAATCTCTGCTTGGTCGTCAGACTGGTCGTAGAACATTTATGGCAACCGATTTACAAACAGGCTTGTCGGTAGTGATCAAATTGTTACTATTTTACCCTGACTTTACCTGGGATGATCTGAAACTTTTTGAGAGGGAGGTAGAAGTCCTCAAATCTCTTAACCATCCAGCTATTCCTAAGTATCTCGATTACTTTGAGGTTGAAACTGAGCTAGGCAAAGGCTTTACCCTAGTTCAAACTTATATTGAAGCCAGATCATTGCAGGATTGGATACAGTCTGGTCGTACCTTTAGCGAGGAAGAACTCAAGGCGATCACCAAAGAACTACTAAAAATTCTAGATTACCTTCACTCTCAAAAGCCTCCTGTAGTTCATCGGGATATTAAGCCCAGTAATATTTTGTTAGGTAATCGGAGTGGTCATAGCCCTGGACAAATTTACCTAATTGATTTTGGTTCCGTGCAAACGGTAGCGCACGGTGGAACAAGGACAATTGTCGGTACATACGGCTACATGCCTCCCGAACAATTTGGTGGACAAACTAAGCCTCCATCAGATTTCTATGCTCTAGGGGCAACACTAATTTATCTGATTACGGGACGACATCCCAGTCAACTCCCACAAAAAGAAATGCGGATTTTCTTTGAGGATCAGATCAATCTTAATCCGGCTTTTATTGATTGGCTGAAATGGATGACAGAACCCAGTCTAGATTTACGCTTAAAATCTGCAAGGCAGGCGTTGTCATCTCTAGAAAAATCAAATTTACGAGAAAGTACGTTATCAATTGCTACAAAGCCTGTCAGTAGCAAAATAAGAGTCATTAACACCACAGAAAAATTAGAGATTCTCATTCCGCCAAAAGGCTTCTCTGTGAGACTAATACCTCAGATTGGATTTGCGATCGCATGGTACTTTTTTTTGGTGATTTTGTGTAGTGTAGCTTTGAGTCTTTGGCCTCCTGGCGTACTATTTTTTTTAATCCCATTCGCATTTTGCGGTTTATTTGCTGGTCTGCCGTTGATTTTGTCAATTCTGTTTGTTCTACTAGGACAAGTGAAACTTCGCATTACTCAGCAGGAAATCTCTCTGGTTCATAAACTTTTAGGGTTTAAATGCCCACCAACTCTTACTGCTTCTCGACAAAACATTACGAAAGTTGAACTCACTCGCCTTTCATATAAAGAAGATTCCGAGGGAGGTAGGAGTGTAATTCCTGCTCAAATCAAGATTTGGGCAGAAACAAAGAAATTTGAACTTAGCGGTATGAGACCCTTAGCTGATATGGAACTACACTGGTTAGCTCAGGAATTAAGCAGTTGGCTAAATTTGCCTATCATCAAGGATTCTGAGAAATTTATGGTGTACACACAAGTACGATTTAACGATTTCAATAAAATTGCATATCCTCACAACACCCAGAAATATAAATAATCAGAAAATCGCAAATTAAAAATCACTATGCCAGACATCAAACGCCTTCAATTTCTACAATTTGCTGGTT
Source organism: Halotia wernerae UHCC 0503 (assembly GCA_034931985.1). GTDB lineage: Bacteria > Cyanobacteriota > Cyanobacteriia > Cyanobacteriales > Nostocaceae > Halotia > Halotia wernerae. The sequence goes on from JAYGHB010000055.1 coordinate 16,313, forward strand.
CTGCGTTGGCAGCACTAGGTATCAGCCAGTGGGATATTAGGCAGCAGGGTGAATACGATAGAAAAATTTCAGTCCAAAGCAAACCCCACAAACTGTCACTGCGAAGAGGGAGGCTCTGGTTAATAGCTAGCCTTGTAGGGGCAATGTGCATTTTTCCAGGGTTCGGTCAACTAAAAGCCTATGGACAAACAAGATCCACATATGTTGTCCGAGCTGAACTTGCCGACTTCTTCGAGGGATTTCTTGGACGCAAACTCTCCCAGAAAGAACTAGAGCAGGTGACAAAGGAATTTATTCCCCTATTTGGGGCTAGCACCTGCCAAATTAAATGCGCTCAGGCTCTAGATATACACAAGACCCGACTAAAGATTTTTAAGACCAAACGCGGTCAACCCGAAGATCTCATAACGCGACATTCTTATATCTCTAGTAGCTATTTCTCGCCAAAAGAGCGAGGCACCTTAATACAGCGTCTGTTGGCTGAACCAGACCCAATCCGTGTAGTGAATCCCGCAGCTAAACGATTGATGACCGAAAAGGATGTTATCGCTCTAGCTAATCTGGGGATTTTCCTGCACTCTAATGGCTCACCAAAAAATCAGTCCTTTTCTCCCAAAGAAATCGATGAAGCTGCTGTGTTTCTGAAGCGTATAGTCGGTTCCCAAACTAACGCTCAAAAAATGCCGATCTTGTTCGTGGCAGCAGCGGAGTTCTGGAAGGGGATTCAGCGTGATTGGTCGTCCCTAAGCGCGACTGAGAAGCAAATCGTGCGCGATTACATCAAATATAAAGCGGACAAGCCATTGCCCGTATATCTCTATAGTCGGTTATTCGGTCTTCCAGTAGATCAGGCTCAAATAGTCCAAAATTCTGAAAACTTAGATGCGATAAGGGGACTATTATCGCGCTTCACAGGAGTGATGGGGGATGCAATAATCACTAACACCGTTATTCAGGGAATAAACAATGCTATTCGTTAGAGGAGCTTACATCTTTTAAACTGACTTACACCGCCATCAACCAATCGCACACCACAGACTTGCATCCACCCTCAAAGTTGACCCAAACCTGCCACTGACCCAGATATGCATTCCAGTAAGGCTCCCCATCAGCAACCCCAATAGCCTCACCAACTTTTGCAACTAATTCTTGGTAGAAGCGACCCGCGCTCTCCAGCCCCTGCTGCAATCTCAGTTTCAGCCCCTTCCAGCCTTGGGTAAGAGTTTGGGGAATATCGTCTGTGTCAGTAACGTGAGTTTGTAACTCTATATTGTTGCTACCTGACACCAAATCAGAATTATGGGATGTTGTGTCAGTAACTGGCGTGATTATATCTATATTCAGTAAACCAAAAAGTTTTGCCAAAAGGTCGAACCACTAAGGATACAAGAGATA
>JAYGHB010000056.1:0-17094 GCA_034931985.1 Halotia wernerae UHCC 0503
CGAACCGCCAAGATGCCAAGAACGCCAAGAATTGGTAGAGCGTGCGTAAGTCCTAAATAGCTTCGATAATAATTTATAAAATCACATCAAAATAAATAGATATTTTATGCAAATAATCATTTGTAACTAGCTTCAGTTAATAAAAGCTCTCAAGCTGACTTAACTTTAACTGCAAACTGCAACCCAAGTACATCTAATAAAGTACTCAGATAATAAAACTCAATTTTTCCTTTTTCTAATAACATCTGGTCAAGTTTTTCGTAGCATTCTTGAACTGAAGAATAAAACCTATCAAATCCACCTTGGGCTTCAATGAGATTTCTTAACGCTTTGCTTAACATTATAGGATCACCCTCTTCCAAAACAACTTCAATATATGATGCTGCTTCCAATGGTTCTTTTAAATCTTCAATTAGTGTTTCATGATAACTTGCGATTTTAGGCATCATTTCTACATTACACCTTCAGCTTCAAAAATCTGTTGTGCAGTCAAATTCAACTCTGGAAATATTAAAGACTGTATACGGTCATCGCCTCGAAACTTATTAATTTGATACTCGCCTTCATCTAAACAGCAAACCAAGATAGTAGGTTGTTTAGGCTTACCAATAAACTCTCTACCCCCTAAAGCAGCATAATCAATAATCCAATATTCAGGAATCCCCATTTCTTCATAGTCAGCGTATTTTTTATGATAATCATCCCGCCAATTAGTACTCACTACCTCAACCACTAAAGGAATAGAGGCTGCTTGACTAACAGTTGATTTTTGTTTCCACAGAGGTTCATTTGCTAAATTAGGGCGATTCAACAACAGCACATCTGGCGAGTAAGCAGACTCACTTTGAGGTGGTTTAACTAATACTGTCTTGGGTATGCCATACGGCAGACTAAGGCGACTATATTCTAAAGTTATTTTTGTAGCTAAAAATGTGACAATCTCTTCATGGTCGCCTGTTGGTTGTGGCATTTCGACTACTGCTCCATTATGGAGTTCATAATGCTTTCCTGATTTGTCTGGGTATTTAGCAACAAACTCTTCAAATGTAAATATTTTGCGTAAGGCTTGAGTCATGATTTAATTCCTCAAAGCAAAACTGAATATGAGCTTAAAATAACAAAAAAGTTCTAATTTCTTGCAGTTATTCTTTGACTAACCAACTCAGCCGCCAACTCAATCGCTGCTTTCATACTTGTAGCATCAGCAATTCCTTTACCTGCAATATCAAACGCGGTTCCGTGGTCTGGGGAAGTCCGCACAAAAGGTAGACCAATGGAAGTATTAACTGCGCGGTCAAATGCCATCAACTTCACAGGAATTAAACCTTGGTCGTGATAAAGTGCCAGATAAGCATCAGCTGGATTCTGCACAGAAGAATTACCATACCAAGCTTGACCCGGCTTAACCCACATCGTATCTGGTGGTATTGGCCCATCTAACTGTAAATTTGGGCGATTTTGTCGTTCTTGCTCCAACCACGGAATTAACCAATCTTGTTCTTCTGTTCCCAATTGTCCTTGTTCGCCACTATGGGGATTTAAACCTGCGATCGCAATTCTCGCTCTTTCTATGCCAAAATCTGTTTCTAGACACTCCACCAGCAAATCTAGTTTTTTCGTGAGCAACTGCGGTGTTAATGTGTCTGCTACTTGACATAATGGAATATGTGTGGTAGCTAGTAAAGTCCGTAGTGTCCAGCCAGTATGAGGCGATCGCGCTACAAATAACATCCCAAAGCGATCAACACCAGATTTTTCTGCTAAAAGTTCTGTTTGCCCTGGATAATTATAACCTGCGGCCTTCCAAGCAGATTTAGCAATGGGGGCTGTGACGATACCATCAAATTTACCAGCCAGTGTGTGAGCGATCGCATATTCCATGTAGGCAAAACTAGCCGCACCACTGGCTGCATTACCTGTCCCAATCATAATTTGATCTGTAATCTCTCTATTTAATGGCACATCAATAACCTTTAACTGGGCTGGATTTGCCAAAGTTATTGAATTTAGCTGGTTATAAACTTGTATCAGTAAATCTTTGTTCCCGATAACTGTCACATCATACTTTTGATTAACTTCAAAGTCTGCTAAAGCTTTCAAAATCACTTCTGGCCCAATTCCGGCTGGATCTCCCAGGGTCAGCGCTAAACGCACACGATTTTTTGGATGTGACTTTAATATTTGATTTGAGTTGAGTTGATACATATAGTAAGCAGGGTATAGGGGACAGGGGACAGGAAAGAAATTATATGAGGTGTACTGAGTTTTTTCAGAAATCAAATATTAGTCCTATAGGAGTCTTATAGTAATTTTTAGTAGAACATAGCCGATCGCCTCATCTGCCATTAAAATCAATTTGCTGGGATACTCAGCATTACTAAAATTTCCAGAGTTTTGTCACCCTGTGCTTACTTCTGTGTTAACCACTATCAACGCCCTGAAACAACCCACTAGCGATGCTTGGGTCAAACAGGCGATCGCAAATTTAGATATCATCTTACTTGATCACTCCCACTGTGAACGCAAAGCCGCAGGTGTGGCGTTAAATTTGATGTTTCGCTATCCTTCCAATACTAAAATGATTAGGGAGTTAACTGCGATCGCCCGCGAAGAACTAGAACATTTTGAACTAGTTAATCAGTGGCTAGAACGCCGCAATATCTCCCTTGCACCTTTACAACCACCTCCCTACGGCGCTGGTTTAAGAGCCGCTGTGCGTCCTCAAGAACCCCATCGCTTTTTAGATTCTTTACTAATTACTGGTTTAATTGAAGCTCGTAGTCACGAACGCTTAGGACTATTAGCTACACATTGTCCTGAGCCAGAATTAGCCAAATTTTATCGGGGCTTGATGGCATCAGAAGCGCGTCACTTTGGTACATACTGGGTTTTAGCAGATACTTACTTTGACAGAAAAGTTGTGATGCAACGACTCGATGAATTGGCTACCGTCGAAAGTGAGTTGCTGGTAAATTTGCATTCAGAGCCGAGAATTCATAGTTAATAGAATTACGCAAGAAATATGATACTTCAGTTAACACACATCAGGTTGCTAGTCTCCAACTTCAAAGATTGTTTTCTGTTTTACCGCGATGTATTGGGATTTGGTATTGATTGGGGCGACGAAAATAGCTGGTACGCCGAATTACACACCGGAGAAAATATCAAGCTAGCTTTGTTTAGAAAAGAGTTAATGGCTGAAGCAGTCCCCAGCGCTTATCAACCTGGGGCTATTGAATGTCATAACAAAGTAGCTTTAGTTTTTTCAGTGGATAATGTGGATGAACTATATCAGTATCTTAAAGAAAAAAATGTAACAATTGTAACTCAACCTCAAAATCGCCCAGCATGGGGATTGAGAACAGTGCATTTCCGAGATCCTGATGGTAATTTGATTGAATTTTTTAGCAATCTCGAAACTGTAAATTAAATCATCTACCAAACCAATTCATGATCGATGAACGCGAAAGAGTCGATAATGATTCACCGTGGAAAGAAGCTTACCAACAACATTAGAAGCAGAGTTTTGGCAAGATTTCACGCGAAGACCTAGAAGCACTTGCCGACGCTCTATTAGATTTTACAGCAATGGATGATTTGCTCAATTGGTTACAAGCACATCTGGATGAAAGTGAAAATTAGCAGGTATGTCATTTGACATACTCACAAAAGTTTTCGGTTTACTGAAAGTTATTTTTTAAGGAAACGCTGGCGCATACGAGTCACGAAAATATTCACCTCTGATATTTTCATCAGTGAAACGATCGCAGCAAATACTAAAATACCCACTAAACCAGATACGCACAGTTGCAAAAGTTGAATTAGTAAACCTTTTGTACCTAGCAACTGCTGACAACTAACCAAAGTAGCAAAGCTAGCTACCCCAGCAACAATGCTACCGACTGTCAAACCCAAAATCGGTACACTCCACTCACGCCAAGGTAAGCCATTGAGTTTGCGATCAAGCAACCATAAAAGCATTAATATGGAACTACAATTAACGCCTACCGTTGCTAACACCAAACCAGGAGCGCCAAAGGGTTGCACAAAAAACCAGTCTAGTACGGCGTTGAGAAAAATGTTAAAAGTACTAATGCGAAAAGGTGTTTGTCCATCGCCTAAAGCATAAAATACCCTCACCAAGACATCACGCCCTAAGTAGACAAACATCCCAATACCGTAAGCAATTAACAGCGAAGATACTAGCTGTGTAGCTTCTTGCTTAAAAGCACCACGCTCATACACCACCTGGACAATTGGTACAGATAAGGCAACCATCAACGCCCCTAAAGGTAGCATGGTAACAGCGGTGAGGAGTAATCCTTGGCGAATGCGTAATTTTAAGTCTGGCCAATTTTCTGGCTCGGCCAGCTTAGCAAACATTGGTAACAGGGGCAGCAAAATAATATTAGAAATAATCCCTAAAGGAGTCTGCACTAATAGATTGGCATAGTTAAAACCAGCAGCAGCACCAGGAATAGGACTAGCAAAGTAGAGGTCTGTGGCAACATTAATTGGCATCATCCCAGAAGAAATTGTTGCCGGAGTCATGATTTTAATTACTTCTTGAACGCCGGGAGATTTAAAATTAAATCGTAGGCGTAATGTGCCAAGTCCCAAGCGCCACTGGACAATTAGCTGCACCAACCATTGGAGAATTGCCCCTGCTAAAGTTCCCCAGGCTAACACCATGCCACCGATAAAAGCGTATTCTGGTTTGATAATATCTTTACCTAGTTGTCCAGTTAAAATAGCAATGCCTGCAACAACGGTAATACTCGATAATAAGGGACTAATAGAAAGTAACCAATATTGATTAGCTGCATTAAGAGTACCAAAGCCGATGCCAATTAATCCGGCAAATAAGGCCATTGGTGCCATAATTCGCAGCTGTTGAATAGCGATCGCTCTAGTTGCTGGTTCTAAACCATGACCGACAATATCAACGATCGCATCTGCAAAGAAAATCTGAGCAAATGTCACCACTAATAGCAATCCACCCACCAGTGTTGTCACCGTTTCCACCAAAGAAGCAGATTCTTGATGCTTGCGCTTGGCTAAAACACTAACGATCGCACTGTGTAATGGCCCATTCACACCACCTAGTAAGATTAATAAAAATCCAGGAATAATATAGGCATAACTATAAGCAGTAGCAGCAGCACCAACTCCAAAAGCAGCCGCGATCGCTTGCTGCCTTACTAAACCAAATATTTTACTAATTAATGTGGCTGCGGCAACAATGCCAGCAATACCAGCGAACGAACGAGATGGCTTTTGGTCTTGTTGTGTCACAAATATAGCAGGGAGCAGGGAACAGAGAATAGGCTTAAAAGCCTTTTGGTGTCAGGGTTTTAGAATCAGCTTATGTTCTAAACTACCTGGCAACAGCTATGATACCTGACAACTCTTGCACAGTGCATATCTGTTGAACATTTAACCTAAAATTTTACAGTGTATCAGGCAAATTTTGAAAAATATCAAATACATAAGGCAGAAATGTTACCGTAATTCCCTTACCTGTATCGCTGACTTGAATTTGAGCTTGCAAATCAACCTCAGCTAGTTTAACTTGGGCGATCGCGCGATCATCTAAATGCTGATACTCCACAGGAGTTAATTCTCGCCAACTGATTTTATATATTAGTAACTATCTGGGTTTCTGAAGGATGCTTGTAATGAGGTTGATTAATCGGTAGATTTCTGGAAAAGACATAATTGCAGGTGTAGATCTCTTCAAATATTACTTGATGCTCAAATCAGCTCAAGAGAAACTCATGATTAATCGGGCTATGGACATAATCTTTGTAGATTCCTTTGCCTTTGCAATTAATGTGACACTAGGTGCTGTACTTCAAAGCAAAATATGCAACTATTCATGGGAAGGAAAAGTAGTAAGCGAGCCTCAAACAGAAGAAATCATCTCTGATTCTTCCGAACATATAGATAGTGTTGACCCAAATAAACCACAGCCATAACACTGCAAAAGGAACAGGGAACAGTGACACACGACTGAAGCCATAAAAAAGTTCCCCTAGTAGTAATACTAGGGGAAAATATCTAATACAGCGAATTAATTGAAATATTAGCCAGCATTAGCTAAGAGTAATTCTCGCTTTTCTGACCTTTGTATTCTCACTTGATTGTCATCATCAACATCAACAGTCGCTGTATCGCCATCGATGATTTGTCCAGACAGCATTGCTTCAGCCAGAGAATCTTCTAACAAGCGCATAATTGCCCGACGTAATGGTCTAGCACCGTAACTGGGATTATAGCCTTCTTGTACTACTAGCTCTTTGAAGCGTTCTGTCACTTCTAAGACGATTCCTTTTTCTGTCAAGCGGCTGGAGACATCGCGGAGCATGATCTCAGCAATTTCCTTGACTTCATCTTTAGAAAGTTGAGTGAAGACGATAATATCATCGACACGGTTAAGGAACTCAGGACGGAAGTAAGCCTTCAGTTCTTCATTTACTAGGTTACGAATGCGGTTGTAACTAGCATCAGCTTGGGTATCGAAGTCGAAACCTAAACCGCCGCCACCTTTTTCGATTACCTTAGAACCGATGTTGGAAGTTAAGATAATCATCGTGTTCTTGAAGTCGACTTTCCTACCTTTGGCATCGGTAAGGTGTCCGTCATCCAAGATTTGCAGCAGCATGTTGAAGACATCGGGGTGCGCTTTTTCGATTTCGTCGAATAGCAACACTGTGTATGGTCTACGCCGCACAGCTTCGGTAAGTTGTCCGCCTTCGTCGTATCCTACGTAGCCAGGAGGTGAACCAATCAGCTTGGAGACGGTGTGACCTTCCATGTATTCGGACATATCCAGCCGAATCATCGCTTCTTCAGCACCGAAGAAATAAGCGGCTAATGCCTTCGCCAATTCTGTTTTACCGACTCCGGTGGGGCCTGAGAAGATAAAGCTGGCAATTGGACGATTGGGACTCTTTAACCCAACTCTGGCACGACGAATGGCACGAGAGACGGCTGTAACTGCTTGTTCTTGACCAATTAGCCGCTGATGAAGTGTATCTTCTAGATGTAACAGCAACTCTGACTCAGATTCGGTGAGTTTGTTAACTGGTACACCAGTCCACGAAGCAACGATTTGAGCAATGTCTTCTTCGTCAACAACGGGTTTATTGATAACTTGGTCAGTTTGTTCGGCTTGGAGATCTGCTTCGAGTTTTAATTCTTCGTCGCGCAGTTCTCCAGCTTTGTCAAAATTCTGGAGTCTGACTGCTTCTTGTTTAGATTTGGTAACACCAATTAATTGGCGCTTCAGTTCTTTGTTGCTAGAAATCTGAGAGTTCCGCAGATGAACGCGTGAACCAGCTTCATCAATCAAGTCGATTGCTTTATCTGGTAAGAAGCGATCGCTAATGTAACGATCTGACAACTGCGCTGCTGCGACAACAGCTGCATCAGAAATTTCTACTTTGTGGTGCTGTTCGTAAGCTCCCCGCAAGCCGTAGAGAATATGAATGGTTTCCTCTACTGAGGGTTCACCAACCATAATCGGTTGTAAACGACGCTCTAAAGCAGCATCGCGCTCAATGTGCTGACGATACTCATTCAGAGTAGTAGCGCCGATGCACTGGAGTTCACCTCTGGCTAAGGCAGGTTTAAGAATGTTAGCAGCATCTAAGCCACCTTCTGTGCCACCAGCACCAACTAAGGTGTGAACTTCATCAATTACTAGGACGATATTGCCCGCCGAACGGACTTCCTCCACGATTTTCTTGATGCGTTCTTCAAAGTCTCCACGAAAGCGAGTTCCAGAAACTAACGACCCCATATCCAGGCTGATGACTTGCTTATCTAGCAAACTTTCCGGAACATCTTGATTGGCAATGCGTTGAGCTAGACCTTCAGCGATCGCAGTTTTACCAACTCCTGGTTCCCCAATCAATACTGGGTTGTTCTTTGTCCGGCGACCAAGAATTTGGATAGCGCGCTCAATTTCTTTTTGACGACCAACTACAGGGTCGAGTTTGCCTTCTTGTGCTAGTTTGGTGAGATTTCTACCAAATTCTTCTGTGGTTGTTGCTTTGGTACGTTTTGGGCTACCACCACCTACAACAACTGTGGCATCATCACCTAAGCGGCGAACTACAGCAGTACGGATACTCTGGAGGTCAACTCCTAAATTTTGTAGAACTTTGGCGGCGACACCTTCACCAGCCTCAGTCAACCCTAAGAGTAAGTGTTCGGTGTTAATGTAGTTGTGTCCAAGACTATTAGCTTCTCTAAATGATTGCTCAAATAGGCTTTTAACCTTGGGGGTAAAAGGAATTTCTGGTGGTACAAAACCAGAACCTCTACCAATAATTTTCTCGACTTCGCTACGTGCTTCTTTGAGAGTAACGCCCAATTCGTTCAGCACTTTAGCAGCAACCCCAGTTCCTTCTCCAATTAGTCCCAGGAGAATTTGTTCAGTTCCTACAAAGTTGTGTCCCAGACGACGGGCTTCCTCCTGAGCTAGCATAATTACTTTAATTGCTTCGGAAGTGAAGTGTTCAAACATAGCGGGTTCTTGCTCCCTTGCTGCTTGGACTTTGGGTGAGTTAAAGTTCACCCTCATTTAAACTTTTTTGTATTTTCTTAGAGATAATGTATCTTTATTTAAAGTTGACTGGCAGTGGTGAGAGCCGTATGAGCTAGGGTGTGGTTGCCGTCATGACTAATTATGGCGCTATAGACAGGCTTTTACCTCTGAATTTGGGATGAATTAATAACCTAACTAAAGGTATAAAGTATGACTGAACTACACGGTAATAAAGATCAACAACATCCACTTTATAACCGCGATCGCCCCTCTATTGATATCTTACTCGCTCAAGAGGCGACAGAATATAATTTGGTGGAATTGGCTAGGCTGCGAATTCGTTATCAAGGCTTTCCAGGCGCAAGAGATATCCAAAAAGACTTAGATCAAGTCTTGCAGCAGTGGGGTTTGACGGAAGCCGAACTTTTTGAGAAAACGCGCCAGCTACATAATATTGGAGGAATTTATCAAAGTCGGGGCAAAAAAGAAGAGCAGGATTGGAATTAGTTGTGGGGAATTGGCATTGGGTATTGGGCATTGGGTCTTGAATTTCTCCCCATACGCCAAGTTGGCGAAAGACGATTCCTCCTACTCATTGAAGAAGTGGGCTTTCTCACTGAACTTTTGTAGTGATAATCTTGAAAGTCAAATAAAGCCCTTCTCCACAAGGAGACGCTACGCGTAGCTTGCTTCCCCGTAGGGGTACGGGAACGCCAAGGGCGAACGTTTGTAGAGCCCCAGACTTCTAGTACAGCACGGCGTAAATAAACAGACCATTAAAAATGGTAAAAAAGTCGATAATACAAGTCTTTTGACTTTTGACTTCCGCGCAGCGGTACTAATCTGCGGGTGATTCGCCAAAACAGGATGCTCCCGCTGAAAAAAAGAAATTTGCTGGATTTAAAGTCTCATCAAACAGAGTTGTATACACAAATCAATGTGTAGAATTTGATTTATATTTGCTATTTTCTATAAAATTTTTAGCTTCAAGTATCACTGATCAGTCCACAACGTAATTAGTCTTTATATATAGAGAAAAATTTGGCATTGAGGCTTGCTAAGTACAAATAAAAAAAAGGTTTGGCAGTGAGCCAAACCCTTCTATAAATCCAGTGCATAACAACATCCCGCATTAATTTACCTATTATTTGAGTGATCGGTCATCTTCCTTTAGGATGTGTCCAAATCTTATAAAAGCTGATATTGAATAATTGCAGTATAATTCAATACTTTTAATCAATAAATCATATATATCAAGAACTCTAGAAGCTCAAGTATTGCTGTAAGCACTATAATTTCTCTACCTAATACCCATATCAAAGTAGTACTTCGGTTGGATAGGCAAAATAAAAGACGGGTTTTATCCCGTCTAAATAGCTTGAAAGTGGCAATACACCTTAGAATCTGTAAAAAGAGGACGAATCAAATTTATAGGTTGTAAGAAGAGCAGATTATAAAAACAATCAGAACGGCAATTTATTTTGCACAAACTGTTTTAATTATGCTCAATCTTTGCAATTTCAACAAATATATCATACAGATATTTTTAAGACTTGCCAAAATGCCAAAAATTTAAAAATAAAAAAGACGGGGTTGAATCCCGCCATAAACATAACAAATAAAAACATCTTGGTAATCTCTATAATATATCAAAACTAGTTTTTGACTACTTGCCGTTTTGGCAAATAGTTACAAATGTAGCAGGGGATAGGGAACAGGGAACAGGAGAGAAGTGCGGTCTTCTCCCTTGGCGTTAGCCTCTCCCTTTGGGAGAAGGGGAGACGCTACGCGAACGGGGGACAGGTTTGAAAATCCTTCGGTGTCTGGGTTTTATGATCAGTTTATGTCCCCTGCATTTTCACGCTGTCGCCTTCAATGTAAAAATCTTTTCGATCACATCTTCTACTACTTTATCTGGCGTAGAAGCACCAGAAGTAATACCCACAACAATTTCACCATTTGGCAACCAATTGTCTGTGATCACCAAATCACCGTTTAATTGCCGATGTTCAATGGATTTTTCTGATTTAATTCGCTCTACACTATCGATGTGATAGGAAGAAAGTTGACGTTCAGCAGCAATTTGTTGCAATTGAGTAGTATTCGATGAATTAAACCCACCAATTACGATCATTAAATCTATATCATGTTGTACTAAATCCAACATGGCATCTTGCCGTTCTTGAGTCGCATCACAAATAGTATTGAAGCTTTGGAAGTGCTGATTTAACTCAGTAGGCCCATACTTTTGCATCATTGTATGCTCAAACAGCTTGCCAATCTGTTCAGTGTCACCTTTGAGCATTGTAGTTTGGTTAGCAATACCAACTCGCTCTAAATCTTTGTCTGGGTCAAATCCTGCGGAACAAGCTTTAGTAAATTTTTGCAGAAATTCATCACGGTTTCCACCATTGAGAATGTAGTTAGCTACATAATTTGCTTCCTGCAAATTCAGGACAATCAGATATTTGCCAGCAAAGGAACTAGTAGCAACAGTTTCTTCGTGCTTATACTTGCCGTGAATAATTGAAGTGTAGTCACCTTTTTTGTGTTTTTCGACTGTATTCCAAACTTTAGATACCCAAGGACAAGTAGTATCGACAATTTTGCAGCCTTTATCGTTGAGTATTTGCATTTCTTGGACACTAGCCCCAAAAGCAGGTAAGACAACTACATCACCAGTTTCTACAACAGAAAAGTCTTTGTGTCCTGTCGCAACTGGGATAAATCCTACTTTCATCTCCTGCATCCGTTGATTTACAGAAGGATTATGAATGATTTCATTGGTAATCCAGATGCGTTCTGTGGGAAAGTGCTTGCGAGTTTCGTAGGCCATGGCCACAGCACGTTCTACACCCCAGCAAAAGCCAAAGGCTTGTGCTAGTCGAATAGTGACATTATTTCGTTGCAAGGTGTAATTGCGATCGCGAATTTCTTGAATTAAGTTACTTTGATATTCAGATTGCAGTTGGGTGGCAATTTCCGCTTGATGCCCAAATCCCTTACGATTGTAATTTTCTGAATGTTGGAGTGTACGCTTAAAAGCTTTTGTATCCATTTGATGTTTTAAATTAAATCACTATTTTTTATTTTCTCGCGCCAACTATTGCCAAATCCTCAAGGAACTCCAAAAAATAAAGTCTTGATTGACTTGTTCGAGTTGCCTTTGTAGCCGCTGATACTGTCCCAAAGTTAGCAAAACCTGAGCTTGGTTAATCTTATGAATGAAATATCACAGTTGCTAAGGGCAAGAATGCCAAAAGAAAGCCATGCCAAGACTGCAATTGATCTGATGGAATAGGTTCTGGTGGCGCTAATAAAGCTTCTATTCTCTGTTCTAAACGATCGCCTACCCCAGGAACGCCCAACGCAGCACAGCAGACTCCTGATTCTACAACGACAGATGTATTGCTGACTACTAACAAAAGTGATTCGGCCAGCAGTAGAGGATCTACCTTTAATACAGCGTAACTGTCAGCACGTAGTTCCCGCAAAGCCAATAATTCTTGCCACAAGGGTTCTGTATTGGGCAACCAAGCGGTACAGGAACGCACCCAACCCAACCAGAAAAACCAAAATGTATCTCGATAATAATAATGTCCTTGCTCATGGGCTAAAACACTATCCAGATGATTTGGTGAGAGAGTTTGCAGTAATCCTTGGCTAACTACTAGTTCTGGTTGCCAAAATCCAATTTGACCAGCAAACAGCGCCTCTGTATTCAGCAACCGGACTTGTTTACCCTCAAGTTTAACTAATGGAGAGTTACGGGCAGATTCCACAGATTGCCACCCTTGGAAAGCAAGTTTAATGCACAGAATAGCAAAAAATATTAAGGCAATAAATGCCAGTTCGTAGCTTAGCCAGCCTGTGTACATCCCGCCCATTTTTCCTTGGGGGCCCATGAATAGCACAGCGATCGCAGTCATGAAAATTAGTAAGGGGGGAAAGAGAAATAAAAATAGCGATCGTCGCCATCGTATCTCCCAACGTCCTTGGGGGTTATTCCCAGAGCATCTCAGCAGCCAAGAAACTGTCAAAGCAGTCAAAATCATCATTAGATGCATTATTGTTCCTCCCTGGCTTGACGTGCCGCTTGAATGCGTTTAGCGATCGCTTCTATTTGCTGGCTGCTAGCTTCATCAAGACTATCTGCAAAGGCAGCGATCACATCGGGATTGCCCACTGCTAAAAACCGTTGCAATTGTTCGTGGGCTTTAATTACTTGTGCTTGTTGCTGTGTTAGCAATGGTCGCCAAAAAAATGCCCGCCCTTGTTTATCGCAAGCTAGCCAACCTTTATCAGTGAGACGACGCAAAACTGTAGTCACGGAAGTATAAGCTAATTCCCGGTTGGGGTCAGACAAAATGCGATCATGTACATCCTTGACCGTGGCTGAACCCAGTTCCCAGATGATATTCAAAATTTCTGCTTCTAAAGGGCCTAAAGACAGTTGCTTAGGACGATAATCGGGTAAAGGTGCCATGTTGGTTTAGAGGTTGGATAAGCGGACTAGATGCAAGATTCCCCTCTCTATTTTTGAGCATAAAGACAGCTTGAAAATATCGATTCTTTTTTCAGATTACCGTTGTTTGCGTTCGTTGGCATGAACTTGACGATAAAAAATACTCTTGCATAAGGATAAGAAATACTCTGAGCGCAACTGTGATTATGGTTCGTGACACCCATTAGAATGTAATCTCGGCAACAGTATTTGAAATAGGTGTATCCAGCGCGTGAAGCTATTTGTATACGACACCCCGGAATCGACTCCAACTGGTAAAGCTCCAGACTGCGCGATCGCAGTCGATGTCTTGCGAGCTACTAGCACCATAGCGACTGTCTTAGCATCTGGAGGCGAAGCTGTGCAAGCCTTCAGCGATTTAGACCAACTCATCAAAGTGAGCGAAAAATGGCCAGCAGAAAAACGTCTGCGAGCAGGTGAACGTGGCGGCGCTAAAGTAGCTGGTTTTGAACTGGGTAACTCTCCCCTCGACTGCACACCAGAAGTAGTACAAGGTCGTCGCTTGTTTATCAGTACCACCAATGGCACTCGTGCCTTAGAAAGGATACAAGATTCCACAACTGTCCTAGCAGCAGCCTTAATTAACCGGGCGGCCGTGGTGCAATATCTCCTAGACAAGCAGCCAGAGACTGTGTGGATTGTTGGTTCTGGTTGGGAAGGCAGTTTTTCTTTAGAGGATACAGCCTGTGCAGGTGCGATCGCCCATAGTGTCGTCGAACAATCTCAGTTGTCATTAGAGGAATTAGCTGGCAATGATGAAGTAATTAGTGCGATCGCTCTTTACTCACAGTGGCAGAATGACTTATTGGGATTATTTCATCAAGCTAGTCACGGTAAAAGATTGTTGCGTCTTGAAGGTTATGAAGACTTAAAATATTGCGCCCAAACTGATATTTTAGATATCTTGCCCATACAGCAAGAACCAGGGGTATTAAAAAGTAAATGAAAAATTCCACCCACAAGGGCATGGAGCATTAGGAAAAGTTTTAACTTCTTTGTCTCCCTGCTCCCCTGCTTCCACTAGCCCCTAGCCGCTTTCCAACTTGCCAAATCAGCCAAAGAGCGATCGCGGTAACGTCCATAACGCTCCGGTTTACTTTTGATTTTCACTCCTAAATCAGGGAAAATCCCAAAGTTGGGCGGCATTGGTTGAAAATGCTTCGGTGAAGCAGAACTAATAAATTCAAACAATGCCCCCATCATGGTTGTTGGTGGTAAGTTTAACGCTTCTTGACCTAAAGCTAAGCGTGCGGCATTAATTCCTGCCAAGCAGCCACCCCCAGCTGCTGCGGTATAACCTTCAGTACCAATCAATTGTCCAGCAGCGAACAATGTCGGACGCTGTTTAAATTGCAGAGTAGGATACATTAACTGAGGCGCATTAATAAAGGTGTTGCGGTGCATCACTCCCAGCCGTACAAATTCCGCATTTTCTAAACCGGGAATGAGCTGAAATACTCGCTTTTGCTCACCCCAACGCAGGTTAGTTTGGAATCCTACCATATTCCAAAGTTGCCCAGCTTTATCTTCTTGGCGCAACTGTACCACAGCATAAGAACGTTCTCCTGTGCGACTGTCAGATAAACCTACTGGCTTTAAGGGGCCATAACGCATCGTGTCTTCCCCCCGCAGTGCTTGTTCTTCAATGGGTAAACAAGCTTCAAAAAACTTTGCCGTTTCCCGTTCAAAATCTTTGAGTTCTGTTTGTTCGGCTTTACGGAGTTCTTCCCAAAATCGTAGATATTGCTCTTTATTCATCGGGCAGTTGAGATAAGCAGCTTCACCCTTGTCATAGCGAGATGCCATAAAGGCAATATCCCGATTAATTGATTCTCCTACAATGATTGGGCTAGCCGCATCAAAAAAGCTGAGGTATTCCATTCCTGTGAGGCGGCGCAAATCTTCTGCTAAGTCGGGACTGGTTAAGGGGCCAGTTGCCAAAACCACAATTCCTTCAGGAATAGCTGGGACTTCACCTCGGCTAAATTCAATTAAAGGATGGCTAGATAAAGTTGCTGTTAAGTCTTGGCCAAATTGCCCCCGATCTACGGCTAACGCCCCACCAGCAGGAACAGCATGTTCATCGGCTTTAGCAATCACAATCGAATTAAGTTGACGCAATTCTTCATGCAATAATCCAGTAGCGCGATCGCTTGCCATTGCCCCAAAGGAATTACTACAAACCAATTCCGCCAGATGTTCTGTATGATGAGCAGGACTAAAACGTTTTGGACGCATTTCATGCAGAATTACAGGCACTCCAGCTTGGGCTATTTGCCATGCTGCCTCTGTCCCAGCTAATCCACCTCCAATCACTTGTATCGGTTGTTTATCCATAAGTTCAATTTTTAATTCCTGAATCAAATCCAGCTTGCTAGGAGTGCTTGTCTATTAATAGCCTATCGATATAATTGCTCAATGTGTCTGCTGGATGCATAGTTTGTCGTTTCTGGCTCATCGTCTCAGGCATCGTTACAATAAGATGGTAAGTCCTTGGCAGTTGCCACCGTGATCGCACGAAATCCAGTCTTGATAAAACCGACTGAGTTCATGCTTTCTAGCTTCATGAGAATCTGAGCAACCGCTGCCAAAGCTTGGGGAATTTTATTGAACTCACTAATTTTGTAATGTCTTTTGCTGTCTGCATTGGGCACAAATCTCGCTTTCTTGGCATAAGTTTTGGAGTATATAAAGTGCCAAGAATGCGTAACCTACCAACCATGATTTTAACTAAATATGCTACTAACTGATTTGCGAACAATTTATGAGCGTGACCCAGCAGCCCGTAACTGGCTGGAAGTCTTATTCTGTTATCCTGGATTCCAAGCTCTGCTGTTCCATCGTCTAGCCCACCGACTGTATAAAATGAGGATTCCCTTTATACCAAGGTTTATGTCCCATCTGAGTCGGTTTTTGACTGGAATTGAAATTCATCCTGGCGCAGTCATTGGTAAAGGAGTATTTATTGACCACGGTATGGGTGTGGTAATTGGTGAGACAGCAATCGTGGGTGATTATGCTCTAATTTATCAAGGTGTTACCCTTGGCGGTACTGGCAAAGAAAGCGGTAAGCGCCATCCAACTTTAGGTAGCCATGTAGTTGTAGGAGCTGGTGCAAAGGTTTTGGGCAATATTCATATCGGCGATCGCGTCCGCATTGGAGCAGGTTCAGTGGTATTGAGAAATGCACCCAGTAACACCACAGTAGTGGGGATTCCAGGGCGTGTGACTCGTCAGAACAACTTGAGTGTTGATGTTCTGGCTCATGATCAAGTACCAGACGTAGAAGCAGAAGTAATCCGCGCTTTATTTGAACGAGTTAAGGCTCTAGAAAAGCAATTGGAGCATTTAGAAATTCAGCCTAGTTACTTACCAACTCCAGAAAACGACGAACAAACTGATAACGGTAACAACAATACAGATTTGATGATTGCAGAATTTCTTGACGGTTCTGGAATTTAGTGTCAGTTCAAAGCCAATAAACACGGTAATATATAGTCGAGTGTTATAATCTCGTCAGGATGCGATCGCGCTTCATATTTACGAATCTAGATCAAATCCGTAAATAAATGGAGAGGTGGCAGAGTGGTTGAATGCGACGCACTCGAAATGCGTTTTGGGGCAACTCAACGGGGGTTCGAATCCCCCCCTCTCCGTTCTTTGTATTTAAAAATTAAATCTCTAGCAACCCGATTGCTTGTTCTAGGGCTAACTTAGCCTTGTAAATGGCTAACAGCTTCTCTTGGTCATATCTATCTGGGTAGTTCATCCTCCTACCCTCCATCGAAATTCTAATCAGCGCTATTTGTTCATCAGTAGGGGTATTGATTTCATCTAAGGCTATACCCATAGCTTGTAAGCTACCGAATGATGGTAGCCTCAATCCTTTGTTATCTTCTAGCTGCTTGAGGGCTAATATCGAGAATGCCATCAAGGTAGTGATGTATGAATCCTTGTAACCCTTAACGGGTGACAACATGGCTAAACAGCTTGTTTCATAAGGGACAGAGCTTGA
>JAYGHB010000057.1:0-16787 GCA_034931985.1 Halotia wernerae UHCC 0503
AAGCAATGGACACTGTAATCTGTTTTACGTCAGTGGCTTTGAGTTCAATTCCCGCCCCTTCTGCAATGTCTGCAACGAGGGCTTGCTTTTCCTGGTCAGTTAGCACAATCTGATTTTCTGGCTCTTGCACGGTCAGCGCTGTTTGTTCTTTGCTATCTCCTAATTGGGCCGAAAGAATGTCAATTACACTCGGAATCATTGCAGTGTCAAAGTTGCTGCCGTCTGGATAGCACTCCGCGATCGCTTGACGGATTTGCTCTGCTGTGGGCTTAATTCCTTTACGATTAGCTTGATTGCGAATGTTTTGGATATCTGATTTATCTAGTTTCATGATTTTTCCTTTGATAAAGTAAACACGCTGCTATCACCTTGCAAGCATCGTCAAAGCTGTAGACTTTTGACATTTGACAAGCCAGTTCTACAAAGTAGGGCTGCTTTCTAATGGCGTGTAAATCGCTCCTTAAAACTGGTCTATAGCTACAGATGATGTCTATTAACTCAACTCCTACAAACTCGCTCTTTTCGCCATATTTACGGGTAAAACTGAGGAAATCTTCTTTAACAGCAAGGCTGACTTGCTTTCTGGGTGATAACTTCTTGAATCTTGCATACTTGCGAACGTTGTCTTTAGTTACTTTAAAACCCGCTCGAACTATTTCTTTTTGGTATTTAAGCCAGAGTGAAAGCCTGATTTGGTGTCCTAACTCATACTCAAATACTTGTCGAAACTCATCTTTTAACTTGGGCATCGGACTGTAAACATTTTTTTGATGAGTTAGAACAAACTCAACTGTATTGAGTTGTTAGTAATCTCTGCTGTGTGCTGTTTATATAGGCTCGGAATTTCGTAGCACCGCCTCAGCACTTTGTCACGATTGAGCTTTAAGTCAGCAGTTTTAGACTGACGCGGTAAAGGACGGAAATAATATTGTGTGTGCTTGATACTGTCGCTACTAGTTAAATATCTGTACAGTGTTCCATCAATCCAGTAAGTATTGCTCATTGTCAACAGCGTGACACATCCTACAAGCTGTTTATCAATCATCTTTGTTGTCTCCAGCAAGACACGCAGCCGTCAAACTTGCACCCAGGAAGACCGCGATAGACGCAATGGCGCTTCCTTCAACAACAAGAGCGTTGTTTGCCCAAGTTGGTTGATATTCCTCACCTCTGCTTTGCTCAATGCGGTCAACGCCGTGACAAAAGATACTACCAACAACCATAAAACTAGTTGTTAGTAAGCTCACAATTGCTATTTCTGACGCTGCATTCTGGATCAATGAGCCAATTTTTTCATGCAGAGGAGTTACGCGGCGAATGTACATTACTGGCTTTTGTTCTAGATATGAATGCCACTCAGAATTAGTAAAATTTGTGGGCTTGTAATCAGATGGTTCGTGTTCATCAAGTAGTTCACCCACTGCTTGTATTGCATCTCCTAGTGTCAAATCTGGATAGTAATCCAGTTGTCTAAATTCCTCTGAGTCTAGGATTTCTCTGAGCCAGCGATCTATTGCTTCTAACTTTCTCTTTTGATTAGGATTAAGCATTACTTTCTCAAGAGGTAGTTCGTTGATTGCTTCTAGGTTGCGTAGATTGATATGCATCGTTTAAGCTTCTGTTTCAAACTTAGAAAACTAATTTCTTTGAGACTGTCAAAATCATCTGAATGCGATGATTGCAGAGAGAATCTAATAATTTACTCTGGCATCGAGAGCTGTGAACAAACTTCTTTAATAGCAATCATGTATGAAGTTTTCATGCTGCATTACCTCTGGTGACTTGGTTAAACTGTGCTTGAAACTTGGCTATTGTGAATTCTTGGGGATACTTGCGAATGTAATTCTTTACCCGTTCGGCAGATTTGAGATTTTGCATCACGCGACCAACACGACTCAGTACCCAGCTTTGGTATGGTGACAACGGGCAAGAGCGATCTGTACTGCCATCGGCTTTGACTGGGTAAGCTTGCCGATAGCTATCTATGCGGTAAAGAGCTATACCGTCCCAACTGACCAAAGTTGAACGGGCAATATTAAGAATTCTTGCGAGTTCAGATTTTGTTACATAACTTTCACAAAACAAGCCAGGGTCATCTAAATCAAGCCCCCGTGAGGAGTTTGACGCTTTCATAGAGCATCTATTAGTTAATGGGCAAATAGTGATTGATAGCCAGCGATAGTTACTGGCATCTGTAAGGCAGGGATTTAGCAGTCACCGCTGCTTTGTCGTACCCACACGCTAAAAGGATTGATTTATCGGCTTTTCCTTGCTCGGTAGACACAAATCAGTTAGCGGCTGTTGTTGTTTCTCTGTCTTGTCTGTTATGTTAATTCATAGGTGATTCACCTGTCAATACTTTGATTCACTAATGGAAAATAAGACTCAAAGGGTGAATAATTAGGCATGGTATTTGAATTTGACTATGCCTTCAAAAAAGCCGCAATTGACCATTCGTATTGAGGAGGATGAGTATTTATATTTACAAGAATGGGCAAAAGAAGAATTTATGACTCCTCCTCAACTAGCAAAAATTATTCTCAAAAAAGCTATTGCGTCAAAAAAGAAAGAAAAAGGAGGTAACAAAAGAGAAACAGCATGAGGATGGAGAATCAATCAGATGATGTAGAGATGTAGAGCGAGAAAAGGGGAAGTTTGATCCAGTTACAGATGATAAAGATTGGTCAGTGGCAATTATTAGCCAGATTGCAATATGTGCCTAGTGTTACTCGATAATATGCTGACAAGCAAACAACATCTTAGCCCCAACCAACTAATTTCTATTTATGGTCTTAAATCGTTAAAAAATTGAGCTAATAAGCCAAAAAGCCTGCGAGGTAGGACTCACAGACTTAGGCTCAAATTTTTCATTTGATTTTGCTACGTATTTTGTGGCTTCGGTGCTTACAACACCTACCACACGTCCACCCCGCTAGAAAAGACAGAGTGTAAAACCCCCACTGGAGTAAGAATCAAGTGGAGCCTTCCCTTAATTATAAATGTCTATTATTTATTTCCAACAGATTCCTAAGAAAAAAGTAACAGGCATGAAGGCTTTACCCAAACGACTTGACTCTTTCTCCTCTACGGCACAAGTTACGCCAACTGTTCTGTAGATAGAAGTTAAGCAACAGTCTTTTCTTGGCGAGGGCAATGTAACCCCTGCCTGGAGAAAGAAATTGAAAAATCTATCAAGTGTTCTACCATCTGCTCAAAACCTACTGCCAGTAGAAAGCCTTCATGAGTTTGCCAGCCGAATTGAGGGAGAATTTATTATCGGCTCGGCGATCACAGTTTCCCTCTACAGCGAAAACATCCGCATCATCAGCGACTTAGAAATCAATGCAGGCGGAGATGTCGCCACCCCAATACACGATGCACTCAACTGGAAATACACCAGATTTGGATATCAAGCCAAACCCACACTATACGCCGCACTACTACTTAACGAAGATGGCAGTCCTTGGCAAGCCAAACTGAGTAATCCCAGAACCGACACGAAAAAAGGCAAACTGCAAAAATACGAAACCCCAATTGGTAAAGGCTCACGCGCCTATCTCCCCACCATTAACCGAGAAACTAGACGCTTAATCGCCTCACGCTACAGCGTCGAAGTCCCACCAGCAGGAGAAAGTTTCTGGAACTGGCTAGAACTTCACCCAGAAATCCCGATCGTAATTACAGAAGGCGGTAAAAAATCCTTATGCCTTTTGTCAGAGGGATACGTAGCCATTGCCCTTTATGGCATTAACGGGGGCTACCGCACCAAAGATTCATTAGGCAACCCCATCAAGCCTTACCTCATCCCTGACATAGCAAGATTTGCTGTTAAAGACAGACACATTACCCTAGCCTTTGACCAGGACACAAACACAGCCACTCAGAAACGGGTGAACGCTGCCATATACCGCTTTAGCCGATTACTGACTGCCGCAGGCAGCAAGACTGCTATCGCCATCTGGAACGGTCAGTCAGGACAATGTAAAGGTGTTGATGATTTAATCGTCAACTCTGGGACTACAGCCTGGGAAACAGCCTTAAACCAAGCCCTACCACTAACACATTGGCAACTGTGGCAACGCTTAGAAAATCGTTTAACTTACGAACCCTCTCTACAACTGACAACAGCTGACTTATCCACCTTAGAAATCAAAGACTTACCCCAGTCAGGAATTATTGGCATCGATTCGGGCAAGGGAACAGGTAAAACTAAGTTTATCGCCAAAACAACTGCCAAATCTGAGAAAGTCTTATCTGCCAGTCACAGAATTGCATTGTCACAAAATTTATGTGCCAGGGCTAACTTAGATTACCGTGGCGATTTAGATAAATTCAACGGCAATTTTATTAAAGGCGCAGCTTACACCCTGAGAATTGGTTTTTGTGTTGATTCGCTTTTAGCTATCGACCCCCAAAAATTTGTCGGCTGTGACTTAATTATTGATGAAATTGTTCAGGTAGTTCGTCACTTACTCACCTCTAGCACCTGCGACCGCAACGGTAAACGCCCCGCATTACTGGCAAGATTTGGCGAATTAATTAGAGTGGCCAGGAGGATTATTGCTGCTGATGCTGATTTAAATAACCAGACCCTACACTACATCAAAGAACTGAGGGCAGATGCTACACCCATTTTCTTAATTCGCAACGACTATAAACCGCAACCGTACCATGTAACTTTTATTCAAGCACAAGATAAATCAGCGATCGTCAACGATTTAATTGCCGATGCTCGTCAACTACAGCCTCGCAAGACGCTGTATGTTACCACAGATAGCAAAGCCACCAGTAAGGCAACAGCGCGACTCCTACAAAAAGAAATTCCAGGAATCAGAATCCTGTTAATTAACTCCGAAACCAGCGGTAATACAGTTGAGAAACGGTTTATGAAAACACCCGATGCTGTCATTGCCGAAGGATTATATGACGTAGTTATTTGTACTCCCACAATCGCAACGGGAGTCAGCATTGAACTCAAAGATTTCATTGAAAAAGTCTATGGGATTTTCACAGGTGCATCATCTACCGACGCTGATATGTCCCAATCCTTAGTTCGTGTTCGGGACACTGTAGAGCGTGTGGTTTGGTGTGCCAAACGTGGTACAAATTTCAGTAAAGTTTCGCGCTCGTGCAATTATCTTGAAATTAAAAACCAATTACAACAAAGAACTGATGCCACCGTTAGCTTAATTCGTTCCAACCTCAGACCTGACGTTGTTGGAGAAATTTCTAATTACAACTGGCAAGATAACCCCCATGTTAATCTCTATGCCCGAATTAGTGCCGAGCAGAATTATTCGATGATGAATCTAGAGGATGCGCTATTAATTCGACTCAAACACGAAGGACATCACATTAAAATCGATTCGCGGCAATCTCAATCCGCAGTCAAAATGTTGTTAAAAGAAGCCAAAGAAGAAATTCAATTGCTTGAAGCTCAAAATATAGTAGCTGCCGCCGATTTAACTTATGCAGAGGTGGTAGTTTTGGAATCTCAGGAGTCCATTGCACCAGAAGATGCACTAGCAGTAACAAAATTCCATATAAAAGATTTTTACTCTCTAGACGAGCTAACAATAGAAGATGTACTTTGGGATAAAAGCGGCCAACGACGCGGAGAACTGCTCAACTTAGAGGTGCAACTCAACCCGGAATTATCACTCGATAGAACAGCCAAATCATTAGAAAAACAAGCTAGTTGGAATCAAGGTGTTTGCCCGTGGGACATTTCCGGTACAGCACTGCGGCGACAAATTCGAGAAGCATTAGGATTAAACGATTTTTTAGATTCAAATAAAGAATGGACGAAAGCTGACCTCAAACCCTACGCCGATAAGATACGGAAATATGCCCCAGAAATTAATCAACATCTCAACCGCACCATCAGCGAAAAAATGAGTGACACGCAGGTTGTGCATCAGCTGCTCTCACAGTTCGGAATTAAAATGGCATTTCGTTGGTCAAGGTTTGAGCCAGGTTTTGAAAAGGAAAAAATTAAAGTCTACCGACTTGATGCTGAGGTGTGGCATAGCCTGATGTCCGTTTTACATCGACGTGCCACACGGCGCGAAAAGCTTCATGAAGTAGGAGATAATTCTGGATCAGCTATGCCTTTTAATACTAAAAATCAGGTGGGAGATCCGAATCAACAACAACCCAAATCTCTTGCAGAGAAACTAATTGGGTGTGTTGTGACAGTTGTTGGAATTTCCGACCCATTTCAGGTACAGAGCTTGACACTAGACAGTAGAGCCAGATGCAAGAACTTAACCAATAATGCTGTCGTTTTGCGACCCATCTGGGAACTTATACCAGTGGATGGAATGTGAAATCAACCAAATAAATTGTTGAATTAATATTTGCACTCAATATTTAATTGCAGTGCTGTTTATTGTCGTCTTTGATTTGGCTCAATTCCCGGTTACTACAATTATTTGTGCGCTATAGCATACAAGACATCTACTGAGAGTGAGTGAACGTTATTAGTCCGCAGATATTCTAAATTTGCTTGTCTAACACGTTCTCTTACGGCAGGCTCAAGTTGGTCGATTGTACCTCTGACTCCTCCACCCAAAACCATTGTCCACCAATCTTCAGGAGAAACCAATTCATGAGTGCCTAGTTCTGCGAAAACCTCAACCTGTGTCGCGCCACCTGCTTCTAGTACTGCTTGCAGTGAAGTAGGATCTGCAATCCTATCCCACGGTGTAAAATTCCTATATAAATCCAGGCGTTCAGTCTTAATCGTATCCCAGAATATTTGATTAGCAGGTTCAAAAACCTTCTCTCCCCAAGAGGTAATTGCTAGTTTTCCGCCAGGGCGAACCATCCGCCAAAGTTCTTTTACTGCTGCCACCATATCAGGAACAAAGAAAATCCCGAAAACACAAACAACCGCGTCAAAGCTTTCGGATTTTAAACCTAAATTTTCAAAATCCCCATATCGAAACTCGATATTATCAAGACCTTGAAGTTGTGATTTATGACGCGCCAGTTCCAGCAGAGATTCAGCAATATCTATCCCTAAAACTCGACCATTATAGCCTACACGTACTGCTGCTGGAATCGCAGAAGCACCAGTTCCACAACAAACATCCAAAACAAAATCGCCCCGATTCAGTGAGAGCCGCTCAATGGTTTTTTGACCAAAACGATTCCAGAAAGATAAAGCCGGAGCATCAAAATAATCAGAGGCAGTGTTAAAAATTGTTTTTGTCTTCGCTATTGCTTCTTCTCTGTTAATCATTAATTGCAGCTACTCCTTGTCTGAAATAGTTAGCCGTTTATAGTTCATCATCACTATAAATTTTTGGCACAAAAGCTAACCTGTTTGGGTAGCTATGAGGTGATGATTTATCCGGTTGCTCCTTAGCTGTTGCTTTCTTGACCTTAGTGGTTTTATTTGTTGAATTATCAGATTGTCCACTTGTATAGGGCGATGAATTAGACGACCCATCACCATTAGCAATCTCTTGTGAGGTCGATTGATCAGATGATTCAGAATTTAATTCCTCAGATGAAACACCAGAATTATCACCAGATGTATTAGCACCTGTTGTCAAAGCTTTCTTGTGAAAACTTTTAATTCCACTGGCCGCTAGTTCCACCCCA
Organism: Halotia wernerae UHCC 0503; assembly: GCA_034931985.1. Lineage (GTDB taxonomy): Bacteria > Cyanobacteriota > Cyanobacteriia > Cyanobacteriales > Nostocaceae > Halotia > Halotia wernerae. The sequence goes on from JAYGHB010000057.1 coordinate 7,612, forward strand.
TGCCCCTGGAATACTTCAGCAACATCCGAATAATCGTAACCAGCATCCAACATATCATGAATAGGTTTAGCTAAACTTTTGACCAACTCCTCAAGGCTAATAGTCTTAGGAGTCGCCGCTTTCTGTTTAAGACTCGCCTTCAGATCTTCAACTTTTGATAAAGGAACAGCTTTCGGTTTACGCGGCATATATAAGAAGGGTGTAGGGTATGGGGTGTTGGGTGTAGGGAATTCACATCGATTAACCCTTGAGGTTTAAACCATGAAAGTGACGGAGCAGGGTGTACGAAAAAATAAATGATTTTATGCACTTTTCACTACACCCCACACCCTACCCCCTACACCCTAATTTTGAGTGGTAACAAATTAGTCCATTGTAAAAAAGTTGTGGCTGTATAAACTTTAAGTTTCTTGTCTTGATGTGACGAATATCAATCAATATGGGTTTGTATCCTCATAAGGTAGACTAGTCTACAAAAGTGATAACGGCGTGAATCACACCTTTAGTATCACCAGCATGAGCAGCATTACCAAGTAGACTCAGCCCTCGGTTACACCGAGGTAATTATAGAGGGTTACTCGTTATGAGTCCGAGTCTTGTAATTCCCCATCTTATCGTGATGCCCCTACTTCACGTCTGCCCCTCCCCGTCGCGACGCGACGGAGGCAAGCAATATGCCGTAACGCGCCTGACGGCGCGCTCTTTCACGGAGTGAAAGCGGCGTGATTGCTTGTTGGGGGTGTCCCCCAAGCCCCCCTTTTAAACGTCGTTTAAAAGATAGATAAGTGAAGAATGAGGGTGTAGGGTGTAGGGAATAAATTAGTGAGAGGTACAAGCCACCACTGATTTTAGACCACAAAATCTCCAGCTTTGGTACTTGCTTTGTATATTTATTGGCTGAGGTAACGGGTGTACAAAAGACAATTTTATCTTTGACCCTACACCCCACACCCTACCCCCTACACCCTAAAAGAGTTCCAACTTATTCGCCTACCTGCTCGGCGCTGCGCGCCATTGCAGCTACAGCGAATAAGTCGGTGAAAATAAAGAGTTAGATAATTAAAACCTAATTATTTATGCAACCAGACCCCCGCACAGAGTTAAGTAATAAATTATCTGAAGCACTAAGTAATCAGTCTATACAGCCTGATGAAAAGCGAGAGATAACTATTACATTTAGGTGTAGCTCTACTGAGAAAGCGAGTCTAGAGCAACGGTGCAGTGGAGTGGTGCAAAGTGACTATATAAGGGCGAGATTATTTGATTACCCTTTACCACATCCTAAATTAACTATCCCAGAAGTTAACCGCCAAGCTATCTACGAGCTAAAAAAGATTGGTAACAACTTGAATCAGCAAACTAGAGCCATTAACGAAGCTGTAAAAATTGGAAGCCAACCGCTGACAAGCGACGTGAAATCATATCTGAAAACTCTTGAAGAACTGACAGCACTTTTATTACAGACTCGCCAATCACTCACTCAACCTACGGTAGAGGTACAGCGAAATGATTACCAAAATCAAAGCTAACAAATCATTTCGTGGTACTACTAAATATGTAATAGAGAAAGAGAAAGCCCAAATTATTGGCGGGAATATGTACGGGAAAAGCACTAATGAACTGGTAGAGCAGTTTACCCTATCAGCCCACCTTAACCCCCAACTGAAAGACCCATGCTATCACCTAATGCTTAGTGTACCGAAAAATGATAGAACGCTAAATGATGATGAATTAGCTAATCTATCCCAGCGCCATTTGGCATCGGTCATTGTATTATCGCGGCTTCAAGGTGATGAAGCCCAAGTTAAACAACCATCAAAAAGGATAGCTGACACCAAACTAAACCAGCTAGTTGATGAATTTATAGATACAGAACTACCAGCTTATGACTTCTTTATAGCTCGACACTCTGACAAAGAACACGACCACACCCATATCGTTGTATCTAGAGTTAATAACCTCGATGGTAAATCCATTCGTACCTGGAATAATTACGCCTACTCTGAACACTCTGCCCGACGACTAGAGCGAGAATTTCAGCTAACCCAAGTCCAAAGCAGTTGGGAGAGTAAACGCAAGGCTATGACCCGTAATCAACTAGAACGAGTTGAGCGTGATGGACTTCCAGGCGAAGAAATAATGCGCCGAGCGATTGAGCTTGTGGCAGTAAATGAACCCACAATGCCCCAGCTAATTGAGCAGTTATGGAGAGAGCATCAAGTTAAAGCTATCGTCAGTTATTACGGTCATGGTGGGGTAAGGGGCGTTAAGTTTGGTATCGATATTGGCTCAGTTAATGAAGATGGTTCGCCCCGACTACTGTGGAAACAGGGGGGTAATCTCAATAAATATAAGTGTTCTTTCGCCAAGCTACAGACAGAATTAGGGATTAGCTACGACCCCCAAAGGGACGATAACGAGATTAAACGCTTAAATAAATTCTTAGAATCTGTACATAATAAGCAAAATAATCAGCAGGTAACATCTACTATATCTGCTGCTACTTCCCCAGGTATATCTGAAATTAATTTCCAGTCTCCGGCAAAAATAGCCGCCAGTATTCAGCATGAAAATGCTACTTTAACCTTATTAGAACAATCAGAAAACCGTCAGTTATCACAGAAAGCAATAAACGCAATCGCTGATTTTATTGACGACTCATCTCTTGAGTCAGCCCTAGCTGAAGCATTACCATCATTGAGCCAGTCACTTGACCAATATCGGTACTCATTGGCTGAAGTTACCGCTACTTTTCATCAGCTACTAGCAGCAATAACTCAAGCAGAAAAAGACCAAATATCCCAGAAAGCTATAAGCGCGATAGTTGACAAGGTTGAGCAGTCATTTATTGAGTCAGTTCTAGCTGAAGCATTATCAGCTGTAAGTCAGGAACTTGACCATTATCAGCACTCCTTAGCTGAAGTTACAGCTACTTTTCATCAGCTACTAGCAGCATTAACTCAAGCAGAAAAAGACCAAGTATCCCAGAAAGCTATCAACGCGATAGTTGACAAGGTTGAACAGTCATCTCTTGAGTCAATTCTAGGTGAAGCATTACCATCACTGAGCCAGTCACTTGACCAATATCAGCACTCCTTAGCTGAAGTTACCGCTACTTTTCATCAGCTACTAGCAGCAATAACTCAAGCAAAAGAACGTCAACTATCACAGAAAGCTATCAACGCGATAGCTGACAAAGTTGAACAGTCATCCCTTGAGTCTGCACTGGTAGAATTACCGCCTGTACTCAAAGAGCTTTCTGAATCTCAGTCGGATACAATCATTGAGCCACTATTCCAGATAGTAGAACAATTAAAGCAACTGCCAAAATTATTACCAAATAAAACTGACCCCTTAACAGCAGATAAACCAAAGCTAAAAGAGGAGCTTTCAGCCGAGTTATACAAATATTACAGTGCTGACTTGCAGAATTTATTAGTGACTGACCGAGATAAAGAAGTTGCTATTAGAGCATTATTAGATAATAATTCAGCCCAAAATATAGAAGAAATTATCAAAGCTAGTCCCGCCGGATGGAATGATGATGAAGCTAAAGTATTAGTGCTAATCGCTGAAAATAAACTGGCATTCAGACAAGAAGAATTACAACAGCAACTCTCTGAAAAACAAAAGTTTCAGTCGGAATATTTAGCTATAGCTGTGCCTATTGCTGTTACATTAATCAACTGGCAGTTAAGAGAAAATGGCGAGCATAGCTTTAAATTTAAACGTGCAACACTGTCAAAGCAAGGAAAAGAATTAGTATTTACCCATGATGAACGCGGAGAAATTTTTCGTGTGTCCCTCAACCGTAACAAGTCTAGTGAGCTTGAGTATTCAGTAATTAATATCGGGGAATTAGAGAAAAAAGACATTCAGCTTTGGCACGATTGCGACCAGCTATTGCAAGAAATAATTGAAGAAGAACAGCAACAAAAAAGAAGACCTAGTAAAGGCTTTTCCCTCTAGGTGATGGCGCAAGTCTTAACCGATAAATCTCAAATAGGCGGTGTCTGCCACTGCCATAAATCCATTCGTTGAGCCACCCAGTTTGTTGCAGGCAGCGGCAGACACTTCGCTGCGCCGCCTATTTGTTAAGACTTGCTTAGTTTATTGTTATATCTGGACCACACATTCCCCCGATTAATGTGATTTTTACATAGAATTACATCTATGCTTTGTTATGAAAAATCAGTTAATTATTTATTTAATTAGGTGCAAGTAAGAAACCGAGTTAAGAAAAATTTGATTACTCTGCTCTTAAGCTTTATTTGTAAACCTTTTAAAAGCCAGTGCTGTTAAACTTGCGCGGTTGTGGCTCAAAATGTGAATATAAATTTTTATTTGCTTGATATTAGTTGCTTAATAGCCTACACTTTACCTTGTTACAAATTTAACTAAAATCAATCTATCTTAATATTCGGCAGAGATGGCTTATGTTCTCCATTTCCCAATCGGGTCAACTATTCTTCCGCAGCTTAATGTGTTTGACTGCAACTGTGACTATTTCGACTCATCTGATAACTTCTACTGCCGCGACCAATGCTCAGAGTAAAGATTTGGAAAAGCTGAAACAGGAAGCTCAAGTTGAAGACAATAAAAGTGTAATTCAATCCGGCAATATTAGCTTTAATCTTCAAAAGTGTCAAAGAATTGCCCAAAGCAAAACAGTAAATTGTCAACTCCTTTTAACAGCAACATCCCAACAAGAACAAAGAATCTCGATTTTTGGTGGCAACAAATATGGTAGTTCCAGAGTTTTTGATTTATCCGGTAATGAATATATTGCTAACTTTGCACAAATCGGAAAATCTCAAAGTAGAGATAGTTCTAACGGACAAGTCGTTAATGAACTTATTCCAGGTATTCCTACCAAGATAACTATTAATTTTGAGTTACCACCAAATTTAACTCAATTAGCGGCGTTTGAAGTCAAGTACAATACTACTGGCAAAGCTGTGTTTCGTGATGTCAATATTGTTACTGTAGAGAATGCTGTAAAACCAAATACTTCAAGAAGTAGAAAGAAGTAAATTATCCCTTTTTTATCACTTTTAAGCCGAATTGGGAAAATTTGAATGCTGTTATACTCTTTGGTTGAGTATTATTTGTAGCATCTACCATGAATCGTTCTCAGTTTGATGTCTTCCTCTGCCATAATAGCGAAGATAAACTACATCTACGAACTATTGCTGAATGCTTGAAAAACCAGGGAATGTATCCGTGGTTTGATGAGTGGGAGTTGCGACCCGGAGTCCGTTGGCAGCAAGTTTTACAAGAGCAGATTTCTCAGATTGAGGCGGCAGCAGTTTTTGTTGGTAGCAACGGGCTTGGTCCTTGGCAACAGCAAGAGCTTGAGGCATTTTTACTGCTATTTGTAGAGAATAATAAACCTCTGATTCCAGTGCTGCTACCTAATGCTCCTCAAAAGCCAGAGTTACCTCTTTTCCTTCGTGGGCGAATGTGGGTTGATTTTCGACAAAGCCATCCCGAACCAATAGGTCAGTTGATTTGGGGAATTACTGGGAATCGACCAACTTATGAGGAAGGTTTATCTTTAGAGACTGCGTCTGGATTAATTCTGCCAAATCAGCCCGATACTGAGGATAGTAGCGATCTGGAAAAATTAGAGATCTTGCTGTCAGCACAAAAATGGCAAGAAGCGGATGAGCAAACTAAGAAAATCGTTTTGAAGAACAACCAGAATAATCCTCTGACGGCTTCCAAAATTAGACAACTTTCTTTGAATTTGCTCGACAGCATTGACCAACTCTGGGTAGCCTACAGCGATAAAAAGTTTGGGCTGAGAATTCAGTCGCAGCTATGGCAAAAGATTCTGGAGCCAGAGAAACCACGCTTTAAGCTATTCGCTAAGAAGGTGGAATCAATAACGGACTCACAAGCATGGACTCGATTTGGATGTTTGGTTGGCTGGCGTAGCGATGATGAGAAACTGTTGCAAAATGAAAAGTTTGATTTTTCAATAAAAGCGCCTTCAGGTTGTTTTCCTAGAACTCGGTTGTGGTTGCATGGTGGGCACGGAAACACAGTGAAACAGTTTGTCGCTTTGATGGAGCGAGTTGCACAATTAGAGTGAGTGTGATTTTACCAATTAATTGACCAAAATGTGAACCGTAACCTGACCAAAAGTTGTAACTGTGGTGAAATGAGCATCCATTCCGTAACTTACGCGCTTGGACTTGATGACCTTTTTTTCAACATCCTTTCGACCTGCGAGAAACCTGTACCAATTGAAGCCTCTGAAATTTAGGAGCCTCAAACCACTGCTGTGCCGTACAAAAAAGCTGTGCCAAATAGCTTATGACGTTTACCGAGCCACTCCAACAATCTCTGCCAAAGCATTTGCGTATTGCTCCAAGTCTTTTCTTAGAGATTCCAGTTCAGCCCGCAATTTTGGTTCCTCAGTCCAATTGCGCTCATGCTCTTTGGGACTTAAGTGAGGAGGACGTTGGGCTTCCCATGTTTGTAACAGCGGATGCCACTTGGCAAGGAAGGGGCGCAGACCATTATTCAGCACTGCTATGGCAATACCTCCAACTGAATCGTGGGATGCACCAACATCTGGGCCAGCTTCTTTGAGAATTTGTCGTGTTACAGGAAACAAGTTGTACAGAGATGTCAAGGCCTCTCGCAGAAGTCCTTGGTCGGTTTCCAAAGGTTGGACAGCAATGCGTGTAACAAGTTCCACGTAGAGCGACCAAGCAGCCCTACGCTCTGTTGGGTCGGCTTCCCATTCAGCAGAACCAATGCCAAATGGAAGGCTAACAGATACTTTTTTTAATTTGGCGGGGTCAAATTTAGGCATAAATTTAGTAGTAAGTACTATAAATGTGCTTAATCAAATATAATTCTTAGTAGTTTTTGCCCTTTTGGCTCATTAGCCCAAATTTAAGAGCCTGATCCTTTTAAGACCTAGTTGTAGGAGCCAGCAATAAGAAACACTTCGACCTGCAATAAGAATCATTCTGAGCCAGGATTAATTGCAACTAGATTGGTGTGTTGAGCCAGAATTAATTACAACTATAGGATTCCTATTTGATTTTTGAATAAGCTCCGTACATATTAAGAGAGGAGAAATCAAATACGGTGTGCTTAATAAACCACTCAAACATCCATTTTACAGCAGTTTGCGTTCAAACTAGCCACAAAAAACTACCTAATAGGCTCAACAAACAGACCGCAATGATTAAACCAATTTAGAGCATTATCATCAGTAATCGCATTAACAGCCATAGTTATTGCTTCGTCAAGAGCATCGAATGTTCGAGTTTTAGCAGAACGAAGAATTTCTGGTAGTGGTAAATATGTAGTGAAACCTGATAATTTCTAACTCAAATTATTCATTTCTGGCTATTGAAATTTTGAATTATATTTAACTGACTGATTGAATTGTCTCTCAAAGATAAATTTGCTAAATATATCGTTTAGCCATAAAATGTTAAAAGTAATAAAGTACAAGTGTTTTGAAATTAGAATATTGCAGCCTCGATGTCAGCCAAAACACCTACTTGCCCCAATTGCGGTTCTCAACATACTGTCAAAAACGGTAGTATTCATAATCAAAAACCAAAGTATCAGTGTCAAAACTGTAAAAGACAGTTTATAGAAAATCCAACTAATAAAGTTATTAGTAAAGATACGATAGAGTTGATTGATCGGCTTTTATATGAATTGATACCTCTGGCAGGGATTGCTCGTGCTGCTCTTGTTTCAGAAACTTGGTTACAGAAATACGTTAATAACAAATATACTCAGATTCCTCAAGAGGTAAAGGTTTCAGAGAAACCTAAAGGAAAATTGACTATCGAATGTGATGAGGCCTGGTCATTCGTAGCTAGTAAAAATAATAAGAAATGGATTTGGTTAGCCTTGGATAAAAAGACTAGAGAAATAGTTGGAGTCTACATAGGCGATGCCTACGGCGGCAAGCTACGCAGTGAAAATGGAGCTAGAGGATTATGGAATTCTCTACCACCAATTTATCGTCAATGTGCTGTTTCTTATACAGATTTTTGGGCTGCTTATGAAAAAGTTATTCCCAATAAACGTCACAAAGCAGTCGGTAAAGAAAGTGGCGAAACTAATCATATTGAACGCTTTAATAATACAATGCGTCAAAGAATTTCACGTTTGGTTAGAAAAACTTTATCATTCTCAAAAAGGCTAGATAACCACATTGGTGCTATCTGGTATTTTATTCATCATTACAATTCTTGTTGTAGCACCTAATTTTATTATCACTACATATTTACCACTACCCTCTACTTTATACAGGAGTAAGAGTTAGTGAATTAATCAATATTCACCTTGAAGATATAGATTTTGTCCGCTGCCAGATTCGCATTAACCAGGGCAAAGGGGGAAAAGACCGAATTGTTCCGTTTCCTGTAGGTTTTAAGGAAGTTTTGGCGATGCACGTAGATTTGATGCAGCGCAAACAGGCGACTTACTTGTTTGAGTCATCGTGGAAGCGCAAGTATAGTGACCGAGGGGTGAGAAAAATTCTAGAAAAGTATGCGCTGGCGGCAGGACTAAATAGGGCTATCTCGCCTCACAGGCTGCGCCATTTTCTGCTGACATGGCTGAAAAAACAAGGAATTGATGATGCACTGATCCAACCTTACTCAGGGCATTCATCTCGTCAGTCGCTGGAAGTGTACTCACGGTTGTCAATAGGGGAAGCTCAAAAAGAATACGACGGGGTGATAGGAATTTGGCTCAAAGCGGGCTTCCCAGCTTGGTTCTAAGGCATTTTTGACAACTGCCTGTGCCACTCGGTCTACCAGACAGGGAATTCCTAATGGTCTAAGTTTTCCCCCTGACTTGGGAATGTAAACCCGTTTAACCGGGCGTGTTTGCCATACTCTGTATTCTTGCATCTGGTTGACCAGTGCTACCCTAGCTTCTGAGGTGAGGGCTATCTGACCATCTATGCCAGCAGTCCGTTTGCCATCATTTTCTTGGGTAACTCGTCGCACCGCTAGTAGCAGGTTTGAATAGCTCCTTAACATCAGTTTCATCAGGCTTCTGACCCGATTCCATTGGCATCTCTGAGTAGCCCGATAAATCCTTTGTCTCAGGTTTGTTACCCGTCGCTTGATTTGTCGCCAATTAATGGTTGACCAATCTAACAACGTTTCCGAAGCTCCGATGTC
>JAYGHB010000058.1:0-16195 GCA_034931985.1 Halotia wernerae UHCC 0503
GGTAGATATTTTTTCAGCTTACCTGTAAACAACACCAATTAGATAGCTAGGGAGTAAATAGGACTTTCTGGATCTACCGAAAATTTTGGGGTTAGAGCCTTGTCCTTGTAGGGCAACTTTATTCTAAAAAGCGCAATAACGATTACTAGATATGTTAAAATAAGTTAGGAGGTGATTAAGTGTTTAACCTAACTTACGAATTTAAATTAAAACCAACACAGACCCAAATTGCGACGTTTGAGGAATGGTTAGAAATCCATAGACGGGTTTACAATTATGCCTTAGCAGAGCGCAAGGATTGGTATAAATCTCGTAGTTGTCGGGTTAATGCTTGCTCACTTCATTCTGAATACATCATCTCTGCCGATACTCCCCGCCCAACGTTTGCTAGCCAGTGCAAGTCTTTAACTGCTGCGCGTAAAGAAAGTGAGTGTTTGAAACGTGTTAATGCTCAATCTTTACAGCAAACATTGAGACGACTTGAAAAGGCTTTTGTAAGTATGTGGGAGCAAAATCACGGATTCCCAAGATTCAAAAAATCTGGGCGAATGCGGTCTTTTTCTTTCCCACAATTGGGGGCATACCCATTAAGCAATGGGTATGTGAAACTGCCTGTTATTGGTGCGGTCAAAGTTCGTCAGTCAAGGGATATTCCTAATGGTGGGACAATCAAGCAAGCGCGTGTAGTCAGACGTGTTTCTGGATGGTATGTGATGCTGACCGTTCAATGGGATGTATCCGTACCTCAACCTATACCGCACGGGGAATCAGTCGGAATTGATGTAGGACTAACTAGTTTTATTGCAACTTCTAACGGGCTTTTAGTCAAACGTTCGAGGTTTTTTATAGATGCCGAACGCAAGCTGAAATTGCTGCAACAGCGTGTCTCTAGAAAACGCTTAGGCTCGAACAATTGGAAGAAAGCACAAAAGAAAGTTGCTTCACTGCATGAGTACGTCGCTAACTGTCGTAAAGATTGGCATAGAAAGCTCTCTCACCAAATCTGCACCGATACTGGAATGGTATTTGTTGAAGACTTAAACCTAGTCGGTTTGTCTGGTGGAATGCTGGGTAAACATTGTTTAGACGCGGGGTTTGGGCAATTCTTCAGCATCCTTGAGCAGACTTGTTTTAAGCGTGGTGTTTATTTCCAAAAAGTAAATAGCCGCAAAACTAGCCAAATATGTCCCAATTGCTTATTTGAGACAGGTAAAAAGGAACTTTCAGAACGTACTCATGTTTGCTCAAATTGCGGTTACACCACCGATAGAGACGTGGCGGCCGCACAAGTAGTTCTTCAAAGGGGACTTGCAGCCGTAGGGCATACGGTCAAGATGCTTGCTGAGGGTAAATTCATTGGAATCCCCGTGAAGCAAGAATCTCCGCACTTATAGGGCGGAGAGTGTCAATCCTGAAAGTCGTGTTGAACGTTTAAAAATTTTGCTTTGCCAAAAAGTCAACAAAGGTGAAGATATATCTCAATGCATTCAGGTTTTGGAATATTTAAAAAATGAAGCAGTTGAGCAAAAACTGCAAAATGTTGTTCTTCAGGGAGCCAAGCAAAAAATAGCTTTTATCTTTTGGCAGAAGGTAGGCTTGGTTAGCCTAAGCTGTTTGAGCGCATTTACACTTTGCGCTATGGCGTTCTACTGTTTCAACTCTTTGCAAGCTGACAAATATCAATCTAACTCATCTATTGACAGACAGATCAAAGATTTGAAAAACAAGAAAGTTTTAAATAACCTTCGTGACTAAACACACCCAACTCTCAACAAAGGAGAAATATTTTGACTTTAGCCAAGCAGCATACTGAAAATAAACCCACCACCAGATTTAACAAAAAGTGGGCGGTTAAAAGAATTACCATAAATCTGGCATCGACCGAAGTCAAAGAACTAGAAAATTATTGCTCACGAACAGGTAGACCTGCTACTGATGTGATTCGAGAACTGATTCGCTCTCTGTCTACTACCAAATATTGACTTACTGTTTGCCCTGTGTGGTAATTTTGAGATTAGTCACATTTCTATTCGTCAGGGTATGTATCCCCAAAATTGGAAACAACTCGCCACATCTATAAAAGAATCCTCCAACTGGCGTTGTGCTAAGTGCGATCGCCCTGGTTTACATACTCCAAGTACATCACTGGAATAGAGACCCGTCTGACAAGTAAACCTTAATGTCCTAGTCAAGTTTGAATAATAAATATGAATATTCACCAAATTTCATCTGATAAAAATCAAACATCAATACTACCTCTAAGTGGAATCACAGTTGTAGTTACCCGTGCTGCCGAACAATCCAACCAGTTTGTCACACTTCTCGAACAAATGGGTGCAACTGCACTATCAATGTCTTGTCTGTGCATTTGTCCACCTTCGAGTCATGTAAAACTAGATGAAGCGATCACTAACTTAAGACAGTTTGAATGGTTAATATTCACTTCGATCAATGGTATAGATTATTTTATAGAGCGATTAACTCACCTAGGACATAATATAACCGAACTACTTAAGATAAAGATAGCAGTAGTTGGACAAAAAACAGCCAAACGATTAAATGAGTACGGCTTAAGAAGTGATTTTTTACCCCCTGAATTTGTCTCAGATTCCCTGATTGCTTCTTTTCCCAAGCGAGATAATCTCCAAGGAACTAAAATCCTTTATCCGCAATTAGAGGAAGGCGGGCGAGAAAATATTGTGGAAGAATTAACTATATTAGGTGCAGAAGTACAAGCAGTTCCAACTTATCAATCGAATTGTACAACTGAAATATCAACATTAATTGTAAATGCTTTTCGAGAAGGTCAAATTGATGTGGTCACATTTGCTAGTCCTAAAACAGTAGGCTGCTTTTACCAGTTATTGGAATCCATTGATGCCGAATCTATTTTAGAAAATATCTGTATTGCTTCTATTGGCCCAGTTACTTCCAGTGCTTGCCGAAGTATTTTCAAAAGAGTAGATGTTGAAGCTGATCCTTATACCCTTGATGGTTTAACAGCAGCAATAGTGAATTGGAAACAAACGAAAACAACATGAGCTAATTTACTTTTTAAAGCGGATTAGCTCATGCTGCTTTTCAAACAAAACAGTTTAATCAACAGATAGATTTAAATTCATGCCACGATACTGCTGCCCAGACAAACTATAATCATGAAAATCAGAACGAACGCGGTAGCTAATTTTCCGCAAAGTTACTAGCTGTGGGGCAGTAAGCAATACATACAAATCGCCACTAAATTGACGATCTGGCAACAGATCAATTCTCATTGCTGAAATCTCAGGCAATGTCTTTGGTGTCGGAGATTGTTCCAGACTGAAAATTAGCGAAGTGATCCACAATTCAGGAGGCAGAGAAGCCCACCATGCAAATTTTTGTGGGCATAATGATTTTGCTTTCTCGTGCAGATTCACAACATCGCTCCATTGAAGAATCTCTGAACGGCTATTAAGAACTAACCGCGCAATGTACGGTGAGCCTGCTTGTGGGGATTTGCAAGATTTGATTGATTCGAGTAGCATAATAGTCATTCCTTTATCGGTTTGATGAAAGGGCGATCGCTTCGTTTTCCAGGCTTGGCGATTGCTCTTTGATTACTTACTTTTATATAATACCATGTCTACAAGGTATTGAGACTGCATAATGTATATAATTATCTGATCGTTTCTGCTATTATTTACCAAGTAGACATGGTAAAACTTATGAGTAATCGCAAAGCTTTTGAAGGTAGCAGAGAGGCTACACAGTTTAAAGCTGCCGGAGATGAGCCACTTAACGCCAAAATTGAGCTAAGGCTTACACAGACAATGAAGGCAGAGTTAAAAGCACTCCCCAACTGGCAACATCAACTCAGAAGTGCGATTGCAGAACTGATTAAGAACTCCCAGGAAAACACTGAGGAAATTCACCACAATCAATTTGAATAAAAATGTCATCCTTTGATAGTAAAGTTAGAAGTAACTGATAAATTATTGGTATGTTCTTGCGTACTTAGCTGGTTTAATATTACTGACTGTTTTATAGCAAACACATTTTGATTGCAGAGTATGTCCTATCCCCAAAACTGGAAACAACTCGCCACATCAATCAAAGAATCCTCCAACTGGCGTTGCAGTAAGTGCGGTCGTCCTGGGTTGCGTCCTGGCGAAAAAAATCCTGAGTTGACCAAGCCTCGTGCCTACACGCTTCAAGTTCATCACTGGAACCGCGACCCGTCTGATAATCGGTTAGAGAATTTGGGCTGTCTTTGTCCTGGCTGTCACCTTTCTTATCATCAATTCCGACGAGGTAATGTTTCACCTGGGCAATTATCACTGTTTGAAGAATCAGGTTTTACCTAATTCAATGTCAATCTGCCAGAATAAGTCTGTCTGTACTTGACCAAGCCCCGTTGGGGCGGGGTGTAGGGTGTAGGGTGTGGGGTGTGAGGGAAGAAATAGCCCCAACCACCCTAGGGATACAAGCCCCGTCTTTCAGGACGATTGCATTGGGCGGAGTTCCAAGCTCTGTCCAATGCCGTCTTCACTACACCCTACCCCCTACACCCCACACCCTTCAAGTTGACTGGTAACGGTATATCAAACAAAGCTTAGAAGTATTAAGAAGTTAGAGACTATATTTATTTATATAGAGAAAATTGTCACGGTAAACCATGCCAAGCAGCAAGATTATTCAAGTCCGAGAGTACACAGTCAAAGCGCATAAACGCGAGATTCATACTCGCGTCTTCAACTTCGTCTGCAAACAGTGTGATCAACCCACGCAGCGAGAGACTTTTGGGGTTCGTCCGCTATATTGCGAGAAATGCCGACCCCCACAAGCCCCCAAGAAGTCTTCTGTAGTCCCTCTGCGGAAAAGAAAAGCTAGACCCACAACCTACAGGAGTGATGTGGATTTGGCGAATTAGTCTTGGACGGTTCGCTGCGAATCAACAAAAAAGCTTCTGGAATAGTTGACCAGAAGCTCTTTTGTTAGCCAGGGTTTTAGCGAGAGAGCTTGACAGCTAACTACCCTAAATTCCAGCCATCAAACAGGTTTGGTTGGTCAACACCGTAACGTCGCTGTATCAATCGTCGCAATTCTGCGATTGTGTTCGCTGACTGCATCAACACTAGAACCGATGTGACGTGAGGAGATAATCTTTTTTTGGTTTCCTGGTCTAGCATCTGGTGGATTTTGTGCTGTCTTCGTCCATTTGAGAGGACAGGGTTAACAATATCAAGCTTGGCTTTCTCCTCTGGAGTCATCCAGTTGTAAACGAGTTCCCAGTAATAAATCCCGTTTCTGATGTGCTTTTTGTGCAGCTTGGTAATCCGTGCAAGATGCTCCTCAAACTCAGCCTCAAAAACTCGTGTCCAAGGTTGCGGTGTTTCCAGGATACGGCTTACTTCCTGCCGTTGTTTGCGAGATGATTGGTACTGTTCTGGTAGCCATCCTGTCTTGGCTTGAATGAAGCTGTTTATACCAATCGCTCCAATCGCATCTAAAGCTTTAGCTGCTTCTAGCTTGCCTTTTCGCTCATAAGACCGTAGAACACCCCAGCATATACTAGCCTTAATCGGCTTGGTTTCACCACCTTTAACAGTGGTTTTATCGGTCAGGTATAATCCCCCTTCTGCAAGGCTTTGAAGCCAAAAAGGTGCTTTGTTTTCGGTCAGGTTTTCTAGCAGATTTTGGATTGTCGAAAGCCGCACCCCACACAGCCTGGATAACCCTCGTTGGCTCATCCCCGACTCTCCAGTACTGGCAACGGTAAAATATTCGATACCGTCTATTTCTTGTCGCAGAATATCATCAGACATATTTCGCTTGTCCAAAAAATTGGTAATTGTGGTTAGTGAAAATTTTTGAAGAGAGCGCCAAACAGGTATAAAACCCGACAACGGGTAGATTCAACGCGCTCCCTCTGCGGCGATCGCACAAGTTTCTCAGGCTGTGGGCGGTCGTCTTTTGTCTTTAACAGGGTGTTTCCTGCTGCTTACTTACTTACAGTAGCACTACTGACAGTAATCAACAATAGGGTTGCAAGCAATTTTCTATTACCATTAGTAATGCTACTCTTAATAAGTATTTATATTACTTATGGATACGCAAACTCAAGATAACCAACTGAAAGTAGTGCTACTTTAAGGAGTGAGAGTTAGGAAATGCCTGTGCTTGTAAAACTAAAAAACGCTAGAGAAATTAAAGGCTTATCTCAGAATGAGCTAGCTAGAAGAACTGGTTATAGCCTTCAAAATATTCAAAAAATCGAGCAGAATAGGGCTGCGTCGATTACATTTAACGCACTGGGTAAATTTTGCCAGGTGCTTGAATGTCAGCCTGGAGATATTTTGGAATGGGAGCCAGATAACAATGATGATGAAAGTAGTTTGTCTTCAACGAAGGAAATTGCACAGACTGCTTTAAATGGAATAGATGCAAAGAGCAATTTGTCAAAACGCGCAAATCGTCAAGCTAATATAATTGTCTTTGATGGCAATAAAGGTGCAGCTTAAAAGTGATCATTCTCTGCAATACATGATTATCAGTGACTCAACCTTTCTAAACATATCTGTGGAAGTCCTATATATAAGCAGAAGAGAATCTGAACTAAGCAAAATAGATCTGCTGTTGCTGCCTTTTCTAGCGTCAAAAGCCAGATAAAACACGGATTCATCTTACCCAAGAGGAAAAATGGAGCCAACGATAGAACAATTAACGGAGTTATACCGCGTCTGTGTAGTGACAACTCTCACCGCTAATTGCAAGCAATATAGCGGGAGCATCTCAAATTCACATAAGAGACTTTCTGCTTCACGGGCTGACTACTGTCTAAGCCTCCACAGACAGGAATCGGTAGTCCAACCGATCCACGCTTTAAAAGATTCAATGCACTGTTCCAGTCGCGGTCAATGACCAATCCACAAGAACAACTATGAACACGAACCGCCAAAGTTTTCTCAATTCTCTCACCGCAACCTGAACAATTGATACTTGTTCCTCTGGGGTCAACTCCTGCCGTGTGCTTGCCGCGTTTTACCGCTACTGCTTGCATGATTTGGAGGAACGCACCCCAGGCAACGTCTAGTATCGATTTAGCTAGTCGTGTTCTAGCTAGTCCCTTAATGTTCAGGTTTTCAAAAACAATCAAATCATAAGAATTAACCAACCAATGAGCAACTTGATAATGAAACTCTTTCCTTTGTCTAGCAACGTGCAAATGAAGCCTAGCAACCTTGTTAGATTGCTTCTGATAGTTCTTAGACCCTTTAACTTTACGAGCAAGTTGGCGTTGCTGACGGGCTAATGTTGACTGTGCTTTGCGGTAATACTGAGGGACGGTCACGCTTTGTCCATCAGCTGTAGTTAAAAACTTCTCTAGCCCAACATCTATGCCAGTAGCAGTTTTGATTTCATCAATAGGCAGCAAGGCGGGAACGGTTTTATCTTCTAAAGAAAAACTGCAATACCAGCCATCAGCCTTACTTAAAATCGTTGCTTGCTTAATCTCAAAACCATCCGGTATTGGTCGATGCAAGATAACCTCAATTTCACCAATCTTGGATAATTTGAGAATACTGCCTGCCAGGTGTGCGCCTGCTTTTGGAGAGTTGACACGCGGGAAAGTAAAGGAACAGATATCACCACGTTTCTTAAAACGCGGCTTTCCTCCCCGCTTCCCCTTGTTATCTGGTATCAACCATCGCTTCCATGCCTTGTCCAACCTCATCAGGTTTTGCTGTTGGCAGTCGGCATAGATGTTTTTGTAGTCGGGGAATAACTCTTTAGTTTGTTTGAGATTTGACGCTTGTGTATAGTAATCAGGTTTGTCTGGTATCTTCCCAATTGGCTCAAAAACCAAGCTACATCGGTCAATTTGTGACCTTGTACGTCTTAACCAATCCAGTCTTTCCCCTAGTGCGTAGTTCCAATGACGACGCAGCAACTCGCCCCAAGTTTCAAGAATGACAACTTGTTCGGGAGTAGGGTTGAGTTTGAACTGATAAGTTAGTAGCATACAACTATTGTACAGCATTATTCCGTACTTTTGTATGACTACTCGCATAGATATCAGACTTCCAGAACAAGAGCTAGAAATCCTTAAAACCTATTGTGAACAAGAAAGCAGAACTCAAACAGAGGTAATCCGTGAATTTATCCGTAGTCTTAAAAAGAAAATTAAATCAAGTTCTGGCAATTGAAGGGGCATCGAACCCCTCCAATTGCCCCGCAATTCCCCATCACCGCCAAGTCTGCGACTGTGGCGGGAGTACCCTTGCGGAGGTTTAGATGGCAAGTAATTTGTTACAACCCATCAATCTGGTACGCTTCGACGAACGCATTAAGAGAATCTTTGTTTTGGTTGGCGAGACAATCGAGATAGAAATTTACCCCAACGGACGGTCAATCTTATGACTCAACCTAATTTTGACAGCATGACCCGCCATGAACTACTCGCTTACGTGCGATCGCATCCCGACGACACCGAAGCGTTTCACAAGTACATGGACTTATTGCAGACTACACCAGGACGAATAACAGTAACCACAGATGAAGAACTGGAAGCCGAGATGCGTAAGCGAATAAATCAGCAAGCACGTTAACTTCTTTAATCCCCCCTGCAAGTTTCTGAGGCTACCAGAGGGGAAAGTCACATGAGCGTCACTTAAGACTATGACTAATTCAACAATATCAAATCCTCCTGCACCATGCACGGGGGCCGATTCCGTTAGTTGGCACAAGCGCTTGTGCAACAGCCATACGCATTTCTTTGAATCTGTCCTGCGATTCCACTACACAAGCAAAGTCCCGTCCTCACAGGGGAACGGGGCTAACAGAACCTAAAACAAATCTACTGTTAATCTACGTCTAACATCAGGCTAAAAGATGGTTCTTCAGATAGAAAAAACGTCAGCGCAATATCAATTCAGGTAGTAAATCATACCTGTAAAAAGTCACGATTTATTGACAATCCACCACAACGAATCCAAAAACGTATCACTGCTATTGACACCCCAGCTATCAATTACCTTTTAGGGGCAAATGTCCTGATTCATCAGTAGTCAGCCCAGATTCTTAGGTGTTATTTGTCTCGCTGCATAAGTAAAACCCCGCCCTGCTTGAAGAACGAGGCTAATAAAATCTAGCAAACATACTGAATCTATTCTTAATTTACGCCTAATATCAGGCTAAAAGATGGTTCTTCAGATAGAAGTAACATCAACGTAACAACAATTCAGGTAGTAAATCATACCTGTCAACAATAAATTTTAAGGCATAGGTTTTGCATTGCGGATTTTTACCCGTTCACCGAGCAGTGTGCGAAGATAATCAGCTGCTTCTGTGTTGTAGTAGGCGTGAGGTTCTAGGCTGTTGACTTTGATGAAATTTCCCCATTTTTGGTTCATGCAGTTTTTGTGTTCCTGCGAGCGCAAAGTCTATGCTATATAGGCTTTTGCCCAAATAAACACCATATATTTTGTATGAATTTTGACCCCCTAAAAAGGCACAGAGTTAACACCCTAGTGAGGTTCTCGTTCTGGGGGCATAACAATCAGGTCACCGCGCAATAGTTCAATGGGCTGGTCGTCAAAGATGCCTGCCTTTATTGCTTGGTGATAACGTTTAATTGTCCATTTATAGGTAGTTACGGTCATAACCCTTATTTAGCTTTTTTCTACCAATTAGACATTCTTGTTTACTTTGATTTCAAAATGAGGCATTGGTTAGCTCACCAGACATTGTTGCTTAATTATTTTATGTCTGCTGTGCTGGTAGGCTTCAGGGATGTATTATTTGGACATCTAACTTTCTTGTTGCCAATCTGCTTGGCTCAGACAATAAACAAAGCACTCATCGTCACCAAATCTTCGATATTCGATAAATTTGAAACCAAGACGTTCATAGAAGCGGTGGGCGCGAGTATTACTGGCCAGCGGATCAACGAGTACCGCCGTCACAAGTGAGTCAGCAAAACATCGAGCAAGTGCAAGCTGCATCATTTGGGTTCCATAGCCTTTGCCCAAATCAGTCTCTTCCCCAATCCAGATATCAATTGCCCGAATACCCTCTGGAACATCACCCCAGTAGTGACTATCCTCCCGTGCCGGATCGATGATTTGGATAAATCCGATGGAACGACCATCAATTTCAGCAATCAGTTGCTCTCTCCAACCCGGGACACGCTCAAGTTCTACCTCCCAACCCCAGTCATCGTTAGGATCTGAGTTAATTACGTGGGGTTGCTCATCCCAGTGTCGCAACAAATCCAAATCGGCAAAGGTGGCAATGCGTAGGTTAATCACAAATTCTTTTTCCGTTTCAATCACCTTGCGGGGTAATCAGCTTTAGAAACTCGGTTCTAAAACTGTTACAGAACAACCTTCCTGGGAAGGATTTTGACGGATCGAAAATTTTGGTCATTTTCAGCGCCAAATCTGGATTACATCGCAATGACGCAACAGAATAATCAAATTAATTGCATTTACCAAAAATCATGTTCAATAGGAACTGAACCAATCATAAAATCGAAATTACCTTCACCCCTGCTTTTCTTCAATGTTTCCATGATTTTTTGTGGGTTATCATGGGGACCACTGACATAGAATGGTTTGCCATCACGACCACATTCAATACGTATTGTCCCATCCCATTCTCCGATGTGCGATCGGGATTTTTCAAAGTCTTTGTGTGGTTGAAATCCTAAGCTTTCTGCATACTCGCCAGCACTAAATATCATCCCTTGAGCAACTTCAAGGGGAACCTCTTGTGGTTTTCCGGGAAATGGCTCGAATAGTGCTTCTGTAAATTCTTTAAATTTTATCCTGTCTACTGTACGTGGTGGTATGGTATCTTTAACACCCAAACACCATGTATCTAAAAGGTAACTACAAACCGTGATTTGATTGTATCGAGCAGCTCTTGCAATAACTACCAACCCTAAACCGCGCTCGATATCGTCATTGTTTTTTAGAGGTATGATTTTTGTCAACAGATTTTTGATGCTGTTTTCTGTTGAGCTTTTTGGTAACAATTGGATAAGATTCTCACTTGCTAAACACTGATATACTGGGTCTAATTCTCCTTTTACTAATCTATCCAACGTGGTTTGCTGTGCTTGACTTTGAATCGCTGCATTGACGGATGATACTTTGATACCTAATTTTCGAGCTATTTGTTTGGGTGTTAAATTCAATGCCCGTAAATTTATGATTTCTTGTTGTTGTGTTTCTGTCATAAATTACTACTTTCTACAAACAACCAACAGCAGAAGTATTAAACCAAGCTTGCTTTTATTTTTTATTCTACAGCCGCTTTAAGTCAACATTTAATCACTTACAGCATTGTTACATTGTTTATTTGTTACATTATGATATGATTTCTGACTCCAACAAATTCAACAGTTTCTCCTCCAACCCAGTCAAATAAGCACGGTTCAGTTTCCCCAACGACTGCAACAGATTTTTGACTGTCTCCTCCAGTGACTCGGAATACACTTGACCAATGCGATCGCTGAGAAATTGCATCTGTTCACATTCGGCAGGTAAATAATTACATGATTTCAAATGTTGCAACCCAACGGCGTACTCGCCGTCCCACATTTTCACGGTGCAACTGAACTCGTTTACTGCGCTGACAATCCCCCAACACCCGCCTTTCCCGCGTAAATCAGGATTATCCCTCGCAATAATCTCGCACACTTCACCGAGTTGATAGGTGTTTGGTACTTGGGTTCGTTCCATAATTCGCTGCACCACATCAGTTACGATTCTGGCACTGGGAACTTTACCGCCAGCAACTTGAACTGCTTTTTGCCACACTTCCTGCTGTTGCTGGGGTTCGAGCTTGGTTAATGGGCAGACTTGACGCTCACGCGTTGGCAAAATTTGTGTCCCATTGGGACGCATTTGCTGTTCTCTCAACTCAGTTTCGGCTTGTGTCCCAGACTGCTCTTCCTCATCTCTTGAATCAGTTTCGATTTGTGTCCTATTGGGACACATTTGCATAAGATTATCTACCACAATCGCCGCTTCAATCAACCTGTAAGGATGACGACGCTCAAATCCAAATCTGTCTTTACAATACTCCTCAAACGTCCGGTGCGTAGAACGGTACAATCTGCGATCACGTAATTCCGTCAGTGCTTTCCCTGCCACAAAAAACGCCCGTTCTACCTTGCGTTCCAAGTGCAGGCGGTAAGCGTAGCCATGCCGTTAGGCTTATCGCTTTGTTCTTCAGGGGTTAACTCTGGAACCTCAACAGCAGATACGTCAATGGTTACTGAAGCTGGATCGTCTGGGTTTACTGGTCGCGCTGAATTACTGGATGCGGCAGAGGTGGCTTTGTTGCGCTTACGGGGTGGTGGTTTGGTCATGATTCCACCTCCAAACTGACAGCGCTGAAACAAATACTGAGTTGTGCCATGATGTGTATGTAACTATATTAAAATTTCTGCCCCAAACCTTTTGCTGAGGCTGGGGTTTTTTATATTTACCACGCACATGAAAACTCAAGAAAACAAACGTAACTTTCGTTTGCAGCGGGTTGGATTAGCTATAGCTTTGGGTGTAAGCCATTCCTAATTCAAAATACAAGCAAAAAGTTTTGTAACAATTGTAGCTGGTTTGTGTAAAAGTCGAGGTCAATACATGAGATATATACAAATTCGCAACTTGATGCGTTTTGATTCGAGGTCTTTTATGACTGATGACTGGAGAAAACAACTAGATGTACAACTTAAAGAATTAGTGATCGCAGCCCAGCAACACACACACCTAACTAAGGAAAAACGGATAGACTTAACACGTCTAATTAATGCTATTTGGCAATCAGGTAAGCTTGTTCGCCCTTATAAAGGTCAATTTCAACTAGTTTATAAAGATATCTATGACGAGGCAGTACAAAATTTATTTTTTTATCTTTGTCAAAATAATAATATTAATAGGTATGACCCAGAACGTGGCGAAGTTATGACTTGGGTAAATATGCTATTAACTAAACGTTTTTTCCCAGAAGCTATCCCCAAAGTTATCGGCAAAGAAAACGAAATAAATATCGAAAACTCTCACTGGGAAAATATCCCCTCATCTCAACCTATATCTTTATTTGAACAAGTAAGAGAATATATAGAATCTGACCCAGAATTAATTTTTTGCAAGGAACATATTAAAGGTCATCCAGAGGCAAATTTTCAAGCCATAGCTCAAAGAAGATGTTCTGGTATTTCCTGGAAAGAAATTTCAGTAGAATGGGGTATTGGAATCACTTCTTTACATAATTTTTACCAACGTTGCTTGAAAAAGTTTGCTGACAAATTTCAAGAATATTTATATTTTTAATAAAATTTAATTAACTGGGCAATACAATATGAACAAAATCATAGACGTTTTAACTTTTTCAGCCCCTATACCTGTAGATGGAAGGCATCGAGCAGAAAAGTTGCGTAGACAACAAGCTACGCCAGAAAAAGCTGAACAAGTTTATTTCAATACTTTATCTGTATCTTTCGTAAATTCTTATCTACAATATATGGGATTTGAGACAGACTTGAATAAAAGTAACAGTTGGAATGTCATACAACAGACATTGATGGATGTCGCTGATTTGTCGCTCAAAAACTTGGGCTTATTAGAATGTCGCCCAGTATTGGAAGATGCACAATTTGTTTATGTACCGCCAGAAGTACAGTCAAATCGAATTGGCTATGTCGCTGTGCAGATTGGCAAGTCATTTCGAGAAGCAACGCTACTAGGATTTGTCAAGCAGGTAAAAACGGATTTATTACCCATTCACCAATTGCAACCTTTAGATAATTTATTGGAGTATTTATCAGAACTTTCTCAAGTTGATAATTCGCTGAATTATAATCAAAATTTAGTTAAATTAAAGCAATGGTTAGAAAATAGTTTTGAAGATTACTGGCAAGAAATTGAGACTATTTTAGGTACTACAGATGTCAATTTAGCTGGGAATACAAGAAGTGCTAATGGTGCTTTTATTAGTAGAGGTAAACTGATTGATTTAGGAAAATATTTACAGGATCAAGCAGTGGTTTTAGTTGTTACCCTACCTCCAGACAAAGAACAAGAAATGGACATTATCGTAGAAGTATATCCGACAAACGGACAACATTATTTACCACCAAATCTCCATCTAATGGTGCTGGATTTTGAGGGAAAATCTGTAATGGAAGCTCAAACTAGAAGTAGCAATAAAAATATTCAATTAGAGTTTAGTTGTGAATTAGGAGAACGTTTCAGCGTTAAACTTGCTCTGGGAGATATCAGTATTACAGAAAATTTTGCCATTTGTTAGGAACAACAGCAAGGATGCTGCCAATGAGAAAGTTAGTTGTGCTGAAGCTAGATGGCGATTTGCACTTAGGCGTGCATGTGACGCTAGAAATGGGAGAAGAGGGCAAACGTCCTACTACAGAAATTACTGGCAAACTGCCCTCTAATCTAGATATGGCAACAGCAATTGACCAGTGGCAGTCGATATATCGCAGTTTGTGGAAATTTACCCGCATTAAAGCCAAAAAAATTATTTACGATGGTTCTATTTCCCAGCGACGTAAGGAGTGCGACACAAAAGCTAGGGAAGTGCAGGAGCATCTAAATAACTGGTTACTGTCAGAATCTTTTCGTCCCGTACGGGAAAAATGGCTCAAACACCTGATGCCAAATGAAGAAGTGCGAGTGTTGATTCGCACTCATTGTTTGCAACTCAACAAACTTCCTTGGCATTTGTGGGATTTAATAGATCGAGATTATCTCAAAGCTGAAGTTGTTCTCAGTATTCCAGACTCAGAACCAGCAACAGCAGTATTGCAGAGATCTACTTCTCAAAATAAAACGAGAATTTTGGCAATTTTAGGCAATAGTGACGGGATTGATGTGGAACAAGACCGCCAATTACTAGAGAAATTACCCGCTGCCGCTACAACTTTTTTAGTAGAACCTCAATATTCAGATATCAACGATGAGTTGTGGAAACAACCCTGGAACATCTTATTTTTTGCTGGTCATAGCAAAAGCGAAAGCAATACTGGTTGCATTTATATTAATAAGACAGATAAATTAACAATTGATCAACTTAGATATGCTTTAAAAAAAGCCGTTGCTCAAGGGTTACAATTAGCGATTTTCAACTCCTGTGATGGATTAGGATTAGCGCGAGAGCTACAAGATTTACAGATTCCGCAAATTATTGTTATGCGTGAGCCAGTGCCAGATTTAGTAGCTCAAACATTTTTAAAGCATTTTCTGGAGGCTTTTTCTTTAGGAACATCTATATATGCTGCGGTTCGCACTGCTAGAGAAAGATTAGCAGGAATAGAAAAGGAATATCCAAGTGCTACTTGGTTGCCAGTTATTTGCGAACATCCTGCTGTAGTGCCGATGAATTGGTCAAAGTCCCAATGTTTTTTTAATATTAGACATCTCCGAACTTTACTAATTTTGAGTTTGTTAGCGACTGTTGGTGTACTGGGACTAAGACACCAAGGAGAATTACAGACATGGGAATTGCAAGCTTACGACCAATTTATGCGATCGCATCCCCAAGAAAAGCAAGATTCGCGGCTGTTGATAGTTACCGTCACCGAAGAAGATTTGCAGTTACCAGAACAAAAGGACAGAAGAGGATCGTTATCTGATTTAGCCCTAACTCGACTACTAGAGAAACTTGCACAATTTAAACCACGAACTATTGGCTTAGATATTTATCACGAGCAGCCATCTAAATTTAACCAAGCTGCCTTAGCAGATCAGAAATTGTTTGCAATCTGCAAAGTTAAAGAATTAGCACAAAAACGTCCCGGAATTGCACCGCCTTTAGGAGTACCACCAGAACGCCAAGGGTTTAGCGATATTGTCTCAGATGCAGACGGCGTTGTGCGTCGCCATTTATTAGCAATGCAACCAGCAGAACCTACATCTTCTTGTACTGCACGCTATGCCCTTAACGCCCAACTGGCATTCCACTATCTGGAACAGGAGGGGATTTTTGCCAAATATACTAAATCTGGAGATTTGCAGATAGGTAACACTGTTTTTCAGCGACTGCGATCGCATCAAGGCGGCTATCAACAAGCAGATATAGGAGGCTATCAAATATTACTCAATTATCGGTCTTCTTTAGAAATTGCCCCCAAAGGGGAGCATCCCAGTTTTTTGCAAAGAGGGCGAAAATCAGTCAGGATAAGTAGGAC
>JAYGHB010000059.1:0-15386 GCA_034931985.1 Halotia wernerae UHCC 0503
TTGCTACACTCTTTGTAATATAAGCATTCTAGACCATTTTGTCTCCCCTCAAGGTGTCCTGTGCTTTCTCCTGTGACATTTTCGATAAAAAAAACCCAACAGTAGGCATTACATGTTCCTGCATTTGACTGCGTATTACTTGTTCAATCTTGCCTAAGCTTGTCAGTTCCTCAACCGGAGCGTTTTTGTAGAGTATTTTAGCGATCGCACGAGCATGTTCAATTAAGGCTTGGTTTTCTTCTTTAGTCATGACGGCTACCTTGAAAACGATCGCGTGGATTATTACCTTACCTTCTCATGCTTTATTTACCTTTTTTGGAATAATAAAAACTGGGATGCTCCCATCAGCATTTCTCGTTTGGTTTAGTTTCCAAGACTCAAAGCGATCGCTAAACCTGTGTCAATAAGCAGCTAAATTTACTAAAATAATCACTATTTTTGCCGAACAGTGCTGTGCGCTACTACGAGAAAGTGGGACTTTTGGCTCCGATTCAACGAGCGAGTAACGGTCATCGACGGTATTCGTCTGAAGATGTGGTTTGGCTGGAATTTTTGATTCGCTTACGAGCAACTGGAATGTCAATCCAGCAAATTCATGTGTTTGCTGAACTAGTACGTCAACAACCAACCAATGTCCAACAGCGACGTTTGCTGTTAGAAGCACATCGCGATCGCGTCAAACAAAATTTGGCAGAATTGACTCATAATCTCCATGTAATTGAGTTAAAAACTGAACATTACAAACACTTAGAAGCGACGGGTGAAAGTGACCGCAATTGTATTTTTTGGAAAGCTTATCTAGAACAAATGTCCAACGAAAAGTTGCCCAGCCTAGCCACTCAGGGTCGCCTGTACCGTTAACGAAAGATTCGCCAACGAAACAAATTCTAATTTTTCGTCCGAATTTTTCAGTCATAAAACCTCCTTTCACTTACCATATTTACTTGGAATTAGCTGTTAACCAACTTACTGCAAAATCAACAGCATCTCTAATGGCAAATAACTTGGTTTGTGCAGAACCAACTGTTGAAACTTTGACATGACCAGTTTGTTCAAAGGCTTCGCCCATATCAACAAAATAGTCATCATTAAACTCAATGTCTGTGTACATTTTCCAGACTCGCTGTTCCCCTTCCATAATTGGCGCACCTCTGTTAATTCTTTGTGTTCGATTAACGCGGTATTCGGCTAGATGAAAACTGGTGCAATTGTCATACCCGACTCCCAATAACAGCACGCAACCGTTCAAGTCATACAAACGAGCTAATGGTGAACTTTCTCCAAAGGAGTTGTTAAGTGAATGATTTAAGACAATCTCTTGGGAGTATTTTCCCCAAGCAGCAAACGAAACCGCTGGATGAGAACTCCGCACTACATTTTGCCAAGTTCGGAAAGCTTCAACAATCTTGCCCATCCCTCGTGTAGGAGTCGTCTTAGGATCAAAAGCTGGCATGGTTTCACGGATAATCGACCACCAACCAGAAGGGACGGGTGGTGCTTGCCATCCAGCAGGGTCAGACAAATTACCAGAATGGGTAGGCATTACCAGAGTTCCTGCTGGCGTGATGACATCCATCAATGCCTGAACCACTGCAACTGAACCACCACAAACCCATCCCAGTGAACTGAGAGAAGAATGTACTATCACCGTCATACCTGAAGTTAAACCTGCGTTGAAAAAATCTTTAGCCAGATTCTGACGAGTTCGGGGTGATGGTGTGTTGACAATTACTTTTGATTCACTCATAGCGCAGCATTATCGCCTCTATTTTCAGAATCTCTTTTAGCATTGCTCATCACAGGTAACTTTGCAAAAAACTAAGGCTAGGACAATAACAGATAACCTTCAAGTGACCGCCACTATCCAAAAACGAAGCGGCACAAAGACGTGAAGACTTGAACGATAGACGAAAAGACTCCAAACTGTCCGCTGCAACGCGATTGTTGTACTGCTGGCTGGACAAGATGATTTTATAGACAGCAAGAAACGGGTGGCGTTAAACCTCTGCTCTCGATACATTGAGGAGTGCATGATAGACGGATGATAAAACCAGTCATATGAATTCCTCGGTAGAAACCAGCACGTATGATAGCGAAACTTATGAGCGCATTGCTAAAGCGATCGCGTTCATGCGTCAGAATTATTTGAATCAGCCCGATTTAGCAACTGTCGCTCAGCATATACATCTCAGCGAATATCATTTTCAACGGCTCTTCACCAGATGGGCAGGCATCAGCCCTAAGCGTTTTTTACAATATCTCACGGTGGAATATGCAAAATCAAAAATCGCTGAGACAGCTAACCTGTTAGATCTGACTGTAGAGGTTGGGTTATCCAGTCCAGGACGTTTACACGATCTGTTTGTGAAGTTGGAAGCTATGTCGCCCGGTGAGTTTAAGGCAGGGGGCATCAGGTTACAGATCTGGTATGGCATTCATCAAACCCCATTTGGAGAATGCTTAATTGCGACGACCCCGCGTGGTATCTGTAATCTTCATTTCGTAGATACAACTAGCAAAGATGTTGTTGAAAAGGCTTTTCGCTTGGAGTGGGCAAACGCTGATATCAGGCAGGATCAACAAGCCACTCAAGAGATCTGTGATCACATTTTCGAGCCAGGTGCAACCAACAACCAACCCTTGGTTCTTTACGTGAAAGGGACGAATTTTCAGATTCAAGTTTGGCGGGCACTCTTGAGCATTCCGTTTGGCGGAATCACAACTTACCAAGGATTAGCAACAGCGATGGGTCGCCCAACGGCTGCGAGAGCCGTTGGTAACGCATTGGGGAGTAATCCAGTGGGGTACTTAATTCCGTGCCATCGAGTGATCCGGGAATCTGGTGAATTCGGTGGTTTTCGTTGGGGATTGGAGCGTAAAACGGTGCTGCTGGGTTGGGAAGCGAGTCGAGATCAAAACAGGGGGCAAAAATTGACATGAGAGGGTTAGAGATTGCTGAACTTTTGCTACTTGCTGCCTTATGGGGTGGCTCATTTCTATTTATGCGAATTGCAGCACCCGTACTCGGTCCAGTTTGGCTGATTGAGTTTCGCGTCTTACTTGCAGGTTTAGCCTTGCTGCCCATTTTAGTCCGCTTCAATCTTTGGCACGAGGTTCGACGGAATTGGACTTCACTTTTTATTGTTGGCTGTATTAATTCGGCAATCCCGTTTTCGCTGCTTGCTTTTGCATCAGTATCGCTACCTGCGGGATTCACGTCTATCTTGAATGCGACTGCTCCCCTGTTTGGCACCATTTTTGCTTTTTTCTGGCTCAAGGAGAGATTAACAATCACCCGAATGATTGGATTTATTCTGGGATTTGTGGGGGTGGTTATTTTGATAGGTTGGAAAGCAGTCTCTGCAACACCTGCTTTTGTGATGGCAGCATCGGCTGGATTACTAGCAGCCCTGACCTACGCGATCGCTGCTCCCTACATCAAACAAAAATTAACGGGTGTTCCTTCGTTAGCTGTCACCGTCGGAAGTCAGCTAGGAGCAGCACTCCTACTTCTACCTGCGCTGCCTTTTACCATTCCGCAACAACCCGTCACAGAAGGTATCG
Organism: Halotia wernerae UHCC 0503; assembly: GCA_034931985.1. Lineage (GTDB taxonomy): Bacteria > Cyanobacteriota > Cyanobacteriia > Cyanobacteriales > Nostocaceae > Halotia > Halotia wernerae. The sequence continues at coordinate 3,565 of JAYGHB010000059.1, forward strand.
TTATCGCAGTCCTGGGTCTTGCCTTACTATCAACAGCATTTGCCTATCTTTTATACTTCCAACTCATTCAGAACATTGGCGCTACAAGAGCATTGACCGTAACTTACTTGATTCCTCTATTTGCGATGCTTTGGGGCGCATTGTTCCTAAACGAAGCTATAACGGTATCAATGATTTTGGGGTGCAGTTTGATTTTGCTGGGGACTGCGATCGCAAATGGTCTGTTCACAAAGATGTTAGGTGGTAGCACGAAACATGAGTAGCAATTTGGTCAGCGCCTTATGAGTGGCTTTGAAATACTGCCTTAGCCGATTTACTACTTTGGGACTTACGCATTGACAGAAAAGCCGAAATGGCAGGTATGCTTTTTAAGGCTTTTAGCTAGATTTTTCAACTACCTTTTTGCGATGCCTGCGGCGGGCTACGCCTACGCAACTAATAAAGTATGGTTTATAAAAGGCTGAAATGACCTATTTACGTTAATACACAAGATGATTCAAGGGTTTTATGATCACTTTATGTCCAAAACTACCTAGCGATCGCTATATCAATAAACTCAACTATGGTAAGCCAATAGATACAAGCCTTACCCTTTTTTGAGTTAACTTTAAATTTGAGGATATTTAAGGACTGGAAGAAAAAAATGGATCTACAGACTATAAAAGAGCGAATTGCCGTAGTTCAAAGTAAACGCGAGTACCTGCTCAGCCTTTTAGAGCAACCTAACTTAGGAATTTTGAGAGTTGATGTGAATCAGGCTCTAGAAGAACTGGATGAGCTAATTGACGAATTTAAACGCACCATCCCGGAAACTGGAAAATGAACTACCTACGCACTTCAAGCTCAAACCGTCTTTGCTGAAGACCTCAACACCAGTGGCGTGACGGTCGATTAGTTGATGGATTGGGGCATCAAGGCAGTACTTTCTGATAAGTGCGATTGCATCTGTTGTATAAGTCTTGCCACTGCCTTGATTACCAATTAGCCACAATGGTTTTATTGATGTAAAAAACAACGGGTCTTTCAAAAACCTAAATCCTCTCTTATTGATTAGCTGCTTTCCTTTTGCTTGAAGGTTTTCTAAATTCATTGTGTTTTGTTTAAGAGATGAATTAACTCAGATTAGGTTAGGCTAATCGACGATTTTAGATATTAGTTTTCACTTTTTTCTTTTTTATATCTATCTCAGAATTTGAAACCCAAGAGATTCCAGTAGGCTAAGAAGGGAATAAAAATCCAGCTAGCTAGAGTAATTAACGAATAATGCGATCGCTCTCTTAAAGACCAGCTTTTATCTATCCAAGCCAACCCAGTAAATAAGGTTAATCCAATGGTTAAGAAGGTTGTCACCAGTGGTAGACAAAGTAATATTATCACCACAGTAGGCACACCATATACAAGTTTCCATACACCGGTAATCCAAAGCGATAAAGGAAAACCCAACAAAAAGATTATATTTAGACTACCAACTAAACCTGCGATCGCCCAAGCACTACTTAACTTTTGTACATCTCGAAAACCTTTTTCTCGTAAACGATTAATTAGAGGGCGTATAGGCCACACGATCAAGGCTGATAAAAAAACAACTGTACAAAAGCCAACAATTGCTAACTGTATCCAGATAGTTTCATACCAAAGTATGCGTTCATAAGCTCCAATCTTTGGCCAAAGTGAATTAAACGCAAAAAGAATCTGATTATTACTATCTTCTCCAAAGGCAGTGAAAGCATCATCCTCAACTCGCTTAAATAGTAACGGTTCTACAGGTACTAAGCGAAACTTAGGAGCATTTCCCATAAAGAATAAACTGGGGGTACGAATTTGCAAAGTACCATTGTCCGCTTTGATTATATTCATCTGCTTAAAAGGTGCAGTGAGCTTGAAAAAGGTATGACGGGGATACTCGACATCGCGGTAAGTACCAATGAAACGATTCAGTTGTGCCGAAGAAAGGTTAAGAGGTTTGAGAGAAGTAGATTTGGTAGTGACAGGAAAATAGTGGTCTAAAAACTGAGTCAAAAACTTTCCATGTATTCCATTGAAGCTGTTAGTAGCAACAAAAATGCCAATATTATGATCGGGTATGAGAGTGAGTGAGCTAGAATATCCTCGCAAGCTGCCCAAATGTCCAATCATCCGAATATTGTTTTCTAAACGTTCTCGGAAGCTGTAGCCAGTACCTGGCAATTTTGGATGGTGAGTGAAGTGCTGTTGGTGCATCAACTGCACAGTCTCTGGTTTTAAAATTTGTGAGTTGTCGTAGCGACCATCAAGTAAATGAGCAATCATAAAATTGGCCATATCTGTAGCAGTCGCACTCATCGCCGCAGCTGGAGCAATATTTAAATATAGATAACAATACCTTTGCCAAAATAAGAGCCTAGATAAATTTTGGCAAAAGTGGCAAAATTAAGCATACATAAGCGTTTCGATGAAAAGGTGGTTTTTCATCTGAAACCCTTATCCTGCTGTCAATACGTTAAAAAACCCTTGTAGGAAACCTTAAAGGAATTTTTAGGACTGATTGTTTTTGCCAACCCTCAAAGAAATGGGAGTTAATGGTTAAAGCATCATCATCTCACCCTCGTAAATTGGCGAAGGTATTGAGATAAGGAACGTTTTTATACTGACCATTTCGATATTGATAGCCTACAGCCAAATCCGCTGCTAAATCTGGAGGTGGTGGTTGAACAAAGCTACTCCTAGACATCTTTAGCGGCTGTAAAATATTTTCGTCAATATATTGGATGAAAGGAATACCGGAGACTCGTTCTACCAAATAACCCAACAAAGCTGTGCTGTGGCTGGAATAGCTGTACAGCTTACCAGGTTGCCAGACAATAGGGGGCATATGGCCAGCCAAGTAGTCTCCTAGTGGCTTCATCTCGGTTGCGGTGCGAGCTGCAAGGCCAATCCGCCGTTTGGTAGTGCCGTCGGTATGTGTCATCAGTTGAGCAACTCTGACTGGCTCAGGGTAAGGATTTTCTAATTGGAAGCTTGTCAGATACTGGTTGACATTGGCATTGAGATCAAGCATTCCTCGCTCATATAATTGCATTGCTGCTGTAGCAGTGAATAGTTTCGAGAGTGAAGCAACACGAAACAGAGTTTTATCAGCGACAACTGGGATTTTTTTTTCAACGTTCCCGTAGCCATAACCCTTAGCGAAAAAAAGTTTTCCATCTTTGACTACGGAAATAACTGCACCAGGAACATGAGATTTCGACATCTCCTCATTGAAGATGTTATCTGCAAGGGCTTCTAGTTCTTGGGGATCATTTAATCTTGGTACAGTCAAAGATGGTATAATAGGCTGTTTTGGCTCAGTTGGTTGCTGCTGTTGAGGTCTTGACAGCGGAAACTTGGGTACATTTCTTGCCCAGCTGGGCCAGCTAGACAAGGAAACAAATAGAATACCTATGATTACCCAACGAATCAGCTGAATGGAACTATACATAGCAAATTGATCAACCCTATTGCTGAGACAAATCTTTTTTGATTATTTCTACAATTTCCGTTCGATTTGAGGCTCTTCTAACCTTTCGGGACTGTCCCTCGCTTGGCGAATTATTGAGCCTAATATAAAGATACCTAAAACGGCAAAAATCAATATGAAGGCACGTATCACTATACTACTAGGACGCTGTGGTTGCATTTTTATAAGTACTGCCTTCAAAGGTTCCTCATTACAGAATAGGATTCTCTAAAACACCTGAATACTCTCAAAAGATAGATAGATACTGCTTAAAAGTCATTCTTTGAGAGGATTTTCAGGAGGTAGACACAGCTGATTTTAGCGTCAAAAATCAGGGCGATCACTAAAAATTATACTTTCATATTACTCTACACAAATCATCAAGTAACAACTTTGAAAGTTAAGTTCAATAAAACCTACAATTAACTTTATCGATAAATATTTTGTAGAGTATAAATAATAATCAACAACTTGATTAATAGACTATTTTTCGAGTTACACTGCCTAATTACTCAGTAAGATATGCTTCCAAAGTGGGTACATCTATCCATCTTGATGCAGCATGAGATTCATGAGATAAATCCATTAATAACTGAGAATAAACTCCTTCTCGCAGCGATGGTACTATTTGCTGGCGGCGGTCAATTCCTTGCACCCATTGGTCTACTACACGGATAAATGCACAAATGCGACCATCGTTGTAATGTTGGGGGAACGTTAACCGATTGGGTATTTCGATTTCCACCAGAGGTTGACCAGACTGGGAACCCCAAACACGAAATCCGTGTACATAGTCTTTTTGATTTTCACTTCCTAATACTAAAGTACCGCGATCGCCATACACTTCTACCCAATGTGTTCTAGCTGCATGAACAACTGCACTGATGGTAACTTGACAAGGTGTACCGTCTGCCAATTCCAGCGAGAGTAGACAATTATCGTCAGTATTCACTGGCTTTAATTCCCCGCTAGCAGGGTCAACTCGCGTCGGAATCGCAGTACTCAAATAAGCGTTTAATCTGCGTACTGGCCCAAATAGCCAGTAAATGTAATCGAAGGCGTGGGAACCCAAAGAACCTAATGCACCGCCGCCTTTTTCTTGGGAAGAATACCAATTCCAAGGTCGGGAAGTATCTGCACGGGAGGAACCTAACCAATCAATTCTAATTAAGCGCTTGTTACCTACATAGCCAGCTGATAACATTTCAGCAACTAGCTGCCATCCTGGCACAAAACGAAATTCAAAATCTACAGTCGCGCTCACGCCTTGACTTTTAGCTAATTGATATAATTCTTGAGCTTCAAATACATTTAAACTTAGAGGTTTTTCTATTAATAAATGTTTGCCTGCTTGTAGGACTGCTTTTGCCATTTCATAGTGCAAAAATGGGGGTGTGGCAATGCTGAGCGCTTGCACTTCTGGTAATACCAGAATATCTGCGATCGCGTCACAGGCGTAAGTAATATTATGAGAATCGGCAACTGCTTTAGCTTTATTGATATCTCGATGATAAACTGCAACTACTTCAGTTAGATGATGTGCTTTAAATCCGGGAATATGGACTTTTTGACCAAATCCCGTGCCAACCACTGCAACGCCAATTTTATTTTGATTCATGATATTATTTCCCTGTTCAACGCCCAACGCTCAATAAATTTACCGTAAAATTCGCATAATTAAAGGATAACGGAAATGTTGTCCCTTGTATGCTTTAATAGCGGCAAAAGTTACTACAAATGCTTGCAATAACATTAATATTACAATTAACCACATCCATAAAAATAATAAACCATCTAAAACTGTATTTACTTCATTAACTTCACCATGAGTAGTTACTACAATACCGCAACTAGCTAATACTAATAATAAAGATATAATGATTGCAATTAAAATATATAAGGTAAGTGAAATTTGAAAATTTAAAGATTCTTTGCCTTGAAAATCAATCCAGGGATATTGTGATTTTTTGCATCGCCAAATCATCAACGGTGCTAGGATATTCAACGGCAAATACAACGGAATGCCCATAAATACCACAACAAACAATAACACCCACGCCAATAAAGCCGAGATATGACACAACATCGCCCATATACGCATTTGTTGTTTGTGCTTTTTTCTCATGGCTTTTTATTTCTAGATGGATTTAAGGATTGATTCCTTAACCACACTATCGGTAAACCCAGCCAAATAAAAGCTTAAAATCTCAAAATTTCTCGGTCATAATTGTCCGGAAGTGGTTCTATTTCCCAGACTATGCCCTCTCCTGCTTCTAAAGCAACCTCTACATAAAGTTGTTCTACAGCGGTGGTAGCGATATCTTCGTTGTTAGGGAAGGGCTGTAAATCTTCAGTGAGGAGTCTTAGTTTAAAACCACCAGGAACGGCTGCGCCTACAGTAGTGTTACGCAACTCAAAGCGCCAATATGGTTCGTCTAGTTCACCTTGGGGTATAATCAGCAATTCGTATAATTGACCTGCGATCGCTAGTTGACGTGATAAAGTGACTCCTGGTTGTCTTTGTTCTACACTGCGAGATCCAGCAGCACTTAATTCTAGATTCAAGCGTCCCCAACCGATAGCTTCCGCAACCTGAGAAATACCACTTTGCAACCATTGCAGAACTGACCGCTGTTCTGGTAATCCTAAACGTTGTTCATATAAACTTTGTCGCCAGCCCCCATGTTCAATTAATTCCCCCCATAATTCCCAAGGGATAGCTAAACGGGGGGTAATAATTTCTGGCTTTCCCAAGCGAGTAATTAGGTTTTGTGCTTGTGTTTGTGATAAAGTTGGCAGCGGCATAATGTTGCTGCGTGTAGGTTCCTGGGGGCAAATTTGTCGTACCACCATTAGCACACTGACATCAGCGATCATGTCAGTAGCATCTAAAGAATAAGTGCGATCGCTGGCATCATAATTACCCTTAATTTTTAGTTGTTCGTGGGTACAGTAGCCCCAAACCCTAACATAGCCTTCATCTGGATCTACTTGCACACCTAAATAATAATCACCAGCCCAACTAGGAATATCCACCCATTCTTGTGGGACTCTTAACTCACTTAAATCAAATGCCTCACTGGGAACCAAAATAAATCGAGTCGCGTCTAATGTGACTGCGGTTCCACTCACCAATTCCCAAAAACTGGGTAAAGCAGTGGTAGTCGGCCAAACCTTGGCCTGGGGAGTAAAATCCTCTTGCAGCCACGGCAAAACAGCACTCAGGCAAAGTTGATTCAAGTAAGCTTGATAACCAGAACTAGGATGAGAGAAAGCTTGAGAATGAAGATGTGCAATAGGGGGGATTTCTAAAATTAAATCTGTGGAAGCAAAACTTAATATATTGGTGTCAGGGGTCATAGTGGTTACTCCTGGGAACTTTTTAGTGTATGTTGGGGCAACCAGAGAAAGGTTGTGTTCCCCAGCACTACAGACGTGAAAATCTGTTTTAGCATAAGTTTAGTGATGAGATAAGGGATTTCCAAGAAATAAATTATCCAAGAAAATGTAGACGCGCAGCGGTAAGCCGCAGGCTACCACGGAGGAGGACACTTGCGTGGGCGGGCGGGTCTCCCGACTTGAGCAAAGTAAAGTGTCCGTCGCGCAGAGGGCGCGGAGATATGAACAAGAGAGAGGATTGTTGTATGATATTTTTGGATGTTTTTTAATTTGGAAGTCTCTAAGCTCTTCGCTTGTAGTAAGGGCTACCCTACGGGTTCTGCGAAGCAGTACAGTCCTGCTTTTATGCAGCTTAAATGCTCATTAGCTTATACCGTAATAATTATGCAGCCATTCCTCCATCACGTTACTCATACTGGTAAGTAGATCTGATGTAACCGCAATATGCAGAGTATCTTGACTCCAATTAGCCAAAGACCGCAGCAAAGTTTCTCTGGCTTTGGTGAGCCGCCGCGAAACAGTGTACTGCTTCATGTCTAATTGTTTGGCAATTGTATCTTGATTTAACTGTTGATTGTAGTATAGTTGCAAAATCTGTTGTACTTGCAGTTCTAGTTGAGCGATCGCCTTGACTAATACCTTGTTAATATCAGCTTGCTGAGAGGTTCGAGTTTGTTCTTCTTCTTGGGTAACAAGTTCATGAATCAGGGATTGGTGTTCTGTACTTGATAGGTTATCTAGTAACTCCCATGAATCATCACCACCTTTGGATACATTTAGTGAATTTTGGGTGGGGTAAAGATACTTGCGCGCAGCTTTAGCAATAGTTAGTAGCCACTTTTCTAGAGTTTGTGAATTGACTTGTTGACTGCTTTGTGAATTATAAGCTTGAGCGATCGCCTCCCAAGTTTCATGATCTGGACTGGAAAGTTGCCGAGAATTACTGGCTTTTGTGGGTAAATACAGAGTTTTGAAACAGTTCCAAGCCAGAACATAAGTAGTTATAGTCTCTGAAGATAAACCGGCATTTTGTAAAGACTCTTGCAAACGCTTTTGAGAGATTTTTCGCAACAAACCCCAATCTGTGCAGATATCAACTTCGTGGCGTTGGCGCAAAGTTTCACGAATAGCACTGCCAAAAATGATACTGGCATAGTTTTTTAGAGTACTGCCTTGTTCGGGATTAAAACCTTTGAGGACTCTATCAACTTGGGCGATCGCCATCTGAAAACAGTCTGATAGCTTGTACTGCGTACTGACAAAGCTCGCGGCTGTTTTTTGGGATGTCCAGTAACAAGGTTCTTGCAAGTAAGCAGCCAAATGTTGCTTAGCCAGAAATTTAGTTTCAGAAACTTGCCAAAACTTATACCAATACAACGCCCAAAAAATTTCTGAAGTTTCTCTTGACGTATGACAAAGACAACTTTTGATACTGCGACGCAAGCTTGATTCTGTCGCCCAATGACTAAAGCGATCGCCATCAAACTGCACAAAGGTTGAAAAAATTTCAATAATGGTTTGCCGAGGTTGCATAAAAAATTAAAAACCGACCTATAGGAAAAGTGAAGGCATTATTGAACGCCTGCACAAACTTTACTACAAGGAATGAAAGCTATGTTTCGGTTAATACTGAAATCTTTAACACTTGGTGGTATGGTAGCCATGTCTACTGCAACTAGTGTTTTTGCCCAAGTACCCGGATTGCAAAACTTGCAGTTGGTGCAAGCACCTGACTTTAGTTGTGGTCGCTATCTTCGCACATATATTGTCAAACCTCTGGATAACCGCAAAGGTACTGGTATCCGCTGCGTCAAATTTAGTGAAGGTAAACCAGGAACTACAGTTCCCAGATTAGCATGGTACGGCGAAGGTAAATGGGGCAGTGCGACCTATCGCCATATTGGACAGGCTATTTACAGAAATTCTAACCTTGTTGGTTTCGCTTCTGATATTCATGGTAACGGAGAAAATACCAACAACAACTTCCCAGGTAATCTAAAAGTTCAAGTCCTGGGTTCAACAATTCGTGTGACTGGTGCATGGAATGAAGAATGGCAATTAGTCAGGGCTACAAACTACAATCCTTTGCCCAGACCACGTACTTGTGGCGGATACTTCGATCAATATAAAGTTTCTGATCTTGCAGGAAATCGCCGAGGTTCTGGCTTGCGTTGTGTTCTCCGCGTCGGCCCAAATAACACAACTTGGTTTGGTAATGGTAACTGGGGAGGTTCCACTTATTCTCACATCGGCACTCGTTCTTTTAATGGTCACGGTGCTGCCGATATTTGTGGCGCTGGTTTTGGCCCCATTTGTAATACCTTTAGTTGGGGTTCTTTAAAACTCAATCCTGTTCCTGGTGGTTTTGATGTCACAGGTGCTTGGAGTGAAAAGTGGCGCTAATTGTGAACTGCAATAGGACTTACGCACGCTCTACCAATTCTTGGCGTTCTTGGCATCTTGGCGGTTCGATAAATTAAGCTTTTTGTCCATTTTTGCGTAAGTCCTGTGCAAAAAAAAATGCAGACATGAATGGCAAATTTCCCCAAATTATCAGAGTTCTATCTACCAAATATTTCATTAAAGGCTGTATCAAGCCAAAAAATAATTACTACTAATGGAGTGTTAATAAAATGTTAAAAAGTTCTTTAACTCTTGCTGTTAGTGCAGTCTTATCTGCCGCTTTAGTCAGTCCCGCTTTAGCTGCACCTGCCGATTTTGTTGGCACTTGGGTAAATAAAGATGCCAATACTCGCGGTGTGACTCGCTTGGTCATTACTTCAGCAGGTGGTAATAAATTAAATATTCGAGTGTTTGGTCAATGCCATCCTAGTGATTGTGATTGGGGAACTAAACCATTAGTTACCTATGGTGTCAATGTCCAAGATACTAACCATAGCTATGCTACAGCCAACTATAATAAGGGGTTTGCCAATTCTTTCCTGACTTTAAATCATGCAGGTAAACAAGTAATGTTGCAAGGCTACACCCAATTTTTAGATAATAGTGGTCGGCAAAATTACTATTCTCGCGATTACTTTCAACGACAAACTAGAGTGAGAGTTCCTGTAGATATTCGTCAATTACCTGCTACTCCATTCAGAAGAAGCTAAAGAGGTAATTTTAGACATTACTCATAATTCTCATCTTTAATTATGCTCTCACTTGGAATTTTTTAGGGTTCCTACTTGCAGTAAGAACCCATAATTTTCAGAAATTATCTATTTCAACAATATCTTCCTAATAGTTTATTTGGCTATATTGGGAATGGCTGATGGATATACAGAGTCAGCAATTAACACAGGTCTGTTTTTATATTCTGCTTCCAGTTTCTGTTGCAAACCCGCATCCCAAGTAAAATCGTAATCTCTTTCGATATCAGCAACAACGAATGGGCGTAGTACACCTGTAACGACAACCTTTTCACCTTCCTTAACAGGTGTTTGTCCCTTCGGAAACAAGACTAACAAATCTTGACCGCCAATTAGTTTATCTTCATCAAGGGTAAATGAGTTTGTACCAACATTATCTTCAACTTCCGCAGGTACAGCAATGACTTTATTGTAGTAAGCGCTTGGGTTTGTACTGATTTCACCAGGTTTGACTGCTAGAGCAATTGACTGAGCAACAATTGCTGGTTTGTTTTCGTATTCTACATACAAATTTGGATCTAAGCTCAAATTGTACTCTTTTTCAATATCAGCAGCTACAAACTTAGCAACCTTCCCTGTGATTTGAAGTTCTGTATTTTCCGGAAGAGTAGTAGTCTGTCCTGAAGCATTGACAACCAAGATAGTTTCACCACCGAAAAATTGATTATCACTAACAGTGAATGTAGTCGGACTAATTTTGCGTACAGGTTGACTTCTAATAGTGACAGTCTGACCTAAAAGTTTATTGGTGTTGTCAGCGACTTCTTCTGTAGTAACGTTACCTTGAGTTTCTTCAGTGTTTCTTGTTTCTAGATCATTAGTACAAGCAGGAAGAAGTATAGCCATCATTGCTAGGCTAACCGCACTGGCACGAATATTTTTTAAACCCCTAACAGGGTTATGACGATATTTATTCAACATTAAACAATCTCCTAGTAATACTTCGCTAAACTTCTGAAAAATTAAACTGTGAAATATGCGTTAATTCATGGCATAAGAAGGAAAGTTTTATCAGTGGTAGGTAACTTTTAATTGCATCATTCACTCAGTTATCTGTAGGCAACATTCTTGTTGATATCTCTTACGACAAATTGCTAGTCTTAATAATATAGGTAGAAAAATTAAAATACTTCTGCCCAAAGAAGGAAAAATTTTGATTTTAGACTATTAAAATTCAGCAAAATTCCTTTTTTTGATAGCAAATTCGCACTATTACATCAAATGTATCAACTTCACTATCTATCGTTGGTTATAAGCTAACTTTTCTATGGAAGAGATTTATTAAGGTTTACATGATTTAATACATATATCTCTACTGACTGGGTTTCATCCAGAACTTGAAGAAGCATGGTTTTTTGATCTACGATCTAAGACTAAGAGGCATAAAACATAGATGCAAAGGTTAATTTTTCGTAGAAAGTTTGTATTTTTTTGCTCTATTTTTTGAAATTAAAATTAACTGTTCACTGAACATTGAACATTAAGTATCTAATTACTAATATTTTTAACTTTTGTTAACCACAATTTATAAATCTATCACTATATCACTATCAAATTAAAACTGCCCTACCTGATAATTTCTTCTTAATTTAGAGAGAGAGTAAAAATAAATAAATTTCAAAAAGATACAACCTTGAACCAAAATTTTAACCATTGCAGTTATGTTGTATATTTTATAAAGTCTTTAACGACTAGCTTACATTTGATGCAAAGAGAGTTTTTAATCTAATACAATTTTTGTTACTTCAATACCTTCGCCAATTTACGAGGGTGAGATGATGATGCTTTAACCATTA
>JAYGHB010000060.1:0-15043 GCA_034931985.1 Halotia wernerae UHCC 0503
CTAATGTTGCAATGCGATCGTAGAACTAGTTATCATAAGAACTGCGATCGCGGTTCCGAAAAGTCTTGCAGGACATTTTCACTTCGGAGTTACCCGCGTTATGAATAGTCAAATAACAAAACCCGCTTAACTTCCCGGTCGAGCGGGTTTTGTCTTTGAGCTATGGACAAAAACATCAATTTTAATTACTTGGTGGAGCGTTGCCGTTACCTCCTTGCCTGAGTAAATATTCCCAAATGCGGCGGATTTCAGCTTGGAACACTGAGCGATCACGTTCGGCTTGTTCGCGGTCATTGTGCGCTTCCTCTGCGAAATCTCCAACTATACCTACAAGATGGCTAAAACTGGCTTGCAAATCCTCTCTTAGCGCTGCTATCGCCAAGGTGTTTTGCTGGACAGTTTGTTGTAGCGACTCTTGGTTAACTGCCACCCGTTCAAGTACTCGCTCAATCCGGTCTAGTCTACTGGGTTGGTCAGCGTTGGTCATTTGTCTTTCTCCTTTCTTGGGTTAACCCATTCCAGAAATACACTTGGCTGCACCTGGTAAAAATCACAAATTTTATCCAAAACACTAGGGCTTGGTCGCTGCTCTGGGTTGTTATAGAGGGCGTAGGCAGTTCCCTGAGCAATTCCTGTTTCTTTCCCAAATTGATAAGGAGTTATACCCCTCGCATCAATAAAAGCTTTTACTGTGTTACGCACTGGCATTACTAATAATTACTTGCTATATCAGCAACCAATTATCCTATTACTCTGTGCGTTCGCACCACCTCCTTAATTTTCACTAACTACTTGATAATATAACAAGTAGTTGCTAGTATATTAATGTCAAAGTTATCAATACGTCAAATAACTCAGGACAGACGCAAGTAATACCCAAGTGCAAAACGCTAAGGCGATTTCCTTTTTAGGGTTGCAAGGGTTACGAGCGCTGTTTTGGCAGCATTCAACTATTCACAGCAATATCTGTATTGCGTCCGCTTTATATCTGCGGTCGCGGTAATTGTGCGTGTCTTTATCACAACAGAGGACTCATGCATATCAATTTACGCAATCTAGAAGCAATCAACGAATTACCTCTTGAGAAAGTAATGCTTAATCCTAATCAAAAGAGAAAGTTAGAAGCAATAGATCGCTGGCTCAGAGAAATCCTAGACTCCGAGGAATTTAGACAACTGGATTACTATCCAGATTTGACCTTGGGCGACGCAATCCAAGCAGTAGGCGAACTACTTGACGAACACGAACCATCTGATTACAAGCCCACGAATTTTACTAAATCTGAGTGGCATTCATATCTAGAACAAAAGCCAATAATGCACATTCGCCGTGTAATTCCTTGGCGTGAAAAGATTCGTTCACTCATACTAGATGCAGCGTCAGAAGTAGCAATTATGAGCTTACTAACAACTAGCTTTATGGTTGTTGGTAGTATCTTTTGTCACGGCGTTGACCGCATTGAGCGAAGCAGAAATGAGGAATATCAACCAACTTGGGCAAACAATGCTCTTGTTGTTGAAGGAAGCGCCATTGCGTCTATCGCAGTCTTCCTGGGTGCAAGTTTGACGGCTGCGTGTCTTGCTGGAGACAACAAAGATGATTGATAAACAGCTTGTAGGATGTGTCACGCTGTTGACAATGAGCAATACTTACTGGATTGATGGAACACTGTACAGATATTTAACTAGTAGCGACAGTATCAAGCACACACAATATTATTTCCGTCCTTTACCGCGTCAGTCTAAAACTGCTGACTTAAAGCTCAATCGTGACAAAGTGCTGAGGCGGTGCTACGAAATTCCGAGCCTATATAAACAGCACACAGCAGAGATTACTAACAACTCAATACAGTTGAGTTTGTTCTAAGTCTTGGTAATATTTACTACCGCACGTCGCATACAAAGGCTTTGGTACAAGCGCGTCAACTAGCTCAAAAAGGGCGCTTTGACGGGGGTAAAAGGAATTTTGTCAATATATCATCAACTCTGACAAGCCTTGTTATTACGTGGTTATAAGCGACGGTAAAACAGCCAAAGGAAATGTCAGAGAGTTATTTTTCAGAGTTATTGATAGGTTTCAGCTAGCGGGTCATACCAAATACCCCTTTTCAGCCAATTACATACATCAAGTTCCTTGGACTCATCCGGAATACGCATCAATTTTATACACACCTACGTAAGAGTTAGGGGGTAATGTGGCAACAAAACAGTATATCGCTAAGTATCAAAAGCTCAAACAAGTCTACTCGCGCGAGTTAAGAAAAGAGATTGCTGATATCACTTGGTATCGAGTGGTGGCTACTTTAAAACAGCATTTTAATTTCAACGTCATGGGTAGCGATGCTCAAAAGATAGTTGAGACATTCGCAGGATTTAAACGGCGCTATGGCAGTTTTACAGGTCGGGGTGAGGGGTTTAATGAACGCTGGCAAGCATTTAAACATTTCTACGAAGCAGATACTTTTTATCACGGGGAAGAGTTCTTAAAGCTTCTTGCAGAGCATCTAAAAATCAATCTTGAGGACGTACCCCGTAGCACTCCTTACTACTGGTTTGAACGTGCAGAACTTTGTTTCAGGGCAGAAAATGTCTACCACAGCAAGGATTTAGCGCTTGTTGCGTTCGTTGCTGCTAAATGGGCAATCAACAGACGCGCTGCCGTAGGCGGCAGCGCTTCGCTATCGCAACCAATGAAATCCGCAACCATCGACGTTTTAACACTAGCCAAATAAGGATAATCATCATGTCTGACAAATTTACTAATAACGTCCGCGCTCGCTTGTACAAACAGGGTTATCAAGGATTTACCAAGGATGATTACACAACAGCGGCACTTGCTGTCGAGTGCGATGACCTTGACAATCCAAGCAAAGACCAATTGAGTCAAGCAGTTGACTATCTCAAAGCCAAAGCAACCAACCGATTATCTGTAACTGATGAACCCGTTGAAGAAACTTTGCCAGTAGGGGCAGAAGATACACAGCCTGAACTAGATAAGAGTCAGCTTGCAATTGCCGAACCAGAAAACCAGATTGTGCTAACTGACCAGGAAAAACAAGCCCTCGTTGCAGACATTGCAGAGGGTGCGGGAATTGAACTCAAAGCCACTGACGTAAAACAGATTACAGTGTCCATTGCTTCCACCTTCGCATCTAGAAAGGAGTTAAACGAAGCAATCTTTGACGCACTGGTTCACTTTGCACAAAGGTTTAAAAATCAAGAAGTATCCAAAATCCGACGTAAAGCCGACGAAATCAGGCGGACACTGGCTGAAATGGACGATGTGGCAGGCAGTGAACTGACGCAGATTAAACAAGCAATGGAGGCCACCGCCTTGGACTACAAAAGCCAGTTTAATGACCTCGCGTTATCTTTCGCCGGAATCATCGATTAAGCCAACAAGCAAGCTCACTTACAAGCATTTGTTAATTGGGCTTGTGGGGATACCGTTACTAATTGCGCTCTCTGCTCCCCTCGCTCAATGGTTCATCACGGAATGTTGCACATACAGGAGTCAAAAACGTGAAACATATCAAGAATTTAGTCGGTAAGCACGGCAAAAAGCTCAAAGCAAGGGCAGAGAAATTAGGCGTTGCTGATAGCTTGATTATGGGTTGCATCAATGGTGATGACGCGGCGCTGACCAAAGTAGGGGAAATGGGTAACGAGGGCGATCGCATCTTAACCATCATGCCCTACATCACAGATAACCTTTCTGCGTTCATCAAGGGTACTGAGGAGTACAACAAAGGACTAGCAGACATTTATAAATCTGCTGGCGCGTCTGGTATTGCCATTGATAAGGCCAGCGCTGATGTGACGATCGCAAATTTAAAGTACGGTCACTCACGCTCAGAAATCGGATTAAAGCTCACCACAGACCGCACCCTAGAGAATCAGCGCTACAGAGAAAGCATCGACCTAGTTAAGCTCAAGGCTTACATCGATTATCACATTAGCCAAGTAGACCATCTAGCAGCTTCTCAATCGCAGCTAGCGCGACCTGTAAAAGCACAGCTAGACGCTAACAGAGCTTATGAGATGGAGAAAGCCAAACACCTATTAACTTATGGCGAAAGTTCAGACCTTGATTTAGTCCCTCGTAAGTCATTCACAACTAACAAGTTAGTCCAAGCCTTCCGCACTGCTGTTTCTACGATTTTCGAGTAATCCAGCATAGCTTGCATCCCCTACGAGTTAGCGCTCGGTAGGGGAAATCAAGGAAGAGGCAGAGGGGCAGGGGTGCAAGGGTGCAGAGGGGAATTTCCATTGCTTCTGTCCGTATGCCTAAAACTTCTTCTTTCTCCCCTGCTCCTCCGCTCCGGTTGTTGAGCGTAGTCGAAACACTGCTCCCCTGCTTCTTCGGTTAAATCAGTGATGAGAACAATGTTAGATGAACTTGACACCTCACTGCAAGACGAGGACACCGAACAATCACATGACTATCAAGAATTTCCTGACACTGCCTTTACCCAGGATGAACTTGAAGCTATTAGAAGATTTAAAGCCAAAGAAATCGAAAAGCTAAATCGCAGTCGCGCAGTCTTGAAAGGTATGGAATCTTGCGGGTGGGGTGTTACTTCCTATTGTTTGGCTAAATATTTAGTCATAGCTACAGGTTCTATGGGGCTATTGCCTGCGGTCGCTATTGTCTTGGGAATTAATCAAATAGTTAATCGTGATTTATTAGAGTTCACCGTCAACAAATCCACTGAAGGCTGGACTTTTACGGACATGGATAAGGCGATTAAATTTATATTTCAAACAATATTTGGGTGTTTCATTCTGTGGACTGCTGTCGGCGATTTTTATAACACACTGCAAAGCTCACATCAGACTTATGACAGCATCAAAGCGACTGTAGAAGACTTTAACCGAATGCCAGAGAATGACAAAACTATCGTGTTCGTAGTCGGTGCATTAGTGGCAGGTGGTGTTGTTTACAGCATCCACAAATCTAAATGAAAAGGGTGTAGGGGGTGGGGTGTAGGGTGTAGGGAATTAAGAAGATGTTGAACTCTTTGACGCACTAAATTCAATTTTCTTAAACACTACTACCCCCTACACCTCACACCCTTCTTTGTAACCTCTATTTCACCTCGGATGTTGAATATTTATTAACACTACACCCTACCCCCTACACCCCACACCCTATTTCTAGTCATGAAAGTTCAAACACTATTAAAGTTTGGTGCTGGTACAGCTTTAATTCTAGGGCTAGCAAGCGCTTATTACTACGGACAGACACCGCGCCCTTATCAGTTTACTGAAGTACGATTCTGTCCTGTAACAGCCAACAATCGCCCAATGGAGTATTATCATGACCCGGCACAATCACAATCGGCACTTAATCAAAAATACTGCCGTTTCAAGTACAGATTGCTCACAGAAGTATGGAAGTCACGACAGTTTAATGATGTTGTGTCCATGCCTGAAGGCGCTTTCATTACGTCAGAGTTGGTGACATCAGAGAATCCGAGTTTGTGGTTATTAGTCGCCCCCGCTTTTATTTGGATGGGTTATTACTGCTGGGCTGCCAAAGATGAGATTGACAACGAGTCAAGTTTTCAACGCCTGGAAGATTTTAAGACATCCATTAAGCGTCAAGGCTTAGTTACTAGGACTGAGCGCGATTTGCAGTCCCATGAATCGGAGCGTATTAAGGACAAGCATAAGAAGGACATTGATAGACGCGCTGATAATCAGTTGGTTCAAGAACGCTACATTTCCTTAGAAGAATTGCAGCAACAATATCAGCGTCAGTCTGAACTTGAGGATTTACAGTTTAGCAACGCGGTTAAACAGTTCGCGGTTGCTGATTCTGTTGCTGATAAATCCATTGCTCTGAACCTGAGAGATAAGCGCAAAGCGGATGGTGAAAACATCAATCCCAGTAGTGAAAAATCTCAGGCTTCACAAGGTACTAGCGCTCAAGAATTAATTCAACTATTGAAAAATCATGAGGGTGGTTGGTTATGGGATGTCATTGAGTCCACAAAACCAGTTTGGGTGTTAGGGGGTCAAGGTAGTGGTAAAAGCAGTTTTGCAGCATCAATTGTGATGTGTAGAAAAATTATCTTTGATTGGAAGATTACATCAATTGTTGATGCTCATGGACATAAGAACAGAGCTAAAGCTTGGAAGTTATTAATACCTTTGGAGCCGGAGTTAATCGGCGAACGCAATGATTATTTAGCTATTGGTGAGGCAATGGATGAAGCTGTGCAACGTTGGAGCGACCGCACAGAAAATGACTTTCCTATTCAAACACTATGGGATGAATTGACACAACTTTCTATGCAGGATGATTGTAAAGAATCAGTCAAAAGATTTGTCAGACATTCACTGACTGATGTTCGCAAAGCAGCCGAATATCTAGTTTGCATTGCTCATGCTTTTACTAACGCTGCTTCTGGCAATGCTGAGGGGTTTAATGACTTAAGACAAACCGAAACTATCCAAATCAAGCGCAAGTCAAAGAATGGTCGCGCACCTCTAAACCATGCTGAAATTAGTGGTCTTTATGATGACGACGGGAATCTGATTGAATCCAAGCGCGTTACAGTTCCTGACTGGTTTTATCCTGATAGCTTGCAAAAATTTATTAGCGCTGCTTAGAGAAATATTTCACGCAGTTTATACCAATTTGCTCCGTAGCTGATCTGAACCTCACTTTACCCGTGGGGTTTATTTTTTTGTCAGTCAGGCCAGAGTCGAGAACTGGGGGAGAGCGGGTGGCGACAGCGGAGTGTGGGGGGCGGGCTGCTGAGTCTTGGCCACTCCACGAGTAAATTTTTGCCCGTTCCCCACACCACCCGATCTAAACGCAGTGTCCCCAGTTCGTCGGGGCATCACGAGATGATGGGGTTTAAGCAATGTCGGTTCGCAGTTGATATCAAAGATAACGATTAGATAAAAAGTAAGAAACGCTTGTGCTGTCAAAGTTCAAAGTGCTTGACTATAAACGTTTTGAGTCCCAATGCTGTGTACTCCTGTTAGGCAGCATTGGCAAGCGCTTCACATCTACCCCAAATTACAGCAACCTGATACTTGAAAATTATAATTTCGACAAATATAACAAATATATAGTTGAAAACAAGAGTCTTGGATGCAATTGACCTCACATTGAATAAAGTTATGACTAAAGTTATCACTTCTCAAATTCTGGTAGCCTATGCTGAGTGTCCCTACAAGGCATTTCTATTAATGTGTGGGGAGCCTTCAGGAAAATTACATGAGTATGAGCAAATTCTTGAGCAGCAGAAGTCCCATGTTAAAACTAAATATATTGATGTTTTGAAAAAAAATAACCAAAATGTACAAATCTATCAGCAAAACAACCTTAAACACGGCATAGATTATTTGATAACTGCTCAATTAAGTATTGGCAAATTAATTGCCAACTGTAGCCTGCTAAAAAAGGTCAATGATGAATCAATCTTGGGTCAATTCAGTTATGAGCCAAATATTTTTATAGGAACATACCAGATTCACAAAACGGCTAAGTTAGAGTTATTTTTCATTGGATATGTGCTTGCACAAATTCAGGGATGCTTACCAAAAATAGGTCACATCATCAGTGTAGATGGTAAGTCTCACTGCATTAAGCTAAAGAATACTGAGAAAAATCTCATACCTATACTTGAGCCATTGCAAAGATGGGTTACAGGCTTATCGTCAGAACCGCCACCTATAATTTTGAACAAACATTGCCCAGTATGCCAGTTTAAGATACAATGTCGAGCTAAAGCGGTAGAAGAAAATCATCTCAGCTTGCTTAACGGCGTTACACCCAAAGTCATTCGACGGTATGAAAAAAAGGGAATTTTTACTGTCAAACAACTTTCTTACCTATTTAAACCACACAAACGCAAAAAGACAAAACGCAATAAATTTGATAACATTCATAAGCTAGAGTTACAAGCCTTAGCGATTAGAACAGGAAAAATATATCTCCAGTACCTACCAGAATTATGTCGGCAAACTACAGAATTATTTTTGGATATGGAGGGTGTTCCTGACCAAGATTTATATTACTTAATTGGTCTATTAGTTTGTCACTCAGGTACAATAAAGCTCTACTCTTTTTGGGCTAACGCTGCTGAGGATGAAAGGCAGATATGGCAACAGATGTTGGCAGTTATTAACCAATACTCTAATGCTCCAATTTATCATTATGGTAGTTATGAATCTCGTGCCATATCCAAACTAGCAAAACGATATGAAACCAGTAGTGAAACTCTCATTCAACGGTTAGTTAATGTTAACGGTTACATTCATGGTAATATCTATTTTCCAGTTTACTCAAACAGCTTGAAGGATATTGGTTCATTTATTGGAGCAACATGGACATCGCCTGTTGCATCTGGTATTCAGAGCCTCGTATGGCAGCATTATTGGCGAGAAACGGGTGATGCTCAATACAAAGATTGCTTACTCACGTACAATGCTGAGGATTGTTATGCTTTAAAGTTGCTAGTAGATGAACTTTCTAGAATAAAAATGTCGGCTGGCACTTTATCTGAAGTAGAGTTTGCTGAGGAACATCAAAAACAAAAAACTCAAATATCTACTGAAATTTCTAGTCAATTTGAAACCATGTTGAATTTTGCTCACATGGACTATGATAAAAAGAAAATAAACTTTAGACAGGATACAAATCAGAGTAGCGATGAAGAGGTAAAGAAAAAACGCGGGGTTAAAAAGGGGTATGAAGGTCAAAGAAGAATTAATCCTAGAGCTACCAAAATAATCCCAGTCCCTGCGGCAGATAACTGTCCAATTTGCAACAATATTTCCCTAAGAATCACAACCAAACTGGTTACAAGACTCATCATTAACTTAGTTGTAACAAAAAATGGTGTGAGAAAAACAATTATAAAATATTTAGGTAATAAAGGTTATTGCCCAAAATGTTGCAAGTTTTATAATCCACCAGTTATTGCTAGATATGGACATTCGCAGCTTTACGGACATGGGTTTAAAGCATGGCTAATTTACCATCGAGTAGCTATGCGCTTACCATATGAAAGCATTAGCGAAATGATGCAAGAGCAGTTTGGTGAAAAAATACTTGCAGGCTCAATCGTAACCTTTATTAAGGATTTTGCACAGTATTATTCTGAAACGGAAAAATCTATAATTCAGTCTCTATTAAAAAGTCCTAGCATTCATGTGGACGAAACAACAATTAATATCAAGGGTTTTAACTGGTATGCATGGGTTTTTACAAATGAAGAATATGTAGTATTCAAACTCAGTGAGACCAGGGAAGCAACAATTGTACATGAGTTACTATTTGGGTATACAGGTATCCTTATTTCAGATTTCTACGCTGGCTATGATTCAGTGCAATGCACACAACAAAAGTGTTGGGTTCATCTCATCCGGGATCTTAATGATGACCTTCGAGAAACACCATTTGATACTGAATATGAAATGTTTGTCTTAGAAGTAAGAAACCTAATCATTCCCATTATGGAAGCTATTCAAAAATATGGCTTAAAGAAAAGAATTTTAGAAAAATTCCAAAAAGAAGTTGATAAATTTTATCAAACATTTATCACTGATAAATGGTATAGGTCTGATTTAGTTATCAAATATCAAAAACGATTTAAAAGATATCGAGATAGCCTATTTACATTTCTAGAAGAAGATGAAATTCTCTGGCACAATAATGTAGCTGAAAGAGCTATTAGGCATCTGGCAATACAACGAGATATATCATCATCTTTTCACGAGTCATCTACTCGTAATTATTTAGTGCTACTTAGTATTCAGCAAACTTGCCGTTTTCAGGGCAAATCATTTTTCAAATTTCTATTTTCAGAAGAGACAGATATTAAAAAGTTCAAGTCTCTCAAGCATTAGGATTGCATTTCGCCATGATTCTGGCAAGCCCACACTTTTATTAAGCTGAATTTTTCATTAAAGAGTATGGTTGAATCAACACCTCCGCCGGAATCCCCAATGAGGAATGCAAACGCCGAATCATCTCTAGTGTTAGTGGTTGCTGGCGATTTAAAATGTCTGTAACCTGTCCCAGACTCCCAATAATAGGTTCCAAATCATTAACGGACAAACCACGGGATTCGAGATAATATAAAATAGCATCAATCGGCTCTGGTGCAACAATAGGGTGATGCTGTTGTTCGTATGCTTCTACCAGCGTCGTTAAAACTTCTAAGAGATCGCACTCTGGTGTATTAGGTTCTGCATCAAATAATCTTTCAATTTCATCAAGTGCAGCACGATAATCAGCTTCGGTTCGGATGGGATGGAGTTTGAGCATATACGTTACCTCAAATTGTTGTCGCGTCTACGTTATCGTATTCAGAGTGCGTTCCTACAAAGCGGATAAAAATAATTTTAATGTCATAACGAACGTGAACAATTAAGCGGTAATCATTCCCTTTGATATTAAAAACGACACGATTATTAGCAATAATACTGGCATTACGATAAGTACTTTTGATATCTGTCGGACTATTCCATTCTGCACGAGACGCTTCCTCATACCAAGCTTTAAGTGGCTGCTCGGAAGAAGGATGTGTTTCCCAAAATTGCCGTAAAGTGGTGCGGGCAATGATTCGCATACCAAGATTATAATATTTCTCCAGCGAAGTTTATGATACGCGCTAACTAGAGTTAAATTTCTATCAATTCTGATGTCACAAGCCAAGTAAAGCAGAATCCAACTTTAATGAAGTTCCCCTAATATTACTGTATATAAGCTAGCCTTATGATTAAACCTGAAAAGCCTGATTCTGCCGTGTAGTGTATTGATAAGTTTTGCTTAAGTCTCGATTGCTCAAACTGGAAAGTGGTTACAGGTGGTGAATTGGTTATTGCTAAAATAACAAAAGAGCAAGTTACAGTAGGTATGAAAATTCGCCGCAACGGTCAAGCTTCTGTGCTGACCGACGAACAACTGGAAGAATTGATGAGCGTTTTTTCACGATCTGATAAATTGCTCTTTGGAATTTGCTATTACACATCATGCCGCATAAGTGAGGCACTTCAGCTCACCAAGGAAGATATTGTGGGTGAGAGGATTATCTTCCGCGCCAGCACGACCAAGACCAAAAAAACCAGGGAAGTGAAGATATCTGCAAAATTAGCGGAATTAATAATTGAGTGTGGCTTACCCAAAACTGGGTATTTATTTCCTGGTCGGAAGGAGGGGCATCGTACCCGGCAGTCAGCGGACTTGGCATTACGCAAAGCCTGTGACTATGTAGGGTTCAAGGGTATCAGTTCTCACTCGTTCCGAAGGACTGGGCTGACAAAAATGTATAAGGCGGGTGTGCCGTTACCGACTTTGCAAAAGCGATCTGGACATACCAGCATCGCCAATTTAACTTTTTATTTGGATATTGACCGCGATGAAGTTGATGCGGCAGGAGAATTATTGTAGGTAGCTGTAATTTGTATAAGGACTGTGTACAACTGCCCATGATTTGGCACAATGGGGTATATTTTGTCCAGTGTCATGTGCTGGCGGTGAAATTGACCAAGATAATCTCACTCTTCAATCAAGCGGGTGGTGTCGCCAAATCGACGACAGCCCAAAATCTTGGCTATCACCTTTCAATACGCCACCATCGGGTATTGTTGATAGACATAGACCCCCAAGGTTCCCTCACGACCTTCATGGGGTTGGAACCAGCTGATCTAGAAAAAACTATTTACGATGCCTTGGTATCCTCAGAAGAGGAACCCATAACCATACATCGGGACTTGGACGGCATGGACTTGGCTCCTGCCAACATTTTGCTAGCTAATGCAGAACAAGAACTTATATTTGCTGAACTGAGAGAATTTCGACTTCAAGAGATACTGGCTCCTTTATTAAATAGCTACGATTTTATTTTGATTGACTGTCCGCCGAGCTTGGGCATTCTCAGTCAAATTAGTCTGGTTGCCTCTACTCATGTGCTGGTTCCCATTCAGTGCCAGTTCAAGGCATTGAAGGGAACAGACTCGCTATTGAAAACAGTGGCAAGAGTGCAGCGCAAGCTAAACCGCTCCCTCAAGATAGCGGGTTTTTTCCCCACAATGTATTCTGCTAGTAATTCCTTAGACCAAAGAACCCTGGAATCAATTCGTGATCAGCTGTCGAGTTTGGCAACGATATTTCCCCCGCTACCTCGCGCTACAGCAGTGGCAGAAGCAGCTGAGTATGGTAAACCTTTGGCCTTATGTCCCAATAAAAATCCTGCTATTCTCCGCATCTTTGATGAAATAGCCGAAGCTATGGAGGTTTTGTAGATGAGTCCCAGACGAGCCAGCCAACCACCTGCTGATAGAACCAAACTCAAGAACGTCGCCCTATTCAAAGAGGATGATGAAAATTTAGTTCCTACTAAGGTGTCGTTGGACAAGATTATTCTCCCTTCTACTCAACCTCGGCGTTATTTTGACACCAAGGCTATGCAATCTTTGGTGGAGTCGGTAAAACGTGAAGGCATCCTCCAACCTCTATTGGTCAGACCAGTGGGTGATAAGTATGAGTTAGTGGCAGGAGAGCGCAGATATAGGGCAGCACAAGAAGCAGCTTTAACAGAAGTGCCGATAACGGCGCGGGAGATGTCGGATGAGCAAGCGGTACAGTATGCGCTCACAGAGAATCTACAACGGGAGGACTTAAACCCCATAGAAGAAACTGAAGGAACCTTGCAATTGTTAGCGCTGCGATTGGGATGCGAGACAGATGAAGTGTCTTCTGTACTCTACAGAATGGAGAATGAAGCCAAAGGAAAAATTACCCGAAACGTTTCGGGTAATTCTGAGGCAGAAATAGTAGAAAAAGTATTCGCTGATTTGGGAAAGATTAGCTGGCAATCATTTGTCCGCACCCGACTACCACTGTTGAAACTGCCACCGGATATTTTATCAGCCTTACGTGCTGGACAAATTGAGTACACCAAGGGCAAGGAAATTGCCAAGCTGACATCGAAAGAAGAAAGGACTGAACTTCTAGAAGCTGCCCTAACGCTGTCTTTGTCCCTGTCAGAAATTCAACAGCAGGTCAAAGCTAAACAACCATCTGCCACACCTCCACCACTGCAAAGTCGTTTAGAAGCTACATACAAGAAAGCGAAAAAGTCAAAGGTTTGGGAAAATCCCCAGAAGCAGAAGAAACTAGAATCTTTGTTGAAAGAGTTAGACGCTTTGATGGCTGATGAAGGGTGAATGCAAGATAATGTAAGACAAAGACTAGCTAGGAAGAGGAAACATGGCTGCTATAACAATTAATATTACAGATCACCAACTGCAAAAATTGCAGTCATTAGCGCAAAAGTTGGGTATCTCTACTGAAGAATTGTTATCTGCGAGTCTAGAAGATTTGTTAGATTACCCAAAAAGTGAGTTTAACCAAGCCGCTAGTTATGTACTGCGAAAAAATGCTGAACTTTACCAACGATTAGCATGATTCGCTACTTAGTACTTTTTGAAGTTGTCGAACTTCATCGTCAGATTATCGAGCAGTCTGGTGGCGCATTGGGTATACGAGACTTGGGTGCTTTAGAATCTGCACTCGCTCAACCTCGTATGACTTTTGGCGGGGAGGAGCTTTACCCGACACTTGTTGATAAGGCTTCGGCAATCGGGTTTTCGCTCTTTATGAATCATTCATTTATTGATGGTAATAAACGGATTGGTCATGCAGCAATGGAAGTTTTTCTGGTCATGAATGGTCTAGAAATTGATGCTTCTTTCGATGAGCAGGAGGTAATTATACTATCGCTAGCATCGGGTAAGCTTGAGCGTGAGGCATTTACACAATGGTTGAAAAATCATGTCAAAGTTATCTAATGCCTTAGAAAGTCTTTAAGTTTCAGCAATATATGCAGTTATTAGCCTTGACCCTTGCCAATGACGCAGATGATAGGGTATCGATGGGAGACAAAGAAAGCACTGCCCGTTGGATCTTATTCTTTTCCCCAAGCCGTGGCAGAAATGGAATAGTTAGGCGATCGTGCCTGCGTGATTACTGGTTAACCATCTATTAACCATTTACTGGATGCAGAGAGTTGGCTTCTATGTCATCCTAAAAAGTGAGAGTTAATTCGGTGACAGTGTTTGTTTTTAGTATTCACAGGCTTTTCTCCGAAATTTAAATCTCTACACATTTCTGATTTTGGAGAAAATTGATGTCAATTTATGTAGGCAACCTCTCTTATGAAGTTACAGAAGACGATCTTAAGGGAGTTTTTGCTGAATATGGTTCTGTAAAACGGGTTCAAGTACCAACTGACAGGGAAACAGGCCGTCCGCGAGGCTTCGCTTTCGTGGAGATGGGAACAGATGCTGAAGAAACAGCTGCCATTGAAGCCCTTGATGGTGCTGAATGGATGGGTCGCGCCCTCAAAGTTAACAAAGCCAAGCCCAGAGAAGACAGAGGTTCGTCTGGTGGTAATCGGGGGGGATACGGTGGAGGCGGTGGACGTAACCGCTACTAAGTTGTCAAACAAAGAGTCTGCCTTTTTTTGCGCTTTAGTCAACTCGACGGCTTACCACTATGAGCCATTAATTAAGTCAATTTAGCAGGAGAGATAATGACCCAAATAGTAGTGGGTGACAATGAACACATTGAGTCAGCCTTACGCAGATTTAAGCGAGAAGTTTCTAAAGCTGGTATTTTTCAAGACATGAGGAAGCATCGTCACTTTGAAACGCCTATTGAAAAACGCAAGCGTAAAGAAATTGCCAAGCACAGGCAGAGTAAAAGACGTTTCCGCGCTTAAGAAATGACATAGATATAAACTAATGCCCTCGGAGAATTTATGAGGGCTTTCTTTATGGTTTTTGACGCAAGTAAGCAAAAATTAAGCAACCAAATTTTTGAACTTACTCGAAAGCCTGATTAATCAAAGCTTTTGGTAGCCAGTGCTGTATTCTATTCTTGCTCGGTCGGGGTTTGGGAAGTGCGATTGCGTCAAAGACATGAATGAAGTTAGAAGAGTTTGAACCGTGTGTTACACGAAATGGCTCTAAGGTTTACTCGCTCCCCTTAACTCGGTTTTCTGCACAAATGCTAC